>CAZKEM010000073.1:0-16460 GCA_964551835.1 uncultured Acidimicrobiaceae bacterium | reverse complement strand
CTCTCTCAAAGATTGCATTGGCACCGACCGAAAAGATCACGTAGACGGCCACCGCAATCGCCATGAGTTCCAACCGATCAACCAACATATCACGGGACCCTACGGGCCGGGCCCAGTCGTCGGCAAACGAACGCAAGTCGCAGCCGACTACTACTTCAGCTGACTTTCCTTCAGCCTCGGCCAACCGTAGATGGTCGGCGAGTTCGTCAGCCATTTCGTCTGCCGTCTTTGGTTCAACCCCCGACAGCACCCAGTGTTCCTGCACTGCGTCGACTACCTGCTCAATGGTTTGCATCGACGCCGCCTTTCTTGGTGTCGACTTTAGACTGCTGGCGAGAACCCAGAAGCGCACCGACTTGAGCCGTCACTGAACTCCACTGCTCAATACCGACAACAAGTTCTCGTTCGCCGACTTTGGTCAGCTCATAGTATTTGCGTGGCGGACCTTCAGCCGATGGCGCTCGGAAGCTTCCAACCACGCCAGCTTTTTCCATTCGAGTCAGAAGTGGGTAGACGGTGCCTTCAGCGACCAGGTCAATGCCTCGACCCCGAAGCGCGTCGACTACGGCATAGCCATACAACGGCCCGTCCCGCAGCAGGACCAGAATGCAGAGGTCAAGCGACCCTTTCAGGAGCTGACTGTTGCGACGGGAGTTATCTTCAGCCGGAGGACTCATGCATTGCATAATAGCATGGGTTAGCTTGCAATGCGCGATAGCGGCCTCCTAGCCAGTATTGACCTCATGGTCAACGAAGTAACGCTGGGCATCTCGGCAGCTACGAAGAAAATCCACAACCCGTCTACCTTTCGGCCCTGGCACCCATGCAGACTTCTTACTAGGATGGCCGGATGGCAACCAGAGCGAACTCGACGACCAGTACCATGGGCTTCGGCGCGTTAGTAGCAGCGACATTGTTCCTCGCCTCTTGCAGTAACACCAACGAGGCTACCGAACAACCGGACGAGACAAACGAAGTCGTCGACGGACCTAGCAGCCCCGAAGTCAAGACACCGGACGTCGAACCGTTCTCTATCGGCGGCTGCATAAGCTCGCCATTGTTTCTCGACAAGTCGGTCAGCGAGGTGAGCTGCGAAGAGGCTCACTTCGGGAAGATATTCGACGAAGTGGAGTTGGCCGATGACGACTCGGAGTCGACCCCCAGCCAGCTCGCTGTCGATCAGGCCATCCAGACTTGCGGGGCTAGCGAAGACAGAACCGTCGGCGAAGTGTTTTTGCTTCCCCCGGAGACGCCGGCCTGGAATGAGGGGGACCGCTCCGGCAAGTGTGTGGCCGCCGTGCCATTCATTCCAAGAAAACAAGACGGCACCCTGAAGGGCAGCGGCCAACTTCATCAGTCTTTGCTCCAAGCCGGAGACTGTTTCGGAGGGATCTCGGCGCTAAATCCAAATGGTGCACCAACACCTGAAAGCACCGTGGAAACAAGCGCAATACCGTGCAATCTTCTGGATGGCGGGTTCGACCCCGGCGAGAATGGGGTTTCCGAGGTGTTCGCCACTGTCGAGCTGGAGGTTGACAGTTTTCCCGAGGCAGACGAAGCTGAGCGCCTTGGTAGCGAACTTTGTGGTACTGAAGCAGAAGCCGCCGGGGTGCTGGGCGGTGGCCGTAAAACCGGTTACCTGTTGCCCTCCGAAGCCGACTGGTTACTCGACGCTCAGCAGCCCTTGGTTTGCGTAATTCAACAAGGCCCGCCTTTGGAAATAAGTCCGGAGCAACTACGCGAGCTACAAGACAAACTTAACGATCGATAGCCAACGCTTTCCACTCCTCGAGGCTGGCCGACAGGAAACCACTCGCCAACCGAGCCGCAGTTTCTTCGTTGAAGTCCTCGCTACCACTCCGATCGTGAAGCTGAACTTTGAGGCGATCGAGCGACGAGCCATCGCAACTGTCTAACACGACCGAGATCGTGTCATCAGTTCCCACACAAGGAGCCACCCAAACAAGCTCGCAATTTCTGGCTTTGAAAAGGTGTTCAGCGCTGCGCAGCTCGTCCCGCACTAACCGACTCACGGCCCGTCCCCTGCTTTCCCAAGACTTGTCGTACGAGGCTCTGAGTATTTCAGTGCGATATTGGTACGCATCAAACCGCAAATCGGGGATGTCCATTTCTTTTCCGGTCCGCAATGGCCGGTCGTCAATCGGCACCCCATACCTTCCGGTCACATACTTAAAATCGGTCCAATACACTTTGCTGTGATACTGAGAGACAACAGCGGTAACTGCACCACAACCTCCGATACTGCAAGAGCAGGTATAGAGGGCTACTCGTCGGGGAGTCTCCAACGGCCGCAATGGTTCTTCCGGGAAGAAGAATTCGTCTGGGTCGTAGCCGATCTGCCGTCCACCCCAAGGATGTCTTCGCCGTCGATTAGGAGCTGGACATAGGGCGAGTGGTGGCGTTCCGCCTTGGATGTGTAGTCAATTGAGAGTTCATGATCATAGTCATCTCCCCGGTATGACCATTCATCTATACCCTTGGTGCTAGTACCAACCGATTTTGACTTGTTCCTTGCTCGTGAGAAGTTGATGTTGTCTAGCCTAGATGGATTGCTGACAAAGCCCCGTTGTTGATCAGCACTCCCGTCAAGGGACTGACTAGTACCAACCTACCAGCCGACTTCAACCGTAACCGTGGTCGGGCTGCCGGTATGTAACGACGGGCTATGCTCGGCGACATCAGCATACGAAAAGCTGTAGGCCAGATTGTCGATGCTATGGCGATGCCAGAATTCCGCGTAGGAGTTAAAACGCTTACCCTCGGGAAGTAGGCGTCCTGATTCGCCCATTCCTGTGGCGTATGGGCTACCCGCCGGTTGAGGGCGGCGGTCATTTGGGCCTGAATCTGGAGCTGGACCCGAACGGCATCTGGCCCGGTGGCCCCGGTCTTATCGTCAAGGAGCCCGTTGCCCAACATCACCATGGCCATCGTTGGTTCCCATTGATTCTGTTGACTCCGGTGCCGGTTTTCTCATCGGTAAACGTAAACGTCTCCCCGACTACTCTGCCGGAATAGGTGCCGCTTTGAATGGTAAACGTCAGGTCCTCGTTACGGAACTTTTCCCACACCTCGTCGATATAGGAGTCGAGATAATCCTCGTACTCGCTACCTTCGTTAAAGCTGTGGTGGGCGGGTGCGATGATCCGAACCAAGCTCGGCCAACTCGTCAACCACAAGCAACAAACCCGGACCAAACGACGGATGCCAACTCTTCGCCCCTTGCGCTTAATCAACAAATTTCGCTGCTCCAACATGGGCTCGAAATCGACCAACAAACTCGGTCGCATCACCCGGAGTCTCAGCGATCGCTTCGAACCTCGACGCCCACGATTAGCGCTGCTCCGCGGGAGCGTCAGGAAACGATGTTCGTGGGAGGGTGGCAGTGGCTTGTTTAGCGGGTGTTGAGGCTGGTTCGGGCTGTGCCTGTTCGCCTGGGCATGAGGCCGCTGGCTACCAGTTTGGCTACCGCTGTCAATCGTCCAAGCCTGTAGGGTTTCTTGGGGTGTCTACGATGCGAACGTCGAATATCTTGACGGTTTCTTCGACTAGCCCAAGGTGGTAGACGCTCGTCGATTCAAGAATGCCGTAGAAGATGAGGGCTGGATAGTAGTCGCCGTAGAAGTCTAATCGTCGCACACCATCTGGGCTGGTTGGTAGCGAATCCCATTCCTCCCGAAAACCTTCGATGACGTGCACGATCGTGTGCCGCAGGATCTCTTCATCCGTTGATGGGTACCCCGAAGTTTGGTTTGCTTGTTTGAGCCGTTCGAGCACCCGTGGCGAGAGTTTGACTTCTCGCCAGGCTGGTGAATTCAATTGGCCTTGTTATCAGTGCGCATATCGATTACTACCGGTTCTGGGATTTTACCGGCCCACTCTTTAGCCATCTCTTGATCGGCTTTTTCGAACGCGGCACGAACCTCGGGAGGTAAATCGTTTCGATCCCGCACCCGGGATGCCTCGAAGCGTTCGAGACGCTCTTCAGATGTTGCCTCTAGAAATCTTTTCGAAGAATCGCTGGTCTGACTCATAATTACAAGCCTAGCAAACGGGTCTGACAGCGAGGTGAGGTTGACCCCGTGACCTGGGTCGTGTGAGATGAGCCAGTTGGTTTGAGAGTTCGTTGTCTTCGATACTGAAGACAGAAAGGGACACTCATGACCAACTACAAGCGACGTAAGCATACGCCGGATCAGATATTCCGGAAGCTCGCTGAGGGCAACAAACTCCTAGCCTCAGGCACGCAGCTTGACGCGGTGTGCCGCCATTTAGAGATCGCCGAGTCGACGTGGCATCGCTGGCTCTCCTAATACGGGGGCATGAAAGCCGACGACGCTAGACGCTTGAAAGAACTCGAGGTTGAAAACGCTCGACTAAAAAAGTTGTTGGCTGAAGCTGAGCTAGACAAAGAAATATTGAAAGAGATCGGGCGGGGAAAATTTTGACCCCGAACCGACGACGG
Source organism: uncultured Acidimicrobiaceae bacterium (assembly GCA_964551835.1). Lineage (GTDB taxonomy): Bacteria > Actinomycetota > Acidimicrobiia > Acidimicrobiales > SZUA-35 > JAHDCC01. The sequence continues at coordinate 11,977 of CAZKEM010000073.1, read as the reverse complement.
GCTGCCGTAACGATGGCGGTTTCTCGGTTCGGGGTTTCACAACGCCGGGCATGTCGTATCGTGGGTCAGCCTCGATCAACACAACGGCTCCCAAAGCCTGTTCCATCCGACGAGGAACAACGACTACGGGCCTGGCTGCCAATTTACATTCGGTCGATTTGTGTTGGCGAGCTTGTGTCAGTAAGTGTTTCTCTCTGAACTTGTGACTACAAGTCAAGCCGGTTCCTAATTGTTGAGAAGGAGATCGTTATTGCCATCAAGAGGGATGCGGACAACCACGTCATGGATTGCATCACCTTCGGACTCAGCGATCTCTGTCCGCAGATTGAAGATCGAATCGGTCAGATCGACTGTCTCAGTTTGTGAACTGTTGAACTGGTGTACACTCTCGTAGAGCCTCATCAAAATCAATACTTGTTCTGCCTGGGCCGGAGTAAGGCCCACGGCTGTTGCTAGTGAATCACTGGCAAATCGAGCAGATCTTAGACGCCGACTCTCGACTATCTTGATCGCTGAAGTCACCAGAACTGCCACGATTGTAAATCCGACTACTGGAGCAAAAGCGGTTGGTTTGGAACGAATAGAAATGATGATTATCGCTACAATCGTTACTGGGGCCAAAGACGTAATTGTGCGATCCAGTTGCATATATGTTCTTTACGACAGGCAGATTCACACGCGATAGCATCCAACTTCTACGGCAGGCAGGCGTAGTTGCCATGGATGGTAGCCAGCTTGCAACTTTGCTAGCTGATCGAAAAGTTGGCTATGACGATGATTCATTTAGTAAAGCAGCGTTCTTTAAGTGGCTAGAGGCAATTGCATCTGGCTAGACGGTTAAAGCTAATCCTGGACGTCCGTTAGGTGGTAGTGGCTGGCAATCTCAACCTATGCCAACCCCGCCTGGCTGCCAACGTGGCTACCAGGGGTCAAAAAGCAAACAGGCCAGGCGACTCGGAAGCCGTCTGACCTGGTTGAACCTTGTGGAGCTGGGGAGAATCGAACTCCCGACCTCCTGCATGCAAAGCAGGCGCTCTAGCCAACTGAGCTACAGCCCCATGAAAGGCTCTCTAAACTTTAGCTGGTCATTTCCTCATATGCGCCGTCATTAGTTGACGAGCGCGTGAATGATTCGAAACCCGTCACCATGGTTCTCGGTCTAAACTGGAACGAGCGGACACGTGTTCCGCACGTGTGTTGTCAGGCTGGAAGCAGGCAGAAACATGGTGGAGCCAGAAACCGAAGGTGTACTCGACGCCAACCGTTCTGGCATGGACGCGCCGCTTCCCGTAATCGAGGGGTACCGAGACCTCGAACATCTTAATAGCGGTGGGTCGAGCATCATTCACTCCGCTCACGATTTGCGACATAACCGAAAGGTAGCCATTAAGGTTCTGACCGCTCAGTCCCTCGACGCCACGTTGCAACAGAGTTTCAAGCGTGAACTGAAAGCCATGGAACTGCTCAGTGACCACCCTCATATCTTGCCGATGCTCGACAGCGGTCTTACCTCGACTGGTATGCCGTTTATTGTGATGCCGTTGTTCACCGATGGTTCATACTCGGATCGGCTCAAAGAAGAAGGAAACCTTAGTTGGGTCGAAACGGTTGACGTCGGGATACGGATAGGTTCGGCGTTACAGGCAGCCCATGACCGTAATGTTCTTCACCGTGATGTGAAACCGTCCAACATTTTTGTCGGTCATTACCGCGCCGACCCTGTGCTAGGTGACTTCGGGATTTCGACGGTCCTAGGTGAAGACGTTACTACGACAGTGGCAGTAGCGTACACCTTAACTTATGTCGCTCCTGAGGTTCTAAACGGTAAGCGTCAGACGAGGCAGTCCGACATCTATTCGCTCGGTTTGACTCTTCGCCAATTCCTTACCGGGCGTCCAGCGTTCTCCGCCGAAACCAGCGCTGCGCTTATCGCCCAGATTCTGGGTTATCCTCCGATGCCGTTGATGCTCGACATCCCATCCGAGCTAGTGGACCTGCTCGACTCGATGGTCAGGAAAGATCCTGCGGATCGACCCGACTCGGCCGGGGAGGTCGTCGAACAACTTCGTTCTATCCAACAGAACAGGTCGGCCGCGTTCGTCGATGTGGACAAGCCGATTGATCGGTCTGCAAGCGACCGTGAGTTTCATGAGCGAACGACGTCAGGGAACGACGACGCAACTGAACGAATAGCGGTACCCGTGGCAACCCGACCGTTTTTTGCTCAGACGACGATGGCGCCTCCGCAGCTTAGACTCGTCGACCCGGTACGTCTTGCGTCCGACTACGGTTCGGTCAACGCCATCGAGTTCAGTCCCGACAATTCGAAGCTGGTATCGGCCAACGACAACGGGTCTATCGTGTTTTGGGACATCAACAACGGTGACGTCGTGCGGAAAGTCGAAGGGCATAGTGACTTGATCAACGCAGTGGCCCATAGCGTCGAAGGTGACCTGATATCGACGGCTAGCGACGACACCACAATCGTTTTATGGGACGCTGAAACCGGTCGAGAACAACACCGTTTGGCTGGCCATACCGACAACGTCAATTCGGTGGCGTTCAGCCCCGACGGCGCCACGCTCGCTTCGGCCAGTTTCGACGGCTCGGTCATGCTGTGGAATGTTGATGACGGTACGCATCGTCAAACGTTGGGTGACATGCTAGACCTCAACTCTGTTCACTCGGTGGTCTATCGGGCTGACGGCTTTGCGCTCGCCACAGGGAGTTTTGACGGCAGCCTGATTCTCTGGGACGCTGAAACAGGTCAGAAACAACTCACTATCGAGGATCATACAGACTGGGTGACGTCGGTGGCGTTTAGCCCTGATGGCAACATGTTGGCCAGCGGCAGTATCGACGGGTCAGCTATCATGCGAGACGCCATTACTGGCGAGAAATTTTATGAGTTGCAGCCAGCCTCTTCGAAAGTTAAGTCGGTGGCGTTTAGCCCGGACGGTCGGAGGCTAGCTACTGCGGGAACTGCCGGGTTGGAGCTCTGGGATGTCGCGTCAGGCCGGAAACAAAACGTTCCGACCGGCGATGTAGTAGACGGGGGAGCCTCGCTGGTCACGTTCGGTCACGACGGAACAAAGTTGGCGACTCTCGACGCCAGCGAATCCCTGACGATTTGGTCGGTCGCATAGCGTTTTTGTCGCCTTGGAGGTCACCGCTAGCCAACTTCGAAATAGTCGAGCTGGTATTGAAGTTTTTCGCCGGGAACGCTGACAACCGTCATCCGCCCATACTCGTCCGTCTCGGCGTCTACTACTAGGAACGTAGCGGTCTTCGTTTCACCGTCGACCACTAACTCTGGTTCGGCGTATTCGACGCCGAAGTCTTCAAGCCTGGACTTCTCAGAAGGGGTCGGCTCTACCAGCCTTAGAGGGCCACCCGGGTGATCACCCAGACTCAGCGTTACTTCGGCTGCCATGGTGGCCGAAGGCGGGTCTTCGGTGAAGACACATGCTTCGAGCATTTTCTCAGCGGCGCCTTCTTCACGCTGACCCGTTACCGACCCATCGGGTAAGATACTGTCTGGAACAGTTCAACACCGACAAAAACACTCCAGATGTCGGACCACCTTTTTGTGAGATGAAGCCGACGCTTTTCGCGCCTGCAATACCGTTGCAGCTACTTAAGTTTGTGGACACTTACTGCGTAGTGACTTTGATCGGTCCAGGCGTCGCCGTTCCAGGTAGACCACCGCTCGTCTAGGACAAAACCGGTCGACTCACAATCAGCGTCGTATTCGGCTAACGTGTAGGTCGCGTCGAGCTGAAACCCGGAAATGAACCGACCGTCGGGGTTCAGGTGGCAAGCCACGTTGCCAAGAGCCGCCGGCTCGGTCCCCGGCGTCAGGAAGATCATGACGTTCCCGGCAGCTACGACGACGTCGAACCGTTCTTCTAACGAGAACGACGTCAGGTCGGCGTGGAACCATCGTAGATCAGGGGCTTTGGTAACGGCCGACCCAATCATTGCCGGGTCGACATCGATGCCAGTAACCGTTACCCCGCGGCGGGAAAGTTCGATGGCGACTCGACCGGTACCACAACCAGCATCAAGAACGGTCGACGGTTCGAATCGGCTAACAAAGTCGACTTCACCGTGGATTGACTCGCCGCGGGCGTCCATCTCCAACCATTTACGATCGTAGTTGTCGCCTCGATCGACGTCGGCGGATAACCACCGGTTCGGTTCGCCAGTCACCGATATGTCTCGACCGTTTCGCCGATTTCTTCCGGGGTGGTCGCAGGGTCGAAACGTTCGACCGCGGCCCCGCTTTTGTCGACGATGAACTTCTCAAAATTCCAGGTGATATCGGCGTCGTCGCCTTGCCCGGGTTGAGCGTCCTTTAGTAGTTGGTACAGCGGCGCTGTGTTGGGGCCGTTGACGTCAATCTTGGCAAACATCGGAAAGTTGATATCGTATTTCGACTGCACAAAGTCCAGGATTTCAGCGTCGGACTTTGGCTCTTGGCCGCCGAACTGGTTGCATGGAAACCCGAGCACTGTAACGTCGTCATTCTGGTGGTGAAGCGTACGCAGACCTGCGTACTGAGAGGTAAATCCTCAGGCGCTGGCGACGTTGACCACGATCAGCACTTGATCGCGGAACTGGTCGAAACCAACCTGGTTGCCGGTGATGTCGGCCATTTCTAGTTCGTAGATCGAAGACATTCCCACACCGTAGCTAGGGCTCCGGAAGTGCGCAACTTTGCATACTCTATGAAGACACCCGCGTGCCGAAAACTACAAACGCCGCCGACCGAAGTCAGCGGCGATTGTGCTAGTTAGTTTTGAGTCTTATATTGCGCGTACGTTTTGAGCTTCTTCACCCTTACGACCAGGAGCTACGTCGAACTCGACTGCCTGACCCTCGTCCAATGACTTGTAGCCGTCCCCCGAGATGTTTGAGTAGTGGACGAATACGTCGTCACCACCTTCCCGTGAGATGAAGCCGAAGCCTTTTTCGCTGTTGAAGAACTTTACTGTTCCTTGCATCACTTATTCTTTCGCTTTAGCGGCACCGTGTTGGGCCGCTGATAGATACACGCTACGCCGTTTCCGTTGGTTTCCAAATTTTTTGACACATAGAACGGCGCCTGGTCGGGGTGGTTGCGGCAAGTGAACGGTCGAGGCTCGACGGGGAAACTCCCCAGAATCCGCTGCAGGACCCGAAAATCGCCGTCAATGGCGACGTTTGTCGATGATTCCTGGTTAACGCATAGTGCCCAACAAATATATGTTCCCAGGCAGCGCCGTTGCAAGATTTCTATAGATCGATGTCCCCCAAAACACCTACGGCATTCGTTTTACTAACTACGACGTTTCGCACCGCTAGTTGGGCTCACACCAGGCGTGAGTAAACGCTACGTATGGCGTGCAAGAAGGTACGAATCACTAAGCTCGGAGTATATGTATGTCTAAAAAGGACCAAGTTGATCTAAGTCGTCGGAGGACGATACAAGCTATCGGGGCCTCTGCTGTGAGCGTCCCGGCCTTGGGCATAACAGCGACGCAAGCCCAAGCCGAAGCATCTAAGCCTGGAACCGCTGAAGACAGCGCATCAGTCGCCGAGGTAGTCGTTGAGCCGGGAACGCTCAACCAACAGAATGATCCAGAAATAAAACCGGACTTCGTCGCGATCCATTCCTTAGCCGATCACGTAGAACCGACACTTCGTCTCGGAAGCGCAGACCCGAACGGCCAACCAAAGACCGTTTCCCTGCCGCTGGATTGCAGTGCTAAGCAAGCGTCCGACGCGCCAGCCTCGGTGGTTTACAGCGTCGACGAACAGCGGTACACCATCAACGCAGAGTCGGGGCAGCCGGTTGCCCTCAACACCACCGACGGCCCACGTGAGAAACGAACCGAGCGAAGCGGTGCCTTTCCGGCTATTTCTCATGACGCTCGTCGAAGGCATAGAATCCCTCGGTATTTTAGTCGAGCGGCGTGGGGCGGTGACAACGTCGAAGACCTCCGATTCGACGACGACGGCAACGATCGGTGGGGTTCGCCACCGTCGTTCCACGATCTCCAGAAAATTACGATTCATCATTCGGCTACCGAAAACAATGACCCTGACCCAGCGGCACGAGTTCGCGCTATCTACCAGTTTCAGACGATTGAGCGAAACTTTGGAGATATCGGGTATAACCTTCTCGTCGACGAACGCGGCAATATTTACGAAGGTCGCTACTCCGGCAGCGGTTTCCTACCCGGTACCATTGTGGAGTTCTCTGACGGGAAACTCAGGTTCAAAGCTGTCCAGGGCGCCCACGTCGGTGGATTCAACTCAGGCAACTTTGGCATCGCCTTGCTCGGCAACTTCGTCGATCAGGAACCAACCACTGAAGCTATTCAGTCGCTCACGACTATTTTGATCCTAATGTCGACGATCTATAACCTTGACCCTCTCGGCGATGGCACCTATATCAACCCGGTAAACCAAGCAGAGCGAGACGTCGCCAATATTGTGGCTCACCTCGACTGGGCAGCGACCGAGTGCCCGGGAGTACTACGCGACATGTTACCGGAGATCCGTGAAACAGTCGGCAGCATCAGGACGAGACCTGTGAAAGCCCTTGAGAAGTGACCGGCGAACGGAGATCTACCAGTATTCCTCGTAGTGGATATTTCCCTCAACACCTCGCTGCGCCAGGGTAAAGCCCCGGTCGGTGAGTATCTCCACGACCCCCGTCGTTTCCGGGAAGACGACGTTGCCGTCGATTTTCTCCGGAAGCCCGATCATGTCAGGGTTCCCGCACAGAAAGAAATGGGTGTCTTTCGGGTTTAGTGGCTGCCCTATCGCCGATTCGATATCGCCGCTGCCGAGAAGGTCTTGTAAGTAACGTTTCTCGACGTCGGTTTCCCGTGTCGGCAATGGCAGGTAATGGTAGTTGTCAAAGTTGTTTTCAAGCTTGCGGTGAGCATCCATGTATCCAAGATCAGCCCACCGCCTCACCGTAACCGCGGAGACGATTGGGCCCTGATGCCCTTTTTGGAGGAGTTCGGCGACCATCGCATTATGTGGGGCTTCCCCGGTGCCAGTCGAGAGAAACACCACCGCGGTATCCGGGTCGGTTATGTCTTCGAGCGTGTATCGTCCTGTTACTTTTGCGCCTAGGAAGATTCGGTCCCCCGGAGCTTTTAGGGCCAACCTTGGGGTTAGCGCTGGGATATTGTCTGCCGTCGGCGGAACCAAGACAATATAAAACTCGAGTTCGTCGCTATCGGAACGATGGGCGAGGTAACCGGACTCTTCAAAGATTGGGTGGGAGATGGAGTAGCTTCGGCGGATGAGTTTATGCCACCGACCGTCTAAGCCAATGTCGACCGCATCATCTACTCGGTCTTCCCAGAACCCTAAGCCGAGGGTTGCGTACTGGCCTGGTTTATAGTTGGCTTCGCCGACGTCTGGCTTAACTCGAAGAACCCACAAGTCCGAATGGGTAGGTTCGAAATGGGTAATCGTTGCGTTGTAGTATTCGTCTCGCAACTGTTCGATTGCCCCGACGTGTGATCGTCGGCGTTCGGACGTCGTTGGTTCTTCGCCAAAGTCAATCTCGGGGAACAGCGCGTTGGCAACGACGCTGCTCACCTGCCAGCCGTCACCAACCGGGCTATCGGTGTCTTCGTTGGGTTCGTCTATCAGAATGACCCGCCCTGAAGCCATCGCCTCCGGAGTAACGTTCAGTGATGACGTAGCAGGTCCGTGTTCGGAAGCGAATACGATTGAGTCGAATTCGAGATCGGGAACCCTCCGGTCTTCGAAGACGGCTACCGGGCATTCATCAAAGACGGCGATCGATTTCGGTGCTGATCGGTAGAGTACGGTGGCTCGGCGTTCGCGTTCAAGACGGCGCAGCATCTGTCCGGCCGCAGGAGAAAGGCTGCCGGGGTCCATTCCTTTGGCCGAGACGACGACGGTCGCCCCCTCGCTGGCTGCGGTGTATGCCAGTTCGACCGCGTTGTCGGTTTGGCCAACGATTAGTAGGTCTTTCCCTGCGAGGTCTTCAGGGAGCGAGTCGACTGCTACCCCCGGGTTTGTCGGAAATGTAATTGGCGGGGACCACTGAGGGTCGTCTTTACGAGAAGCGATAAGACACCCGGTGGCTAAATAGGTAGCCTTGTCGGTGACGACGCTGACGTTGTCACCGTTGGCATCTATGGCCGTGACCGATTCGTCGTAACCGATATTGAGGCCGCTTTCTTCAGCGAATTCGTCGAAGGCTACTGAAGGGCCGTTGGCGATTATTCGGACCTTATCGATGCCACTTCGCTTCGCCGAAATGGCAACGGATAGTCCAGCTGCTGAACCTCCGACGATTATCAAATCATGTAGATCGGTTGGGTCTTCTGTAACCATTGTTGCCGTTTCTGGGTTCAAGCCGCTCACTGGTCGTCGATCGAGAACCACTATCGCTCGATTGCTCCCAATCATAACTCGGTCGAGCCGTCCGCACCGAGGTTTCCGTTTGCTAGCTCCGTAAGGTTTGGTTTGATGATTATCGCTCAAGAGCGGATGAAGTTGTTGGAATGGTACGCGGCTAACGGGCGTGACCTTCCGTGGCGACTGACACGAAACCCGTGGTGGGTTCTGTTGTCGGAAATCATGTTGCAACAGACCCAGGTCGCTCGGATAGAGCAACGATGGCCCGAGTTCATCGAACGGTTTCCAACCCCGCAGGCGTGCGCCGAAACCCCGGTCGCTGAGCTAATCGGGATGTGGTCGGGTCTCGGGTTTAACCGGCGGGCTGTGAACTTGCATCGGTGCGCTACCGAAATCGAGTCACGTTTTGGTGGCGATGTGCCTTCAGGGCTGGCTGATTTGTTGAGCCTTCCCGGAGTTGGCCCCTATACGGCCCGAGCTGTTCGGGTTTTTGCGTTCGACTATGACGACGCAGTTCTCGATACGAACGTGGCCCGCATCTTGGCTCGACAAGCTGGGCGAACCCTTACTCGACCCGAAGCCCAAACCGCAGCTGATTCGTCCGTGCCCGAAGGGGAGGGTTGGGCATGGAACCAGGCGATGCTAGACCTTGGCGCCGCGGTCTGCGTAGCTAAGCGTCCGATGTGCGAAGTGTGCCCAATCGTCAATGGTTGTCGTTGGCGAGGCGATGACGTCGTAGCCGACCCGGCGAAAGGTTCGGCTGGGGTTTCGACCCCTCAGTCGACGTTTGAAGGTTCGGACCGTCAGGGTCGAGGCCGCCTGGTTGCTGCTTTAAAGGACGGTCCGGTCGACGAAGCCGACGCGCCAAAGATAATGGGTTGGGGTGACGACTTCGACCGGGCCGAACGAGTGGCCGCGACGTTACTGGTTGACGGCCTTGTTGTCCGCGTAGCCGACCGCTACGAGTTGCCGTAAAGGGCGGACCTTCTCCGAACGAGGCTGCCCGCGTTTGAGCTATGTTGCGTACCTAATATTTGGAAATTGAGGGTTTGAGCAGATTCGAAGCCAGCTCAAACCCTCAACAAAGTTTGTCCCAAGACGTGGCGTTTAGTTGTATGCCGATTCGGCGTGGAGCGCCGAGTCCAGGCCTGCCGTTTCGTCGCTTTCCGAAACCCGCAGCCCAATCGTCGCCTTGATGGCGTGGGCGATAATAAACGTCGCTACGAAAGAGAACAGCAGCACAAAGATATTGGCGAAGATCTGTTCGAGTAGGAGATGGACACTACCTCCAGCGAGTAGACCGTCCTTTGCTTTGTCAACCTCACCGAACACGCTACTATCGGCGACTACTCCAATGAGTACACCGCCGACGAGTCCGCCGACGAGGTGAACACCGACGACGTCGAATGCGTCGTCGTATCCGAGTTTGAACTTCGCTCGAACCGCCAACGCACACAGGATGCCAGCGACAAAGCCGACAACGGCGGCGCCCCAGGTTCCCATGAACCCAGCCCCAGGCGTTATCGCAACGAGTCCAGCGACGATTCCAGACGCTGCACCCAGCGACGTTGCGTGTCCATCCAGTATGTATTCAACGACTAGCCAGGCCAACATCGCGATCGCTCCCGCCACGAACGTATTGACAAACGCTTGTACTGCCACGCCATCGACGGCAAGTGCTGAACCAGCGTTGAACCCGAACCAGCCAAACCAGAGAAGCCCGGCACCGATCATAGTGAACGGTAAATTGTGCGGTGGCATTGGTTCTGCTGGCCAACCTCTGCGGTTGCCTAGAACCGTGACCAAGGCCAGTGCGGCGGCACCGGCGGCGACGTGGACGACCGTTCCGCCAGCGAAGTCTAAGCTGCCTCGAGCTTGAAGGAACCCGTTTCCACGGAAGACCCATGCCCAAGCTGGAACAAAAACAGCGAGGAGCCAGATTGGGACGAAGGTAACCCAGGCCGAGAATTTCATGCGGTCAGCGACAGCGCCAGAAATTAGCGCCGGAGTGATGCATGCGAACGTTAAAGCGAAGAAAACCAGCAGTAGCGGGCTGTCTGTGCCTTCGACCAATGGTACGTCCCGCAGGAACGCTGAATCGAGGTTTCCGATCCACTTGCTTGTACCTTCACCGCCGTTGGACGACAGGCTATAGCCGACGGTTATCCAAACGACCGGTACTATTCCGAGACAGATCACGTTCATCATCAACATGTTCAGCATGTTCTTCGAACGACCCATACCTCCATAAAACAGTGCTAAACCTGGCACCATCAGCAGCACAAGGGCTGCCGACACCATAATCCACAACGCGTTTATCGCGTCCATTGCTCACCTTCCCATAAATAGGGCGCTGAGCATCATTGATCGCGCCTGGCGGGTCCGCACCCGCTATGTTTCTTACAGCTTACGCTAACCTCGCATTGTAGATAAAGCTGAGGGAGATAATGTGTCCTAGCGAACCCAGAGAAAAAAATTGCGTGTTCTGCCGCTGTCTTGGGACTAGACTTGGAGTATTAGGCGTCCATAGCTCAATTGGATAGAGTATCTGGCTTCGAACCAGACGGTTGGGGGTTCAAGTCCCTCTGGGCGTACCAACAAATAGTTAACGAGCCGACAGGTTCCAGATTGTTCCCGTGTTGACCGAGACGCCGTCGGTGTTGTCGTTGTCTCTATCCGAGGTCCTTCCGCCCCACTGAATAACTTGGCCTTCGGAAGTAACGCCCACCGAAGCGCCGGATCGGTCAGTGCGTGCAGGGTTGTCGCCCCGAATCACTTGTACTTTGTTCTTTGCGGAGTCAAACACCAAGATCCCGCGCGAGACAGATGCAACGACAAGGCCGTTGACCTCAGCCACGTAGGGGTCGGGTAATGACGGGGTGTCGATATCGATGGTGCCAAGAAGTACCCAAGAGTAGGCGTTGTCTTTTTCGGATGGCCTGAGGGCGTAAAGGCGAATGCCGTCTGCGGGGTCTCTTGGGGTTACAAAGACGGTGACCTCACTAGCGTTGTCGATAAAGGTAAAGTGTTCGATGGTTTGTCGACCTTGCACATAAGAACCGGGTAGTTCTGCTTCGGTTCGCCATTCGTCTCGGGGGTCGAGGCTCGCTATGTTCCCCGCACTCGAACTGGTTAGAACGACGTCTCCGACAATTTCGAATCTGACATCTGTAAAGGGGACTCGACTGTGGTTAGTCCATTTTTCAGACCGAAGATCCCAAGATGAGATTTCGGTTTGGGTGTCGTCATTGGATGAACACGATGCTAAGAGTACCCGGTCTCCTAGTTCGTCCCAGACGGCATCACGTACACAGGTCATGGCGTCCGGGCTCTTTGTCCACCTCACGGACTCAGGGTCGAAGATAGCGCCATCTGTCATGGCCTCGCTGTTCGCCTCGCCGCCGATAACGAGTATTCCTTCCGGGGTTGCTACCGTAACTGCGCCGCTGCGCCCGTCCAGCGGACCGTCCGGGATCGACCTCCAAGAGTTGGCTTGTGGGTCAAAAATTGCGCCGTCGGCATAAAGGGTTCCCGGAACATCGTCGACCAGTTCGTTTGAAGAAGGGGCACGGAACACGCC
>CAZKEM010000072.1:0-36297 GCA_964551835.1 uncultured Acidimicrobiaceae bacterium | reverse complement strand
CCTATGATCCCCACGAAGCCTAAGCCCGAAACTGGGAATTGTTTTTGTTGGCAGCGTACCGCCTCCCGCAACCGATTCGGTTTGGGTAACCTCGAGACCGTTGCATTCTGCACCTCCGCCGACTTCTTTGGCGACAGCGTGGGCTCGTCGTTCGAGCTCGGGAGGATCGACCATCGCCATTCTCCAGAATTCGATGGCATTCCCGTCGCGACGAAGATATGAAAGCGTGGTTTGCTGAAGGGCTTTGAGCACCAGTCCGCCTGGCCTCGTAGCTCGCGCTAGAGGGTGGGCTGCGCACTGAGCGATAAGGTCAGCGTCTCCGGCGAGAATGCCGGCTTGCGGCCCCCCAAAGAGTTTGTCGCCGCTGAACAGAACGAGGTTCGCTCCCGCTTCGAGGGTCTGGCGGGCCGCTGGCTCATTTTCGAGCCATGCTGGAGGCTTGGTATTCGGTAGCCATGGGCAGGTCGAATCTAGTAAGCCGGAACCGATGTCGGCTAGTACGGGCACGTCGAGTTTGGCTAGTTCACTGACCGTTACCTCCTCGGTAAAGCCAACGATCTTGTAGTTAGACTGGTGAACCTTTAGCACCAGCGTCACGTTCTGGTCCTCGACGGCTCTTTGATAGTCTCCTGGGCGACTTCTGTTGGTCGTGCCAACCTCGACAAGTTCTGCGCCAGACTGACGCATCACGTCCGGCACGCGGAAGCCGCCACCGATTTCAACTAGTTCCCCTCTGCTCACGGCGACTCGTTTACCGCCGGCGAGGGCGGCGAGTGCGAGCATCAGCGCACTGGCGCAGTTGTTTACAACCATCGCCGCTTCGGCTCCGCAGGTCGATGCTAACAACGTTCCGATTGGGTCTTGGCGGCTACCGCGCTGCCCGGTTTCAAGGGCTATTTCGAGATTGGAGAAAGACGCGGTTTGGCTTATCGCCAGTGGAGCACGTCCCATGTTGGTGTGAAGAAGAACGCCAGTGCCGTTAAGGACCGGACCGAGTAGTTGGCGTTGTCGCTTGGCGGCCAACAGCTCGATTTCGTCGACGTTGTCGGTGTCGATTGCTTCTCGTGCGACTTCGACCAAGATCGGCCAGGGCAGATCGTGGTGGTCGATCGATCGAGCTAGCTTGTCTACCGATGGTGGAATGTTCACAGTTAAATGCTAATGGCTATGTTGGCTGTCCTGCTGACACTTCAACGGTTTATCCTGCTGTTGCGGTTTGTTGCTTCTGGCTCTATGGAGTTTTACTGACTCAAGACTGGTGTAAACTTAAAAGCGATGCTTTCTCGGCCTGCTTTCGTTGTTTTTGTTGTCGCAGTTGTTGAGTTTTTCTTGTTCGTATATTTGGCTAAAGCCTTCGGCGCTTTCCGTGTGACGCTAGTTGCGTTGTTGCTAAGCATCGCTGGCTTGTATTACTTAGTCAGATTTGCACCCAAAGTATTGCGTCGTGGGGTCAGTCAGCTCGTTGACTCTGGCGGGGACGTGTCCGCCAGACAAGCAGGTGACCAGACTGCCCTGGTTGTTGCTGGCTTGTTGTTGGCCGTCCCGGGAATCTTGACAGGAGTGGTTGGCCTGTTGCTTTTAATTACACCAATACGCAGCGCTTTATCTACGACGATCGGTAAGCATGTAGTGCAACACATTCCAACTGGCCCAATCCAAACCATAACGTCATTCAGACGTTACGGACGTGGCAATATTGTTAATGTCGATGTTGTCGATGTCGATGACTCTTCCCCCAAAACAGATTCCACTTCATCAAATCCCCCCGAACTACTCTGAGAAGGGTTCAGGAGCCCCAGACCTAATGATTGACGAAACCGCACCCCTCCCGCCCATTACTCCAGGCGTAGCCCGAGCACTGAGTCCGCTCGTTCGACGTATCGCATGTGAGTCGACCGATGGTGAACCCGGACTCAACACCTATCTCGTCGGCATCGACGAGATCGTTATCATCGACCCTGGGCCCGGAGATAGGAGCCACTTGGATGTCCTATATGGTTGCGGGGGTGACCGTATCCGATGGATCGTGCTAACCGACGCACAGTCGGAGTATTCGGCCGGGGCGATGGAGTTGAAGGAGCTTACGGGCGCCGAGCTGTTGGCGCCCGCCGGTTTTGATGGGGCGGACCAAATTCTTGGCGATGGCTTCAAAATAGATGCTACCGAATTCCGGATTACAGCTGTTGCGCTTACCGACGGCGACGACGGGCGCTTTTCGTTTGTCTTAGAGCAGGAGCGGACATTGCTCTCGGGGGACCATATAGGTCCGACGGATGTGCCAGAAGAATTTCCGGCCAAGGTGAAGTCGTTTCGAATCAAGACCATTGCCCCGGGTCATGGCCAGTACATCGAAGACGCGAACTCAGTTCTTTAGGAACCAAAACTCATATTTTGATAAAATATGAAGAGGGTGACTTTCTTTCAACAAGCTTGTCGAGTAAGGTTTTGGAGTTGGCGGATCGGGTAGACGATTTGCGGCAATCTACTTCTACTTCTGGGTAATAGTGGAAGCGAGACAACATAGCTTGCTGTTGCCGGTTGGAGGGCAGTGTGGAAGAAACAGATAATCAGACGCGTATCAAGGCGGCAATCGACGGCTTTTTTGTGGGCTTGCAAGTGGCAGACCCGAGCGCAGGCTTCGGATCTTCCGAGCCGTTCGACTCCGCTTTTTGGAGTGTGTTTTCCCTACTCGAAAGCAATTCGGAGAAGTCCTCAACTGTCGACTCATTACTGAGACGGATGTCGATCATTCTGGACTGTGAAGATCTGTCAAACGAGTCGCGACGGATGCTGGAGGGTTTCCAGAATTCAGGGGACTTATGGGGTGGCGGAAGTTCTACCCGATGTGACGCCATGAGTCGAACGCTTGGCGTTTCACTTTGTGAATCGGTCCGTGACCGGAGGGTTGAACGAGCTGCCGAGATTGTAGCGATCACACACTTCACTCCGTTGGTCGTCCAAGCCTCTATCGCCTTGGTTGAATTCCAGGCTTCACTTCTGTTGGGGCACTCAGCTGAAGTTGCAGTCGATTCGGCGCTTGAGGTCGTAGATCATCCTGAGATTCGAGAAGCGCTGTTGGTTGAAGACGAGCTCGGATATAACGCTCTATCTCCCAATGACTCTGTGGTTGAAGTGGTGCGTTGGGTGGTTTGGGCAGCCTATCAGGATGCCCCGTCCTACATTCTTCTCGAAGAGATCTCGGCTGGTTCTGAAAGGAACCCTGTCGTAGTCTCACTTTGTGGCGCCGTCCTCGGGAGTCAATCTCGTGAGTCGGCGTTTCGGTCATGTGCCGATTTGCGTTCCGAAGAGATAGCGAACCAGATTGTGTACTGCCGGGAGAGCCTCAACTCGTAGCGATCGGTCGTGTTAGACCTAGTACGTGCTGCGCTGGTGCGAGCTACCAGGGTCGGTTCGGTGGTAGCTAGACCTGCTACATAAAAACAGCCCCGTTACCTTCGCCGAAGGAGGTAACGGGGCTGCGTCTATTGGGGGGGGAAATTAAATAGGTTTAGGCGGGGCAGTATTTCGACCGAAGAGCCTTCTCTATCTTTTTGCTCCGACGGTGGTGGGTTGCCTTGCTTTCGTTACTCGAGCGAGCGAGGTCTTGGAAAGACAGTCCGAAACCCCGATGTAGAACAAAGCTGGCTGCGCACAGATCGCTCTGCCCTGTTTCACTCGAAATATCAAGTGTCATTAGTTGAAGAGATGTCTCGATTTCGGAGACCAATTTTTCGCCATCTTCAAGCCGCCCGCCTGTTGGCGAGGAAAGCGGCTCGGTTAGGTTGCGGCGTCGCTGTTGGGTTCGCAATGACGATAGGGCGCGATTAGTCGCGTTGGTGCGGACACAAGCCAACGGGTCTCGACGTGTGGCGCTCACCTTCGACGAATCAGACAACTCGATGAAGGCGAACATCATCAGCTCGGACAGAGCGTGTTCGGTGTCAAACGACTTGAACTTCAACGGCCACCAGTAACTGTCAACCGATACCAACAAGGCTTGCAGGCTTATACGCATGGCGGTCGCGTTGTCCGCCGCCAAATCGACGATCCGGCCGATGGCCCGGCGGCTCTCTTGAGGAACGTATCTTGTTCCCGTGGATCCTCCGAGCTCGCCGATCAGGTCGATGACGGTTGTAGCGTCCATAGGGCTTGATCCGGGTTTGTCTGTTGGTGTGAACAGCTCGCCTACGGCCTGTCGCCATTGCCTTGAGCGGGACCGGCGTCGCCAGTCTGTTTCCAATGACCGGTAGAGGTTTGTTGATTGAATGTTGAGCGCCATGTAAGTTAGATCTCCATACCTGCTTGCTAGATGAAGAAATACTGCAATACCGGACTAATTAGGCATTCATAAACCAGGGTTCCTCGCGACTAATTGGACTCATAACCCCAGCTCAGGACGTTATTTAAGAACTTTCGACATGCATAAAGCTGGCAAGCCTCAGATTGGGTGAGACTTGCCAGCTTCGAAACGATAGGCGATAGGGATTGGGGGTATTAACTGTCGATCGCCGTCAACACCGCCATACGCGCCGCCCGGAATGCAGGCAGCAAGGCTGCGATCAACCCGGATAGCGAGCCAAGTACGACCAGGATAAAGATCCGAGGCCACGGTACTGCTAGTTCCGATACGAAGTTGTCTGGTATGGCAATCACCGCCAGGATGCCCAGTACAACACCGATAGTTGCTCCCAGCACCGCCCCAAGTCCCGATATTAGGCTGGCTTCGAGTCGGATCATCCGTCGCACCTGTCGGCGGGACATGCCGACAGCGCGCAGTAGGCCAATTTCTTTAGTTCGTTCGAACACTGAAAGTGCCAATGTATTAGCGATGCCGAGTAAGGCAATAATGATTGCAAGTGCCAGCAGAAGAGTCAGAACGTTCAAGATGTTGTCGATCTGTGACGAGAGTGACTCCCGGAATGCGGCCGCCGAATCAAATGCCAAGTTGGGGTAGAGGGCTCCAATATCGTCGAAGGCAGCGTCACCTTCGGCCACGGTCGACGATTCGCTTCGTTTGGCCAGGACCAGCTGCAGTCCGCCGTCTTCTGCTGCTTGATCGAACCGGCTGGACGACACGAGGGTGTCGCCGCTCGTCTGCCCACTTTCGAAGATAGCGGTAATCTTCAGGTTGGCTACCGAACCGTCGTTGAGTATCAGCTCAAAGTCGTCTCCGATTCCGACGTCCAGATCTTCAGCTACCGTGTCAAGAATAGCGACACTGTCATCATCGATACCGGTGATTGAACCTTCCGCGACTTCCAGGTCGACAAGGCCATCGAGGGTCGAATAATTGGCGGCCGAGACAGTGACGTCATACCCGCCGTCATCGTTAGCCTTCGATACGTCAACTGGCTTGTTCGCCACCTCGCCGAGACCATGGCTAACCCAACTAACTTGGGAGAAGGTGTCTTCGTCTTCGAGTACATCGACCACTTCAAACGGAATGTCGTTGCCTTGGCCGGCGACCAAATAGTCTGCTTGGATGCTCGTTTCCAAAATCCGGTTGAACTCGGCCTTGAACGACTCTCCCAACACCATCGCCATGCTGACCAGCGAAAGCCCGATCATCAAAGCGGCGGCCGTCGTTGAAGTGCGCCGGGGGTTTCGGGCCGCGTTCTCTTTGGACAGTGAACCTGTAATTCCAAACAACGGTCGGAATGGAGCGCCCAGCGTCCGGCTGATCCGGCTGGCGAACAGTGGGCTTAACAAGGTGATGCCGATGAACAAAACCGCCGCACCCACGCCAAGCGGGGTGATGATCTCAACGACCGACTCACCGCCGCCGAACAACCCAACCGCCAGCAGTCCCGCCCCAGCCAGTAGAACAAGAACGCCTACAATGTAACGCCCAACCGAATTGCGATTAGAATCTGACGCTCCCGTAATAGCGGCAATAGGTGATGTTCGAGATGCGGCGAACGCTGGAACGATTGCCGATACTACCGTTACGATCGTCCCTACTGCCAAGGCAATAATCACCGTGGCAGGGGAGACAATTAGTTCAAACGGCGGGATAGGAAATCCGAGCGCATCGATAACCCCTGCCAGGCCCAAGGCAATCAGTGCGCCAGCGGCGATGCCCAGTAACGAAGCGACAACACCGATGACAACCGACTCGGCTAATACCGAAACGCGGATTTGTCTTGGAGTGGCGCCTACTGCTCGGAGCAACCCGAGCTCCCGTACTCGCTGAGCAGTCACTATCGCGAACGTATTTGCAATGATAAATATTGATACAAACAATGCGACCAAGGCGAACCCCAGCAAGATGCCCGAAAAGATGTTAAGCCCGATGTCAAACTGCCCCTGGATATCTGAGATCAGGTCGGTCTTATCTTTGACGATCGCCCGTATACCCTCGCTCTCTTCGCCGGCTTCAAAAGTGGAGTCGGCTGGGTTGCCCATCGCTACCGAAACCCGTTCCAGAACCTCTTCGATGTCGGCTCCGTCTTCGGTGCGAATCTGAACGACGTTTATATAGTCGTCGTCTACGCCGAGATACTCACGCACTGTGTCATTCGTAAATCCGTAGAGCGTCGCCCCTAAGGTGTCGTTTTCTTCGCCGAAGCGGAATGTTCCGACGAGTTCGGCTGACTTGCGGCCGTCCGGTGTTACGAAGTCGTATGTTTCCCCGATCTCGAAGCCATGGTCGGCGGCAGCGTCAACGTCGATTATCCATTCGTTATCGGCGGTCGGTACGCTACCTTCCTCAATGTCGTTCGAACCCAGTTCGTCTTGTTCGACCCAGCCGAACGCAATTTGCGGCGGGCCTTGAATGGGGATAGTGGTGCCGTCGCTTTTGATTGCCTGGATCGGGTTGGTCGGGTCTGTTTCTGTACTGACGCTACCTTCAGCGACCTTAACGCCTTCGACTTCTCGAATGGTCTCGATGTCGGCGACGTTAAGCGACTCTTTCGAGTCATCGGCGGGGGTTACTTGGAGGTCGGTTTGCCCGACGATTTCTTCAGACAAGCTATCGAAGCTGTCTTTGAGCCCATCTCGAAGCACAAGGGACGAAACGACGAACCCGACGCCAAGTACGATGGCTACCGCGGTGAGGCTTAGTCGAAGCTTGTTGTTGAGTAGGTTCTTCAACGCTAATTTCAACATAGAATTTTCCTTTCTGCTACTAGTCGACTAGGCGCGAGTGGTCGAGCCGAGGGCGGTCAAAATGGTCTCGGTAGTCGGATCGTGAATTTCGTTGACGATGCTGCCATCGGCGAGAACCACGACTCGGTCGGCGTACGATGCCGCTACTGGATCGTGTGTCACCATCACGATTGTCTGCCCGAATTCGGTAACCGCTCGGCGCATGAAGTCAAGAATTTCGGCCCCGGTAGCTGAGTCGAGGTTGCCGGTTGGTTCGTCGGCGAAGATGACGTCGGGTCCTGACGCTAGCGCTCGGGCGACGGCTACGCGTTGTTGTTGACCGCCGGACAGTTCGGTCGGTCTGTGGCTTAGACGATCCCTAAGGCCGACGGCATCGATAACTTCGTTGAGGAGTTCATCGTTGGGTTTTTGTCGGCCGAGCTGCATCGGTAGCTTGATGTTCTCGATTGCCGTCAACGTTGGAATAAGGTTGAACCCTTGAAAGACGAAGCCAACTTTTGTTCGTCGAAGCAGGGTCAGTTCCTTTTCGCTCAATTCTGAAATGTTGACGTCGCCAATATGGGCCGAACCCGATGTCAGACGGTCGAGGCCAGCCAGGCAGTGCATGAGAGTTGATTTCCCCGAGCCGGAGGCGCCCATGATGGCAGTAAATTGCCCGGCCTCGAACGAGACGTCGATGTTGTTCAATGCGACGACTTCGGTTTCGCCCGCCCCATAAATTTTCGACGCGCCGACTGCTTGGGCAGCAGGTTTCCCGGTTGTCTGGCCGGTGGCTTGGTCTGAACTATTCGCCTGTGTAGACATTGTCTCTCCTCGTAGCTGGGCGGAATGTTGCTTGATAACCATCATGGTCTTTCAAGAGACATAAGACGTCGACCTGGAGACTGTTTTAGCCTCATCCTCAAGGAGGAGAAGCCACGGCCTGTTATCGTGGCGGGAGAATTTGGAAACCTCAGCTGGGCTAGGTGGGTTTTTGCTCTAGGCAGTGGTCCCGCTTTGGCGGTTCTGCCCGGGGCGAATTAGCCCAGTCTCATATGCAGTGATCACAGCTTGAAGCCGGTCGCGGACGTCTAGCTTTGTGAGGATGTGCCCAACGTGGGTTTTGACTGTGGTCTCTCCGACAAAAAGTTGAGCGGCTATTTCCGCATTTGACATGCCTGCGGCAATAAGAAGAAGGACATCGTTTTCGCGTTGAGTTAGCTCGGTCATGCCGGGATCTGGTTGAAGTTCGTCAGGCATGTTGGCGAAGGTCGTTATCAATCTCTTGGTAACGGTTGGTGATAGTAGCGACTGTCCGGCGGCTACGACTTCGATTGCATTTACCAGTTCGTCCGGTTGCGTGTCCTTTAACAGAAAACCCGAAGCGCCTGCCCGTAGTGCGGCATAAACGTTTTCGTCGTTGTCGAATGTCGTGAGGACGAGCACCGCTGTCTCTATGCATAATTCCTTCAGCTCTCTCGTCGCTTCGATTCCGTTCATTACTGGCATCCGGATATCCATTAGGACAACGTCAGGCCGGTGGGTTCGCGCTGCTTCTAACGCTTCCCGACCATTGCTGGCCTCGGCGACTAGCTCGATCGACTCCTCGGCCGCTAGGATCATCGAAAACCCGGCACGTATGAGTGGCTGGTCATCGACGATTACCACCCGGATTGGACGGCCACCCGACCGGTTTCGGTCTATGGACGCTTGGTCTGTCGATGTTGGTTCGGATGGATCGCTCACACTGCCTCCACTGGTAATGTTGCTGTAACCCGGTAACCGCCGCCGGTTCGTGGACCGTGTTCAAACTGGCCGCCAAATGCTTCGACCCGTTCGCGGATGCCGACCAGGCCGAAACCTGAACCGTTCGAATAGGAGGCTGCGCCCCGACCGGTGTCGGCTACTTTAATTGAGATTCCGTGAGGTAAATAGTCGATTTCGACGCTGGCTTCGGCATTCGGTCCAGCGTGTTTGCGAGCGTTGGTCAACGATTCCTGAACGATGCGATATGCGGAGAGTTCGATCATCATTGGCAGGTTACGCCGTTCACCCAATGTGGTGAGTTCAGTTGGGAGTCCGGCGTGACGCGACGCGTCGACCAAGTCTTCAATCATCTCCAGACTTGGGGTCGGCTGATTCTCGTCGTTGCTGCGAAGCAGCCCGACGATACCTCGAATGTCGGTCAGGGTCTGGCGCCCCGTCGATTCGATAGCCCCCAACGCTTCTTCGACCCGGGTGTTATCTTTGCCTACCATTCGCGTCGCCCCTTGGGCCTGAACGATGACGACCGACATCGAGTGCGCCACGATGTCGTGGAGCTCGCGCGCTATCCGGTTCTGTTCAACTACGACGGCCTGGACAGCTAGCTCCTGTTGTTTTTCTTGTTCAAGCCGGACTTGCTTTTTTAGTTCCGAGATCGAGGCACGACGACGAGCTAGTGTTTCGCCCGCTATCCAGACCATTTGAAATCCAACCATATTTACGACGATGACCCCGACGGTTACGTCGTCTTCTCCTGCATAGAAATAGCCAGCCACAAGCACGGCGAGAAGACTTAGGAAGAACACTATCTGAGCCTGGGTAGCCTTGCGACGCGAAGCCGTGTACAGGGGAACTGAGTAGACCAAAACCATCATGGTGGCAACCGAACCCGAAGTAGGGTAGTAACCAACCACCCAATACAGGTAGCCGGGTGGCAAGACAAGAAAAAGCATCAGGACTGGGCGTGATCGACGTAAGACGATAGCGAAATTTGGGACCGTAATTAGCAAGACTGCAAACAGATCGATCGGTCTGCTCGACGCTGGCACCGGAAACGTAAGGAACGAAAGGTTGAGTAACAGGATCGCGATGGCAAGCAGAGAATCCGCCAGATATGGACGACTCCTAAATGTTCTCTGCCACCGTTGCTGAAAGGCCATACGTTCTACTTTACGGCACAAAGAACCGGTAGTTGATCACGCTGACGCCTGATATTTGGGTCATCCTTTAGGATGATTGCTTGCAAGGATGGCTGGGAGGCCCTTCCGGCTGTTTCTCGGATGAGTGCAGCCGTGTACCCGTGAAAAAATCTACCGTTGGCTTAGAGCGACCACTTCACTTCGACTCGACGATTGCTGGCGCGACCCTCCTCGGAGTCGTTCGGAGCGACCGGCTCGAGATCTCCTTTGCCGGTTGCGACGATTCGCGCTTCGTCGATTCCGGTTCCCGCCAGAACCGCCTTGACCACCTCGGCGCGCCGCTGGCTT
This sequence comes from uncultured Acidimicrobiaceae bacterium, assembly GCA_964551835.1. Taxonomy (GTDB): domain Bacteria; phylum Actinomycetota; class Acidimicrobiia; order Acidimicrobiales; family SZUA-35; genus JAHDCC01. The sequence goes on along the minus strand of CAZKEM010000072.1, from coordinate 25,957 downwards.
AGTTCCAAGTTGGCCAGGCCGCCTCCCACGTCGTCTGTGTGCCCATTGACGAAAACCGGACCGTTTGTACGGTTAGCCAGTGCGGGAAAGATCTGGAGGAATTCTTCGCCTCTCGCGGACAGCTCCACTTCTCCTTGAGCGAAGGCGAGCCCGCCGCGTAACTCCCCAGAGAACGTTCCATTCTCAATGCTGACTCGGTATTCAACGAATGGGAAGAATGCACTCAGACTCTCCTCCCACCGGGCTAGCACAAATGGAGCGTAGGTGTCTTCTTCGATCGCGATGTTAGTCGTGACGTTTTCGGCGCTGTACAGTTTCTCGGTCGTCGCTACGATTTCATCGCGGAGCGCCTGTGTCGGCAATCTCCCCGCCAGATTGACTTTGCCAGCTTCGCGAGTAGCGATAACCGCTGGGTCTCTCAGGTTGGATACTTCGATTTCGGAGCTAACGGACCCCGGCATTCCCGGTAAATTAGCTAACTCCTGAAGTGCGGCGTTGTCCGCATCGTTGGGCGTTGTGCCTCGGAGATGAAGCGCGGTGCTTTCGAGGGCAAACCCTCCATCGGTGATTAGCGAACTAAAGGACTTGACGACGTCGGGCGTTGATGCAAGCCAGGCAGCGTCCCCGGATGAGGGTTCGATAGCGATGTTTGATCGTGAGTAGGAACCGTAAGTTTCAAAAACAGCTTGTTCTATAAGATCTTTTGTTTCCTGATCGGGCACCGAGCCAGCAACCGTGAACCGGAAGTTTTCTTGACGGCCGGTCACCCAGCTCTTGCCTGCGCCCTCGACAAGCGCATTGAGATCGTTGGTGTCAGGAAACTCCCTAACGCCAGCATCGGTAGTTGAAGGAGGTTCGGACACGCTATCGCCCTCACTCGCCCCTGATGAGAACGGCGGGACATTGTACTTATTGAGGTTCAGGACAAGCACGCCGGCAGCACAAAACGTTAGGGCGGCAACGATTGCTAGCCAAGTTCGTCTACCTTGCACCGATTCATCCAAATTGTTGTTCATGCTGACAGCTACCCCTAAGAGCGAAGCGCTCTCCTCTAATGGTCTGAGAAGGGCGAACGTCAGTCAAATTGGGATCGAATCCACCTGACGGTCGCCTCCTAGTCTAACACATTCCTACCAGAAGGTTGCTTTTGGTTGTCTATCCTGGTTTCGGCGACTCGCCTCGGTCTGTTCCGCTGTCCTACCCTCCAGATGCTCGTGAGTCCCCGGCTGCGGCGGCCAAGGCATCATCGAACGGGTCATCTAGCCAATGTTCAGGAAGCGAAACGGTCTGCGGGCCACGCGTGTGGCCTCGAAACGACCGGTAGTTTTCTGCCGGTAAACTCACGTCAGGTAGCCCATTGAGTAACGCTGCTAATTCATCCAAGCTGTCGATGCGCCCCAACAATCCCCGCACTTCACCACCAACCGGGTAGCCCTTCAAATACCAGGCCGTGTGCTTGCGGAATTCTCGAACCCCTTTGAAATCTCCAAACCATTCGACCAACAACCGGGCATGTTCAGTCATAATCACGGCAACCTCAGCCGTCGTCGGCGGTTTAGGAATAGGTTCTCCCCGAAACGCGGCAGCCAACTGTCCGAACAGCCACGGACGCCCAAGGCAACCACGTCCGATGACCACACCATCGCAACCCGTTTCATCGATCATTCGAAGCGCGTCAGCGGCCTCCCAAATATCGCCATTGCCCAGAACGGGAATCGACGTGACAGCCTCTTTCAACCGGGCGATCGTTGACCAGTCAGCCTCACCGGAGTAGAGCTGTTCCACCGTCCGGCCGTGCAAGGCAACCGCTGCAGCCCCCAAATCTTCAGCGATTCGACCAGCATCTAAATAGGTGACATGTTCATCGCTAATCCCCACCCGAAACTTGACCGTGACCGGAACAGGACCAGCTGCGTCGATAGCGGCTTTGACAATTGAGGTATAGAGCTTGCGCTTAAACGGCAAGGCTCCACCACCGCCGTGTCGAGTAACTTTACGCACCGGACAGCCAAAGTTTAAATCGAAATGGTCGACCCGATCATCGTGACGCAACCGTCGGACAGCCTCGGCTATATACGTTGGGTTTACACCAGCGAGTTGCAGGCTCCGCGGGTTTTCGTCCTCAGCGAAGCGTGCCAACATGTCAGTCTTGTTACTCCCTTCACAAAGTGCTCGGGCCGAAATCATCTCACTGACATACAGTCCAGCGCCGAATTGTTTACACAGTCTTCGAAACGGCGCATTGGTCACCCCGGCCATCGGCGCCAACACGACCGGCAGTGGGACAGTAATAGAGCCGATATTTAGCGTCTTTGCTTCGGATAGATGATTCGAATTCGAAGAATGAAGATTGCTGTTAGTCATGTGCGATCCACCCTAAAGGGTTTTGTTCTCAGCCGCGAAACTGGGTTCAACCCGAGTGGGCGTCCAAAATCTCCACACCAAAGTCACAGGCTCGACTTTGGTTGAGTAGTGTCACCCCAGGTAGGATCGGAGACCGTGTCCGCATTTCTTCGCGATTACCTCATAGTAGTTCTGTTCGCCCTGCTGGCGTGCGGAGTTGTTGGAGCGTTCATTGGCCTCGGAGCGATCTTCCGACCCAACCGTCCATCCCCTGGAAAGGTCCAGAACTATGAGAGTGGCGTCAACCCGGTAGGCGACGGATGGTCACAAAGTCAGATTCGGTACTATATTTTTGCGCTGCTCTTCGTGATGTTTGATGTTGAGGCAGTATTTATCTTCCCGTGGGCCACACAGCTAGAAACCTTCGGGTACTTCGGCCTCGTCGAAATGGTGATATTCATATTCATTCTCGCTTTGGGGCTTGTATATGCGTGGCGAAAAGGAGTCCTTCGCTGGGTATAGCTCTGATGTCAGGGCCACACCAAACAATGTTTAGTCGGAACGAGTGATCAAGTAGTGAGAAAGAAAGTCTGTAGATGGGTTTAGTTGAATCGGGGAAGGTCCCCAAAGGATTGACCAAGCTGCTCAACATGAGCCGCAAATACTCTTTGTGGGTCTACCAGTGGGGCCTGGCCTGTTGTGCGATCGAGATGGCGGCAACGTTTGCATCCCCCCGGTACGACGTGATGCGCCTCGGCGTCATACCGCTACCCGCAAGTCCTCGGCAAGCCGACCTCGTAGTCATTTCGGGAACCGTGACCGACAAGATGGCTCCCGCAATCCGGCGCCTCTACGAGCAAATGCCGGAACCGAAATACGTTATCTCCATGGGTTCATGTGCTAACTGTGGTGGCCCCTACTGGGACAGCTATTCGGTTACCAAAGGAGTCGACCAAATTATTCCCGTCGACGTGTACGTTCCCGGATGTCCTCCACGCCCCGAAGCCTTACTAGAAGGCATCGTCTTGCTGCAAGAAATCATCCAAAACGAAGACATGGTTGAAAAGTGGAAGGGAGATCCTCTTGCCTTCAGCAGCTGATTCATCCGCCACCGATGTCGAACCAGTGGTCGACGAAGCCCGCGAAGCCTTACTCGAACGTGTCGTCGCAGACCTAGGCGCCGCAGTCGTTGAGACTCGGCTGGACCCGGGGCACGACCTGTGGGTTCGAGTGACTCGCGAATCATGGGCTCCGGTTGCCGAGTACTTTTACGAAAAACAACGGTGCCGGTACTTTGACTGGCTCACGGCCGTCGACTGGAAACAGTCCCCATTTGGTAGAAGTATGGACTCCGAAGTCGAGATCCAGCTCAAATCCGACGAAGACGTCGATGAGGTCAAAGAGTCCGAGTACACCGAGACTGGCGCAGACGGGTACGCGGGAGGCGACACCCGTTTCCAAGTGATGGCTCGAGTTTCGAGTCTCTCAACCGGCTTGGGTCTCAATATTAAGGCCGACCTTCCTGACGATGACCTCACAGTTGACACCTGGATCAACAGTTACCCCGGCGCCAATTGGCACGAACGAGAGGCGTTCGAAATGTTCGGCATTTCGTTCAACGGCCACCCAAAGATGCAGAACCTCTACCTGCCGACCGACTTCGAAGGGTTCCCGCTTCGCAAGGACTACCCGCTCGTCGCTCGGATGGTCAAACCTTGGCCAGGCATCGTTGACGTTGAGCCAATGCCCGAGCTAGAAGCCGACGAACCGGTAACCCCGTTGGGCGCCACCACGTCGAACCCTCAAGACGGAGGAGTGCAGTGACCGCAATCAACGAACGCCGCCAACTGGCTTACGCGGCCGCCCAGGCAACCGACGCCCGAGTCAACATCGAACTTGAAGCCGAGGGCATGACCCTCAACATAGGTCCGCAACACCCAGCCACCCACGGGACGTTGCGTATTATCGTTCGGCTTGACGGCGAACAAGTTATCGAAGCAGACCCGGTGATGGGTTACATGCATCGTGGTTATGAGAAACTCACCGAAGTGCGGACCTACCCGCAGGTCACCACTCTGATCAACCGCATCGACTGGGTGTCTAGCTTCGCAAACGAAGTTCCGTTTATCCTTGCGGCTGAAAAATTGATGGATGTCGAAGCTCCACCGCGGGCACAGTGGATTCGAACCATTCTGTTCGAGCTCGGTCGTATCGCCAACGTTTCGATGTTCCTCGGCGATATGGGCGTGCAGCTCGGCGCCGTGACCCCAATGTTTTATGCGCTCCGAGATCGTGAATTTATTCTCAATCAGATCGAAGCTGCTACCGGTGGGCGTTTCCACCCCAATTTTGACCGGATAGGCGGACTGAAAGACGACCTGCCCGCTGGCTGGATCGAAGACACCCGTCGAGCGCTCGACAAAATGGAATACTTCTGCCAGCAGGTTGAAGACCTGGTCGTCGGAAACGAAATTTTCGAACAGCGAACCCGCGGGATCGGAATCATCCCAGCTGACGTCGGGCTCTCTTACGGCCTGTCCGGAGCAAATATCCGAGCTTCGGGCGTCGACTGGGATCTACGGCGCGATAATCCAGTTGGCTTGGCATGGGATCAGGTCGATTGGCGAGTATGGACACACCCGGACGGTGACTCATTTGCACGTTACTGGGTTCGGCTTCAAGAGGTCCGCGAGTCCTGCCACATTGTCCGCCAACTCCTGGACAACTTGCCGTCCGGCCCAATAATGGCCAAAGTGCCTCGGGTGGTTAAGGTTCCTCCCGGCGAAGCTTACGTGGCATGCGAGAACCCGCTTGGCCAAATGGGCTACTACCTGATTTCACAAGGCGGACTAACCCCATTTAGGGTCAAAGTTCGAACCGCTAGTTTCTCCAATATGTCGATCACTCCGTGGCTGCTAAAAGGCACGTATGTGGCTGACGTCATCACGATTCTGGCCTCGCTGTACTTCATTTTGGGGGACCTAGATCGATGATGTTGGCGGCAATCGAATTCGCCTATTGGCAAACCGCAATTTTCAAACTCCTTCTGGCCCTCGTAGTTGTCTTAGGTGCAGCCGGGCCTTCGGTATACATCTACCTGTTCAAGATGGTCAGCTTTATGCAAAGCCGTCTCGGGCCTATGGAAGCAGGACCGTACGGTTCGATGCAGCTTCTGGCCGAGGTCGGTAAATCTGCGCAGAAAGAAGACATCGTCCCAGAGCGGGCTGACCGATTCGTCTTTAAAGCAGCTCCCTACATTGTATTAATCAGCACATTTCTGCTGGCATTGGTTATCCCATTCGGACCCGATGCAGTATTTGTCAACCTCGACGTCGGCATCTTCTTCGCTCTCGCCGTCAGCTCGATTTCGGTTATCGGAATTTTGATGGCCGGTTGGGCGTCAGCCAGCAAATACTCATTACTCGGTGGGCTTCGAGCAGCCGGCCAGCTGATCGCATACGAACTACCGCTCGTACTTGCCGTGGTTGGCGTAGTTATCCAAGCGGGATCTCTGAACATGCAAAAGATCGTAGATGCCCAGATTCAGGGCGAGATCTTTGGTATCCCCGGAATCGGCAACCCGTTCATCCTGACCCAGTTTGTTGGCTTCATCATTTTTATGATTGCGGTTCAAGCGGAACTCACCCAGGTTCCGTTCGACATGCCTATCGCTGAATCCGAACTTGTGTCGGGTTACATGACCGAATACTCGGGCTTTCGATTCCTTATGTTTTTCATCGGTGAGTTCGCTACCGCCAACATCTTCGCCTTTATGGCCTCGGTGTTGTTCCTCGGCGGCTGGGGCGTCCCACAAACGTTGATGGATGCCATCCCAGGGCTCGCTACCGAGACCGTAGACGGCGCTATCGTCTACTCGAACGCATTCAACGTAATCGGCCCAGCCATCATGCTGGCCAAAATGTTTGCGCTGACGTTCATTATTTACTGGGTTCGGTTTACCTTCCCACGCTTCCGCGAAGATCAGCTACAAAAATTTGCTTGGAAAGTTCTCATCCCGCTCGCCCTCGTCAACATCGCCATCACCGGCGTACTAAAGGTTGTCTTCTAACATGGCAAAGATCGTTCCCGGCCTCGTAAAAGGCCTCGGTGTTACATTTAAAGAGATCGCCAAGACGGTGACAAAAGGCGCTGAAACCGTTCAGTACCCGCACCAAAAAGAAGAACTAGCGCCCCGGGCTCGTGGCGTAATTGCGTTGCATGAAGAGAACTGCACGTCATGTATGTTGTGTGCCCGCGAGTGCCCAGACTGGTGTATTTACATCGAGGGCCACAAGACACTCGCACCGCCCCGACGCGAAGGCGGCAAACCGCGAACCGTCAACAAGCTCGACCGGTTCGACATCGACTACGGCCTGTGCATGTACTGCGGAATCTGTGTTGAGGTCTGCCCGTTTGAAGCGTTGTTTTGGTCACCCGAGTACGAATACTCTGAACCGAAGATCGCCGACCTTCTTCATGACAAGTCTCGACTTGGCCAGTGGATGGAAACTGTTCCCGAATTCGAATCTTACGAACAGGGTGCTGAGGTCAAGGTTAAGAAGGTCCCTCGATGATCGGACTCGTAGCTCAAACAGAAGGGCTTAGCCCGGTAGGGTTCGACCTAGTTAACGTCTTCTTTGGTTTGATCGCCGTTGTCGCAATTGCGGCAGCGCTCAAAATGGTTTCGACCTCTAACGTTGTTCACGCCGCTCTCTACTTGCTAGTTGTACTTTCGTCGGTTGCCGCCGTCTACGTCCTTTTGGGGGCCGAATTCGCGGCCGCTACCCAAGTGCTCGTTTACCTCGGAGCGATTATGGTTCTGATGTTGTTCGGTGTGATGTTGACCCGGGCCAAAATCGGCAAAGAGACCGACCTTGACTATGAACATCGATGGGTTGGCGCTCTGGTGGGTGTCTTAATGTTCGCCGTGATGGGCTATTCGCTTATCGAAGAGTTCGGTGACGACAAGATCCCGAGCGGGAACTACCAACCAATTCAGACCGAAGCGGTCGCCAACGAAATTTTCAGCACTTACATCGTGCCGTTTGAAGCATTGTCGGTCTTGCTGCTAGCAGCATTGATCGGTGCAGTCGTTGTAGCGAGGAAGGACTAGGCCATGTACCTCAATCAGTTCCTGATTTTCTCAGCCATTCTTTTCTGTATTGGCGTTTATGGTGTACTCGTTCGTAAGAATGGCGTGCTGGTATTGATGTCGATCGAGCTGATCCTCAACGCTGTCAACATCAATCTGGTCGCATTCGGCACGTTCCATGGAGACGCTGCCGGTCAAGTATTTGCGCTGTTCATCATTGCTGTTGCGGCAGCCGAGGTTGGGGTTGGTTTGGCCATTGTGTTACTCATTTACCGGAATCGTCGGAGTATCGACGTTTCCGAAGCAGAACTGCTGAAGGGTTAGTGGTAGAGCTATGTTGTTAGCAGCTGCTGGAGCGGTCAACGAGACCCCTTGGATCTTTGAGAATATTTGGATAGTTCCAGCTATTCCAGCGTTGTCGTTTCTCCTGATACTTGCCTTCGGCAAGCGACTGCCCATGAAGGGTTCCGAGATTGGTTTGGCCAGTATCGCAGCCGTCTTTGCCATCTCGATGTTTGCGACCTTTACCTGGGTAGACCAAATCGGTTTCACTGCAGGCCATTCCGAAAAGTCGACTGAATCTGAGGAAGGCGAGGATTCTAAGACCGAAAGTCTCGGAGGTGGCGTACAAACGGTAGCGTTTACCGGTTCATCGAATGTTCAGGCTAGTTTCGCGGCGACCGACCCGGTCGAGGGAGGCTCCAGCGAACCGATCCCGAACGCCTGTTTCGAAGACGACGACCACTCAGACGATGATGGTCATTCTGATGATGGTGGTCATTCTGATGATGATGGTCATTCAAATGGCGACCAAACAGATAATGAAGCGACGGCGGGGGTCCAGACGGTTTCGCTGACGAACCCAAATGGATCATCCATCAAAGCTGCAACTGCTGGAGAGGTCCGCGGCGGAGCGATCATAACCGATACATGCTGGTTTAAGACGGGCACCGATTCGTCTGCGGCTTCTGGCGTAACTGTCGGAACACTGGTGGATGGCCAATCGATCATGATGCTGTTCGTCGTGTCGATCATCTCCGGCCTGGTTCACATCTATTCAACCGATTATGTGAACGGCGATCGACGCTACACCCACTACTTCGCTTTCTTGTCGTTGTTCACCGCAGCGATGCTCTTTATGGTTCTGTCTTCGTCGACGTTACAGCTCGTCGTTGGTTGGGAGCTGGTGGGCGTTTGCTCCTTTGGGCTGATTGGCCATTGGTGGGAAGAGAAACCAAACTCCGACGCGGCCCTCAAAGCGTTTCTTACAAACCGCGTGGGCGACATCGGCCTTCTTATCGGCATGATCGTTCTATACTTCGGTGCTGAACGAACGTTCGACATCGCCGAAATTAATCGCCAGGCGGTCGCCGGTGAAATTAATCAGCTTCACCTCTCGGTAGCAGCCCTTTGTCTGATGACTGCCATCATGTCAAAGTCGGGCCAGTTCGTGCTCCATACGTGGCTCCCCGATGCGATGGCGGGGCCAACCCCAGTCTCGGCATTAATCCACGCCGCGACGATGGTCGTCGCTGGCGTGTACATGATCGGCCGCCTTTACCCGGTGTTCTGGGAAGGGTTTATGATGCCGGGCACCGACCTTAACGCGATGGCGTTGATCGGTGGTATCACTACCGTCGGCGGCGGTCTGCTGGCCTTTGTCCAACGGGATATCAAAAAGGTTCTGGCCTACTCGACGGTTTCTCAGCTGGGCTACATGGTTCTCGCCCTCGGCATGGGCGCTTACACCGCTGGTATGTTCCACCTGTTCACTCACGCCTTCTTCAAGGCTTGTTTGTTCCTCGGTGCTGGTTCTGTCAGTCACGCTTGTCACCACAGCTTCGATATGAAGTCCGACATGGGTGGGTTACGAAAGTACATGCCCAAGACGTTTTGGACATTTATGATCGGCACCGGTGCCTTAATGGGTATCCCGCCATTGGCTGGGTTCTGGTCGAAGGACGAAATCCTGGTCGGAGCCCAAGTCTGGCCCGGCACCTCGTCTAGTAAGCCTGGAGCAATGGTCGAAGACGGTGAAGGGTTCTGGCTTGCGGCAACTGGCGGCGGCGACGGGACCTTCACCATCCCATTCATCTTTGGTTGTATAACGGCCGCCCTGACGGCCGCTTACATGACCCGAGTCATCATGCTGACATTCTTCGGTGAATACCGAGGTGGTGGATCCCATGAAGACGCTCACGGTCACGACGACCACACCGATGACGTTCATGCGGCAGTCGATCACGATGACGCTCACGGCCACGACGACGCTCACGGCCACGGCGGCCTGCCACACGAATCCGGCAGCCGCATCACGATCCCATTGATGATCTTGGCGTTCATGGCTTCGGTCGTAGGGTTCTTGAATATGCCGTCTGGCTTCGTCAAGGCGCTCGGGTTGCCCGAAGGTTGGGCGCACCGGTTCGAAGACTGGGTTGAGCCAGTGGGAACCGGTCAGTTCCCCGGAATCGATCACGCTAAACCGTCGCTGTCCCTGGCGTTCTTCGCCACAGGGCTCGGAATCATTTCGATTCTGGTCGTCCGGGCCTACTACGTAAAGCTGTTCGCCAAAGACCCAATGGCCACCGAATACACCGATGGACTCGCATCGAAACTCCCACCATTGCGAGCCCTTCATAACGTCTTGGAAAACAAGTACTACCTAGATCACCTTTACAGCGGCGTAATCGCCGGAGGGACTAAAGGTCCACTTGCGAGAGCCGCCTACTGGGTCAACCAGAATATTCTCGACGGCATCATCAACACCGTCGGCAAAACGGGTGTTCATGCTGGCCGTTTCATCTATCGCTTCTTTGATCAGGGTGTCGTCGACAACGCCGTCAACACATCGGGTCAAGCTGCCGGGCTTTCAGGGCATTTCCTTCGAGGGATGCAGTCTGGTCAAGTCCGCAACTACGCCACGTTAATGTTTGGGGCAACAGCGTTGATCGTTGCCGTGTTTATGTTCGCCGTCTGATTTGTATGTTAGATCGTTTGAGTAAGAGTCGAGGAAATCGTAAATGACTGAGTTTCTAAACGAATGGGGCATCACCATCATGGTCTTCCTGCCTTTGCTGGGGGTGGCCGTTATGATGCTGATCCCCAAAGAAGCCGAAGGAAGCCATAAGGCGATCGCTCTTGGTACGGCCTTAGCGACCGGAGGCTTCGGCGCTTGGCTGCTGACTAAGTTCGAGGATCTCAGCGTCGCTGAGCTGGCTGAGCTTAATGAGACGGCCAATGTCCCGTTGTATGAGTCACGCCGATGGATCCCAACGATCAAGGCCAGCTTCGACGTGGCTATCGATGGCATGTCGCTGCCGCTTATCGCGTTGACCTTGTTGGTAACGCCGCTAGTAATCATCTATAGCTTGAATCACATTCCGAAGCCGGGCAACGCCAAGATGTTCCTCATCCTCATGCTGGTGCTTCACACCGGCATGCTCGGAACGTTTGTTGCTCAAGACCTCGTTCTGTTCTTTGTCTTCTTCGAAGTTGTACTGCTGCCCATGTACTTCATGATCGGTGTTTGGGGTGGCCCTGATCGTCTTTACGCTTCGATCAAGTTCTTCCTCTATACCTTGTTCGGGTCTGCGCTTATGCTGGTCAGTTTCTTGGCCTTGTTCGCTCAGACTGGGCAAGAGACCTTCAACCTCACCGGTTTGGCTGACGCCGTTCTCACCGGCGACATTCCACTCGGAACTCAGGTTCTGATCTTTGGCGGAATGTTCATGGGCTTTGGTATCAAAGTGCCGATGTTCCCATTCCACACCTGGCTACCCGACGCTCACACCCAAGCGCCGACTCAGGGTTCGGTTATCTTGGCTGCGGTTCTGTTGAAGCTCGGAACCTATGGCTTCATCCGAATCGCTCTGCCCATCTTGCCTGACGCAGCTGTTGAATGGGCGCCCTGGATCGGTGGCTTGGCCGTCATCGGCATCATCTATGGCGCGCTAGGTTGTTTAGCTCAGACCGACATGAAGCGTCTGATCGCTTTCTCTTCTGTCGCCCACATGGGTTATGTCATGCTCGGCATTGCTACGCTGACCCCTTTTGGTATCGACGCCGCCATCTTTGGAATGGTCGCTCACGGGCTCATCACCGGCATGTTGTTCTTCCTTGCCGGTTCGATCAAGGACCGCTACCATACGCTTGAAATCAAACGTCTCGGTGGCTTGTTAGTTCAGGCCCCTCGCTTGGGATGGATCCTGGGGCTTTGCACCATGGCATCGCTCGGCTTGCCAGGCCTCGCCGGGTTTTGGGGTGAATTCCCAGCCATCTTGGCCGCTTACCAGCCAGCTGACGGTCTAAGCGTTGAATTGTTCCGGTTCTATATGGTCGTCGCCGCGATCGGAACCGTCTTGGCGGCTGCCTATCTCTTATGGCTCCTGCAGCGAACCGCATTCGGTACACCGTCTGACGAATTCAAAGACGACCCAGAAATCGTTGACGTCAGACTCACCGAATGGATTTCCTGGGTCCCGCTCATTCTTCTCATCGTCGTCCTCGGCTTCGTGCCAAGTTTGATCTTCGACATCACCAACGACTCAGCTGTTGAAGCGTTAAAGACTTTGGTGGCGAGTAAATAGTGTTAGCTCAAGCGGCAGAAGTAAGCGAGTTCGTCCGGCCAGCCATTGACTGGCACGCGTTTGCTCCCGAGCTGATTCTTCTAGCTTGGGGAGCGTTAGTCACCGTTATCGACTTGATCGGCCTGGAGAAGTCTCGACGGTTTATCCCAGGTCTGACGGGCATCGGTTTCTTGGCGGCCATGGTTCCCGTTATTACCCTTTGGAACGACGGTGCGACTCGGGTTCTGTTTGACGGGGCCTACGTCGTTGACGAATATGCTCTGGTTCTCAAAGGCTTGTTCCTCATTACGGGCTATGTGGTTGTGCTATTGAGCACGTACTACATGGCCGACGGCGACTACTACGATTCGGAGTACTACCAGCTAATAGCGGCGTCGCTACTCGGCATGTTAGTAATGACTTCGGCTCGTGACTTGGTCTCGATTTTCGTAGCGCTTGAACTGATCTCTATCCCCGCCTACCTCATGGCGGCGTGGCGGAAAAGAGACCTTAAGTCGAACGAAGCTGGACTTAAATACATGCTGATGGGGGTTTTCGCTTCAGCGATAATGCTCTATGGCATGTCGCTTCTTTACGGTGTTGCCGGCAACACCAAACTCTCCGAAATCGGTGTTGCGTTCACCGTGAGTGAAACCAAACCGCTGTTTACGCTCGCCGTCTTGTTTACGATCATCGGGTTCGCTTTCAAAATTTCGGCTGTTCCGTTTCATACATGGGCACCGGACACCTACGAAGGCGCACCGACCCCGCTTACCGCATTCCTGGCAGTTGCCTCTAAGGCTGCCGGTTTCGTAGCGTTGGTTAGCATAGTTCTTGAAGGGTTTAGCGGCCAAGCAAAGATCGTCGAACCGTTCATGTGGATTCTTGCCGCCGTCACCATGACCGTTGGCAACCTCATCGCTCTCAAGCAGACCAACATCGTCCGTATGTTGGCCTACTCGGGAATCGCCCAAGCCGGTTACATGATGGCACCTTTGGCAGTTTACGGAACTGTGAGCGACGCGGCACGCTCATCTATTGTGACCTACCTGGTAATTTACGCCGCCATGAACCTCGGGGCATTCACCGTCGTTATCGCTGCGGCCCGGCGAACCAAATCAGGCGATGTCGCAAGCTTTGGTGGGATGATCAGCTGGTCGCCAGGCCTAATGGCGGCGATGACCGTCTTCCTGTTCTCGCTGGCCGGAATCCCGCCTATGGGTGGCTGGTTAGCAAAATGGCAGATCTTCTCTGCCTTGCTCGAAGCCGATCGGGGAACCGGTGTTGCGTTGGCTATCGTCGCCGCAGTCAACTCGGTCATCGCGGCCTACTACTACTTGAACATCGCCAAACAGATGTGGTTTTTGCCAGCACCAGAAGGCGAATTCCGACCGTTTAAGATCCCCGGAGCGCTAACCGCAGCTTTAGTCATCACGGTCGTACTAACTATTGGAATGGGTATCACCGGTTTCGTGCCGGAGATCACCGAGTTCGTCGCTGCGCCGTAACAGGTTACGGTAGTTCATGCCCGAATCGGTCGATCCTGTGTTAGAGCGATTCGACCACTATATGAACCGTTGTCTCTACGCTGAGGGTGCAGGGTTCTACAGCACTGGTGGAGCAGCGGGACGCCGTGGAGACTTCATAACTAGCCCTGAAGTCGGGCCTCTGTTTGGAGTAATGGTTGCCCGCCTTATCGATTCGTGGTGGGATGACCTCGGTCAGCCTGAACAGCTAGGAGTATTTGACGTTGGAACTGGACCCGGCACGCTGCTCCGCAGTCTAAAAGCGGCAACGCCCCGATGTTGTGATGCATGGACATTGATCGGTGTGGATCGAGCGAACGCTCAAGCATCTAAATCCTTACCAAAAGACCTATCTGGCTCGATCGTCATCGCAAATGAACTTCTAGACAATATGGCGTTCAGGATGGTCGAACGTCGAGCAAAAGACGAGTGGTTCGAAGTCTTTGTCGCCGCGGGCTCGGGTATGAGTCAATCCGTTCATGAGGAGCGGTTGGTCGCCATTGAAGATCCGAACCTAGGCGTTGACGTCCCGGTCGGGTGTCGCGTCCCCTGGCACCAGGAAGCCTCGGCATGGGTAGATGGTGTGCTTGCAGCTGGCGCAGCGAAGGTGTTGGTGTTCGACTATGGGGCGCCGACCACCGCCGAGTTGGCAACTCGAGGCGGCTGGTTGAGGACCTACGCAGGGCACATGAGAGGCTCCGACCCGTACCAAACGCCAGGTAGCTGCGACATCACAACCGATGTCGGCTTCGACCAGTTTCGGCCGCCGGCTGTGCTCACGACCCAAGCCGAATTGCTACAGGACCTCGGTTTGTCCGAGTTGGTAGACGAAGGTATAGCTTTCTGGGAAGCCAATGCTGGTAGCCCGAACCTCGAAGCTATGAAGATGCGTAGTCGGGTCTCCGAGGCCGAAGCGTTGTCTGACCCCGACGGGCTTGGGTCGTGGCAGGTAGCGATCTGGTAGCTGGTGGTCTGGTTGCGGTGCGGTGGTGTGAGTAACACTGGATATCCTTGGCAGAGTTGTCTGTAGAACCGCAATTACCCGAACGTGCTGGATTCCGCCTATCGTCGGCTGTTGCGCGCCCGCCGCTGCAAGTCGGATCGGGCCTGACGTTACTTTTGGGCGGCGCTCGTAGCGGAAAGAGTGATCTTGCGGTTGAAACTGCCAAACAATGGTCAGGTCAAGTGGCTTTCGTCGCTACTGCCGAAGCGCTGGATGAGGATATGGCCGACCGGATATCGGCCCACAAACAAGACAGGCCAGAATCTTGGGATCTCATAGAAGCCCCACGCCTGAACGTAAGTGACGTAGCCAACCTCGACGACACGTCGCTAGTAATTGTGGACTGCCTAACGGTACTCGCAAGCAATTTGTTGCTCTCTGGTTTGACTGAGTCACAGGTAATAACCCATATCGATGCGGTAGCCGCAGATTTAGCGTTGCGTCACCCGCCAACGTTGATGATTAGTAACGAGGTAGGAATGGGCGTTCACCCAGCAACGAAACTGGGTTCGCGTTATCGTGATACGCTCGGACGCGTCAACGTGGCGGTAGCACGTCATGCTCTAGTCGTTGCCTTGGTTCTAGCTGGGCGAGTCCTGCCGTTAGCCGACTTAGAGCTGCGAGCGGACTCGGAACGGTTGGCCACACAAATGCCGAAAGGGTCGAATGACGATTTCTAGCAGCATGCTGATGGAAGAGTCTGGGACGGCTGTCATGCGAGACACCCTTTCGGAGCAAAAGGTTCGCGAACGCGCTGGTTCGATTCTCCGACCACCAGGAGCCATGGCCCGGTTTGACGACTTGGCCGCCTGGGTTGCCGGGTGGCAAGGCTCACCTGAACCGGCGCTGCATCGCCCTTCGATTATTGTGTTCGCTGGCGAGCATGGTGTTGTTGCCGAGGGAGTGTCCGCTTTTGGGTCTGAGGTGAACGCCGAGATGATGAACGCGTTCCGTCTTGGACGGGCGTCTGTGTCGGCGATCGGTCGAGTTGTTGGGGCTCAAGTATTTGCGGTCGATGTCGGTGTTGGTCAACCCACCGGCAATATACGAACCGAGCCAGCGCTATCGCAAGATCGTTTGGTTGAATCGTTCGACGCCGGACGTAGCGCAGTCAGGGAACGGGAGTCTGATTTTTTGGTATTTGGGGAGATGGGTATCGGAAATACGACGGCGGCTGCTGCGTTATCGGCGGCGATTTTACTTAACCCGGGGCGTCGGACCTTTGACAATATTGCTGGCTTTGTGGGAGTCGGCAGCGGGCTCGATGACGACAGGTACAAACACAAGGTCGAAGTCGTTGTTGACGCGGTCGAACGAGTCGGCGATTTAGTTGACCCGATAGGACTGTTAGCCGAGCTAGGTGGCACCGAACTGGCAGCTATTTGTGGCGCTATCTTCGAAGCCCGTCTTAAGGCGACACCGGTTTTGCTGGACGGCTACATCGCTACAGCTCCGGCGCTCGTACTTCATGCGATTGCCCCGGACCTCGTCGACCATACTCGGGCCGGCCACCGTTCGGCCGAACCAGGCCATGGGAGCGTTTTGAAGGAGTTGGGTCATTCACCGCTGTTGGATTTGGATATGCGGTTGGGTGAGGGCTCGGGGGCTGCGGCAGCAATTCCGTTGGTCTCGATGGCATGTAGCCTAGTTACCGAAGTTCCGACGTTCGATGAATGGTTTTCGTCGGACGGCGCCAGCCATGACCTCTAGCCTATTCGGTCGCCGGTTGATCAAATGTCGACTGTTATGTTCTGAACGTCGATGATTCGGTCATTGGCTGTTGCCGTAAGTTTCCTTACCCGTTTCCCCGTACGGCTTAGAGGCGAAATTTCCGAACAAGAGGTAGCGGAGTCGTCGGCCTATTTCGGCATAGTCGGGCTTGTCGTTGGGGCCGTTCAAGGGCTGGCTTTCTGGGCACTGTTTCCAGTAACACCCTTGGTCGCAGCGGTCGGTTCAACGATTGTGGCGGTGTTGGCTACCGGAGCATTCCATCATGATGGTTTGGCTGACTCGGCCGACGCCCTCGTTGGAGGTTGGACGCCTGAACAGCGACGCGAAATCTTGAAAGACTCGCGGCTTGGGACTTATGGTGTGATGGCGTTGGTTCTGGTGGTTCTGTTCGAGGTGGCGTTGCTCGCAGCTTTGGCACCACTGTCTGCCGCGACTGGGCTGATAGCCGCCAACACTTGTAGCAGAACGGCCGCCGTCACCTTGGCGATGTTTACCGACGACCGAGGTCAGGGTCTTGCGACGCTGGTTTCAGGTTCGGGTCTTCGGCGAGCGGTTATGCTTGTCATGACGGGGCTGGTCGTCGTGTTGTGTTGGGTTGGCGCCTCACCGGTGCGAACCTTGGGTTCGGTCTCAGCGTCGTTGTGGGGCTTGGGAACCTTGGCGGCGGTGGTAGTGTTCGCCGCATCGAGTGGCGCCTACGCCAAAAGAAAGATCGGTTCGGTGACAGGCGACACGCTTGGTGCCGTTGAGCGGCTTAGCTTCGGTGTCTTTCTGCTTGGCTGGGTAGTATTGCATACTCCCTGACCATAATGATTGATTCTTAGCGCATACCATGTGGGTCAATAGACGACGTACGACAACAAGTTGAAAGAATTCTATGCTGAAATTTCGCTCAAAAATGCCGCTCGCAGCGATTGTCGCGGCAGCGTTGCTAGTGGTGTCAGCTTGCTCATCTGGGGGCAGTGACAGCTCGGATACATCAAGCGGCTCAAGTGTCGCACCGACGGACAGTGGCGACGGCGGTGGCTCGCCAGAACCTGGATCTGCTGACGGCGCATTTAAGGTCATTGGCAAAGACATTGTCGACCCCAACGGCAACTTGTTTGTTCCGATGGGCGCAAACATTGGGGCTCCCGTGGTCGACTCAGCCGGAAAGGAGGCATGGATTTTCCGACTTAACGGCGACGACATTACCACGCCCGAGTCGGCGGCTGCGGTAGAGGAGTGGGGCTGGAATTTCCTTCGAGTAAACGCTGAATGTAGCGCCCAGACACCGTCCGAAAATGCTCCATGGGGCAACGAAGAAATGTTTACTGCGCTGGACGAAGTAATTGACCTTTACACCAGTCAAGGGATCGTCGTCGCGATCGAGTGCCACGACCTCACCGGTGAGTCGCCATCGATCGACGATCCCGTCTATCTCGAAATCGCCGAATTCTGGAAAGCGGCCGCCGAACGTTACGGTGACAACGGCTACGTCTGGTTTAACCACCTAAACGAATTTGACGATGGGCAATCCCCGGAGACCGAGTGGCAGGCCGTCATTGACGATGCTTACAATCTGTTCCTGGAAACCGGAACCAATAACCTCGTGATCTTTGATTTGCCTAACTTTGGGCAGCGTCTGCCGGTTATGGCTGACCCTCAATACCAGGAATGGTCGAAGACGATGTGTAACGTCATCTGGGGTTGGCATTCATACGGTGCGGTTGCACCTCCTGGCGGAGACGTCACAAACCCCGAAGAGGAAGCGTTTAATGCCGAGATCACCAAGTTGCTTGACAACACGGTCGCTGCGGAAATCCCCATCCTCATTGGTGAGTTCGGCTACGACTGGGACAGTAACCGAAAGACAACTCTGTTTAACTACCCGGCTGAGCGTTTCGGAGCCCTTGCTGCGTTGAAGTTCGGACCGCCACGAGGGTACGGTCTCGCAGTCTGGCATGCTAACGGTGCGAGCCCAACGGCGATGACCTTTGGTCTGAAAAATTCCGATGACCAAACGTTCGCTCAGCCGGCACCGTCGGAGAACCTCTCCGAGATGGGTCAACTATTCTGGGACCTTTCTCAGGCCCAGAAAGCAGCAGCACCGCAGCCCGGCCCAGACGGCGAGAGTTGTACCCGTTAGAGGCTCGCAGAAATAGTTTCTAGCTGAGGGGTTTTCTCGTCGGTGCGTCAGCGCTGGCGGGAGACCCCTTCGTCTATGGCAGCATGTGCGACAGCGTCGGCCACCCGCAAAGGCACCGACTTGTCGAATACCGATGGCATGATGAAGTCTGCCGAAAGCTGGTCGTCGGTGACCGAGGCAGCAATAGCGTCGGCGGCCGCTACGTTCATTCCCCCGGTTATGTCGCTGGCCATCGTGTCGAGTGCCCCGCGAAAGATACCGGGAAAGGCTAGGACATTGTTGATTTGGTTCGGGTAGTCGCTTCGACCTGTCGCTACTACCGAAGCGATGCCTTGAACCTTTTCGGGCATAATTTCGGGGTCGGGGTTAGCCATTGCGAATATGATCGGGCCGTCAGCCATGGTTTTAATGTCTTCAGCGTCGAGGAGGTCTGGTCCGCTCAATCCGATGAAGACGTCGGCGCCTCGGAGAACTTCTTTCAGCGTGCCTTGTATCTTGTCGGGGTTGGTGTTGTCGGCGAACCATTGCTTGCCCGACGTCAGGGCTTCTCGCCCGCTGTAGACAGCGCCGTTTCGGTCAGCTCCGATGATCTGTCCAGCTCCGGCTTGGTTGAGCATCTTTCCGACGGCAACACCGGCGGCGCCAAGTCCAGACATAACGATTGAAACCTCAGTTATGTCTTTGTCGACTACTTTGAGTGCGTTGCGCAGGCCAGCCAACGTTACGACAGCTGTGCCGTGTTGATCGTCGTGGAAGATGGGGATATCGAGCTGTCGTTTGAGTTCGGCTTCGATTTCGAAAGCGCCCGGTGCCTTGATGTCTTCGAGGTTCACGCCACCGAACGTTGGAGCCAGTCTCACTACTGTCTCGATTAACTCAGCGGGGGTTTCAACATCGAGGCAGATAGGGAAGGCGTCGACACCGCCAAACTCTTTGAATAAAAGAGCCTTGCCTTCCATAACGGGCATGGCGGCTTTTGGTCCGATGTCGCCTAGCCCGAGTACGGCGGTGCCGTCGCTGACTATGGCTACTGTGTTCTTGCGAATGGTGTGGGTATCAGCGGCCGAGGGGTCGTCGTGAATTGCGCGACATATTCGGGCGACACCCGGGGAGTACGCCATCGATAGGTCGTCGGCGTCGCCTACTGGGCACAACGGGAGGACTTCGATTTTGCCGCCCTCATGCATCCGAAAGGTTCGGTCGTAGTGCTCGAGTAGTCGGACGCCGTCGACTTCGGCAACCACCTTGGCCATCTCGTCCATGTGGTCTGTGCTGCTACAGTTGACGACCATTTCGCGTTCAAGAGTCGGACCTTTCGCGACGAATCCCTCGATGGCGAAAATGTTTCCCCCAGCTTGTCCTATTGCAGAGGCCAAATTGCCAAGGACTCCAGGTATGTTGTCGAGTTGAAGTCGTAAATTGAGTGAGTACTGGGCGAAGGTCTGCAGATCCATAGTGTGCGTAAGTGTAGTCGAGGTCACATGACTCGGATTGGGACTATCGTCGATGCGACGGATACTCTTACTGGCTACTCACGTAGTCTCTGTCTGGTTTAGCCTGAGAGGTCGGGTCGTTCAGGGAGCGTGGGTCGTACCGACCTGCTTCTCTTCAACTCCCAGAAGTCGTCCATGGTTGCCAGCGTCTCCATAGCGTCCCATAAGGCGAGGGCGTCTTCCTTGGGGGGTAGTTTGGAGATGACAGGTCCAAATATCCCTGCAGTGCCTCCCGATTTCGTCGGGAACTCGATGATTGGAGTCCCGACATCTGTACCTACTAAGGCGAAGGCTCGTTCCATTGACTCTTCGATGGTGGCGTCGAAGGTTTCGTCGTCGAATGCAGAGGCGTGACTCAGGTCGAGGCCAGCCGCCGACAGCACGTCTTGCGCCGAGAGAGTAGTCTCGGAGTCGTGGTGGATAAGGGTTCCTGCCGCCCAGTAGAACTTGGTGACACCTTCGTTGCCTTCAGCTGCCCGTACTGATTCCATCACCCGAAGGAGTCCATGGGTGCGGGTCGTGGGTTCATGCCACTCAGACCCCGGCTCGGGCTTGTTTTTGAAGAGAAGTGAGATTGGTTGCCAAACAACTGTGAGGTCGCGTTCTGGCTGGACAAGGTCGACGACCCATCGAGCTGTCATCCAGCACCACGGACAAATCGGGTCTACCCAGAACTTGATTTCCATCGTCTACTCTCTTCGTTTTCGGATGTTGGTTAGTTTTCTTAATGGTAATTCCATCGGCCGCAGGTAAGCGTACCTGATGCTGAAATTGTTGAAATTCTAGGAGAATGTTGGGTCGGGGTGGCGTGGGACCCCGACCCAACATAGTTGACTCAAGTGTGTGGGCACTTGAGGCGGCTATATGGCTGGGTCTAGGCGTATACGAGGCCTCCAGCCATTAGTATCTTTTGCAAGTACAGTTAATGTACGTAATTCAAATACGTTTGACAACCTAGGCAATCTGAGAATGAGGTCACTGGTAACGACGCCTGTAACCGAAAGTGGGCATCGCCGAACTGGCCGAGTAAATCATGTTGAGTGCGAAAGTGGCTGGTCGCCTTCGAGTTTTAGCTCGTGACTGTCGATCCGGTCGAAGTCGTAACTAAGTCCGCGATCGTGATCTGATCTAGTTCGCCCGTGATCGCCGAGTCTATGCGGGAGCTGATGTCGTCCATCATCATGGGGAAGTAGTTGCCTACTGGACAGTCGTTGTCTGGGGGACAGCTATGGGACGCCACCTGTGCAGTGCCTTCGGTAGCCCGGTAAACATCGCCGACCGAAATTTTCTCGGGCGGATACGCCAAAAAGATTCCCCCTCCGTTACCAACTCGCGACTCAACAAGCCCAGCGGCGCAAAGGTGCCCGATAATGACGCGAAGAAAAGACGGGTTTGTCCCGACGCCTTTCGCCAGTTCTGTCGATGACAACCCAGGGTTACCAAATACGGCCAAAGTCGTGAGTAGATGGAGACTCAGCGAGAAGTGAGTATTCGAAAAAGCCATATCTCTCTTCAAGGGTACCGGAAACGAGAATTGCCAGCCCATGTCCGTTAGTACGATTTTCCCGGCGTCAACCACCGGTTCGAGTCATTTCCGAAATAACCATGTCCGCTTTTTCGGAAAATGTTGGATTTGGTGTCCTCAGTCTCGGTTTACGGTGCCTTGCCGCCCGCCCGGTAGGCTTAGCTCGGACGCTTATCGTGTCTCAAGTAAGAAAAGGGCGACGTGGCTTGGCAACCGTAAGAAGGCATGGTTACGTTCGAAGGTCAAGGAAAGGTGATTTCTTATGAGGAACGGACTCAAGACGGGAGTATTGCTAGCTGCGTTGGCTGGCCTGATGATGCTCTTCGGGCAGTTCTTTGGCCGAGGAGGCCTGACAATCGCCTTCGTAATTTCACTGGTCATGATCGGCGGGTCGTATTTTTTCAGCGACAAGCTGGCAATTCGGGCGGCGAAAGCGATTGAGGTCCCACCCGAACAACTTCCCGAGTACCACAACATCATGCAAGAGTTGGCAACGACGTCCGGTATGCCTATGCCGAAGCTTTACGTGTCGCCAGAACAGCAGCCGAACGCGTTTGCCACCGGGCGTGGACCGAACCATGCAGCGGTCTGTATAACCGAAGGACTTTTGAAAACGCTCAGCTGGGACGAAACCCGTGGTGTGCTCGCCCACGAATTGGCTCACATCAAGAATCGAGACGTTCTTATCGGGTCTGTCGCCGCGACGATCGCCACAACAATCAGCTATGCCGCAAATATGGCAATGTGGACCTCTATGGGGAGCCGCGGGCGAGGGTCCCGCGATAACGGTAACCCATTTATCCTCATCGGTTTTGCGTTGCTCGCCCCGATGGCAGCTTCATTGATCCGAATGGCGGTCAGTCGAAGTCGAGAGTTCGAAGCAGACCGAGACGCCGCGCAAATGATCGGAACGGGTGAACCGTTGGCTCGAGCCTTGGAAAAGTTAAATGGATTCTCGACACAGATTCCGTCGAGCGTCCCTCCTCCTCAGGCCAGCCACTACATTGTTAACCCGTTAAAGAACCGCAAGGTCACGATGTCTAACATATTCTCCACACACCCGCCGGCCGAAGAGCGTATTCGTCGACTTCGAGCCGAAAACGTTGGCGGTCCGATACAAGACGCTTGATGAAACGTCGTTTGGCGGTTGTCCTGGTGGCGGTTTTGATTTCGACGTCTTGTTCGGCCGACGATGCTCCGTCGGTCGAAGGCGTGACTGTTCCCGACGGTTTCGAAGTGGTCGAGGTTTTTGACGGTTTATCCTCCCCGACGCAAATTGGCCCTGGGGTAGATGGTTCGCTTCTGGTCGCCCAACTCAACGGCGGCGAGAATGACCAGCTCGGTCAAGTGTTAGTCGTCGACCTTGATGACCGCTCGACCCGAGTCATTTACAACGACCTCGATAAGCCAACTGGCGTAGCGTTACTTGGCGACGAAATCTATGTGATGGAACGCGATAAACTCTCGGTCGGTTCACTTGATGCTGAGCCGCTCGAGGTAGTCGTCGACGAGTTACCGACTAACGGCCGGTCGGAAGGAACGCTGACGGTGACGCCCGATCAGACCTTGCTGTTTAACACGTCAGGGTCTATGAGTGACGGTGAAGTAGTTGAAGACTCTGGTCAGCTTTGGGAATTGCAACCGGGAGGTTCGCCGCAGGTCTTGGCTACCGGGTTTAAGAACGCCTATGCGCATCATGTTGATGATTCTGGCGAGGTATGGGTAACCGAAGTCAGTGATGGATTGTTTGATGGTGCGCCAGCGGCCGATGAAGTAGTTGTGGTTACTGATGGCATCGACGGTGGTTGGCCACGCTGTGTTGGCGACCAACGCCCAGTCGTCGAATTCGGTGGCGACCAACAGTCATGTGCCAACACTGCTAGGTCTTTAGCCGTGTTCGAGCCAGGAGCAACCCCGACCTCGATTGCGGCGGCACCCTGGGGTGATGACCAGCTGCTAGCGGCGTTGTGGAATGAAGGTCGCGTCGCTCTGCTCGAGGTAGGTGGCGAGCGGCCAGTTCAAGTTGAAACGATGCTCGAAGGGGTCGATCATCCTCAGCACTTGTTGGCTGTTGGCGAATCGGTTCTGGTCACCGACCCCGATGCCGGTCGCATCCTTTCGATCCGCGAATCCGACTAGTCTCGAAAATTCTCGAATTGAAGTGGAAGGTCGAAGTCGGCCTTTTTTAGCGCGGCGATAACCTCTTGCAACGCGTCTCGCTTCTTGCCGTTGACACGGAGCTGTTCACCCTGAGTCTGCGATTGGATACCTTTTAGTTTGAGATCTTTGATGTGTTTGTTGAGCTTTTTTGCCATGTCAGAGGAGATGCCAGCTTTGAGCGAGACATCTAGTCTCGCCCGCCCACCTGCCGAGTCCGTAATTTCGCCGAATTCGACCGCTTTCAACGAGATCTTCCGTTTGATCAGCTTTTCTTCCAGAATTTGCTTGAACGCCGAGGTCCGGTCGTGGCTGGCAGACTCCAACGTAATCGTGGAGCCTTTCTCGTCGTACTCGATGGTCGAGTTGGTGTCCTTAAAGTCATATCTATTCGTGACTTCTCGATCAGCTTGATCGACCGCGTTTCTTACTTCTTGGGTGTCTATTTGGGAGACGATATCGAACGATGCCATGGAGAGTAACCTAGCGCGAAGTCTTCAACTAGCTACCTTCAAGCGGGCTGAAAGCACGATCTTAGGCTCTTTGGCTGTTCCAGCCGTCAACCGCGATGGCGATCGTAAAACGGCTTGGCTTTGTAAACGAAATTTGAGCGTATCTGGTCAAAGGCGGTGCTAGCCTTGCTAGCTGAAACATGGGTCGGTGCCCGAGTGGCCAAAGGGAACGGACTGTAACTCCGCTGGCTTAGCCTTCGCAGGTTCAAATCCTGCCCGGCCCACATGTTGAACGATTAAGTCCCGGCCACACTGGTGGCCGGGACTTAATCGTTTTGATCAGATTTACCTTGAGTTAGAAAGGTGTGTAGAAGTTTTGGGTCGCGAACGTCGAGATGCCCCTTGAAGAATCTTTGACCACGATGCCGACACCGATATGAGTGACTTTGGGGTTCATCAGGTTGCAATAGTGGGCATCGGAGTCTCGCCATTGGATGAACATCGCCATCGCTGTCGCAGTCGGGCTTGGATTGACCAAGACGTTTTCAGCCCAGTACATGGGCGATATGCCAAGGGAGTTGTAGAACGAATCCTGATTCGGTCTGTGAGCAGATGCCGGAGACAGCACTTTGTCCCATGTTAGCTGCCGCGACCAGTCTCGAGCCATCTGAGCGGAGACAGTGCCGTTAAAGGTCAGTGCTGGTGCTGGTCGTGCTTGGCCAGTTGCCGGGTTGATAGGCGTCTGGCCACAACTAACCGGCTCCGATCGTCTGAGACGACCATTGGGGTTGGCTCGCAATTCGTTCGTTAGGTCAGCGAGCTCGCGCTCCAGCGCAGAGGTTTTTCCGTCGTCTTGGACAGGGGGAGGCGTCGGGTTGTCTTTCGGGGGATCCTTTGCTGGCCTAGGTTCTGCGTTCTGCGCTGGTTTAGGTTCTGTGTTCTGCGGTTTGGTTGGCCCTGGAGGTGCATTGTCACCCACTTCTGGAACGACGCCGCCGTCAGTGTTGGGGGTGGACGGTTCCGTTCCCAAACTACTGGGGGGCCCGGGCGGTTTCGTCGGCTCTAACTCGGTCGCTCGTGCGGTTGGTTCCGGTTGTTCGTCGGCATTGATGCCGGCACTCGAGCTAGAGCCACTGCAACTAGCTGACACAATCGCAGCAAAAACAGCAACACAAATATACTTCAACGAGGTCTTTTTAGTCCCGACCATTTCCCGACTTTCAGATTGTGAGTTTCTAAACCTGCCCGCACTACCAACCATTAACGTTATCGGGTTGTCGGTAATCTTGCCCACACTGCAAGGAAGGAGTTTTACCAGGTCACCCTGTTAGAGACTAGGTCGCCGATACCTGGCCCCGAGAATTGGACCCACCGCTGGGTGGGGGGTTCGTCCGTTCTCACAGTGCATCCGACATTGGTCGGAGTTTTTGATATCGAGGTGGGGGAAAAAGCGGCGACGACAGCCGGATTGCCAGATGCGTCGAGGGCCATGCATGAAATCGTGCCTACTACACTCCCGTCTATGTTTTGTATCGACACGACGTAGTCGACTACCATTTCGCCACCCTGAAGTTCTGGCGATCCTTTACTAAGGGAAATCGATGGTGCCGGTGCGGGGGGAGAAGTCTCTTGAGGTGCCGGCATGCTGGCATTTGGTGCAGTTGTTTGGTCTGAGCCTGGCAGCTTCGTGTCGATGTCCGGGTTAGCGGTGACTGAGCTGGGGGCTTCGGAAGTGTCGCCAGTCGCGGACTCCGCTGTGTCGACGGACTGCCCAGAAACTCCGGTGCTCTGGCTTTGGTTTGTGTTGTCGGCGGTTTGGGTGGGTTCGCGGTTTTGGTTTAGGGCGATGATGGTGGCGGCGGTGACTAGGAGGAGTGTGGCGGTGATGGCTGCGGCGATGAGTGGTTTTCGTTTGGTTGTTTTGGTTGTTTGGGTTGTGTTG
>CAZKEM010000071.1:0-14871 GCA_964551835.1 uncultured Acidimicrobiaceae bacterium | reverse complement strand
GATTTCCGGCGTTGACAGCTAGGCCTGCTCCAAAGGCTCTGTCCGCCATTTCGGCCAAGAATGCGGAAACGATCAAGCCGATCAATGCGATGGCGAGAAATGGGGCTACCTCACCCTTAAAGCTGTGCGGGCCCCTCCTTTCCCAGACCCAACGCCGGGACAGAAAGTATGCTGGACCGGTTCCCACGAGGGCTGCAACGAGACTGGACTCTCCACCGGAAAGCCCATATCGGGTGTTGGCGACATAAAGCACGACGTGGCTGATACCAACGTTGAACAACCCAACCAAGACATACTTCACTATCTGACGTCTCTTAGATATCAGCAGCTGCAAGAAACGCATAAAAGTGCCCATTTAAACTATCGTACTGGCCTGTTCGGACGCTGTGGCATTCGCATTCGATTTGCAATCAGCGGATACTTGTCACAGCCGGATAAGCTGAGTTGTCGAGGTTATCGCCGAATTTCTCGCTTTAGTTCGCGACTATTCTGCCGATATCAGCGTCAAATATTTGTTAGCAAAGTGGCAACGCCTAAGTTCGTTGCTCCGCTTGGCTATTATCAACCAGAATATGAAGGAGCCTTCCGTGGGTTTAATGGACAATGCAAAAGACATGGCATCAAAAGCTGGCGACGCAGCTGACAAGGCTAAAGAAGCTGCCGGCGAACATGCCGACAAACTTCCTGGCGGCGTGGGCGACAAAGTTTCAGACCTAACTGACAAAGCTAGCGAAGTCACCGACAAGATCCCAGGTTCGGAGTAAGTACTCCCCCCTGACGGCGACAACGGCGTTGCTATCAAAGATCGTTTTGAAACGTGGTCTGGCAATCGAGCCGGGCCACGTTTGTGTTTTCCAGCCTGTCGACTAACGGTCGAGGGTTGTTCACGTGGTGAAGTAGCCGCCCGTAAAAGGGACCCGTTTTCGGTTAACCTATGGGTGTAAACCCAATCCTGAACCGGTGGAATCCAAACGTGCAACCCAACGTAAAAATCCGATCCAAGAAGCCTCGTCTTGCGATGATCGTAAGTTCTCTCTTCGTGATAGCGTCGTGCTCCAACCAGGCGGCGGAGACTCCCCCGACAAGCGAACCGGCGCCACCGAGTACTTCCGAATCGACACCTCCGTCTACCGATTCTGAACCAGCGGTCGGCGCCTGGGCGAAAGAAAACTACGAACTACTTCCGATAGCAGGGGTCGACGAACCCACCGCAGCCGTCAGCCGCCCAAACAGCGCTGCTCTCTGGGTGGCAGAACGTCCAGGCGTTGTTCGCGTCATCGAGTTAGAAGACGTTGAGGAAGCTGACGACCCGTCGACGCCGATCACCATTCAGGCGCCGGATGACACTGTCCTTGATATCTCGGACAGGGTTGGCACCGAGGGAGAAGGCGGGCTCCTGGGAATAGCTTTCTCGCCCGACGGCAACCGTCTGTACGTTTCTTACACCAACAATGACCAGAACTCGGTGATTTCAGAGTTTGAAATGTCAGGCGACCGAGCTGAAGGCGACGAACGGATACTCCTCGAAGTCGTACAGCCATTTTCGAACCACAACGGTGGCGACATAACGTTCGGTCCAGATGGCCTGCTCTACATCGGTTTGGGTGACGGTGGCAGCGGTGGTGACCCTGAAGCCAATGGACAAAACCTCTCGACGCTGCTCGGTTCGATGTTGCGTATCGACCCGACACCAACTGACGAGGCTCCATACACGACCCCGACAGACAACCCATTTACAGAACTCAACAACCCGACCGAAACAGAGAATGCTCGCCCGGAAATCTGGGCGTACGGGCTACGTAACCCATGGCGGTTCTCCTTCGACGCTGAAACCGGTGATCTCTGGATTGGCGATGTTGGACAGAACCGATTCGAAGAAATTAATTTCCTGCCCGCTGCTGAACAGGAAGGCGGAGCGAACCTGGGCTGGAACGCCTTCGAAGCAAACGAATCGTTCGAAGGGAACCCGGAACCAGACGACCATCACCGGCCTATTTTCACTTACGAAACAGACCAAGACCAGTGTTCGGTGATTGGGGGCTTCGCGTACCGAGGGCAAGCCATTGAGGCATTAAGCGGAGTCTATTTGTACTCCGACTTCTGCAGTGGCTCAATCGCTGGGATCGAACAACAAGACGGCGAAGTCGTTGCGGACAGTCCGTTGACGTTCAACCGCGAACTCGAGCAGGTAGTCTCGTTCGGTCAAGGTCCAGCCGGAGAGATTTACGTGCTTGAACAAGGCGGCCAAATCTCGCGGATCGTCCTGCTAGATAGCGGCGGTGACGGCGGAAGCATCACGTAAGTTCCGGATATACAGAGTCGCGAAAACACCGATTCCCAACTTTCTAGGTGAGAACGGGCCCGGCTCAAGTTGGTTTGAGCGTCCAACCACGCGATGACTGTGTCGACAAGGCTACGAGCTGGTCACCATTCCAAACCACGGGGCCAGTGGGGTGTACCCATTGGCCGAAAAGCCCAAACCTGTTGGAAGTTGGGTCGAACCTGACCACTTCACTCCCACCCGAAAACAGCAGAACATCGCCGGTCCACGTTGCCGAAGAGTAGAACGACGCTGGATCTACGCTGGTACCAATTAGTTCCTGCTCTTCGGTCCACTGGTTCCCTGCCAAGGCGAGAGCCCTTATTGGCTCGCCAACCCGGTTCAGGGCAATTGCCCCGACCTTGCCATCGACTATAAATGGCAGAAGTCGTTGGGTCTGAACCGGCGGACCTAGCGGTTTCCAAGCATTGTCGTCCTGATCAAATTCGACCAACTGCCAGTCGGACCTAATCGAAGTCTTAGATGTGCCGTTATGACCGGCACCGACAATCCGGCCTTCAAGGTTAAACATAACATGAACGTGAACATCGATAGGAATCAGTTGCCACGAATCGGATTCAAGATCGTACAACAACGAGGTCGGCGTGTCCGAGTTGTTCCCCGCGCTGCCAGCTACCAATACTTGGCCTTCTAGAACCTGGGTTGGAGCATGGGACATCCCGACCGGTGCGTCACTAATCGTTCGCCATTTCTTCTCCGAGGGGTTGTAGGCCAAGCCACCTTTTTCGATCGTCGTTTCTTGTTCGCCTGAGGTTCCGCCCCAGACAAGTACCTCATCACCGATCCAAACAGTTGAGGCCGCTGCTCGGCCATCATCGGTTGGCGTCGGGAGCTGTTCAAACGTTCCCGTCGCTGGGTCAAAGATGACGCCGTCATTTACATCACCTCGGCCAGCCCATTGGAAAACTCGACCATCGTCGAGGGCGACCAGGTTCGTTTCGGTTCTCTCGCCGATAGGGCCACCGAGTTCGGAATACTCCGAGCCGATCTCGTCGACATTCCGCCAGTTGTGCCACCAGGAACTCCTGACCGTCAGAAGCGAAGCGACCACCACAACTAAGACCGTCGACAGAGCAACTAAAACGACAGATCTATGAGAATGCGAACGTAAACCAAACAAACTATAACCCTCGATCCGCCTGCGACCGAGTTTACCGGCATGACACACGCGAGCAACGTGCATGCACCAGTCCCTGAGAGTCCAACCAGACGAAGCCGAGAAGCAAGGCGTTGAAACGAAACCCCGTCGTTGATTTCAACGCCTTAGTTTGTGCCGACAGTTTTTGTTAGTAGGGACAACAGCTGAACGTTGCCTCTACATAAATGCTAACACAGACATGATGGTACATGCAGTATCATTGCATAAATATTTCGCATCAAATCTGGGTTTTTCCTGCACAAGGTAGCCGAAACTCCAGTCAGCTTGGGATAAATTACCCATGGGTACGGTTGGCTGCATAGATCTCGGCGAAATGTTCAATCATCGTCGCCCGCGTGAACCGACGTTCGAAAGTCTGGCGGCCAGCAGCCCCCATTCGTCTTCGCAACTGCACATCTTCAACTAACAATTTGACTGCTTCCGCTGCCTTGTCAAGGTTGCCGGGTTCGACGAGTATTCCTGACCGATGGTCTTCGACTTCCTCGTTGATGCCACCGACGTCGCTGGCAACTACAGGCAGTCCAGCCCGCATCGCCTCAAGAATCGAAATCGGCAAACCCTCATGCCTCGTAAAGAGAAGGAAGACATCGGACTCGCCCAGCAGGTCCGGAACATCGAGACAGTCACCGAGAAACTCGACCTGGTCGTTTACTTTGAGCTCAGACACCAACCCGATTGCATCCTCCATTAGCGGCCCCGAGCCAACAAGTTTGAGAACACAGGAATCCGGCTTTAGACGAGCGATACATCGAATGGCCATTTCGTGGTCTTTGGGGTCGTCGAACCGCGCTACCATTATGAGTCGCGCTGGTGTTCCCACCGGATCAGCGGCGGCTGCCTTCCGGCCGATACCACAAGGCACAACACTAACTTGCTCATCGGGCATTCGAAGATACTTTTTTGCCAAACTTCGGTCATAGTGCGAAACGCATACCACGTGGGTTCCGAGGCGGGATGATACAAACTCCATTACCCACGCGATCATTCTGAGACCCAGCGGGAAGCCAGGCGAGAATACCCACCCGTGAGCGGTATAAACCACGGGAACTCGTTCGATACGGCCAGTGATTCGAGCAACAAACCCGGCCTTGGTACTGTGGGCGTGTATCAGCTGAGGTCCGAAAGATCGGATCAGCCGACGAAGCCGCTTCACACAACGAATGTCAGCCAAAGGGTTGATACTTCGGTCCAATGTGGGAACGATCGTAGTTGGTAGCCCAAGGGCCTCGACTCGTTTGACGAGCAAGCCTCCACTTCCCACGACGAGGTGAATGTCGTAGTGGTCCCTGAATGAAGACACTAAGTCGTAGACATTTGTCTGAGCCCCTCCAATGTCTGCCTTGGTGATGACCACCATCAGCCGAGGCTTCGGGCCGCCCCTGGCGACTGGCTGGGACGGAACAACGCCTTCACCTTGGGCAAACCGAATCGCTGTCGTGTCGCCCTCTGTATCTGTCAAGCGCGGCGTCGTTGCCGGACTAGAACCTGTTTCGAAATCATCGAAGAAAAACGGCATGGGACCTCTGATCCCTCTATCGGCCAGGTATTCGTCGATGTTAGAATCCGGAGTCGAATATCATGGTGTTGAACGCTGAAACAAATAGCTAGTCGACTCATCCATCGGCGTACATCAACCGATGGATATCTCTATGACCTCCCGGCCAAATCTGCGTTTCTGGTCCCGTTTGGATGCCAACCCAGTTTGGACGCTTGCAGATTCGGCCGCCTCATCAGCATCCAACTTTGTTCTCGGTTCTCTGATTGCGCTCCGTTCAACGCCAGAGCTGTACGGTCGATTTGCGTTAGCGTTTGCGCTCTATAGCTTGACGTTTGGAGTATGGCGAGCGTGGGCTGTCGAACCATTTCTGCTTGGAGTTCGAAGTCGATCATTTGGACCAGGCTCAGTCGTCGGTGCTTGTGCCAACATCGGCGGCGGCGCAATGATCCTAGGCCTCGTCGTTGCAAGCGGGGTCGGAGGAGATGGACGGTCGCTGATTTTGGCGGTCGCCTTCTCTCTGCCGGTTCTCGCAGCTCACGACGGCGTCAGGTATTGCCTCATCGGTTCGCAGCGAGCTCATCTGGCGCTCGTTGTTGACGTCTTATGGCTCGTTTTGATGATCGTGGGATCAACTCGCATCTCTACACCAACCACTATTATCTTGTGGTGGACGGCAAGCGGCGCGTTAACGCTAGTGGCTGGGCTTCAACTTCTCGAGTGGCCTACGTTGTCTGGCGGACGAAGCTGGCTACGGCAAACCGCTGGTCTAGGCGCCCGTTTCGTTTTTGAGTTCTTGATATTCACCGGATCGAACATCGCAATTATGTTCGCCGTAGGATTTTCGTCAGGGTTGTCCGAGATTGGCGCGTACCGGGGAGCCGCTGTCCTGGTTGGCCCAGTGGCGGTCGTAGTCAACGGACTGGTGACAGTCGTGCTCGCCATGGGAGTCACTCATGGTTCTGCCGGCGACGACCCAAAGAGCGACAGACGCATCGACGTCAACCGAATACGTGCCCGTGTCCAGAAGTTAGCAGCGTTGAGCTTGCTAGTTGGGGTCGGATGGAGTGTGGCGGTTGTATTCCTGCCATCGAGCATCGGCGAACGTATCCTTGGCGCAACATGGACGGCTAGCCACCCAACCGCTGTTCCGCTTTCGCTCGCTGTCGGTGGTCAAGCCCTGATTTCAATAGCCACGGCCGGGTACCGTCTGTTGGGCCAAGTAGACAAAGGCGTTCGATTGAAAGCGGTTGGGGTATTGCTCACCATGGTTGGCGGCAGCGCCGCTTCGTTCGGCGGTGGAGCATTCGAAGCCTCGGTCGGCTTCGCTATCGCCGCTATCAGTACCGGTACTGTAATCGTTGGATTATTTAGACGCGACGTAGCTACCCTGGCCCGACGCCGACTAGATCGAGAAGCGGTAGACGTTAGTTTCGCGTTTAACGAAACCGATCCGCTTGTATAGGCGATTCGCAGCTTCTCGAGAAGGTCGGGAGGTCAAATCAACGGTCGTCGCACCTTCGCTCCTCGCTAGCTCGACTGCATGAGTGCTCAACGCGGCACCGACGCCCATCCCTCGAGCTTCGGCGTCGACGACCACATCCTCGATCCAAGCTCGAACACCGGTCGGGATTCGAAACAGAACGAGTGTTAGCGAACCAACAATCTGGCCGTCGGATTCGGCAACAAGCAACTTAGAAGCGTCAGAGTCAATTATCTGGCTCAGGGCTTCGACAGAGGGAGGAGGGTTCGAGGACGATAGTTGAGGAATCAGCCGATCAAATGCGGCCCCTAACTCAGTTGAGTATTCGGAAACTTCGTAAATATTCATCCCCTCCAGTATGCCGAACCTAGCGCCGCCGATGGCGACTCTCGTGACAGGTCGTCATCAATATAGGAAACGGGCCGGCCATGACCAGGAGACACGACCTAACTTCCGCTACCGTATCCCTAATGGAACTTCTACGGTGGAACGGTGGAAAGCCGGAACTTCGACAACCCACGCTGCTGGTTGCGTTCGAAGGGTGGAATGATGCGGGCGACGCTGCTTCGACGGCGACCTCTCATATCTGTGACCGCCTACATGCCAGCCCGTTCGCCTCAATAGACCCAGAAATATTTTACGACTTTACGTCCACGCGACCCCACGTCAAGCTGACCGACGTCGGTCGGGAAATCGCCTGGCCCACGAATACCTTCTCCGCGGTAGAACTGCCCAAAAGCGACAGCGACCTTCTTGTTCTGACCGGTACCGAGCCGCAGCTTAGGTGGCGGACCTACACCGATCTGATCCTTCAGATGGTCGAGGAGTTTGACGTGCAGCTAGTTGTGTCCCTCGGCTCGCTGATTACCGATGTTGTCCACTCTCGTCCATCGACCGTTTACAGCGCAGGGTACGACCCGGAACTAATCGACAAGCTGAATCTCGAACCCTCCAACTATGAGGGGCCTAGCGGTATCGTTGGCGTGTTACACGACGTTCTGGTGAGAAACTCTCGTAGCTCGGTGTCACTTTGGAGCAGCATTCCCTCGTATGTCCCACACGCGACATCGCCGAAAGCTGCATTGGCGTTAGTCGATCGGGTTAGCCAGCTCCTCGATCTGACGATCCCAAACACCGCCTTGAAGCTTGGGGCGACAGCCTATGAGCAACAGATTGACAAGCTCATCAACGAAGATGCCGAAACCAAAGCGTATGTTTCGCAAATGGAACGAGCCTACGACGAGAGTATGAGCCCCGAGTCGGGGGCTGAGCTGATAAAAGACCTGGAAAAATACCTCCGGGACAATATCTAGTTCTAGTTACCAGACAGAACCTTCGAGGATCTCGTCGACGACCAGTTTAAGCTCGGAGAACCTAGCGTCATCGGTCAACTTGGTTCCGTCGAGATTACACACATAAAAACTATCGATCGCCTGGTCACCAAAGGTTTGTACCTTCGCGGTCAGAATACGGATTCCCAGTTCGTTGAACGCTTGCACTAGACCGTATAGCAGTCCCGGACTGTCAGGGGCGTGGAGTTCGATGACGCTCGCCGAATCGGAAATCTCGTTGTCCAGATAGACAGCTCGTTTTGGAGCCTCTGCGGAACGGGGTCGTAAGTATCGGCCAACCTCCCTGGCTCGCCGATTTATCCGAACGCTCAGAGCTAGCCGCTTCTCCAGGACCGCTAGGCTGTCTTGTTCAATCT
Organism: uncultured Acidimicrobiaceae bacterium; assembly: GCA_964551835.1. GTDB lineage: Bacteria > Actinomycetota > Acidimicrobiia > Acidimicrobiales > SZUA-35 > JAHDCC01. The sequence continues at coordinate 6,685 of CAZKEM010000071.1, read as the reverse complement.
TGGGCCAGTTCACGTCCCCAGACGGTGGTTGCTCGACTCTGAATTGGCAAGCGACCATCTGGCCGTCTGTGTAACTTGAAGCATCGATGACTTGCCGGCCGTTCAAGGCGAGAACGCCGGCGATCTTCCCGAACAACAACGACCCGATCGGAGCAATAGCCAAAAATGTCTGGTCGCTCCCCGAAAGGGAGATCTCGCCGGTTGCCATCGCTCCGAGAACATCCTTGGATGGGAAGCCTGCGGCTACCACTTCATCAACGGCACCACCTTGGAGAACAAACTCGGTTCTGTTTATCAAGTCTCTGAGCAGGCCTGCTTTCCAGGAACTCCAAACCGCCGGCCCGGTTGCGATTGAATCCGCCTCGGTCAAGGCGGCAAGAAGATGAAGAAATGAGACCGACCGAACGGCCGCTGCCACGGCGCTTATGGTTCCCGGGTCTGACAGATCACGCCTAGTCGCAACGTCGGACAACAGTAAGTGATGTTCGCATAACAACACCAGCGTGTCGGCATCTTCTTGGGGGTACCCCATCCGGTTCGCTATCTCTTCGATCATCACCATACCCACTTCGGTATGGTCCCCGGGCTTACCTTTTCCGATGTCGTGGAGAAGTGCTCCGACTACTAGAAGATCAGGTCTCGAGACCTGATTCGTAAGCAACGATGCATTCACTGCAGCTTCGCACAGGTGGCGATCGACGGTGAAGGTGTGCATCACATTGCGCTGCGGGTGACAGCGAACATCTTCCCACTCGGGCAGAATATGCGCCATCAAACCGAACTGGTCGAGGTCTTCAACCACATCGATGGCGTTACGCCCAGACATAAAGATCTCGCTAAAGAGACGTCTCGCCGTCGCTGACCACGGTTCGGGCAGTGGAACACTTCGTTCGGCCAGAGCTTGCAACGACCCTCGACTCATCGACAAGCCAGATTTGGCTGCGAAGGCCGCCAAGCGAAGCACCACCAGAGGGTCGTCTAGCTCAGATTGGAGCACCTCGACATCGTTCCCACTTATATTGAGGCTAGCTGGCGCCGGGCGGGCTGGTTGCGGTTTGGGGCGTTGAGAACGAGTCTCCCACCGTGACCAGGCTTCGTCGCTGTGCCATCCGATGCGGCGGCCTGCCTTGGCCAACCGAAGCATTAGGTCGTTACTATCTCGGGCATCCATCCTCGCTGCTACTTCGTCTTGATCTGTGAGGCGGAGGACATCGCCAGCCCGACCAGAAAGTCGATGGAGTTCGAGTCGAGCGGTCAATAGTTCTTCGTTTTCGTCTTGAAGTTCTTGAAGCGAACCTTGACTAAAGCCAGGGATAGCGAACTCGGCCCAACCCAGTGCATGTAAGTCACGCAGGCCCCCGCGACCCTCTTTGAGGTTGGGTTCGATATGGAACGCCACATCGCCCTGATCGATGTGGCGTTCGTAGACAGTCCGAGCGAGTTTGTCGAGGAGTTCTTGGGTTTTGGAATTCCATACCTCGTGAGTTTTTTCGAGAAGCTGGTCAACCAACGACTGGTCCCCGAAGAGTAACCGAGCTTCCAAGAAAGCTGTGGCCGATTCAAGCTCATCTCGGACAAACATCGGAACTTCGTCAACTTCGATCACCGAATGCCCGAGCTTGAGGCCCCTGTCCCAAACCGGATACCACAATGCATCAGCGGCAGAACCAAAGTCAGCGTCTTTGTCGTGGATGAGAACAACGTCGACGTCACTGTAAGGCCATAGCTCGCGACGTCCGTAGCCGCCGATCGCGGCGAGCGCTAAGCCTTCGGTCTCCAACTCGGCCTCAACTGCAAGTTTCTGCAGCCACACATCTGTTGCGTCGCTATGAGCTTCGACAAATGCACGGCCACTCAAGTCAGGGTCCACTAACAACGGTTCGAATTTGGTGCTCACACCTTTTAGCCTAGTAACGATTTGCACCGCTTGAAAAAGACAGACCTTGTGAACACCTTCACATAACCGGCGTCGATCGCCTCGGAAGCCAAGGCCGATTCGACGTGAGGACCAAATCCGATCGTTTCGACTCCGCCAACCACAAAGCCAGCTACGTCTTCACAACGGTCGATATCGACAACGATGAGTCGAGGCGAATACTCGGCGAGCTGGTCAGCCGACTTGATAAAGGTAACCGACGACGGAAAGCGAGACCGATCCATCAGATTCGGCACAAAAGCGACAACTTCAGCCATCAACTGAACTTCGTGCTGCACGCCGACGCAGATGAACATGTGCTTTAGCTGCCCCCCACCGAAGGCCAGCCTCGCCCACCTTAGGCCCGAACGCGGCAAAACCGCCCGGAGTCAGGTCATACACATCGTCTGGATGAAACTGTTCTGCTGTGCTATCTCGCTCTACCACCGCCATGTTGGCTTCCTGCAAGACAGCCGTTGGGTACTCGACGGCTGTCCGTAGAATCGCCATCGGGTTAGTCCACTGTTCATCGATGTCGAGTTCGAGAAGAGCCGTCAGTTTCGGACCCAATTCTTCGACCGCCGCCTGCCCTGCTTCGGATGCGGATTGACGAATTTCGTCTGGCGCTCCTGACGGCCAAAACTTGGTTACCTCGGCGACAACCCAGGAGCGTAAAACGGCTGTGACACTATTGGCCAACGCGGTTGCGTATCGTCTGAGCGTTTCCTCATCGTCCTCGAGGGCTTGGGGCGAACCGTTCATCCACCGAATTCCGCGGCTTGACGAACCGAGAGTCCGACCCGCCGTCGTTTAGCGTCGACCGAAAGCACCTTGACTCGGATTTCGTCGCCGGGAGTAACTACTTCCTCCGGCGCTTGAACCCGATATTCAGCCAACTCCGATAGATGGACAAGGCCCTCGATCACGCCAATGTCGACGAACGCTCCAAAATCTACGAGACGAGTGACTTTGCCGGTCAGGATTGTGTCGACTTCAACGCCGGAAAGCGGGTCTGGCTTCAATTGCCGAATCGATAGACCGATACGTCGTTTCTTAACGTTGAGGTCAAGTACCTTTACTTCGATCTCATCGCCAACTGCTACGACATCGGCGGGTTTGCCTACGCGTTCCCACGCCATCTCCGAAACGTGAACCAAGCCTTTGATTCCACCTAGGTCGACGAAAGCTCCGTAGTCTGCGAGTGAAACTACGACCCCCGACCGCACATCTCCAGGGTTGATACCCGATAGGAGTTCCTTCACTTTTTGCCGTTGTGCCCGTAGCAGAACTGGCCGACGACTCAGAACTAGTCGTTCCGAACTCGGGTTGATTTCGATTATTTTGGCTTCGAGCGTTTGCCCAACATAAGGCGCGAGGTCCTTTACTGGTTGAAGTTCAACGTGCGATGCTGGGACAAAGGCCCGGACCCCGACATCGAGGACAAGTCCATTCTTGTTCGTCGATATCACCTTGCCGGACACCATCTTGGACTCTTCAGCCGTAGCCTCGAGCGTTTCCCACCTTTGTTTTTTCAAGACCCAAGACCGAGACAGCACGACTCGACCTTTGGGGTCCTCCCGGGTTAACTCTGCGCCGACGGCGCCATCGCCCACAGATAACACACTTGTAGGCTCCTCATCGTTTAGACCAAAGTTGCGACGGTAGATGACAGCGTTTCGACCGTCGGGCAAGACAAGGTCGACCTCTTCGGAATTAACCGCCGTGACGACGCCCTCCAAAATCTTGACCCGGGGCTTTTTGGTCGGCGGCCTTGCTGGAACCTCAGCCGGAGACCTCGATTCGGTTTGTGGTTGATCGACGGCAGGTCGCCCGACGCCGGCCGTGTCCTGCGACGCAACCGATGGATCAGCAACCACTTCTACGGCCGGGCCGTTGTCTTCGATCTGGGTTGCTACACCCGGCTCGGTTTCTTCTGATGAGCCGATGCCCGTTTCAACGCTAGCTGGCTCAACTGCAGAGTCAATTGTTCTTTCAACGGAATCACCGGATTGAGGCGACACGGGTCCGTCCGCTACATTCGCTTGGTCAGCGCTTTCATGCGAACGACCTTCAGGTTGTGAATTTCCGTCTTCAACGGTCATTTGTCAATGGTATGCCACTTGACGCCTAAACGGAAACGTGCCCGACCTGGAAGTTCATCTGCTGCCCGGTCTGACTAGGCAGACCTCCTCACTATTGCACGCCAATGCTCCGCAGAACCTCGGCGGGGGAGGCAACCATTCCAACATAGAACTGCCCGAATTCGGCGAAGTCGGCTGACGCCTCGTCGAAACGCATCGTGTAGACGACTTCCTTTATCGTGTCAGGGTGGTTGGCAAACAACGTAACTCCCCACTCGTAGTCATCTAACCCGGTAGAGCCAGTGATGAGCTGGACAACCCGGCCAGCGAATTTTCGTCCCGAGGTTCCGTGTTCATGCATGAGCTCTTTACGACGTTCGAATGGTGTTGTGAACCAGTTCTGACCAGGCTGTCGACGTTTACTCATCGGGTAGAAACACCAGGCCTCTTTAGCCTCCGGCGGCAACTCTGGGTACAACCGGTCCTGCTTCATTTTTTCTGGCAAGCCGTCGGCGTATTCGCTCACCTCGGTTAGCGAGAGGTAACTGTCTACGACATCGAAGCCAGCCAAGATGAGATCGGTTTGCAGTTCACGCACCTCCCACATATTGGCGCCAAGAGCCATCACTGCTACGTCGGCCTTGTGCCCGAGCATTGCGACCGTGATCACCGTGAGGTCTGCGTCAGCCGCTTTCTGGACGGCGGCGAGCACCTCGCCTCGGTCCACTAACGGTGTTTGCTTGAGGAAAAGATGAAGTGTTACGCGCCCCACACTTGGAGCAGAAGAATCTGTCATGGGGCCAGTCTACGGAAGATTGGCGATTGATATGACACCGAAACGGCGGCCAAAATTGGAGATGACCAGCAGCTTCAAACTGCCGGTCATCTCGGTGGTTCCCGCCGGACTCATGAGATCAGTTATGCTCTTAACGGGCAAGTAGAATGAGCGATCAGGTATCGGGCTCTTGTTTGCCAACTTCTCTACCAGTTAAATCGGCACGAACGTACCCAAGTTGAGCCACAACTGAATCTTTAACGCATCTACCTAAGGACACAAGGTCAGTGGCCGACACTTTTCACCACAGCGATTTCAGCGCCGGTAACCTCCTGCAACTCAAACAACGCTCTGGCGAAACCGTTACCGTCGCTTTGCCTGCCCGGAACGAGGCAGCAACAATCGGGTCGATAGTTGACCAACTAGTTACCGAGCTTGTTCAGAAACATAAACTTGTCGATGAAGTTCTCGTTCTTGACGACGGTTCAACAGACGACACCGCAGCGATAGCCCGACTTGCGGGTGCGACCGTTCACCAGTCCAGCAACATTCACCCCGAATTCAACAGGCTACTCAACAAAGAGATCCAGGGCGGAAAAGGCGAAGCCTTGTGGAAACTTCTTCGAGTCTCGACGGGCGACATCGTCATTTGGTGTGACGCAGACATCAGAAATTTCGACACTCGATTTATTTTGGGTTGTCTTGGACCGCTACTAACACACTCCAACATCGGCTTTATGAAGGGCTTCTACCAACGGCCCCTTCGAGATGATGGCGAAGGCGGTGGTCGGGTGACCGAGCTGGTGGCTCGCCCAATAATCTCGACGTTGTTTCCTCATTTGGGTCATTTCGTTCAACCGCTGTCGGGCGAGTTTGGGGGTCGCCGATCGATCCTGGAAGCCGTCCCGTTCAGCCGAGGGTATGCCGTTGACCTTGCCCTGTTAATAGACATCTCCGACAAGTTTGGGTTGCACATCATCAACCAGGTCGATTTAGGCACACGAGTGCACAGAAACCGGCCCTTACGCGAGTTGGGTCCGCAGGCCACGGCGATCCTCGCAATGGCGTTGCAAAAATCTGATGGCAAGATCAGCGGCAATCAGGTCGACCTATTGCGACCAACGGTCGGTGACCAGACCATCCAACTAGGCGAACTCCCACCAATCAACTCGCTAGAACCGTACTAGACACTTGCCCAGTATCGATTTGGTCGCGAAAACATCTCCACCTGGCAGCTGTGCTACGCATCATTGTCTCGGGCCCACCGAGTTGATCCAGTGGCTATCGGAGTACGTAGACATACAAAACAGGGTTGTGTTTTATCTCAATTTGAGCTAAAACAGGATTGTGTTTTGTCCCATAGGTTACGCAAGGACGCTGATGCAAGTAAATAAGTTCGTAAGAAGTGAAGAAGCGGCATTGACTTTGTGGCTTCACGAAACTAACCGCAAGCCGCTTGTTATACGAGGTGCTCGACAGGTTGGCAAGTCGAGCCTTGTCCGGTCGATGTCTCAAACCAACGACCTCAGCCTGGTGGAGATAAATTTCGAACGGGACCCTCAGCTGGCGTCTTCGTTTGCTACGAACGACCCCCATCAGATCGTTCAGACCCTTAGCCTCAGCACCGGCCAAAAGATTGAGGCAGAGTCGACGGTTCTGTTCCTCGACGAGATTCAAGCCGCTCCAGACGTTTTAGGGACCCTTCGGTATTTCTTCGAAGAACTTCCTGAACTGGCCGTGGTAGCCGCCGGATCGCTGCTGGACTTCACGCTCGCCGACGCAACCTTTTCGATGCCAGTCGGGCGGATCGAATATTTCCATCTGGGTCCGATCACGTTTGAGAATTTTTTGACCGCAACCGGCAACGTCGGGCTGGCAGAGTTTCTAGAAAATCTCACAATCGACAATCTCAAC
>CAZKEM010000070.1:0-18305 GCA_964551835.1 uncultured Acidimicrobiaceae bacterium | reverse complement strand
ATATTTTGGTGGCCTGTGACTATGACGGCACCCTGGCACCGCTCGTTGACGACCCGATGGCCGCGCGACCAAACCGTTCCTCGGTAGCTGCGCTGCGACAACTCGCCGAGATGCCAAACTCTCATGTCGCGGTGATATCGGGGCGAAGTCTCCGAGACCTGTCGACGCTCTCGCGGTTTCCTGAAGAAATTCGGCTCATCGGTAGCCACGGAAGCGAGTTTGAGCTGGGCTTCGCTTCAAAGCTAAACCCCGACTTAGTTCGACTTCGCACTGCGGTAACTGAACAGGTGCAGATTCTGGCAAAAAAGTACAATGCCGTTTCGGAAGAGAAACCGACCGGCGTGACCTTCCACAGCCGAAACCTAGACGAAAAAACCACTGAGGCAGCTCAAGCTGAACTGGCGAACATAATGTCTGGTTTTCCGGATGTACACGTCAATCGTGGCCATGACGTTCTCGAAATGTCGGTTATCGACACCAACAAGGGAACCGCAATCGATCAGGTGCGGACCCAAGTTGGCGCTACAGCCGTGTTGTTCATCGGTGACGATGTGACCGACGAAGACGGCTTTGCGGTGTTAGCGGGCCCCGATGTTGGAATCAAAGTTGGGCCGGCCAAGACGGCAGCCAAATTCCGAGTGGCCAGTACCGACACGGTGGCCGAGATCTTGGCCCTGGTGGCGGAACAACGAGCAAACTGGCTTCGCGGGTCGGGCTTGACCGCTATCGAAGACCATTCATTACTGTCCGACCTGCGCACCACGGCTCTTGTATCCCCCGATTCGAACATCGCCTGGATGTGTGCGCCTCGAATCGACTCGGCGTCAATTTTTGCGGACCTTCTCGGAGGGCCTGCCGGTGGATATTTCCGGATCAAACCAACCGATGGCTCCGGCGCCACCCAACAACGTCACTTACCTACATCGATGGTGGTCGAAACCAAGTTCGCGGAGTTCTCGGTCACGGACGTTCTAGACGTTTCAGATGATCGCACTCAACGACTGGCGGGGCGTTCTGACCTGCTTCGAACGATCGAGGGCACCGGTTCGTTTGAAGTTGAATTTGCACCACGGGCAAATTTTGGCCGAACACCAACGCTACTTGAGGTCGACGACGAAGGAATAGTGGTTAAGGGTCATCCGGATTTACTAGTCCTTCGTTCGGAGGGCGTCGATTGGAAGATCATTCAAGATGGGACCCATCACATAGCCGTCGGCACAGGAGAACTCCAAAACTCCACTGCCCTGTTGGAGCTTCGTTGCGGAACTAGCAGTTTGGAGCCTATAGCAAAATCTGGTTCTGACCGTCTGACTGAAAGTATTGAATTTTGGAGCCAGTGGGTCAAACGTCTATCGGTTCCACCGTTGGAGGAGGTCAATGTTGTTCGTAGCGCGCTGGCGTTAAAGGCCCTGACGCACGGCCCAACAGGGGCTATCGTTTCAGCCGCCACGACAAGCCTTCCAGAACACTTAGGTGGCATCAGAAATTGGGATCACCGGTACTGCTGGATGCGTGACGCTGCTTTCTCCGCCACCAGTTTGGCCAGGCTTGGGTCATACGATGAGGCCTTCAGCTACCTCGATTGGGTCCTTAGGGTCTTGGACCAGCGAGTCGAACCAGACCGGTTCTCACCCGTGTACAACGTGGCTGGCCACCACCTGCCGCCCGAAGCAGAAATCGCCGAGCTACCGGGTTACGGCAGCTCACGCCCCGTGCGGATCGGCAATGCAGCCGGGGACCAATTTCAGTCCGACATTTTCGGACCCATCCTAGACTTGATGGCGGTACTTGTCACCAGTGGCCAAAATCTCTCAGCTGAGCATTGGCGACTCACTGAAGCCTCCGTCTTAGCTGTCTCGAGACGTTGGAACGAGCCGGACCATGGGATCTGGCAAACTCGCACCGGGCCACGCCACCATGTCTATACCAAGGTGATGTGTTGGGTGGCCGTAGATCGCGCCATCGAGATAGCTAAGGGGTTTGTCGACCAGCCGCCGCAAGCTTGGTTCGATCTCCGGAACGAAATCGCAGAAGACGTTTTAGAAAAAGGATGGAAGCCATCAATCGATAGTTTCTCCGCTAGCTACGACAACGAGGACCTTGATGCTTCGGTCTTAGCTATCGGGCTCTATGGCCTCATCCCGACCGAGGATCCAAGGTATATTTCAACGGTAACCACAATTGCGAAACGCCTGCGCAACGGTCCAACCGTCTATCGCTATCTTGCCGATGATGGTCTGCCCGGCAAGGAGGGCGGCATCCATATGATGACAGCCTGGCTCGTCAAGGCTCTCGGCCTTACTGGGAGTGCTGACAAAGCCCGGGAGCTCTTCTCACAGTTATGTGAGCTGACCGGGGCCACCGGACTGTTGAGCGATCAGTATGACCCTTCTAATGAACGGTCCCTTGGAAACGTACCTCAAGCAATTTCGCACGCTGGTTTAATCGACGGAGCTGTTTTCCTTAGCCAACTCGACTAAGGTTGCCAGGATCCAACACCCTCCAATTTCTAGCCGTCAAGCTTTTCGGCCGCGGCCTCCCATTGGGCAACAAGATCAGCAGCCAGTTTTTGTTCTTCGGCGTGTCGTGCTAGCAAATCGGTCATCAAGTCAACATCGTTGTAGGTATCAGGATGGGCCAGCTGGGTCCCCAAGTCATCGACGCGTGACTGTGCTTTTTCCGCTTTGCGTTCCAGCTTGTCGGCGGTTTTTTGAAGAGATCGAAGCTCCTGGTTCGACAGCTTCGACGAACCAGACGACTCGGTCTTCGTCGGGGTAGAAGAACCCCCTCCTCGACGATCGGCGGTTGAATTTCGCTTGTTCGAACCTCGCTTGTTCAAGCCTTCTTTTTGGGGCGCCCTCGACGATGTGCCCGATATTCGCTTACTCGGCGGCGTTTGCTGGTCAAGAGTAGGGAACATCACCTGTTCGACGTCATCTCGTGCGGTGACCTTTCCATCTCGGACCTCGTACACAAGCTCGACCGTGTTCCGCACCAGGTAACGGTCGTGACTAACGAGCAGAACCGTTCCCGGATAGGCCAACAGTGCGTCCTCTAGCAGATCGCAACTCGGCAGATCAAGATGGTTCGTGGGCTCGTCCAGTATGAGAAGGTTCACGGGGTTACACATGATTTCCGCTAGAGAGAGCCTGGTCCGTTCGCCCCCTGAGAGATCTCTCACCCGCCGATCTACGGCGTCGCCCGAGAACCCGAACGAACCAAGCACTGTCCGGATATTTCGGTTCTTTGGCTGGTCGCCGATTGCGGCTCGAAATTCCTGTTCGACGGTCTTGTCGAGGTCGAGTGCGTCTACCTGGTGCTGAGCAAAGTACGCGACGTCAACGTTACTACCGAGCTTGATCTGACCGGAGAGTGGCTCCAATTCGCCAAGAATAAGTTTGAGCAGCGTCGACTTTCCCGCCCCATTCGGCCCGACCAAACCTAGCTTGTCGCCCCGTTCAACAATCAGAGATACGTCGGAGAGAATCGGGGTCGCGTCGTAACCTACCGCCACCGAGTCAATATCTAAAACGGTTCTCGATGATCGAGGCGGCTCGGGAAAGCTAAATTTGACCTTGAGGTCTTCGATCTTCGGCACCTCGATAGTTTCCAGCTTTTCTAAGGCCTTGATTCTCGACTGGACTTGTTTAGCCTTGGTGGCCTTGTATCGGAAACGGTCAACAAATTTCTCGACCCGCTCTACTTCCTTGGCCTGCCGTCTGGCCGTAGCCTCAAGAATCGTTATTCGTTCCTGCCGGGCGGCCACAAACTCAACGAATCCGCCGATGTATTCGCTGGCGGTTCCCCAAGCGATTTCGACCACCCGCTCAGCCACGGCGTCGATAAAATCTCGGTCGTGCGAAACAAAAAGAATCGCACCAGGCCAGCCCGCCAACTGGGCTTCCAGCCAAGCCACCGAGTCGACGTCGAGATGGTTGGTCGGCTCGTCCAGCACCAACACGTCGGGTTTCTGGAGCAACAGGCGAGCCAGCGTAGCCCGCATCTGCCAACCTCCCGACATCTCTTTTAGAGGCCGGTCCATATCTGGAGCCGTAAAGCCGAGACCGCCTAGAATCCTTCGAGCTTCAGCCTCCAACTGGTACCCGCCAAGGGTCTCATACTGGCTCTGCGCTTCGCCGTACTTCTCTATCAGATCTTGGCTAACGTCAGCGCCCTGAGCAGCGATAGCTTCACCGAGCTCTTCGAGTTGCAGTTGGAGCGCCACTACCTCTTGAGCACCCTGCATCACTTCTTCTAGGACCGTGCCGTGCCACGCTTCTAGAAGTTCTTGTGGCAGGTACCCGATTCGGTAGTCAGTCGGCGTGGAAACCTGGCCTCCGTCCGGTTCTTGGCGTCCGACAACGATCTCAAGCAACGTTGACTTGCCCACACCGTTGCCGCCGAGAAGCGCTATTCGGCGCCCCGGCGAAAGCCGAAATGTGACGTCGGAGAACAGCGTTCTTCCACCAAACGATTTTGAGAGAGACGAAACTGTTAACACGTACTTTCCTAACGTCGCAGACGCGTAGCGAAATTGCTTGGGGAGTCGACTTCGAAGGCCCGTTCGACATGCAGGGTTACCACTCCGACGACAAGGTCGATGTCGACGGGGCCCCACGTTCGGCTATCTGTTCCTTCGTCGGGGTTATCGCTAACCAGCTCCACCTGAGACTTTCCGAGTATGCGGCCAATGCGCTTGACCACGAGAAGGCTAGGATCAGTCGGGTGCCTGGCCACCACAACATCGCCATTCTTCACTGTCGATTGAGGGTTCATCAGCACCCGGTCGCCGGGACTCAAGGTAGGTTCCATAGACCGACCCTCAACGCGAACACGCCTCCGACGTCTGAGCATCCAAAGGCTCAGTTCGCCGAAGGCGTGAATCTGAGTTCGAGTAAGTCGAATCACCAGCTACACCGTGACCCAGCTACTAACGAGTTACAAACCTAGCTTGCCGTATACCAGGGAATGTCACGTCCCTTGCTCTTCCAGAACATCGTGTGGACGGCCTCAATTTGGGTCATCAACTCGTCGGCCGCCTCTACGTCAACCGTCGTCTTACATTTCGAAGCCTGTTTCGCCGCGTTCCAGAACGTGGTGTGAAGTTCTGGAAACGCTTCGAGGTGATCGGGCTTGAAGTAGTCGTGCCACAAGATATTTAGTTCTCGCTTTACGTCCTCGGCTTGCTCTTCTTTGATGGCAACAAACCGGGCATAGGTGTTGTGCGCGCCAGGAGCAGACATGTCCAGGCCGACAAGTTTCTTGGTCATCGACAACACAGCTTCACCTGCAATTCGTGCACTAGCTGGATCGTAGACTCCACACGGGCCGTCGCAGTGTGCAGACACGACAGCAGCAGGACGGTAAGAATCGACGACGTCGAACAAGCGGGCTAGAAGTTTCATCTAGATTTCCTCCAACATAAAACGCCAGTAGGTATGGGGCGTTCGGACCACATTCAAAGCGAATAGTACCCGAAACCAAACCTGATGAAGCGAAAATTGTTAGATAGAAGGTGGTTACTTCTCATAGACATGGTGTACTCATAGATGTGGAACGACAAATCGCTTACGTACTTCGGACGGTCGAAGAGAGAAAAGTCAAACTTATTCGCCTATGGTTCACCGACGTTCAGGGCCAACTTAAGTCGATGGCCATCTCGCCGGTCGAACTCGACATAGCCCTGTCTGAAGGCGTTCATTTCGACGGATCGGCTATTGACGGTTTCAGCCGAGTCCAAGAATCAGATGTACTCGCCCGACCTGACCCAACCACCTTTCAGGTATTGCCGTGGGCCGACGGGGGCACGACGGCCAGAATGTTCTGTGACATCTACAACCCGAACGGCGAACCGTTCGAAGGTGACCCTAGAAATGTTCTCCGCCGAAATTTGGACGTGGCGCGAGATCTTGGCCAGTCGTTCTATGTCGCTCCCGAAATGGAGTTCTTCTACTTTAAGAATAGCGACAGCTCTATTCCTGAACCGCTCGACTCGGGAGGTTACTTCGATCTGACCACAGCCGATGTCGCATCTGATCTTCGCCGCAAGACAATCTCGGTTCTCGAAACGATGGGCATCCCGATCGAATATTCGTTCCACGAGGACGCTCCCTCACAGCATGAGATCGACCTTCGCTATACCGACGCCATGGCGATGGCCGACAAGATTATGACCTTCCGGTTGGTCGTTCGCGAACTCGCCCTCGAACGCGACATCATGGCTAGCTTCCTCCCGAAACCGCTGGAGAATGTTCAAGGCTCAGGCATGCACCTTCATCTGTCGCTTTTTGGTGGCGACACTAACCTGTTCCATGATCCAGACTCTCCGTACGGACTCTCGACCCGTGGTCAACAATTTATGGCGGGCCTACTTCGGCACGCTCCCGAAATTACCGCTATAACGAACCCATTGGTGAACTCGTACAAACGTCTGGTTCCCGGGTTCGAGGCCCCTGGTTGGGTGTCTTGGGCGAGGAGTAATCGTTCATCGCTTATTCGGGTTCCGATCACGAAGTCAAACAAAGACACCTCAGCGAGGATCGAATATCGAGCCCCAGACCCAACCTGCAACCCCTACCTAGCATTTTCTGTTCTGTTAGCGGCAGGCTGCAAAGGGATCACCGAGGGGTACGAGCTTCCCGATGAAGTGGCAGAGAACACGTCGAAGCTGTCAGAGCAAGAAATCGATAGAATGGGAATTATACCGCTGCCTCGTTCACTTGACGAGGCGCTGACCGCAATGGAAAAATCAGAGCTAGTACACAACGCTGTGGGCGAGCACATATTCGAGTGGTTCCTCCGTAACAAGCGAAGCGAGTGGCGGGCTTACAAGTCACACGTGACCCGGTGGGAACTAGATACTTATCTGCCTACCTGGTAAAAGTTGTGACTGAATCCTTTCTTATTCACCCTGACCCACCTCCGCCCGAGGTCGTACGTTGTCTAGATCTAGCCGACTACCCTTGGGCCGTTGAAAACGAAGACAACGCAACGCACGCTGACGCCTGGACGGGAGCGATCGTTGATGTTAGTAACGACGCTGAAGCCGGATGGCAGCTTTGCAAGCGGCTTAAGCGCGGCGATCTTCCCGTCGACCCAGTGTTGGTGTTGGTGTCCGGCAACCAACTTCCTGATTTACAACTTCGAGACGAGCTCTACGACGACTTTATGATCACGCCGTTCCACCCGCTCGAGCTTGAGGCTCGTATTCGCCATATTCTCTGGCGAGCGGGCAGAGGCGTTCGACCTGAAGTGCTGACCTACGGGCCGCTAACGATAAATATCGATACCTACCAGGCTGCGGTCAATAACACGACCCTCGACTTGACCTTCATGGAATACGAGCTCCTCAAGTTTCTGGCTTCTAACCCCGGTCGTGTATTCAATCGAGAGACCCTCCTCAGCCGGGTGTGGGGGTACGAATACTACGGCGGTGCCCGAACCGTTGATGTCCACATCCGTCGCCTCCGGACCAAGCTAGGCGAGGAACACGCCCACCTGATTCAAACGGTTCGAAGCGTCGGCTACAAACTCGGCCAGTCAAGAATGTAACCTGACGCTGGCACATCGTGACCGCCATCGCGTCGCCGGGTCGCCGCTCTCTACGTCGATTGACGCGAGGCGAGAGCGGTGGCCGAGATTCTGAACCCTTGTTCGGTTTCGACTAGCAAGAGGACGCTCTTTCGAATCTCGCTCGGAAAGTGTTCAATCGTATCTCCACTCGGCCCGACCAACCGGTGCTCCGCGTGGTCAACTAGGACCTCAAGGCCGACTGATGCGTCTCTGCTTAGAAGTTGAACCGAAAGGACTTTAGGCCGGTCACCTCTGATCTTTTGCCCCAACCGGAGGTAGTGATCGCGGTGTTTCTCTGCGACTCGAAAACTTCGGTTCCCGGAACGTAGACGGAATCAACAGAATACACGCTAGGAAGTGACGCCAGGTCAAAGTCAGCGCCGATCAAGGCCTCGACTTCAGCTGTCCAATCGACCTTGTCGGTAGTCGATGGTTCCGCAGAAAGGTTCACTGTTTGCGAATCTCCGTCTGGTTCACGAGCGAGCGGCGGTGTGTCTTGTTCGATCGGCTGTTTCCCAGCCGTGTATGCAAGTCGAATAGTTGGCAAATATGTGCCGCCACCGTCAACTGGCTCAGCAGCAACACCAGAGCCCATCGTCGTCTCGGGCTTCGTCTCTTTGGGGGCAGGACCGTCGCCCCTGGCCCGCCGACGAGACGAGAGCCCTTCGACTATGTCGAGATATCCCTGGTCGGTGTGGTCAGTGTTCGCCTCCCGTTTTGCTGTCGTCTTCCGATTCTCAGACATACTTCGCATAGGCCCGATGCGTTCCCGATTCCGTCGGAGCTCATCGTCGGACGTCATGCGTCGCCGGAACATACTCGAGAAATTTCGTCGAGTTTCTTGTGTGCCTTGGATAGAACGGGTGTGTAGGGCTACTCGCATACTTGCCATCGACGCAAACCGATGACTTGGGTTCTTTTCTATCGCTTTTTGTACTACAGACCCAAGCCAATGCGGCACATTTTCAAGCGGCGGGAGTACCTCGGTTGCGACCCGGTTGAACACGGTCGGAATCTCGTTTACTTCATCTCCGTCAGCGACAAAAGGTCGACGTCCTGCAATCATCGTCCACGTCAACATACCTAGCCCATACACATCGACGAGACCCGCATCGGATCCCACCGTGCCCTCTAGTAAAACTTCCGGCGGACAATAGTTCGGGGTAAACGCCGCCCGGGTCGAAAGAGATCGCCCATCAATAATTTGGGTCGACCCAAAATCGAGGAGGTGAGGTCGGTCTTGTTCATCGAGAAGTACATTGCTCGGCTTGAGGTCTCGATGATATATGCGCCGTTCATGACATCGTTCGAGCGTCTCGGCCAGTTGGCAGGAAATTTCGTAGGCCCGATGCCAAGTAAACGGTTGCTTCTTTAGCGTGCGCGCCACTGTTCCATGGTGGAAATAGGGGGTTGTCAGGTACGGGGCCCCTTGGGCGGTGACTCCCGACCCGACCAGGTCGACCACACCATCAACGCCATCCAAGGCTTGGAGCGCTTCCATTTCACGTTCAAAACGGCGCCGTTCCCCTTCGTCTCCAACATCTTTGAGGACCTTTACTGCTACCTCTCGACCAGCCTCATCCCGTGCCCTATAGACCACGGCAAACCCGCCTAGGCCAATGGCTTCGAGGTCGGAAAATCCTGGGATCGAAACCGCCGGCCCCTCAGCGCGCTCGGCGTAGTGAGCTGAGGCATCGAGAGGTGCATCGCTCTCTACGTCGGCTGCGTTGGTGGATGCTTCGTGTACGTGGGTGCCAGCGTCTGTGGTGCCACCGTCAACTCGCTCAGCCTCATCCGGGCCAAAATCGGGATCGATACTAGCTCCATCGAGGTCATCCATCTCAACGGCATCGACGTCCACGTCGACGTCAACAGCAAGGTGATCCTCAACCTCATCGGCATGATCGTAACCTTCATCGAGATCATCCATCTCAACGGCATCGACGTCAACAGCGACCTGACCCTCAACCTCATCGGTCTCAACACCCTCGACTCTAATGCCAAAGGGTAAACGCGTCGACGGTCGAGGAAACCGAAACTTCCGGGTAAGCTGCCCAAGCCCGGAGCCAGTCGTCGGCATCGGGACCGTCACAAACGACGAGAGGAACGGCAACAAACGAGGCCGACCTAACAAACCGTCGCGAGCACGAGCAGTAAGGTTTAGTTCAGGCCTGTACTCGGCATGATTGGTGGCCAATATCCGGTAGAAGGCTGGCGTTATTACGCTGATCACCGCGGCAAGCACCAATGAAACCACGACCATGACTCGACCCAATGGCCGCAGAAACCCCGCGCTTGCATAGAGAAAGGTGACTCCCACCATCGCTAGCAGAGCCAGCCCCAAACTAGCTGAGCGAACGGGGGGTCGAATCTTCAGCCTTGTCACCCGTCTGCTCGTATCAACATCATCTTGACCTCGCTCGGCACCAGTCGTGATAGCGACGCAAAGCGACGCTTCCATCCACGCCCATAACATCATTGCCAACACGACCACCAGAAGGACTTCGTCGGTTGACCCCGAGTGGACGAGAAACGAAGAAAGACCGATGACAGCGAGAACGACCAAGAAACGAGCCGTTACCAACGGGGCCAAACCTCCGCCAAGGTTCAACCCAAGCGACGCAATGCCCAGCCCATATAACCCAGACAACGCAACTAGGCCGACCAAGAGCCAGCCTTGATCAGCTTTTGTCTTTGCGATAGCCAAACGGCTCGGCTCAACGACCGAACCTGTCGGCAAATTTTCGTCATCTAACTGGATCGCAAGTCTGTTCACGACGTCACGACTACTCGATGCAGCGGGTACCACAAATATTGTCTGATTCGAGTCGCCATTCAGCGATTCAAATGCCGATGCCGTTCCAGCGTCGTCGTTGGTTTGCACCTCGCCCTTTACAACTCGAACCTCGCCGGTTTGCACGGTTGAGACCAACGGCCACGACGATATCGTCCTCGCAATCTCCTCCGAGTCGTTGCTAGAAGTGGTCCCGGGCAACCGCACTGCAATCGAACGGGTGAGGTCATCGGAGCCAGCACTAGAAGAACCAGCACCGTCACCGAATGGAGCTGTGGTACCGGTCAGAGCGTTCGACGTCTGACCAAGGGAGTTTGCCACCCCAACGCCTACTAGTATCGCAACCAAAACGCCGATACCAAGCTTCACTGTTGAACCAAGGTCATGTTCAGAAAGAAAGTACCGCAACCGACCCGACGGCCGGGAAAAACTTACGTGCCCACTCTCGACCAGCATCGGGATAAGTGTTAGACCAACTAACGAGCCGACAACGGCTCCAACAAGAACACTAAAAACTGGGCTGGATGAGCCAACCAACAGGCTAACTAGCCCCACGGCAACCACAAGCTGGCCAATCATCCAAGCAACAGGGCGACCTAGACTGTTGAACGCCGTAACCATGGCAACAAAGGGCGACGTCGCTCGTTCGGTCTCCTCCACATCGTGAATTATCCGGTAACCAATAATTGAAACCACGACAAAGCTCGAAAGAGTCGCCGGAAGCGAGGTTGAAAGGATGGACCCATCGAACCTGGCTCCAACCATGTCGTTTACGAACCCAGCAATTCCGGCGACGCCCCCAAGAACTACCAATACACCGAGACCAAATTGCCAGCCGTAGACCAGCGCTAACCATGCGGTGCAAAACAAGATCACGATAGCTACCGCTATCAAAGCCTGGCGATCGATCAACGCTCGCAGTCGAGCGTCTTCAGGGCCTTGCCCCCCGATGGCTGTCCCCTCCGGGCCTGCTGCTGATGCGACCGATTCGACCCGCTCAACAAAATCGCCATCGACATCGTCAGAGGCCGTCACGTACACGAGCGATGAAGCAGTGTCGGTCGACACGACCGCTACCGCGGCAACGCCTTCCATATTTCGAAGGGCATCCGCAATCGTCCCCTCGGTTCGAGTGGGATTCGCGGGACCGGCCTTGACTTCCAACGCTATATCGGGCGACTCACCCCAGCTCCACGTTGGCACAGCGGCGAGCCCTTGAGCCTCGGCCGCTGTGGCCAAGAGTCCCGAACCAAGAAAGCCCGCAAATAGAACCATCAAAAAACGAAGATCCACGTGTGATCTGATCTGAGCAGTAAGGTTCACCGGCTTTACCCTGCATCTAAATGGTTGTTCAATAATACTAGCCTGCCAGAGGGCTGGCGGTTCAATGCCGCAACCATTTTGGTCGGCCGCTACAGGCGTGTCGTCGCGGTCCAGATCAGGTTTTTCGGACACTATTGATACCTCGGAGCCATTCATCGGCTTTGACTCGTCTATGGTGGTGCCATGGAACAACAGGCGATCGAGAATTTGATAGTCGCTGCGAACCGCTTGCCAGTCCGAAAAGTAACAGCGTCGGATGGGAGCGAACGGTGGAAGACAAGCCCTGGAGGCCTGGTATCATCGGTCGCTCCAGCGGTATCAAGCGCTGGCCAGCTGCAGTGGGTCGGCTGGGCCGGCGATGTAGCCGATGCGGATGATGACGATGACGGCCACATCGACCCATTCGTGGTTGACGACATCGAACTTCATCCAGTAGCGCTCACAAAAGACGAAAAGACGCTTCACTACGACGGAATGTCGAATGGCACACTCTGG
Organism: uncultured Acidimicrobiaceae bacterium; assembly: GCA_964551835.1. Taxonomy (GTDB): domain Bacteria; phylum Actinomycetota; class Acidimicrobiia; order Acidimicrobiales; family SZUA-35; genus JAHDCC01. The sequence goes on along the minus strand of CAZKEM010000070.1, from coordinate 6,121 downwards.
CCGCTCTACCACGACAAAGTTGGCCCGGTAGCGTTTCATCGACACTGGTACCTGGGGTATAAATCCGTTAACCAACGGTTCGCCGAAGCCATCGCCAAAGCAGCCCCTCACGGTGCAACCGTTTGGATTCACGACTATCAGCTACAACTCGTTCCGGCGATGGTTCGCGAAACACGACCAGATCTCAGGATTGGCTTTTTTCTCCACATCCCGTTCCCTCCCGAAGAACTATTTATGCAGCTACCTTGGCGACGATCGCTCGCTCGAGGAATTCTTGGAAGTGACCTCATAGGCTTTCAAACACCAGACGGCGCCGACAACTTTCGACGTCTTGTTAGAGCCCTCGAACTAGCTGACGACGATGGGCACGACAACATCTCGTATCAAGGCCGTGAGGTCGTCGTCGATACGTTCCCCATCGGAATTGTGGGAGACCGCTACGAATCGATCGCCCGAAAAGACGAAACCACAATGCTGACCCAAGACCTCAGAGCCCGGCTGGGCCAGCCCCACGTGGTTCTACTAGGAGCCGACCGCCTTGACTACACCAAGGGCATAGACGTTAGACTTCGGGCCTTTAAAGAGCTCTTAGCTGAGGGACGAATCAACCCATCTCGGGTTTCGATGGTCCAGGTCGCGGAACCTAGCCGTGACAATGTCAAAGCCTACATTGCCCTACGGGCCAAGGTTGAACAGCTCGTCGGCGAAATCAACGGCGACTTTGGCCGGGTTGGCTTTCCCGTCGTGCACTACATTCACCAAACCCACAGTCTCGAAGAACTCATCAGTCTGTACCGCTGCGCCGACGTGATGGTCGTGACCCCGTTTCGAGATGGCATGAACCTGGTTGCCAAGGAATACGTGGCCTGCCGTTACGACAACACGGGGACGATTGTCCTGTCCGAGTTTGCCGGAGCCGCCCATGATCTCAACGGAGCGTTACTCGTCAACCCACACGACATTGACGGGTTAAAGGACGCACTCGTCGAAGCGATTGAAATGTCGGCCGCCGAGGCCGAAGGCCGAATGATTAAGATGCGGGCGAGGGTTAAAGAAAACGATGCCGTTAGCTGGGCAGAAGATTTCCTCGCTGCCATACCCGTGCCCTAACGCAGCTGGTCCAAGACTTGAAAGAACGTTGGGAACGTTTTCGCTACACACCCGGGATTTGAAATCACGATCCCGTCGTGCGCCAAACCTAGCAACGAAAAACTCATCGCCATCCGGTGATCGTCGTATGTTTCGACCAGTCCTCCGGAAGGCACCCCGGGATACACGATAAGACCGTCGGGTTGTTCTTCAGCTCGAATTCCTTGCCGCGATAGTTCTTTTACCACCGCGCCAATCCGATCAGTCTCCTTAAAACGGATAAATCCGATTCCGGAAATAGTGGTTGGAGCGTCAGCGAACGACGCAACAACCGCCAAGGTCTGAGCGGTATCGGAGATGTCGGACATATCCAGGTTGATTCCCGCGAGTTGATCAGGCCCGGTTACCGTAACCGAGCCTTGGCCGTACGTCACCCGTGCACCCATCTGGCGCAGCGCCTCCACAAACGCAACGTCGCCCTGGACAGTAGTCGAATCTAGGCCAACAACGTTGACTGTGCCTCCCGTGATCGCTGCGGCCGCAAAAAAGTAGGACGCAGCCGATGCATCCGGCTCAATACGGCACCTCGCCGCTTGGTAACGTTGCGGCGCTATGTGGAAACGTTTATAGGAGTCGTTTTCGACGTGAACTCCAAACGTCTCCATAGTAGCCAGGGTCAGGTCGACGTAAGGTTTTGATACGAGGTCACCGACTATCTCGAGTACGACATCGTCGCCAAACAATGGAGCCGATAAGAGTAGGCCTGAAAGAAACTGGCTCGACGTAGATCCAGGCAGCTTAACTGTTCCCCCCTTCATCGAAGATGATCCGATCTTGAGCGGAAGTTTTTCACCGGTGATCGAACCACCGAGTAGACGAAGCGCCTCGATCAGCGGCCCGAAGGGACGAACACGGAGTTGTTCATCACCATCAAGCGTGTACGGGCCTTGCCCGAGCGTTATCATCGGTAGAACAAACCGCCCGGTCGTGCCTGATTGATTCACGTACACGTCGGTAGGCCCAGGTCGGAGACTACCCGCTGATCCATGAACGACCAAATCATCATTTTGCCACTCGGTCGGGATAGAAAGACTTTTGAGCACTCCGATCATTGCCTGAGTGTCATCAGCATCGAGGGCTCCCTGGAGCGTCGATGTTCCTTCAGCGAGCGCGGCGCAGAGAAGCGCTCTGTTCGTGTGGCTCTTCGAACCTGGCACGACAATATCGGTCTCGGGTGGCCGAGATAGAGGTTTTATGGCGTAGCCAAGGGAAGTCATTGCTTTAGGATAAAGCCAATCTGACTAATTTGTGATCGCTATGGCCACTAGTAGGCCGTGGAAATTCAAACCCGCTACAGCCACAAAAATTTTTGCCCTGTGGCTCGTAGACGACGACCTTTAGATAGCGTCGTGTTCGAGGGTTATCTCGCCGGTGGCGTCTTCCAGGGATGCGAGGCGAACGCCCACAAACTTTGCTTCGGATGGGCCAAGACCTTTTCGTCCCAGCTCGTGGGACCCACTGGTGCCCTCCATCTGCTCTCGAATTTCTTTTATTGCGACACGAGCGACTCGCATGGCCTCGTTGCGTCTAGCAAGGCGTTCGTTCGAGTGAGCCAGGTCGTCTTCAAGCGTCGCAATCTTCTGTTGCATATCTCGGAGCGCTGGCAGATCATCAACAAGGACTCCTTCGCCGTCACCTTTCAACGCCAACGTGTAGCGAAGCTTCCGGTTGATCTGCGTAGCCTCAGCCAGTTCCTCGCGTAGTTCTTCGGCCGCCTGTTCTTTAAGATGCAAACGATCCGCCATCAACGCGTACTTGCTTCGCCCTCGACGGTCAGCAACCGTGTACGATACTAGCGCAACCGGAATGACCACGACCAAAAGCAGACCTGCAAATATTGCGGCACCCATACCGGCCTTCCATGTAAGCTACCCTAGCACCCGTCGCGCTACCTAATCAAAGTCTACCGAGATCGATGTCCCGTCAGCGCAAGCTTGGCGGTTAACCTGCGCTGACCGGGACCCATTAGAGCGCCAAGCCCCCCCAATAAAAGAGCTCATGAGCCTACCTCGGCCTGGGATGGAAGCTTCCCCTCCATGCAGGAAAGGACGTCCAAGCTGTTGACACAAAGTTGACTGTCGGCGCAATGCGTTGACTACATTCAAGCCACAACCATCTCCATTCGACAACATAAACCCAAACTGTGAATCAACTATGTGACTACCATCACTTTTGGCGATTTGGGTTGACAGCGTATGTTCGTGTGATTCTCCCAACCAATTAATTGGACAAACTGCCATATGTAGATGGGTTCAACCAATATCCAAATTGATTCGGCTATAACTATGTACTAAAACTGTGATGGGAGGACTTCTAACCACAACATTGTAGTTTGATAGGAGTGAAGGGCTATAGATAAACCTTCTTCGCCCTTTACTTTTAGGCAAACATCTGAGATTTAGCCCTAATATCTCAGAAGTAGTGGTAGTTTCACGATCAAGAGGACCTCAGGGCGGACGAGAAACTGGTGATATATAATGTCTGAAACTTCAACTTCACGATCTAGCTGGTTCGGGTTCGACCGTGTGCGCGTAGATTACAAAAATCACGCGGTTGATATTACCGTCGGACCAGAGTCGGCTTGGGATCGTTCGCACTTGCGGCGACTACGCCAGTCAAGTGACCTTCCCGGCCATGTCCCCGTCATCGACGCCGACCTGTCCTCGGACGGACGGCCATACGTAGTGACGGCCGCTATAGACGACGATACGCTTGCCGATCGTATAACTTCAAAAGAAGGTCTTGATTGGAAAGACGGGGCCGGTATCAGCGAAGCCGTAGCCCGGGCCTGTCACGATGCCCACGAACGCGGCCTATTTCACGGCTCCCTCAGCCCCGATGACGTTTACGTCCTCGAAGACGAAATCGCCGTCAGCGGACTCGGCATCACACGCGGCGGCGATATTCCAGCGTCTCGTGACCAATGGGTAGCACCCGAAGTACAAGCTGGCGACACACCCACGGCCCGCTCAGACGTCTACTCTTTAGGAAAACTTCTAGAGGCGACCTTGGGTGAGTCGGTCGAGCAGGTTCCAAGGTCCGTAAAGCGCCTAATCATGTGGTCGAGTTCCGACACACCAGAAGCTCGACCAAGGTCGGCCTCTGAGTTCGCCGAAATTCTGGGCGATGGCCTAGGTGAGAACAAGAACGCCTTCCGCCCAGCCTTCATCCCGACCATCCGAGCCAATAACCTAACCGCAGATGCTGAACGGGCAGTCGCCGACACTCAAACGGCCGAAAGCGAAAGCGAAGCCGAAGAGGTAGTGGAAACCGTCGAGCCTGACACGACCACAGAAGACCAGCCTAATGTGGTAAACGTCGACGACGACAAGACCGACAAACTTGATATTGTCGACCTCGAAGATGCAAAAACAGCTGACCTTGATGACAACGTCGAAGTCTCGACCGAAGCTGAGAACAGTGAAGAACTCCCACCGGTTGATCTCGACAGTGACATCGACACCACTACCGATATCGTCGATGACCCTGATCCAACAGAAGAGCTTGATACATCATCCGAACCCAATGCACCGATTGCGGCAGCAGCGACTGGAGTAGCCGCAGCCGCTGGCGCAGCGGCGCTCGGAAAGAACGCACTTTCTTCCGCCGGCAAAGACAACCTCGATACAAAAGACGGCGTCGAGATCAAAGACAACCTCGATACAAAAGACGGCATCGAGATCAAAGACAACCTCGATACAAAAGACGGCATCGAGATCAAAGACAACCTCGACGCGAAGGCCATTGCAGCCGAAGCCAAAACGGTGAAGGTCGACCCAAACGAACCTTCTAAACCAAAGACCCCTCTCATTGAGCACAACTACGATGATGAGGAAAAAAAGGGTCTATCCAGGTTCTTGGTTCCTCTTCTGCTTCTAATTTCCGTACCATTCTTACTCTGGGCGGTATTCAAGTCAGGTTCTAGCGGCGACGAGACAGCAAACGTAGCGTCGTCCTCAGAGGCGACGGAAACATCTACAACCTCTTCGGATGACGCCGACGAGGCACGAGCGGCCGGTGCTCCAGAAGTAACCGAAGCCCCAGAAACAACCGCAACTCCAGAAACGACCGCAGCTCCAGAGACAACCACAACTCCAGAAACAACCACAGCGACCGAAGAAACCGAAGCTCCAGAAGCAACTGAGGCCACTGAAGAAACCGAGCCGTCAGCTGATGAGCCAGACGACCCGGAACCTCCGGCGGAAGACCCCGACACCCCGGCCGCACCGAGCGCACAAGCAGCTGCGTCGCCCATACCAGCGTCGGATGCTGCAATACAGGTACTCCATGGCATCCCGGCAACGCCAGTTGACGTCTACGTTGACGGAGCGCTCACCGCACCAGGTTTCGAATCCGAAAGTATCGCAGGACCCGTAGACCTCGACCCCGGCGACCATCAGATCGAGATATTTGCCGCTGGTGACGACCCCGCTAATTCAAGCGATGAACGTGACGACGCTGCAGTCATCGACCAAACGGTTACAGCAAGCAGCAAACCAACCACACTCGTCGCCCACCTTGGCGAGGACGGCAAACCCGCTCTAAGCGGCTACGAGGAAAGCCTTGGTGACCTCAAAGCTGGAGAGTCAAGGCTGGTAGTAAGAAACCTGTCAGCCGATTCTGGTCTGGCTACGGTATCCATCGACGGAGAAGAGCAATCCGCTCCGCTCGCAAATGGCGATGAGTTGCAGGTAGTTATCGAACCCGGGGAACACGAAGTTGCCCTCACTACCGCCGACGGAGAAGCTATTGTTACCTCAATCGTCGACGTAGTCGAAGGTGAGCTGACCACCATCAACCACGTCGGTCCGGCCGACAACGCCAATGTCGTGTTACAGCGATACTCGGGCCTCGACTCGGCCCCCGCTGGCGTTCCAACCGGAGACTCCGGCTTGTTGGGCACCGGCAACACGGTCGGAGGCGCCCGCACAGTCTTTACCCTCATGGCAGTTCTGCTTATGAGCGGGGCTGC
>CAZKEM010000069.1:0-13404 GCA_964551835.1 uncultured Acidimicrobiaceae bacterium | reverse complement strand
GAACAAGGGCTACCCGTCACCAAAACATCGATCGGCGCTGAAAGGCAACGGTGTATGTGCGATCCATCGAGTCTCATGGAGCTTCGCTGCCGACCTTCAAAACACGGATCTGAACAACGGCGCTTAACGGTGGTAAACGTCGCATGAACATCGGTATGCGGCCACCTTGTCAAAGCTCCCAATGGCATTGTCTTGGGAACGAAGCCGACCGCAAGATTGGATAGGCCGGTTTAGGCCTCGCCGATGAGAATCTCTACTCGTCGGTTCGCCGCTTGGCCTTCTACGGTGTCGTTCGGTTCGATGGGTTCGGTTTCGCCTTTACCGTCGGCCGAGATCCTGTCTGCGCTGACTTCTTGGCTGACGAAAAAATCACGGACAGAGTTCGCTCGGTTTAGGCTGAGCTCTAAGTTCTCAGCTTCGTCGCCCGTGTCGTCGGTGTGGCCGATGATGAAAATCGGCCGATTTGTCTGATTGAAGAACTCGGCGAAACCGTCGAGCGCTGTCTCTGTCTCGGGGGTGAGTTCGAAGGACTCTGGAGCGAAGGCGATACCCTCCCTGACGGTGGCCGAAAATTGACCGTTTTGAAGTTGCAACTCGAAGTCGCCGAGTGGCTGGAATGTCGCAATTTCAACGCTGCCGAAGTCGGCTAGCTGAAGGCCTGCGAATGTGGTTGTGTCGACGTCAATGAGGTTTGTGACGTTCTCCTGGCCATATAGCGCTTCGGTGTCCGCCACAATTTTGTCGATGAGCCACTGTTCGGGCAGACTTCCTAGAAGATCGATCTTGCCTGCGGTTGCTACCACAACGAGGGTTGGCGGTCTTCGATCGTCGACTGTCACCGAACTCTGGATCGAGGGCATATTCAGTTCGCTAGCCTGGGTCTTAAACCTCTGGGCTTTGTCGTCGCTAGCGGCAACACCAACAAGGTTAGTTTGGTTGTTGTTGATGGCAAATGCGCCATCGACGAGCTCAAGCGGAAGGGATTTGAGCAATTCGGGAACGCCTTCTAGCCATAGGTCTCCGGAGAGGCTGGAGTCCACCGTTATCTCGTTCTGAACGACCTCTGGGTCTTGATAGGTCTCCTCGACCGATTTGGTTATCGCTGCTCGGATCTCTTCGGTTGGTACCGCTCCAGAGATTTGGTATCGAAAGTTCTCCTGGTGTCCCACGATCCAGGCACTATCGCCGTCGTTCACCAGAGCCTGCAGTTGAGTTGGGTCTGGGAAACCATCGGCTGCGGTGTCTTGGCTTAGGTCAACTGCCGGGTTCGCTGGAGCGTTATCGTTCTGAGTGCCGGCGGGTCCAGTCTTGGCTTGTTTCTCTGAGTCTTCTTTGCCGAAAAAACCGGACTTCTGAAAGTTAAGTACAACCAACACCAAAATTAGTACTGCAAACACGCCCGCCAACGCTAGCCAGATACGGCGGCCATCCTTTTTTTCTTGAGGACGTTCAGAACCGTTTCCGGCCCTCATAGCTCTGTTGGTTTCGATGGTTGGTCGGCCCCGGTGAGGTTCGTTTCGCACGCCCTACGTCCTTGCTCGCAAAGTGTCAAATTTCGATGTGGCTGCCATCTGACAACACAATGTCGATGGAGCTACAAAATCTTACCGCGATTGCTAGGTTAACGCCCGCCAGCTGAACAAGATATTTTCAGCCTCGTTGGGGATCTACAAGTGGGAGTACCAGTCGTAGCCTCGTTCGGTCCAATAATCAGGGCCACGGCTATTCGAATACTCGATAGAGCCGATCCTCTTGAGCTGTTTGATGCCGTACTTGACTGGCGTTGCTAGTCGAAGAGGTGCGCCATGGTCCTGCGTGAGAGGTTCTCCGTTGAGCTCATATGCCAGCAAGGTGAAGGGGTGCTGCATGCTTTGCGCGTCGAGGCTCACGTAGTACTCGCCGTCGGGCGTGGCAAGGTTCACGTAAGAGTACTCATTTAGCCTGTCTCTGTAGAGGTCGGTGAAGTCTGAAAACCGTACGCCAGTCCAGGTGACGATCTGACTCCAACCCTCAATACAAATGTGCTCAGTCGTCATCGATGTCCGCGGTAACGTCTCGAGATCCTCACGGGTAATGCTGTCGATTTCGGCTCCCGTCGTGTCGATGATCGTAGCGCTCCACTTTTCAAGGTCGATTTCCTCTCGAATTCCATGGCGGCCATTTACCCGGATCTCGCCAGCCTTCGAAGGTGCGAATGTGCGGGCCGACGTTGACATTTGGTCTAACGGCCGCCACGCGCTTTCGACGAACTCGTGCCCGGCTCGTAGGGGCGAGGGTAGTCGCTCCTCCTTGGGTTGACCTTGGAGCCACCGCCACCCGGCCGCTGTCGCCCCGATGGTAATTCCGGCGGTAATAAGGGCCCGTCGGTTGGAGCTCGGCAACGCTAGTTCTGTCGCGCCTTTGGTACCGTCGTTGCCGTTGGACACGTCGTTGCTTTCTGCGTCAGCTTCAGTCGAGGTCTGCTCGGACAACTGTTGCGGCGACAAGGTCGAGGTTGGACGAGCGATCATAGCGACCAGTGCCTTCGGTCCCGCCCTGAGAACTTGGAGAACGTGAACAACGAAAAATCCGATGAATATGAGTGTGGCGACAAAATGGATGTCTTTGGAGGTTTGGTAGCCACCAAACAGCGTCGTTAACCAGCTCAGCGTGTTAGGGCGATAAATAGCAAAGCCGGTGAGGACCGAAACGCCGCCAAGAACGACGATGAAGTTGTAGATGATTCGTTGAGCTGGGTTGTAACCTTCGCTCGGTTCTGATGCGGGTTTTTTGACAAAGCTGGATTTGATGAAGCTAAGAGCCTTCCTGATCCCGTGGCGGCCGGGATTCAGATCTCGCCAGTGGCCCGATTTGACGGTGAAAACGGTGTAGATCAGGCCGTTTATAAGAAAAATCCAACCGAACACCAAGTGGTTTGCAAGCCCTGCAGCCAGTTTGGATTTCAGGCCAAGCGTCTCGTTGAACCAAGATGGAAATAGTTGGACCAGTTCGAAGCTGCCCACGCCAATGACATTTGGGTCTCGCAGGTCGGCCCAATAGATCCGAAAGCCGCTCCAGATCATGATGGCTAGAAGAGGGAAGTTTATCCAGTGCATCCAACGGGTCGATCGACGGTGATGCATGACGAGTTCGTCTGACGGTTCTCTATTTTCGTTCGACTGGTCTATTCTAGGCACGAGAGCATTGTTCCATTTCTTAAACCGGGTATCTAAACAATCGGTTTGAAATAACAAGTTGTTAAGTCGCAGGCTACGAATACGGTAGAACGTATGCGGAACTCCCCGGTGATTGGTCCGTCGGCCGACGATGTCGACCAGAACGTACCCCAAGTAGTTGGGCTCGACGATTTGGGTGTCCGACTGGCCTTTGGCTTGGTGGCTTGGACCCTTTTCATCTGGGTCGGCAGGATCCGCAACGTCGTAACCGACGATGAGCTTGTGGGCTGGGCGCTGGTGGCGAGGGTTGGGCTCGCCGTTAGTTTTGTGGTGGTTGCCCTGGTCGCTGCTGCGCTCTTGGTTCACGGAATACGAACCAGAGTAACGTCCGCTAGAACTAGTCTTTTGGGCGCGCCGAGGACGGCGGTAGGGATCCTAGCGGTGTACGGGATAGTGGTCTGGGGTATCCGCGGCACCGACATTTTTCTCGGTTCCCACGCGCTCGCCTTCAAGGCAGTCCACACCGTTCTGGCGGTTGTGACTATCGCCCTCGGCATTGCGGTCATCCAGAGATTCGTCCGGGTTGGTCGTTCTGCCTCTGAGTGATAGACGTCGGGTCGAGATACGCTTTTAGGTGATGGGTGAACCGATAGCAGTAATCCAAAAAGACTCCAATCGTCCCGGTTATGTTCGATTCGACACTAACCGCACTTTTACCGGCATGGGCCATGAGAGTTACGTCTCGGGCGACGCTGTCTACGGCGAACGGCCACCGGATGAGCTGGCACGCTCGTTGTTCGCCTCTGGTAGTGTCGACGAAGTCCACGTTTACGCCCAAATGATTACCGTCAAGCTTTCCGACGGAGCTTCTTCTAAGGGCCTCAAGGCGATTATCGAAGACCACTACATTTACTACGGTCCAGGGGTTGAAGTTCCGACTGCCGAGTCGTTCAACTAACACGCCCTTCTTTCATCTGTTGACGGGACAGCTACTTCTCAACAGTACGCACCTGGGAACAGTCGTCGTATTATGGAACAACGATGAGTGTTCAAGATCTTCCGGAAAATCGTCCCGAACTAGTTTTCGACGAGCTTGACAAAAAGTTGGATGCCTTCAACGCGTTACGCAAGAGCGATAAAGGAGCCGCTGACCGAATTCTCGAACAGGTCGGAGCGACTGACAAGGTCGACCGCCAGATTGTGCTCGAGTTAGCTTCTAAACGCCCTTTGGGTCACCCCACGAAGTTCCGCAGCGCTCACGCCGGTGCGATGCGAGCACTCGAGGTGCTTGACCGCAACGGCTCGCGGGGTGTCAAGGTACGAAACCTGGGCCCGCTGACACCGGTCGCCGCCTATTTGGTGCAGCAAGTCGTGCACTTCATCGTCAAGTCTCATATGCGCAACGTCTTTAATAACCTAAGTAAACTCTATAATCGCCGAGAGGCTGCATGTTTGCCTGGGGCGATCGAGCGACGCGACTTGTCGGTGGCAAGGGTTCATGCTGAACGAGTCGGACCCGGTTACCGGGGGAATCCTCTCGGCTTTCCAACGTTTCTTCTCGGCGGAGCGTTTCTGTCGACCCTGGTAGGTGGGCTCCAAGGCTTAATAGTTAGTGTCATTGACGCCGCCTTCGGTCAGGTATTATTGGTCGCAGCCCTGTTCAGTATTTTGGTTGCGATGTCATGGGCCATTTTGAAGGGTGCCGCCATCGCTCGTCGGCGGATCAAACTAACTGTCGAACAACCGCTCGAGGCTCTTTACCAGACGATTGGACGGTGTGGGAACCCGCCTGGCGATCAAGCTCGCATGTTCGCTTCGCTTGCCATGATCCTCCTTGTCATAACGTGGATCGTGGTTCCCATCGCACTAGGCATGTCGCTATTTTTTGGCTCGTAACACGACTATTTCACGTTTCCGATGCAAGGCTATTTAGTTGTGTCCGTCTCTGGTTCAAGGATGCCTTCCCTGCTTTGCTGCTCTTCGTCTCGTCGGAAGGCAAAGTCAAACGTATTGCTCTTACCGTCGACGCTGATTACTAGTTCGGCCATAGTTCCGACTTCGCTGACCTTAATCGCGTCGGTGCTTTGACCGCTGAAGAACTCCATTTCTTCGCCGTCGAGTGTCATGGAGAACGGCTGTGTCGTGTTTGAAGAGACACTAGCTGCTTCGAATTCTGCGTTATAGCTCAGGTAGTATCTCACTCGTATGCCGTCCAGCTTAAAACAACTTGGGAAAATGGGCTCGTTTCCTGTCGAGAGCGACCAGCATCGAATCGAACCGAATTCTGTCGTCCTAAAAGAAATAGTCTTGTCTCCTAGTGGAAACGTTGTTTGTTCCACGAAACCGTCGGAAGATGCAGGAAAATCGATCGCAACGCCGAGGCGGTACTGGGATTTCCAGTCGCCTGAGCCCGTCCGTTCCATGAAAACTAGGTCGACCCTAGTTGCGTCATCGTCTCGTCCGGTACGGGAGGTCTCGTTGCCATCGGCATCAAGCTTGATAGTCTCTCCCGTTTCTGTGTCGGTAACTCGAAGGGTGACTAGGTCTTCGTTTACAATTTCGAACACTGTCACCTCGTCAACCGTATGGGCATAGTCTTGCGACCTGGTGCGAGTTGTTCCGGCATCGGCGTCACGTTGCAGTGCGGCGATGGCGTATTTATCGTTCGAAATCTGGGCAAGCTTGGCGGGGTCTGTCTCGGTGTAGGCCTCTTTGCGAATCGCTTCGATTTCACGGTAGAGGGCATCGAAGTCGGTCTCGGCTGCTGGTGTTGGGGCCGCAGCGGTAGGTTCGGTGCCGGTCTCGATTGTGGTTTCGCTGGCGTCCGCTTGGTCGGTTGAACCTCTGCCGCATGCCGCCAAAACAGCGCTAACCGCCAGGGCAATCGCAAGTCTTCTTCTCATTATCGTTTCCGCCTTTATCCGTAACCACAGCCGTTTAGAGCGTTTCTAGTATGGCCAGAAATCCTGGTTTTGGTTGATTCGATACGGCTTTGAGACGAAATGCGTCGACGCTTACAGCATGTCTGAGGGCGATGGGTTGGCGGTCAAGGTTTTTTTGTGTCAGCGGCCATACTGGGCAAGACAACATCCAACGAGAAAGGTTCCAGAGATGACAAAAGAGATAACCGGTCCGTTCGAAGTAACGTTGACGACCCGTGAAACCCAGCCGGTCGGCGGCGGGCCGCCGTTGGTCAACATGTCGATCGATAAAACGTTCAGCGGCGCTATCGCCGGTACGAGCGTTGGGCAGATGATCGCGTACCAGACGGAGACCGACGGGTCGGCTGGTTACGTTGCGCTTGAAGTCGTGACAGGAACCGTTGAAGGTAAGACAGGAAGTTTTGCTTTACAGCATTCCTCGACAATGGCTCGCACAGTGGGAACCCAAGATATTCAAGTGGTTCCAGACTCAGGCACAAACGACCTAGTCGGCATCAGCGGGACGATGAAAATTGAAATAGCCGAGGGTGGTGAACACAGCTACGTCTTCGAGTATGACATGATGGAGTAGACGCAGAAACTGGGGTGAAGGCTCCGTGAAGTAAGTTCGCGACTTTTTCGTTGGTCTCTGCGTCATATACATGTCCGGTCAAACGGGCCACCGTCGTTGGTCTTTGAACAACCACGCAGGTGAGACTTTCCTGGACCTATCCCCCCGACAATGTCGGGGGGATAGGTTCTTTTAGACCAAACGGTGGCTCAGGCTAGATTTTGCTGAGAATTTCGTTTGTGTGGTCGTCGGTCTTTGGGCGTTTGAACACGTGCTGGATGATGCCATGTTCATCGATAAGGAAGGTGGTGCGGGTAAGTCCGATGACGGGCTTTCCATACAGCATTCGTTCTCCCCACACGCCGTAAGCATCGATAATTGAACGGTCGGAGTCTGCGATTAGGGGAAACGTCAGTTCGTACTTGTTGGTGAACTTCTCGTGACTCGAATGGTCGTCAGGTGACACCCCGATGACCGTGATGCCCTTGTCGGCCAGTTCCGTTAAGTTGTCGCGAAGGTTACATGCCTGCTTCACACACCCGGGAGTGTCGTCCTTTGGGTAAAAGTAGAGAACGACCTTCTGACCTTGGAGCGCTTTTAGACTTACGTCCTGTCCATCGTGGGTTTTTACCTTGAAGTCGGGTGCTGCTGTGCCTGCCTCTAAGGGCTGGGCCTTCGGTGCCATTGTGAATCCTAACGTTCTGAAAAGTCTTGACGGTGGAGTCTAACAGGACGATGAATAGCTAGGTGAATAGCGGCGCTTGTTTGGTTGGCTTGACGGGGCTCGGCAGTGGTGCCAACGATTCAACCAAGGTGGCTACTTCCTGGTGGAATTGTCGAGCGAGGCCCGGGGTATCAGCGTTATCAGGGGTGTGAATGAAGACGTATGGTTCGCGTCCTTCAAGAAGCCATTCGGCCACTTTGGGTACCCAAGGCTGCCAGTATTCTCTGGTCGCTTCGCCCGAGGTCTGGCCTATGAACCGCACGGTTGGTCGTTTCCCAAGCGCAACCGGGCGAACCCTGAGTCTCGGCTTTTTAGCCCAGGCATCTTTCTCCTCGTCAGTTTCGCAGGGTCCAGCAAAGACACAACGGCTGTCAAACACGATTCGATCGACGCCCGCCGCGAACAGGATTTCGTTGGCGGCCTGTTCAGCACTGCCCTCAGCCTCGAATGCGAGATGTCGTAACTCGACAGCCCAATCGAATTCGTTCGGTAGCTGACGAAGGAATCGGTTAAGCGCGTCAAGATCATCTGGGCCGAAGCTCGCAGGTAACTGGATCCATACCGGGCCGAAGTTTTGTCGAAGCGGCGACATGCGGTTTAGAAACTCGGCTAGCTCTTGGTCGGCTCTTCGAAGCCGCCGATCGTGGGTGATGGTTCTGGGAAGCTTGAAACAGAATCGGAAGTCTGGTGGCGCCATGTCAGCCCATTGTTTCAGCGAAGATTCTGAAGGCACGGCATAAAACGTTGTGTTGCCTTCGACGGCGTTGCACCATGTGCCATACCACCGCAGGCTTTCTGCCCGTTTCGCCGTGACCGGAGTTATGGTCCCGGCCCAGGCGGGCAGCCCCCATACCGGTGCACCGACTCGTAGTATCGCTGGATCTTTCATCGACGGTTCAAACATTGAGAAACAAGGAGTAAATCGTTGTCTAGCAAGTCTGTCGACAAAACCCAACCGCGGTTGTTCTTGTGCAGGCAGAGTAGTTGGCTCAGTAGCTGCAATTTGTGTGATTTCGAGGTGGCGAGCTCAGTGGAGCACCTTTGCTTAGTACGTTTGGGTCTGAATAGCCGCTATTTCGGGCCTTCTACGCTCTAGCGTGGGTTTTATGGCACGAGTATTGGTTGCAGGAGCTCCACGGTCTGGAACGACTTGGGTTAAGCGAATTTTGGCCTCGGGCCCGACGACAAAACAGGTTCACGAGCCAGACAATGACCTCAAAGACTCGTTTGCACTTCGGGCTAAGGCTGGTCTCGGTCGGTTCCCGGTATTGTTTGAAGAAGAATTACCAGGTGAGTATCGTCAGCTTTGGGATGCAGCTCTTTCTGGCGGTCAGCCAATGAATTCGCCGCCGGCAAGAGCAGGGCAGGTTCTGTTGCGAACGGCGCGACGTTCGACACTCGACGGTGTCTTGGATCAAGAAGCTGGCCTGATACATCGAGCGTATTCGTGGGCGTTCGATAAGGCGGCGAGACCCCGCCGTGGCGGACTCGATAAAAACACGGACGCAACCGTAATAGCCAAGACAGTTCACGCATCGTTTGCACTTGAAGCAATCACAGACCAGTGGCCCGACGTTAATGTGCTGATCGTACGACGAAATCCCCTGAACGCTGTTGCGAGTTGGCTTGAGCTCGGATGGAAGCCACTGGACTTGGCTTCGGTTCCGCAAATCAGGGAGCATTGGATTGAGCCGGACGGCCTGCTGGCGCCGTCAGCCGATGCCTCAGTACTCTATCGGATGGCTTGGGACTATTGTTTATTAGATGATGCGTTGAGTAGATCATCCGACAGGAATCCAGATTGGCATGTGGTCAGCCACGAAACGATTTGTCTTGACCCAGTTGACGAGTTTCGCACCATGTTTGGTGCCTTGGGGGTCGCCTTCACGACCGAGATCGAGCAACGTATCCGAGATGCCAATACGGCCGGAGATGGCTACCAAACCAACCGCGTAGCTGCTGATCAGATACATCGCTGGAAGAATCGATTGGATGAGAAGCAGGTGTCGGAGATTCGCTCCGCTGCTGCGTGTTTTGAATCGTTGGACGGCATAATCGGCCCTTGAGGTCCGGGATTGACGTTCCCGCATTCCTCGAGAGCATGAAATCTAAACGGCAGACCCGCAAGGATCTGCCGTTTGTTTGGGAGGCGGTGCAATAAATATTGCGTAGACACTCGCCTAGATATGTTGTTCGCAGCGTATTTCGGTACCAAGTACATCGCTATCTGGCGGTGTCTGTCACGCAGAATAGTCTAAACTAACCGATTATGAACGACTTTGGCGAACCTATCAATCATGGATGGCAACAGCCCGGCCAAGGCCAGCCGAATCCTGGCCAGCCGAATCCTGGTCAGCAGGGTTTTGGTCAGCCGAATCCTGGTCAGCAGGGTTTTGGTCAGCCGGGGGCGGGGCAATGGGGAGGTCAGCCTGTCGGCCCGGGCCCGTACGGGGGTTCAGGCCTCGGGCCTCCCGGAACTAGACGGGCCTCTTTTGGGCAACGGTTAGTGGGCCAACTAGTAGATGGTCTCGTCATGTCGCTGATTTCGGCCGTGCTAGCGGTTCCCTTGATCTTAATCCTCGTGGCCGCCTGGAACACAGAAGTACGGCCCTGTAGTGATTTTGATTCTGGTCGTGTCGGGCTTTGTGAGGGCCCAACCGATGGAACTATTGGTTTACTTTTCCTTATGTTGGGCTTCTTCTTTCTGCTGCAATTAGCCGCCGCGTTCTTCATGCTGATCCGGCCCGTCTACAAGTCGGGCCAAACCGTTGGTCGCCGTGTTGCCGGGATAAAGGTAGTTGATGTCAACGACGGTTCACTCCTGAGCGCGGGACGTGCCTTAGGCCGTCACCTCATGACTCCCTTCTCCAGCTTCTTGTTCATCGGTTATTTGTTGATGCTGTGGGACGCTAACCAGCAGACGCTTCACGACAAAGTAACAAACGCAACGGTCATCGAAGCCTAAACAAGGCAGCTGAGCTTGTCATCGCTAGTTGGAGATTATTCCGGCAGCAATGGCAGGCGCAGCGTAGGCTTCGGCCAGCGTGTCAACGGTTTCGTGGGCGTTGAGGCCACTCGGGTTGGGGACCACCCAAAGTTCAGCGCCGACTATCGGGTCCTTTTGCAGGCCGGGTTTCGCCTTGGTAGCTTTGAAGGCTTTCCGATACGCAGTAATCCCAGCAATCGCAACGACGCTGGGGTTGACCTGCGACACAAGCGATTCGAGTCGCTCTGCACCGACTCGTAGTTCTTCGGCCGAGAGTTCGCTGGCCTTCGCGGTCGCTCGCTCGACGATATTGGTGAGCCCGATATGGCGTTGAAGAAGGTGGATTCTGTCCTCGACGGTAAAGCCGCTACTTCGGTCGATGGTGCGAGTGATTATCCCTGCTTTGTGTAGGGCCGGGTAGAACCGGTTGCCAGGATGAGAGAAATGGGTCTGTGTCGCAACCGTCCATAGGCCAGGGTTGATCCCGACAAAGAGCAGATTCACATCATCGTCGAGTAGATCAGCAACCGTGCCGCCTCGGTAAGATTCCAGTTGTTGTCGGCTGAACCCCATTGGATTCTAGGGTAGCGTTTGACGTTATTGACCGGACTGTTGTTGGCCGCGCCAACGCTCATACCGGGCTCTATCTACCCAGGCCCCCGACTCGATAGCGAACGAACGGGCCGCGTCCGTCATCATCTGGACAGCGCCATCCCGAGCGGCCGTTGACGAAACGTCTTGGACGAACTTCGGGTCGACGGTCAGCCGGATGTCTTGGGGAAGGTCGATAGTTGATCGGGCGGCTACGGTGACCGTTGGGAGCGCAGCGAGCGCCGTAGTTCGGGCTCGGTCGTCCGGGTACCATCTCCGCTCTTGTATCTGGGTCCACTTATCGCTTCCCAATACTAAAAGATCGTAGCCTTGGCTCATTTCGCTAAGCAACTGTTTATCTGTGACCACGACATCGATATTGTCGAACTCTGCAAACGAGGATCGAACGACATGTACTCGGTCGGAAAACTTCGGGTAGGTTACGTTGCTTTTCCCCAACGCCGACTTGCTCATGACGATGTCAAGCCGGTCGAGATCATGTTCGGAAAGAGCTGCTTCCGCAATAGCGGCATGAGCGAGAGTCGGGGGGTTGAACGAGCCGGGGTAGATGCCAATCTTCGACATCTTGGTAAGCATAGTTGGTTCGTTGGCCTGTCTCGTTATTTAACATCCGGTTAGAATCTATGGTTATGGGAGAAGAGAACGTACCACCAAGGTTCCGCAAGACTAAGACCGGAAAGTGGGCCGTGATGGCCCCGGTCGCTGACCTCGAAAAAGCTCTCGCCGAAGGCGGCAAGATCGAAGTGCAAAAGAAATCGGGGGATTGGTCGTCTTTCACTGTCGGATCGCTTGGTTCGGTCTTCGATGTAGATGGCGAGAAGATGTGTTACGGGTACGCCCCAGGAGATGAGGCGGAAGGCTCGGATGGTTCAAGGCAGGGGAGTGAGGCCTCAGCTGGTACTGGGCGGCGCGGCTCGCCGCCTCCACCATCCGCACCACCTGAACCTCGCTTCGATGCGTCGATGGCTCCGCAGCGGGACCCGTCAGAACCGCTCCCAGAATTCGAAGGCGGCGAAGAGGACCAATGGGAGGGTTTCTGAGCCGACTCACCAACGCTCGAAGACCTGGCACATATCTGATCGCGGTCGGGTTTGTAGCTGCGAGCTGCTCCAGCTCGTCGCTACCGGCTTCCTCGACGACGATACGGGGCAGATTGCCCAGCGACACAACTGCATTGGCGACGGTTGTTCCGAACCCTCCGGCGACTCGAGCCGCCCCAAACGAGTCGGTGTCAGGTGAAGACTGGCAGATCGGTTGGATCGATATGGACGAACGGTCGGTCGAGGTTGAGTGGGTCCAAGTAGAACCGGATGCAACCTATAAGCTGTATCGAGTCCTGAGCATCGAAGTCGACCCCGTCACGTATGATCTCGACGATGCCGATCTGGTTTACACGGGCAAGGACTTGCGTTTTGTTGATGAAAACGTTGAAGCCGATACGTTCTACACCTACATCGTCGTGCCGTCGTCAGACCTAAACGATCGTCGGTGGACCGATACGTTGACGACCACCGATGTTACCGCTCCGACTCCGATCGTCGGTCTAAAAGCAGAACGCGCAGACGACGGCGTGAGACTTATTTGGCAACCGTCATCGGACGATGTCGAATTTGCGTCCTACGCCGTTTCTATCGTCGAAGGCGACGGCAGTCTGACCTATATCGGAGGTGGCGCAGACGAGAACACAACTATCTTCATCGATTCCGCGTGGTCGGGCGAGCCAACGACCTATGCGGTGCAAGCTGTTGACTTTCATGACAACAGGACAGAACTGGTTGAGGTCTCGATCGGTTAGATCGAAATTACCGATTCTAAAAACGAAGAACTCCCGGCGGTAACTGAGACTGCCAGGAGTTCTTCATTCTATCTAAACCGAACTAGTGGATTTACTGTACCGTAAATTCGATTCGACGGTTAATTGCTTTGTTCTCCGGTGAGTCGTTTTCAACCTTTGGGTTGGCCTGGCCATAGCCCTTCGTTGTCATTCGGTCACCGTCAACGCCTTCGCCTTCGAGGTACGCCTTCACCGCGTCAGCTCGAGCCTGGCTCAGCGTTAGATTGCTGGCCTCTTGGCCGTCACTGTCGGTATGGCCGCCAATTTCGACATTGACATCAGGATTGTCTTCAAAGTATGCGACGGCTTTGTCGAGCTCAGCCTGGCCTTCCGGAGTGATAACCGACTTGTTCGTCTCGAACGTGATTGGGTTAAGTCCGATTTCGTCGTTTATCGCCGCATCGTCTTCGCCTTCTCCGGCGATGGTTAGGTTGTTTTCAACTGAGGTGACGCCTTCAACGCCGGTGGCTGCTTCTTCGGCCGCTGTTTTTGCGGCTTCGTCGGCGACTTCTCCGGTGAGGGTTACAACGCCGTCTGCATCTACGGTGCCAGTTACGCCTGTTGAGTCTGCGAGGGCCGTATCAACGGCTGCTTGCAGGTC
>CAZKEM010000068.1:0-52581 GCA_964551835.1 uncultured Acidimicrobiaceae bacterium | reverse complement strand
TCTTCTCAAGGCTCGGGCGGCTAGATGCAGCCTTACCTACGAGCTTCGCTATCTGGACTTGGCTCTTTCCGCGGCGGACAAGGCGGGGCATAACGTCTTCGTACTCATATAACAGCCCCAAAGGCGCGTACAAGACTGCCTCGCGCAGGTTCTCAAGTCGTTCTTGAACATCGTTCTTTTTTGGCATTAGCTTCTCCCTCGAGGTCAAGGCCAGACTACAACAACTATGCGTCCGGAAGCAGATCACCACAATGCGGGCAGAATTCTTGATTATCTAGCTGACTGCGATTTACTCCGAGGAAACAACTGGGGCAAGTAATAATATCTTCAGGCGCAGGCCCTTTAGGTAAGCTCGCTGTTCCTTCGGTTTCGTCTTCGTCATCATCTGACGCAGCCATCCGATCGCGAAGTATCGCGTCAAGATCCGCTTCGAGGTCTTCAGGTTCTAAGTCTTCGTCTTCTTCACTGTCGGCCTTCACCGCCTTCGCCCGAGGCGCTAAGTCTTCATCGTCATCGAATTCATCTTCGTCTTCGATGTCTTCAATCGAGTCTGGACCCGCCGATTCGTCGAGGTCAGCGGCCAGACCGTCTTCGAGTTCTTCTTCTTCTTCTTCTAGGTCAGGTTCAACCAACTCATCGGATTCTTCCAAGATTTCTTGCTTACTACCTGAACTCGCCATACCTATTTCCTTGACAGAACATGGGACCATAAGATCCGAACGACAACTAACATTTGTGTTTTGAGAAACAACCTTCGAACACAGACCGGCCAGACACGACTTTCACTCAACTATTTGTATAGCCCGCTCCACCACAAACAACTCACAACTAGGGATTAATCTGCCAACTTTTTTGAGATGCCGCACGTTCGAGCAATAAATCCGCTGTTGAAGCTAACCGGAACGGCTCGAGCGCTTCCCTTCGGCTCTTTTTTCGGCTTCAAGCCGCTCTAAATCTGCTTCGCTCGAATGATCTACAAACTTCATCATTTCGGCAATGGCACGGTGACCCGCCACTTCTGCGATCTGAGTATGCATTTGCTGCGCCACCGCTCGGTACGCCGGATGCCCCTGTGGGGTCGATCGTAGCTCGAGCATATGCATGGCTGAACGAGCGTTCAGGTTCATGTTAAACCGAATCCGGTACGCCAGTGCGACGGCGTATGAAGCCTGGGCCGGGAAATCCGTTCTCAGGGCGTCATAGAGCTCGGCTGAGCGCTCCATAGCATCATCAAATGCTCCGGTCAGTCCCGCCCGGTCGACGAGTTCAGGGCGTGCGTAGCCATGTTCTGGTTTGAGGGTCTGCCACTCTACCGTCAGCATGCGGTGGCGTTGAAGATCACGAAAGGCTCCGTAGTCCGCCAAAACGTCGAAGCGATAGAAGGGCCGTTCTAGTGCCCGCCCTGGTCGATGACGGCGGTTATGGCGTTCGCCTACATAGCCTCGAATAACCCTGAGGCGCTCCTCAACCGACATTGCCGACACCTGCGCCTCAAGTTCTCGTTCACTTCGTGTGGAGAACGGATACAACATCGAGGCGACCATTTTGGTTTCGCCTTCAGGGTCGAAATCTATGAGATCTACGTTTGCGTCTTCCTCGACTCCGTTGGTCGTGTCCAGCAGATCAGACGCTATAGCCGACATCGCGTCTCGGTTCGCTGCGAAATAGCCGCTAGTTACAACTCCTCGATCCGGGAGGTCAACTCTCTTCACAAACGACGGGATTACTTTACGCAGCTCGCCCAATATTAGTTTGGCGTATTCACGCGACTCCGGAAGGGGGTCAGCCTGCATACGCAGGAGCATCTGCTCGTAGGCTTGGCCTGTGCCGTAAATACCCACATTCGATTGGGCAGCCGCCGGCAATATGCCCCGCACAGCGTCAAGCGATTTAGCCTTGATGGCTGTCCGGTAGACGAAGTCGCTGTCACCAGGCGACTTTGGAGTCTCTGTTTTGATATATTCTCGAACCTTGGCGAACAAGTCGGAGTATGTATCGAACAATCGGTCTAGGTCTCCGACGTACCGCGTGCCGAGCGGCGACGAAAGCACCGACGGATCACGATAGTAACGGTAACGGCCCTCAATGCGCGAGTCGTACTCGATATATCGTGTCGACTGTTCGAGGTATGCAGCCAGCCGACCCCATTCGAGTACCTTGGTCAACAAATTTGACGCCTGCTCGCAAGCGATATGGACACCACCAAGTTGAGCGACCGAGTCGTCACCGTATTCGAAGAAAACCTTGTCGTACAGTTCTTCCGCTCGTCGTAGGCCGACCGTCGCGTCGATTGATGCGTCGCCGCTAACGTCTAGTTCACCAACAAATTCGTCGAGAAATAGCCTTCGTAGGCTCTTCGCAGAACGAGAATACCGGGCAAAGAGAGCACCCTTGACTACCTGTGGCAAGTTGACCAACGCGAATACAGGAGAATCTAAGTTCGTAAAATAGCGCCGGAGAATGTCTTGCTCAGGCTCGGAAAATTCTTCTGTCACGTAAACACTCACTGGTCCACAGACTAGGCCGATTACATCCCAGTTTGGCGGACCCACAGAAGTTCCTTGCTCATTGTTAACTATACGACAACAAACAACGTTACTATTGTGGCGCTATGCGACGACCTTGAAGACATCCGGCATTAGCTCGACGTCGACAACTGAATGACGACCGACAGCCACACCGTCAACAAAAACGGCTGTCGGATTTACAAAATCCACCCGGTGGCTAGGTCGCCGAGTCGCCTTGAGATTCGGATGCGGGAGGTGACTTCCATTTTTTAGGCGGCTCCGAGCGAGCAACCGTTGCTGCAACGGTAACGAACCTTCGGTGATGTCGAGTAGCCCATCGTTGGGGTGGGCACGAGGTCCGAAATAGTTGTTTCCGCACCATCCGACATTCATGATCGTGGCAAACGCCCCTGACCAATGCCGGTTCCGGCAAATGACGTGGGCCGAAAAAGCTAGCGGTTCGTCTCCGTCTAAGCGAACGAGTCCAAGATCGAATGGAAACACCATCTGCTCTGACACGGCCCGCACCGAACCTAGCCCGAGTGTCTTGAGAACATCACCTGAAGACGGACGAAAGAGGTTCGAAGCCGGGTCGGTGTCGCCACCGAGGGTCGCGAGATATATACGATAGGCAGCCTCTGCGAGTGCGGCATCGTCAGACACAATGGATACCTCGGCTTTGGCGTCGCGAGGTTCCCCCCACGGGCTCCCTTTGCGGATGGTCATTCGGACTCGTCGTCCTCGACGTTTGAATCAAGGGTCGAGGAAACCGATACAAGGTCTCTGAACAGGAGATCCGAAGCTTGACGAGCAGCTCTTACAGTGTGATTGTTAGCAGCCAACGATGCAATCTGACTCAGCAGATCTATCAGCTGTTTTATAGTCTTGATGAAGTCTCCAGCCGGGATCTCTTCGTCGAGCAAAACATCGTCGATGTCTCCGCCCGAAGCCCAAGCATGAGCGATGCCAACGAACCCAGGGTCGGTTTGCCTCATTGCTGGCAACCCCGCTTCGTTCTCGTCGATCGCTAAACGCATGCCAAGCCCGGCAATGTCGTTGTATCGCCGTTTGAGGTCACCGGTCGGGAACCAAAGTTCACCCCGATGGTCTCTCCTGCGGTCAGAGAACACAAATACCGACAACAAACCAGCAAGTTCAGGTGCCGCTAAGCCGTCAAACAGTTCGGCTTCGAGGCAATCGACAATCAACAGGTCACATTCGTGATATAGCCGGGCGAGACGCTGGCCTCCGTTGGTGAGTTCCCACCCGTCGACGTAGTTTCTTGTCGCCAAGATACTGAGAACGGATTCGAACTGGGCAGAAAGCGTCCTCCCTCCCCGATTCGAGGAAGATATCTTTATGATGTCTTTCTCGATCCGTTCCAGTCGTTGGATTGCTCGCCGTGCCTTCTGAGGTACTTCTGACGCGGTGTTGTACAACGTCCGCGGTTGGTTCTTCGTTTGCTGCTTTCCTTTAGAACGACCCTTTTTCTTTCCGGTGAGGCGAAGCTTCGACAGCTGTTGCGATGCTTCGAACTGGAACGAAACACTGTTAGGTAGGAACGGTTCCGGGAGTGTCACTCGGCCAACGATCTCAGGGGTTTGGTCGAGATCGGCAGGGCGAATCATCACGGCGGTCGCTTCATCGTCGACCACTGTCGCTTTGACACGACCGCCTTTTCGAAACGCTACAGAAACCACGACTGCGAGCGCCGGAAGGTCATCGCCCACAATTCGTACTACTTCACCAGGAACAAGCTGGGTCAACGAATACGAGATGGCTTGGAGATCCGCGCTATGCGAAGCCTTAACCGTCAGCGCAGCACGAAGAGCGTCGACTGGGCCGAACTCGGCCTCGATCCGCCCACGAATTTGTTTTTCTCGTTCAACAAGGCGCTTTCGACGATCTTCAGACTGGACGACCGTGGCATCGGAACGGAACTGAGCGAAAGACTGATTGAGCAGTTCACGAGCTTGGTCGGGCTCGAATCGCCTTACCAAGTTGGCTGCCATATTGTATGTCGGTCGAAACGACGAGGTCAGCTCGAAGTCTTTGCTCATCGCCAAATTCGAGATCTGCTCAAATTGTACGAATGGAGACCACAGGACTACCGAATGTCCAATTGTGTCGATGCCGCGACGCCCGGCCCGACCAATGAGCTGTGTGTATTGGGCTGGCGTCAAAAACTCGTGATTTTCGCCGGTGAACTTTGTCAACTTGTCCAACACAACGGTACGGGCCGGCATGTTGATTCCTAGCGCTAGTGTTTCAGTGGCGAAGACAACCTTGGTTAGTCCGAGAACGAAACACTCTTCAACAGCCTCCTTCAGTGGGGGAATCATGCCAGCGTGATGCGCGGCTATTCCGGCCTCGAGGCCACGCTCGAATTGCTCGAGGTTCAGCACTTCGACATCTTGAGGGCTAAGGCCCGCAGTCTTTGCTGCTAGTATCTGCCGAATCTGGCGGCGCTCTTTTTCTGATGTGACTGAGAAGCCTGATTGGGTCACTCCGGCTGCCGCTTCCTCGCAACCCGCTCGGCTGAATATAAAGTGAATCGCAGGCAGCATCTTCTTCTCATGGAGAAGTAGTACTACATCGAGCGGTGTTGGGGTCTTCCACTTGCGGCGACGTTTGGGACCAGTCCGTTTTTTCTTGCCCCGCGGCACCTCATTGTCGAATCGAACCGCCTTGAGGTTTGGCTTGGAGCGAGTCAACGTCTTGACCATATGGAGGTGCGAGCTCGACCTCTCCCCTACGAGATATGAACTTTCCAACTCAACGGGTCGTTCGAGTTCTACGATGAGCTCCGTGGAGCCCCGCACGGTATCAATCCAATCGGTCAGCTCGTCGGCGTTGGAGACCGTGGCCGACAAACAAACCAGCTTTACCGAACGTGGAAGGTGAATTATGACCTCTTCCCAAACCGAGCCTCGATATGGGTCCTGAAGATAATGAACTTCGTCTAAGACCACGCATTGAAGACCGGTGAAATCTGACCCCGCATAGAGCATGTTCCGCAGAACCTCGGTGGTCATCACCACGACTGAAGCTGACGGGTTGACCGCGTTGTCGCCTGTCAGAAGGCCGACGTGTTGGTCGCCGAGCCGTTCGACAAGTTCATGATATTTTTGGTTAGAGAGAGCCTTAATAGGCGTCGTGTAGAAAACGCGATTCTTTTGAGCAATCGCCCGGTCCACGGCATAGGAGGCGATGAGCGTTTTGCCTGAACCGGTTGGAGCGGCCACTACGACGCTCCCGTCCTCGTCAATAATGTCAAACGCCTCTAGCTGAAACCGGTCGGGGGCAAAATCCAACCCGTCTACGAACGTTGTGCGTAGAGACGTGGGCGCTGGGGACGTCACGACCAGATCTAGGTGGCTGGGTCGCCAGATTTGATACTGCGTGTCTTGATCCGGGTGCCTACCAGAATCGACAACTCGTAGAACAAGTACATGGGAATTGATATCACTGCCAGCGTGAATGGGTCACCGGTCGGAGTAATAACGGCTCCCGCAGCCACCACCATCACGATGGCGTACCTACGGTTGCTCCGAAGGGTCTCCGGCTTAACTAAACCGACTTTCTGGAGGAAAACGAGCACGACGGGCAACTGGAATGACACACCAAACGCAAGGAGCATCTTTACGAAAAAGGCTACGTACGCCTTCGGCGACAATTGGGCATCGAAAGACTCTATGTCTCCGAAGCTCAGCAACACTTCGACCGCCTTCGGCATTAGGAAATACCCTGTGGCCATTCCCGTGAACATCAGCCCAACCGAGATTGGTATAAAAATGGCAAGGACCTTGCGTTCGTCTGGGTAGAGGCCCGGCATTATGAACCGGGCGAGTTGATACAGGATCACGGGCGTGGCGAGAACGAGACCTCCCCAACCCGACAACGACAACACGGTCGAGAATGCTTCTGTGATCGTTGTGAGCAGGAAATCGCACTCTTGACCTAGACCCTCCTTGTAGTCGCAATACGGCTCCTCGAGAACTCCGAATATTTCCTTAAAAAAGGCCCACACAACGATTACGCCAACAACAATCGCTATCGCGGACCGAATAAGTCGCATACGCAGTTCGGAAAGATGCGACATGATCGACATCTCTGATTCGGGAACAGCATCTTTCTTGGTACTGGTCATGCTTCTTCCTCCGAGTCGGAATCGGAATCGGCCAGCTCAGCTGTGTCGCCAGCGGCATCGTCCGTCTCAGCTGTCTCAGCTGTGTCGCCAGCAGCTTGGTCGTCAGCTTCATCCTCGGGGGCATCATCGGCATCGGTTGCCTCGGCGAGACCCCGCGGCACCACTGGGTCGTCGTCAGTTCCTGAACCAGTGGTCCAGGATGTCGGATCTACGGCATTCTTGAAGTCCTTCGTCTCATCGACGGTCTCCATGAAATCCTTCTTGAGGCCATCGGTCATATTCCTGACCTGACCAACCACTTTACCAACCCGACGAATTAGCGTAGGAAGTTGCTCAGGGCCGACCACAATCAACGCCACCACCCCGATTACCAACAATTCCGCGGCACCGATATTTAGCATGGGAACAATGTTACCGGATTACAGGTTCTACACTCCCCAGAATCCATGAACTTGCAGCTAACGTACATGGTGGTGTCAATAGTTCCCGAGATTAGCCGGACCATCTGTCCGCTATGCCTGCAATCGCCATCGAGAGCCGGTCGTCATCGTTCAAGAGATCATGAAAGTCGAGCAAATCGTCATGGCAAATCGGGTCACCTTCATGGCGTTCTCCCAACTCTGCCGGTAAAGACCACATCGAGCATGAGACTCCAGAAGCGACGAGTAAGTCCAATGTCCGAGATTCCGCTGGTTTCACCACCATTAACAGACAAGTTGGGCATTGGAAGCCGTACGTTCCAGCATTCGTATCACTGCAAATTCTGACCTGAACATCAGCGGTAGTTAGTTCCACATCTCCACAGTCGGCGCATCGCGCCCTTATCGTTGCCATCTACTTGATTCTTCCTCTTCGACGTCAGAATTTGGGAGCTACTAGCGTTGCTCTCCCAATAAGATCGGCAGCGAGCCTGGAGGTCTTAACATGTAGGTCATCTTTTGACCGATACGCTTTGTAGAGGTTTTCAAGACCCACTTTTCTCTAACAAGCTGGAATCGTGCGACCACGTATAAGTCAACTTCAAAATTCGCTTCATCTCATAGCATCAACCAGCGCGACTGACCAACCAGAAGGCCTCTCGGCCTTCGTCACTGCCGCAATTTCTCGGGGTGCTACAGGTGTTCAAACAAGTGTATGGACAACAAGAGATGGGGTTCTTGTCGCAAATTCTACCGGACACCACCGACGACGGCTTCGAAGGCTGCCGGTCGGGAGGGTTCATTCCGAAGAGTTGGATTCCTCAAGTTGCACATTCGATGAGTTGTTGCACGCTGTCGGGCTCGGGTCGATCCATTTGGTGGTCGGCGACGAAGATTCAATTGGCAGCGCCATCGACCAGGCGCGAGGAGCCCAAATGGAAGACCAGCTTTGGTTGACGTCTTCCGATCTGACTCTGCTGGCGAATTGGCGCACTCACACAACAGCGACGTTGATCAATTCGGTGCGATTACGTGACCTTAAGCTAGGGCCCGAACGGTTCGCTGCCGACCTACAAGAAAGAGGAGCGGATGGGGTCGAGATGTTCCATTTAGACTGGAACGGTGGTCTGCAGACAATGTTTCATCGTTTTGGGCTACTTGGCGTAGCAGCGGGTGCCGAACAGCCGCGTGAGATGGCGGGCCTAATCGACTCTGGAATCGATGTCCTCTGGGGCCGCCAAATTGAACGGATGGTCGAAACTGGATCACAATTTACCGTGGGGGCGAACTAGTTGTTTACGGGCAATAGTCTAAACAAAATCATTGCAGTCATCGTATTTATCGCGGCAGGCGTACTCGCTGGTCAACAGTTTCTGGGAGACGAACCTTCCAACGAGGGTCAGGTGGCCAGCGCCGAGGCTGACTCGCCGACCGAAGCGGTTCGATACTCGAACCTTCCAACGGCCGCCATTCGAGACCTACCACCCGAGGCTAGTGAAACTCTTGAACGAATCGAGAACGACGGACCTCACCCGTACCGCAAAGATGGAAGCACGTTCCAAAACCGCGAAGGCATACTGCCAGATCAAGAGATCGGACACTACCAAGAGTTCACCGTCGACACTCCTGGGTCAAGTGATCGCGGTGCCAGGCGAATCGTTACAGGCAAAAATGGCGAGCGATTCTATACAGACGACCACTATCAGTCGTTTTCTGAAATCGTCAACTAGCTCGCTAAAGCAAGCCGAACCTGTCAACGGGCCAGAATCGGACAAATGCTCTGCCTACCACGTCATCCACCGAAACTAGACCGAGTTCTTTCGTCGAGTCGTCGGAGTTTTCTCGGTTGTCACCTAAAAGGAAAAGCTTGTCTTGAGGTATCTCGATTGGACCGAAGTCCCCGTTTATTGTTCCTTCAGGTAAGTAGTCCGACTCTTCCAGGGCCAGTGTTCCGTTGATGATGACCGAATTGTCACGAATCTCGACCGTCTCACCTGGCAAACCGATTGCCCGCTTGATGACTGTCTTGTCCCCGTCATCGCTTGCCGCTCGGACCACGACGATGTCGCCTCGTCCGATTTCGCCCACTCTATAACTGAGTTTGTTCACCAAGACCCGATCCTGGACTTCGAGCGTGGGTTCCATTGAAGAAGTAGGAATCACGAAGGGCGACACCACGAAGCTTCGTACCAACAGGACTAGAATGACGGCCGGGATCACTAGAAACATAACCTCGATCACCTGGTCACGTACCCTGTGACCCTTGGTCTTGTTTTCTACGACGTACCCCTTGTCGCTCTGTCTGCGACGTCGACGTACCTTCCTCCTAGGCAACTCCTCGACAGGCTCGTCGTAGTCACGGTTATAGCCGCCGTAGTCATCGCTATAGCCGTCGTAGCCCTCGTCGTAATTAGTAGGCGGAAAATTGACTCGGCTAGGACGGTTCGAAATAGTATCGCGCTCTATTCCTGACCGGTAGTCGGTAACACCAGGTGCGAATTGGCCGGCAGTTCGGTCTTGCCGTAGGCTGAGCCCATTGCTCGGTTGATTCAACCAGCTATCATCCGAGCGGTGGCGGGGCGCTCGATTGTCAGGGTGCACTAGGTTCTCTAGCCCGCCTGACGGCCCGTCGTCAAACGCTTCTTCATCTGGCTCGAAAAACCCCGGTGTCGTAGGCTGGTCGTAATCCTGGATGGGGTGAAACGGCTCGTTGAAGTCTGGCTCGTCCTCCTCGTCAAACCCTCCACGCGAAGGCGAAGGAGCGAAGGTTTGAGGGTGGGTGGGCTCAGGCGTAGCAAGATACTGTGGTTCTTCTTCGTAGCTCTGAGGGTAGCCAGTGTTTCCGTTCTGGGAACCATTGGGCGGACTCTGCTCTATAGGAGACGGGTAGTACTCGTCGTTATATTCGACGTGGTTTGGCTGTCCTCGAAACGGCGCAAAATATTCGTCCGGTGTCTGGTCTGCATCCTGAGGGGCACCATTTCGGAACTGTTGAGCTGGCGCTTTGACCAACTCTTCAGGTTCCCCTTCTAAAGCCCACAGAAATGCGTTTGTTTCGGGGCCTGCTGAAGAAACGTCAGGCATCCCAGATTCGGACACATGACTACCATGTGTACGGTCGTCAGGCGACCAACTATCAAAGCCATGACCTTCAAAACCATGCTCTGAGTTGGCGGAACCTGACCAGTTGGAGGGGGGACGGTCACGAGACACTGGAACTCCAAGGGTAGCCGGTTACATCGACTAACATACCCAAGCACGCTGACCCAACAAGTCCAGTGTTCTAGACGCCACCCAGTCTACTGAGAGGCCAAAATCTTACGAAAGCCCGTCCGACCACCTGTTCCTCCTTCACAGGACCCAAACTCTTTGCCGAATCGTCAGAATTTGATCTGTTGTCTCCAAGAACAAATATCGTTCCTTCAGGGACATCAAATGGGCCAAAATTGTCTTCCGGAACACCATCACCCAGATACGCTGACTCATCGAGGGCTTCACCATCGATAAAGACGGTGTCGTCGCTAATCTCCACTGTCTCACCCGGGAATGCGATGACCCGTTTGATTATATCATCCGTTTGTCCTGGTAAGACCACCTCTCGACGGATGACGACAATGTCACCACGGGTGATATCCCCGGTAGCGTAGCTCAATTTATTGACGAGCACACGGTCATTGATCTCGAGGGTAGGTTCCATGGAACCTGACGGAATATAAAACGCCGCTACGACAAACGTCCGCAGTAGCAGTGCAAAAACGATGGCCGAAACGATAACGATCGCCCACTCGAGTGTTCCGCTGCGACTTTCCAGTTCGGTGTCGCTCTCTGGTTCTTCGCCTGCTGCGACCAGCTTTGAATTGGATGTCACGACGCAATCGTAGCTTACAAAGACCGGGTTAGGCGATCACTGGATATATCGGCTGAGAATCTTTGATGCCGCGGCCGACACCCCGACCGACACATCACCCATCGATGATGAATCAAGGATTTCGCAGTCGGGGCCCAAACGAAGAAGCAAACGAAACAGCCATGCCTCCGCGGTAATCACCATCGACACCTCGATGCCGCCGTCAGCGAGATGCTCCACTTCCTCACACGGGTAGGCCTCCGCAACCCAGCCGACGTTTGGCGAGAGTCGCAACCGAATCCTCGGGTCTTCCGCCCGGGGATGAAAGACAGTTGTCGAAGCTCCATCATCTAGCGGCAAATGTTCACTTGGCTTCGTTGTTGACTCGATTGACGCAATCCTGTCGAGTCGGAACACTCTTTCACCTGCCGCGCTGCTACACCAGCCGTGGACGTACCACGCTCCCGAGTCCGAGAATGTTCGCCAAGGACTAACCGAACGAGTAGACATTGTGTCTCGACCGAACGAATAGTAGTCGATTACGATATCGGTGCCGTCGGCCATGGCTTGTTTCAGCGTCAACAATACTTGAGCCTCGACATCGCCCAACTGGACATCGAGAGTCGGTTCGTTCTCGGTGTTCACAACACCCAATGTCGCTCCGAGTTTCTCCAACGCCCGTGCCAACGGACCATCCTCCTCGGTGCCCGGGACCGACAAAAGTGCATCAGAGGCCGCCAATAACGCCAGGCCTTGGCCAGGCGTTAGCTTGAGGGGTCGCGAAAAGAAGCTGGCTAAATCAATCGACACGCACCCATCTTCATCTATTAAAACCTCGACCAGAGCGTCCGGAGAATATGGTGGCAGACCAACCATGTAGACAACCGCCAAATCATCGAGTAGCGCTTTTTCGGAGAGCCCGAACCGCGCTGCTACATCAGCAACCGGGTGACCTGGGTTTTCGACGATCCACGGGACAATTGCAAGAACACGCCGAAGCCGGTCTGGTGCGGTGATCCTGCTCATACCGCCTGCTTAAACTGTGTGAGCCAATCAACAAGATCTTGGCGAACGTCGGCCGGTTCAAGAACTTCGACATGTTCCAAGAAGCCCAATACAAAGCTGCGGAACGCTTCCCGGTTGTTCACTGGCACAATAAATACCACGGATCCATCAGCGTCCCGTTCGGACGCCCGTCGCTTGTTGTCCCCGAGCTGTCGGCTAACGGTGTCAACCAGGGACTCATCTACCCGAAGGTGAACATCGACTGTGTCGGTCTCGCCGAGCTCCCAGCCCTTTCGATCAGAGCCTTTCAACGTTGCATCTGTCTGATCGACTTCGGCAGGACCCAAGGTTTCGACGTTTCCATCGATCCGGTCCAAACGAAAACTACGTTCAGCCTGCCTCGAGTGGTCAAACCCACTGACGTACCAGCGACCACGTCGGAAGTCGAGCCGCCAGGGGTCGAACTGGCGGCGCTGCTGGTTGTATTCGAACGAGACCTGAAGTTTCTTAGTGATGGCCTGGAAGACCGGAACCAACACCGGGTTCGATGGCAGATTGGCCACGAGAGGTTCGCCGATACCGACATCGCCCTGGCCACCTAGTTTCCATAGTGCTTCCTCACCTGCGATGCCATCGACGCGTACCGCGATCGAAGCCAGATGGAGGGCGGCCAACTCGTCAGGTTCAAGCTTTGGGTCTGGCAGATAGTAGTCGTTCGGGTCGATTCGGTAACCATCTTGAGGTGGGTCGGTTGCCGGTACCCGCTCGACTAACAGTGGTATACCCAGCACCCGCAAATCGTCCTTATCGCGTTCGAAGGCTCGGTGGAAGGCTGAACCCGCAGGCGGATACCCGTGCACCTTTGTCCTGATCTGTTCAGCTGACAGCGGCCTGGCCGTATCCAACAAAACCGCCGTAAGGTTAAGCAGCCGTTCAAGTTTACTCACTCTGCAACCTCTGTGTCCTTAGAGTCCTTCGATGAGTTTAGCCACGCGTTCGTCCTCGTAGGTGAAAGGGTTTTTACACAACACCGTCCGTTGATTCTGGTCATTTAGCTTGAGATGCACCCAGTCCACCGTGTAGTCCCGCTTCTTTTCCTTCGCCTGACGTACGAAATCTCCTCGAAGTTTAGCTCGGGTTGTTTGCGGCGGTTCGTCGATGGCATCGATTGCTTCTTGGTTCTTCATCGTGCGCTCAACTAGGTTTCGATCTTGAAGTCGGTAGAAAACGCCGCTATCGGTTCGAATATCGTGGTACTGCAGGTCGAGAAGAGCAATCTTCGGGTGGCCCAAGTCAATGTCATGCTTCTTGCGGTACTGTTCGATCAAATTGTACTTTATTACCCAGTCGAGCTGACGATCTAACCCAAACGGGTCAATCTCCATCTGGGTCATAGTCGCTTGCCACATATGAAGTGCCTGCATCTCATCATCAGGGAGTCCTCTGAGCTCGGCATAGCGTAGCGCTCGGTCAAGCAGGTCGCCCTGGATTTCGAAGGCCGTCATCTCCCGACCGCTAGCCAACCTCACTTTACGCTGGACTTCGAGATCGTGGCTGATTTCTCGAATAGCTCGGATCGGGTTCTCTAGCGTGAAATCCGGCATCGTGCATGATTCGTCCTCGACCATCCTCAAGATTACTGCCATGGCACCGACCTTTAGAAATGTCGTGTACTCGCTCATATTCGAATCACCGACGATGACATGAAGCCGACGGAAATGTTCGGCATCAGCGTGAGGTTCATCTCGGGTATTGATTATTGGTCTGGAGCGGGTTGTGGCCGACGACACTCCTTCCCAAATATGTTCGGCTCGCTGGCTGAGCACGAACGTCGAGCCCCGAGCTGTCTGGAGGACCTTGCCTGCGCCAGAGTAGATCTGTCGCGTTACCAGAAAGGGAATTAGGACCTCGTTGTAGTAGCTCAAATCGTCAACCCGAGTGGTCAAATAGTTTTCGTGACACCCGTAGGAGTTTCCAGCCGAATCGGTGTTGTTCTTAAACAGATGAATTTTGCCTTGAATTCCCTCTTCTTGGAGCCTGCGTTCAGCCGAAGAGAGGAGCTCTTCTAGAATCCGTTCGCCGGCTTTGTCGTGGACGACCACTTGACCAACGGAGTCACATTCAGCCGTTGCGTATTCAGGATGGGACCCAACATCAAGATAGAGGCGTGCACCGTTGACCAGAAACACGTTAGATGAGCGTCCCCAAGAAACAACGCGTCTGAATAGGTAGCGAGCTACCTCATCTGGACTAAGACGACGTTGCCCGTTTGATGTACAGGTAACGCCATATTCAGTTTCTATGCCGAAAATTCGTCGAGAGAACACAGGACCAACCTAGCGCATTCCGTCAAGTCAAGAACAGCTCTGGTCCCCTAATGTTCAAGGACCGCAATTCATACCCAGGCGACTATCCATCCAAGAGGTTGCTTATCTCACCGTTTTCGAAACGCCGGAAGCATCTGCCTTCGTCGAGGCGTTCGAGAACGGCGACCTCGATCTCGGCAGGGCTCAGGTCTCGGTCGTCACCGCTTAGGGCCGCTACCGCAACTTTGAGCGACGCAGACATATCTGCCTCAGCAGTGTGCTCTGTCTCTAGACGTTCACGAATGGCCTCGGCTCCTCCCCCCAGAGCAGCAAAGCCATATTCATCGGTGACCGAGCCGTCGTAGCGGATGTGGAACATTCGGTCGCCTTCGGTCTCGAAACCGACGGCTACGACCAAGATCTCGACCTCAAGCGGCTTGGTCTCATGGGTGAAGATCTGGCCCAACATTTGGGCGTATTGATTAGCGAGCGCCTGGGCATCGACATCGTCACGACTGTAGGTATAGCCCTTCATATCCGCATGCCTAATACCGGCAATACGCAACTGGTCGTACTCGTTGTA
Organism: uncultured Acidimicrobiaceae bacterium; assembly: GCA_964551835.1. Lineage (GTDB taxonomy): Bacteria > Actinomycetota > Acidimicrobiia > Acidimicrobiales > SZUA-35 > JAHDCC01. The sequence goes on along the minus strand of CAZKEM010000068.1, from coordinate 37,764 downwards.
TCGGCCAACGCCGGCAAAGGCCATTCGGTCGTAAATTTCTGATACTTTACGAAGATTGCGGGAAGGGTTCTCGGCGCAGAGCAGAACCCCCTTATCGTATTCGAGCGCAACCAGACTGCGTCCTCGGGCAATACCCTTCTGGGCAAAGTCAGCCCGATCTTTCATTAACTGTTCGGGCGCTACATAGAACGGCATATTCATGACTGACTGCCTCCTTCGCTGAATTCAGCGAGGACTCGTTCGAACCGGGAAGCGATGTCATCCTCTTCGAGTTCGCTATAGCCATCCTCGGTTATCGATGCGACAATCGGATAGATACCTCGCATACTGTCAGGCCCTCCGGTGGCGGAATCGTCATCAGCGGCCGTAAACAACGCCTTTATCATCAGGTCCACGGCGGTGTCCCGGTCATTGGAAGGCTTGTAACCCATCTTGATGACCGTCCGGGCAAAAAGGGAGCCTGAACCCGATGCGACAAAGTCTTCCTCTTCGTACCGACCGCCGGTAACGTCATAGGCAAACAAGCGACCGAAGCCTCGGCGTCGGTCGAAACCAGCAAACAGTGGGACTACAACCATGCCAGCCATTGCAGCCGGAAGGTGGTTGCGTAACATCTGGGAGAGTTGGTTTGCCTTTCCTTCTAAGGACAGCGCATGGCCCTCGACTTTTTCGTAGTGCTGCAACTGAAGTTGAAATAGCTTGACCATTTCAATCGCTGGACCCGCAGCGCCGGCGATAGCGACGCCAGACCACTTGTCGGCTTCGAAGACCTTTTGCATATTCCGGTGGCTGATAAGATTGCCTGAAGTGGCACGCCGATCTCCAGCGATGATCACGCCATCGGCATACTTCGCAGCAACGACAGTCGTGCCGTGGGTGATCTCCAGCGAGTTCTGGTCTTGTGCGTTTTCGAACATATTGTTTTGACTAAGACGGCCCAGTAAACCCGAGAAACTCGGGCCCGGATCGTCAGACGGTTTAAAAGATGGAAGCGTCATACGTTATGGAGCCTAGCGGTACCGCGCCGCAGCGGGGACCTATTCACCACCCTTTTGGATATAGCTCTTGACGAAGTCCTCTGCGTTTGTCTCCAACACATCATCAATTTCGTCCAATAGGTCATCGAGCTCGGCTTTGAGAGCCTCCCCCGACTCATTAGGCACAGTTGGAGTTTCTTCTTCGACTTGTTCGGGTTCGCGCCGAGGGCTCTTCTTCTTATATTCTTTATCAGCCATTAGTTTGCCACCTCACCTCTTGCGTTCATGTCCCAGTATTTCATCAAAGTCGGACACTTACGAAACCAAATTAGCCTGACTGCGATATATCGTCGAATTATATTTCACACCTAGCCGGATAGGCGGTCCAAGAGTTCAGTAATGCTGTTGCAACTATCTAGAATCTCCTCCACGTGGTCTGCTGTGCCCCGTAAGGGCTCCAACATAGGAACCCGGCGAAGAGGTTCATCTCCGGCGTCAAAGACGATTGAGTCCCAATTTGCCGCAACCACATCCCCGGAGAAATTCTGCAAACATTTTCCTCGAAAGAAGGCCCGCGTGTCCCGAGGCGGTTCGGTCATAGCCCGCTTGGCATCAACGTCATCGACAATTCTTTCCAACCCAGCTCGAGCCGCCAACGACTTCGACGGGCGAAGATCATGGTACTGAAGGTCGAGTGCCCGCACCCGCTGGTCGGACCATTCACAGCCGTGACGATCGATAAATCCTTCGAGTATTCGACGTTTAGCGATCCAGTCGATTTGATTGGCAAGCGATAGCGGATCGTCTTCCAACCGGGTCAAAACATCTTCCCACCGTCGCAACACAAGAGTGCCACATTCTTCGCCAACGGCTTCGAGCCCGTATGTATCACTCCAGGCCGTCGCCTGCTCAAACAATCTCCATTGAACCTCGATTGCCGTCGACGTTCTCCCGTCTACAAGCTCCAGCGGCCTCGCTAACGACAAGTCATGGCTCACCATGTGCATTGCTTCAACAGGATTTCTGAATTCAATACTGCGGTCATATGCGCCGTCCTCAAGCATGGCAAACAAGATCGCCGACGTGCCAACCTTCAGCAACGTCGCGACTTGGCTCATATTGGCGTCGCCAGCAATAACATGCAGACGTCGGTACTTTTTGCTGTCTGCGTGAGGTTCATCGCGAGTGTTCACGATCGGCCGTTTGAGGGTCGTCTCAAGACCCACCGGTTCTTCGAAATGTTCAGCTCGTTGTGTGATCTGGTAGTCGATGTCGTAGTCGGGCCATTCGCTTCCTACTTTGCCCGAGCCCGTATAGACCTGACGGGTCACAAAATGGGCCGTTGCTGCATTGATGATCTGGCCGAACGGAATAGTCCGATCGAGAAGATAATTTTCATGGCAGCCGTATGCGTTGCCTTTTCTGTCGGTGTTGTCTTTGTAGATAATCATCTCCTCACCTGGAGGAAGACCTTCGGTCGCCGCCGTCATCGAATCGATCAAGATCAACTCGGCAGCACGATCAAAGAGAACAACCGACAGGGCATCACGGCACTCCGGGCTCGACATCTCCGGGTGCGCGTGGTCCACGTAGTAGCGGGCGCCATTGGTGAGGACGGTATTGACCAGGTGCGTTTCGACCGCGGGCGGCGAAGAGTCTTCGGACACTTCGTCGCGAACGTCAGCTCCAGGACTCTCATCAACAAAGTCCCACGCGACGGCCGAATTCTGATAGATGGCATCTCGACTCATGTTGTTCATGTACGAATTGATCAACAACGACGATGCCGATACCGGATCCCAATCCGGGGCACCCCGGACTATAATCCCGAACTCTGTCTCGATGCCGACGACCTTAGGAACTGCCACTAATCCTCATTCTCTACAAGACCTTCTATAAATACTGGCCGGTGGCGACTTGTTCGATTACGCGGCCGCCAGCTTTGTCGCCTTCGTCGTTCCCGATCAAGGTCCGCACAAAGACAATACGTTCGCCCTTTTTACCAGAGATCTTTGCCCAGTCGTCAGGGTTGGTGGTGTTCGGCAGATCCTCGTGCTCTTTGTATTCTTGTGTGACCGACGTGAGTAAGTCGTCAAGACAAATTCCCTTCTGGCCCTCGTCAAGAAACCGCTTTATTGCTTCCTTTTTGGCGCGACGCACGATGTTCTCGATCATGGCTCCAGATGAGAAATCTTTGAAGTACAGAATCTCTTTGTCGCCATTTTGGTAGGTCACCTCGAGAAAGCGAGTCAGATCGTCGGAACGATACATAAACTTTGCCGTTGATTCAATCATGGCGGCAATGGCGTCATCAATCGTTCCATGTTTGGAAATTTCGGAATCATGAATCGGCAAACCAGGTGTCAAATAGTTGGCAAATATCGACGACGCAGCCTCAACATCGGGGCGTTCAATCTTGATTTTTACATCAAGCCTGCCCGGACGGAGAATCGCCGGGTCGATGAGGTCTTCGCGGTTAGATGCACCGATGACGATGACATTCCGTAACGTTTCGACGCCATCGATCTCAGCCAACAACTGTGGCACGATCGTGCTCTCCATATCTGACGAAATACCTGTTCCTCGGGTTCGGAACAGCGATTCCATCTCGTCGAAGAAAATTATTACCGGCCAGCCCTGTTCCGACTTCTCACGGGCACGTTGGAAAACGAGCCGGATCTGTCGTTCGGTCTCCCCCACGTATTTGTTCAGAAGTTCTGGGCCCTTAATGTTGATAAAGAAACTCTGAGCCTTCTCGTCACCAGATACCTCGGCAACCTTCTTCGCAAGTGAGTTAGCCACGGCCTTGGCGATCAGTGTCTTGCCACAACCCGGAGGGCCGTAAAGCAAAATACCTTTCGGTGCGGGAAGCTCATGCTCAGCGAATAGATCGGCGTGAAGGAAAGGAAGCTCGACAGCATCAACAATAGTCTCGATCTGGTCAGCTAAACCTCCGATGTCAGAATATTCGACATCAGGAACCTCTTCGAGGACAAGATTTTCGACTTCGACCTTCGGTAACTTCTCCAACAAAACAGATGAACGAACATCGAGCAACATCGAGTCACCCGGGCGGATCTTGCTGTCGAAAAGATGTTCAGCGATTTCCACGACTCGTTCTTCATCGGCGCGTCCTGTAACGAGGGCACGAACGCCGTCGTCGAGAACTTCCTTCACTGCAACGACTTCGCCAGATCGATCTGGAGGGCGGACCTTGACGACATTGAGCGACTCGTTAAGAACCACTTCGACGCCGCGGACAAGCTCATGTTGTTCGATCCCAGGGTGGGCCTCGACCCGAACCTTTCGTCCGTTTGCGAAGACATCAACGGTTCCGTCATCATTGACGCACATCAGGGTGCCGTAAGCGCTTGGAGGCTGCAACAGCTTGTCTACTTCTTCACGTAACGTCGCTATATGTTCGCGAGCTTCGCGCAGCGTATAACTAAGCTTTTCGTTCTGGCTAACGGCTTTGGCCAGCTGCCCCTTGACCTCAACTAAACGCTCTTCTAGGAGACGAACCCGTTTAGGCCCGTCATGAAGACGGCGACGGAGGGTGACAATTTCTTCCTCCATAGCCTTTGTTTGCAGCTGTAATTCTGCGCTTTCGCTCGCGTATGCGGCTAATCGGCGTTCATAATCTTCGTCAGTAACGGTACGGCCTCTCTACTCGGCTAGCAGATATAGGTTAGACAATACACCCCTTGTCGGCATTCTGCCGGGCCGTTCCAGTTTGACAGAACAAAGAATCCTAAGAATCAGCTGTCTAAGCCGTTACTGCGCCAACGATAAAACCGAGTGTTCGGGCTTCTTGTTTCCAGGAGGCATACCGCCCAGATGGTCCTTGGTGGCCAGCATCCATGTCTGTCCACAATAGGACAGGATTGGATGTTGTGGTAGTCCGACGAAGCAGCTGGACCCATTTTGTTGGTTCCCAAAAGCTGACACGAGTGTCGTTAAGCCCTCCAGTGGCATATACGACCGGGTATTCAAGTTCCGAAACATTATCGACGGGCGAGTATGAGCGCATGGCTTGATAGATACCTTCGGAGGCAGCTGGATTACCCCATTCTTCCCATTCGGTTACCGTAAGGGGCAGACTGGCGTCGAGCATGGTTGACAGCGTGTCGACAAATGGCACCTCGGCGACTGCGGCTGCAAACAGTTCGGGTGCCTCGTTCAACACCGCTCCGACCAGCAAACCCCCAGCCGAGCCGCCTCGGATTACCAACTGGTTTGATGTCGTCCAGCCTCCATCGATCAGCTCTGTTGCGCAGGCGATGGCATCGCTGAATGTCGTAGCCTTTTTCTCGTACTTGCCGTCAAGGTGCCACTGACGACCTAACTCTCCCCCGCCTCGGACATGCGCAATGGCGAATGCGAAACCACGGTCGAGTAGCGAGAGTCTCGCGACGGAGAAGCCCGGGTCGATGGACGCTTCATAGGCCCCGTAGCCGTAGATAACGGCCGGACCTTTTGGCGGCCGATCTCTTTTCCAGACGACGCTAATTGGAACCGCCACACCGTCGTTGGCCGTCGCCCAAACCCGCTGAGACTCGTATTCGGATACGTCGTAGCCTCCAATGACCTCCTGTTGTTTCAGTAAGCTCCGTTCGCCGGTATCTAAATCTACTTCGAAGACTGAAGACGGAGTGACCATTGACGTGTAGCCGTAGCGCAAAGTAGATGAATTGGGATCAACGTTTGCACCCGGCCAAACCGTCGAGACTTCCTCGGGCTGCTCAACCGCTGAGATCGAACTATCGCTCCATCGACGCGTTCTGATTCTGGTTATTCCCTCGGTCCGCTCGAACAGCACAAGGAAGTCAGACAAGACGTCGATATCGCGAATTGTAACAGCAGCATCGGCGTCGACAATCGTCGTCCAGTCAGCGGGCCCCTGCGACGCTTCAGGCATTGTGACAACCCGGAAGGTTGGGGCATCGAGATTTGTGACGAGAACAAACTCGTCGTCGTGGTGGCTAACCGAATATTCGACACCTTCAACCCGCTCCATTAGCACTCGCGGCTCGGTTAGCGGCGCGTCTGCTGGAATGACCCAAACCTCGTCGGTGATGCGAGACGAGCTTCCAATGTAAACATACGAGTCGTCCTTATCCCGCCCAACTCCGACAAAGAACCGTTGGTCTGATTCTTCGAAAACCATCACGTCGTCTGAAGGTTCGTCACCGACGCGATGCAGCCAGACTTGGTACGGCCGATTTGTATCGTCTTGACGGACGTAGAAAAACGACAGATTGTCGAGAGCCCAGGAAGAACCGGCAGCTACACCAGAAAAGGAATCATCGAGAATTTCGCCGGTTTCGATCGAACGCACTTCTAACGAATACCTTTCATCTCCGCTAGTGTCACGTCCTAACAAAACCAAGTCGTGATCGGGCGAAATGTTGTACACCCCCAGTTCGAAGAATTCGTGACCCTCAGCCTCGGCATTCTCATCCAGGACAACCTGCTCTGGTCCTCCGTTCGGTTCGGCCTGGCCTGTCAGACTCGACTGGCCCGGAATGACCTTCTGACGGCAGTGAATTGCGTAGCTACTACCTTCGACTGACCGACTGTAGTAAAGCCAGCCGTCCTGTTCGACAGGAACCGACAGGTCCGTCTCTTTGATTCGTCCCTTAATTTCAGCGTAGATGTCTTCGATGGTCTCTTCCAGTGGCGCTAACACGGCGTCGGTATAACGGTTCTCATCACGAAGGTGGTCGAGGACTTCTGGAGAGGATTTGTCTCTCATCCAGCCGTAGTAGTCGCACCTGGTTTCACCCCAAACTTCTGACTTCTCAGGTGTTCGCTTGGCTTCTGGTGGTTCAAACGGTGAACGTAGCATCCACCGAGGGTAGCAAAGCAGGTCGGTGCACCCTCCATCTCATTTGCAGGTAAAACCATACTATGACCAGATAAAAACTATGATTGGCTTCCATCGGTAGATCACGTAGAGTATTCTCTAATGCACAGCTAGTGGTTTCTGATGTTCGCGACGTGTAAAAGGATCGACGCTCCTTGATTTGGCAAAATCGATATCGAGTTGCCTCTGGCGGCTTACTTGGGGTGCTCGCCGTCCTCGCAGGCGCCGACTATATCGCCCGTGCCATAAACGACTCGGATTCTGATGACTCGACCGTCATGTTGCTCATTCTTGTTGCATTCCTACTCGGAGGCGCCATTTTTTCGAGTTTGCTCGAATGGCGAGAACTCGGCATGTACTGGCGGGCCCTTCCAGCGACGGCAGGATTGCTTGCCATCGTCGTAGGTATCTACCTCGGCGGAGTGGCCGACACAAGCCACGCCGCCATCGGTCTTGCGTTATCAGCTGTCCTTACCTTGATTTACATCGGATTTGTTTTGCCGCCAGGCAACGTCATGTGGGCCAGTCCAGTCGTAGTTCTGATTCTCTATCTAGCCCACCTTCACAACCCTTTCCGAGTCGTGCTAGCGGTGCCGTTAATGGTCCCAGTAGGGGCAATCTTAGGTGAAGTTGTTTCGGCGCTAACCGAGTGGTCGCTGAGAACAAGTTTCCGCTCGACCTCTCGGGCTAACCGGCTCAGTCGGCTAGAAGAGGTCTTAAAGAGGTTTCGCAGGCCTCGGTCGCTGGAGGAAGCCGCTCATGAAGTAGCACTGGCGGCACAGGAAATCTTCGGTGTTGATCGGGCGACCGTGGTTCTGCGCAAACCAAGTGGTGGGCTGATACCGATTACCCTTGGACCCTCAAGCAACGAAGCCCCTGACGCCAACACAGCCCAGCTGGTCAGCGAAACCATTGGTGGCGACGACCCGCGAATTGTCGAAACCCTTACCTCAGGCAATATGTTAGTTTTGCCACTTCCAGCGGCCGAGATTCCCGCTGGCGCAGTGGTGGTACACCCGGTTTTGGGAAGCGACACCGAGTACACACTGAAGCTGGCCCGACTGTTCGGAACCCAGGTGGGCATCGCTATCGAGCACCTCTTCGTCATCGACGAGTTAGAACGCGAGACGACTCGAGACGAGCTGACAGGGCTCGGCAATCGCAAACATGCAGATGCTCTCCTGGCGTCTCTGGAAGAAGGCGACGCTCTGATCCTTCTGGATCTTGACGGATTTAAGGAAGTAAACGATACGCTCGGGCACGCCGCAGGCGATCAGGTACTCCAAGATATGAGCGCCCATCTTGGGCATTGTTTGCGTGACTCCGACACATCGGCCCGCCTTGGAGGCGACGAGTTTCTGGTTGTTGCCCGACGAGCGTTTGCCGACCCCCTTGCAGTTGCCGATCGTATCTTGTCGGATTGGGACGGCCATGCCGGAACGACAATCAGTGCTGGGGTTGCCGTCCACCACGACGAACATACGATCGAAGTTACCTTCGACCGGGCCGACAGGGCCCTTTACCATGCCAAAGCTAGCGGCAAGAACCAATCACAAATGTGGTTCGAATTGGAATCAGTTAAACCGCCGCCCAGCTAAGCGGTCACCGTCCTGTTAGTTCGCGGCCGCCGATGAATCAGCCGGCACGAAGCTTGTAGCGCTGTCCAATGATGCGGCGGGACGTAGTTCGACAATCTTCGCGTCAACCTCGTTCTTGATGCCCGCAAGGGGCAACACGTTCAAAACACCTTGGCCTTTGCGTACCAGATCGACCAATTCTTCTCCCGATCGAGTCACAACCGAGGTGGCGCCGTTGATGACAAGATTCGCCGAAGCAACGTCCTCACCGAGCTGAGTCTTAAGAAAAGCAAAGACTTCCCGAACTGTTTCGAGCCTGATACCAGCATCGAGTAGCGTCTTGATCACCTTGAGCTCGACCAGGTCTTTATAGGAATATCGGCGCCTACTACCAGAGCCACGAGCATCCGAAAGCGATGGGCGTACTAAGTCGGTCCTGGCCCAGTAGTCCAACTGTCGATACGTTATTCCAACCACAGCGGCTGCCCGCTTACCGCTATAGCTCTCTTCGACTGCCATTGGTCCTCCGACGTAGCCTTTACTCGAGTAAATCACGGCCGCGTAATTACGTCCGGAGTATTTACATTGACATCGTAACCCAGACCCGCGCGGACAGTCAACCTTTTCGCGCGGTTAGTGGAAACTCAGGCCCAACTGACTCCAATGATCCTGTCCGACCTGACCTCGAAACTCAAACGATTCTCATCGACTCCATCAGGTTCAACAACAACGCCATCGTAAGATGCAAGATGCCATTCGAGCTCGTTCTCTATAGCCCATTGAACTCCCTCTTCGACCGGTCGTCCTATCAAATGGACGACGTCGGGCTTGCCGGTTGCAAGAGCCTCAGCGGCCGGTTCTTCAGTCGGCTCCCTTGCCGGTTCTCGTGGCTCCGCTTGACGAATGGATCGACCCTCGAGAGGAGCCTCCAGAGGGACCGTTACCCGATACGGGTAGACGCCCTCGACACATGGCTCAGCGACATCGGGAAGTCTGCCGCTCTCAACGTTGAGGACCACCTCACCATCGACTTCCTCGGCGGACGCATCTACGCCATAACATTGTTGAGAGCCCATTTCGAAGGTAAGTACGAGCTCGGAGTCGTTGCTCGTTACCTCCAGGACGTCGACCGTTGTCGGTTCTTCGAGGTCTAGCCTAACTTCAACCATCTCCATAAAGCCTTCTTCCGCTGTGGCTAGGTCAGTCCCATTTGACCCCACATCGACCGAGTCGACGACGGTCGTTCCGGGAATGGTCTTAGACGGCTCAGCCGAACCCTGACCAGAGCTACACGAGCTCATAATCACCCCCAACGCAACCACGAAGCCTACGAGTTGTACTGACTGTCTGCTTACCCGCATGTGACACGCTCCGAGAATTGTTGGCCTAGTTTGGTCGAAACGTAGTAGACCGTCGTTCCTGCTCGCAGGGTGTCGGCGAAGGTCGTTCCAGTGGTCCGGCCTCTCCAGAACTGCTTGCCACCGCCGACCGTCCGATAAATCACGTACTGGTCAACATTGTCTACTGCTCGCCAGCTAACTTCGACTTGGTTCGGGTCAGCCTGATTCGCTGTTACCGTGCAGCTTGGAACCGCCGTTGGGACTTCGGGAGGCTCTTCTTCTTCAGTGGTACAAGTCGCCGACTCGCTCCGGTTCCCGTCTTCGTCCTCAGCGAGCACAGAGTAGGCCAGCTCGCCCGCTCTATTTGAATCATTAAACGAGGTCTCCGAGACTTTGCCCCTCCACCAAACCTTGCCGCCGTTAAACGATCGATAAACCACATAGTTGACTGCGTCATCCGCGGCTGACCATGTAACTTCGACGCTCGTTCCATCGATGTTCACCGAACAATCGGCAGGCGCTGAAAGCTCTGGGATGACTTCTGGTTCACTTCCGCACTGAGTCGGCGTACTTCGGGTACCGTCGGCACCTTTCGCGGCGACGAAGTACACCAGGTCGCCATCCCGTCTCGTATCAACGTAGGTCGAACCCGCCACTCTTGCCCGCCAACCCTGGTTGCCACCATCGACCGCTCGATAGATGACGTAGTCAACGGCGCCAGGGACTTCATCCCACTCCACGTTAATGGAACCTCCAGAAGGAGTGGCCTCGCAGCTCGTTGGTGAATCAATGGTGGCCTGGGTCGCGTTCTCGTCGCACAAACGCACCAAATCGCGAGCCGGTGCCTGGTTGCCTGGGTCACCTACAGCATTAATTCCCCCGGTTATCCAAAGACACCCATCGGACGCTCCTTTAACGCCAAAGCCACCGAGGTCGCCAGCCATGTAGGGATTGAAAGACTGATCTCTGACACCGGTTTGAATGTCGTACGCGATGATTGAGCTAACTCGACCGGTATGGACGCCATCATTGAGAGCTAGATTCCAGTTAGTTACCTGATGGCTTCCTGCAAAGGATGAGTGGGACCCCCAGCAATGACACGTCGTGTATATCCGGTTCCCAACGCGTTCTATTTCTTGAAAGTCTCCGCCCCTTCGAGCGTTGGAGTCCTGATAATTCGTATTGTGTGAGGTGACATGGCTAGCTATAACTGCCATGTTTCGATTCTCGTCATACACATACGAAGCATGCTGTTCTCCAATTATGAAGACGGTGCCGAACTCGGTCGCTTCCACGTCGAACATGTGGCCACAACATGGATAGTTCATTTCGAAACCATTCCAGGTCACAGAATTATCGTCGTTTGTGTCGATTCCAACCGCAGGACTTTCCACTCCGGCAGCATTTGTAAACCAACCAGCCACATAAACGGTCGAATTTGTTCGGCTAGCACTTACCCCCCACACAGAACCTCCTGATATTTGAGGAGTCCAACTGCGGTCTATCGCTCCGGTATTCGGGTCGATCCGTATAAGGTTCGAAACGGCCTGGCCCGCCCCACCATCATTAGCGTTGGTAAACGTGCCGGCTACGTATAGCCAGCCGTCGGGTTCGAGCGAAACCTCGCGGACAACATTTGTTCCGCCCCAGACCCTCGTGTTCCAACCGGGCCAGATGTCACCGGTGTTGGGATCGATTTTGACTAGCGAGCTGACATCTGTGCCGTTATAGTTCCGGATCTCTCCTCCCAAGATCAATCCACCGTCAGGCGTTGACTCCATGGTCAACACGGGGGCCTGGACATCTGGGGTAAAAGTCTCGTCCCAAACACCGGTGCGAACGTGAAACGCTGCGAGATACGGCTGCGACTCGGTGTTCTGACCATTGGTGACATTAAGAAAGTTGCCGCCAACAAACATTCGACCGTTGGCCTCTTCGACCGACCAACCAAGGGCTGAGAAGTTTCCGACCGAGACCGATGTCCCGAAATCGGCTAAGCCCCACCGTGCGTTTTGTTCGGCGACGATTTCTCCACTTGCCGGCACTGCCGTTGAGAGCGTCACCAACAGCAACAACAGCGACGCCGCTAATCTGACTACTTTAGACACACGTAATCCTACGCTAGACGACGAAGCCTATAACGTCGTCTGTAGGCGGCTTATGAATAGGCCAACTGACTCAATTTCGGCCGTCGGCTAGAACCTAGTCTTTTGGAAGAAAGTCCTCAGGGTTTACCTGATCTAAGAACTCTCGAAGAGCTTCAACCATCTCCTCTTCGTCTCCTTCAGGATCCGTTTCGAGGATCCCGACTTCGGCGATCAGTTCTTCTTCAGCAAATATCGGACTGCCAGTACGAACCGCCAACGCTATTGCATCAGAGGGCCTAGCTGAAATCGATTGGGTACCTCCAGCGATATCACGCAGCCGGATCTCAGCAAAGAACGTTCCTTCTTTGAGTTCGGTCACAACGATGCGATCCAAAGCAGAACCCAACCCTTCTATGACGTTCGCAAACAGGTCGTGGGTCATCGGACGCTGAGTCGGGGTTCCTGAGAGAGCCAAGTCGATAGCATGGGCTTCCGGTCCGCCGATATAGATCGGAACCACTCTTCTCTCCCCAACCGTTTCACGAAGAAGAACAATTGGCGTGTTGGTTGGCATTTGAACACGCACACCAACAAGTTCCATTTCTATAGTCATAATAGACACGTTAGCCCGTCTAGGGCCGAACTTTCACTTCAATTCAAAGAACCTATCACGACGAAGACAAGCTTGAACTTGCCTACCTGCACTTCATCGCCATTGTTAAGGATTTGTTCCTCAACGCGTTCTTGATTTACGTATGTTCCGTTAAGACTTCCGACGTCTCGAACTATAAATCCGTCCTCGGTTGACTGCACCAACACATGCCGACGAGAAACCGTCACGTCATCCAAGAAAATACTGCTCTCGGGGTGTCGTCCGATCGTCACGTCCTGCCCCCCGTCCTCCAAGGCTATCCGGCTGCCTTTTTTCGGGCCCTGCCGGATTACCAACGTCGCTACAGCGTTTGGTGGCAGGTCATCGACAGATGGCAGATCGAAACTTCCATCAGCAACCAAAATGGAGGTATGCAGCGCGGTTGGATCATCTGCAGAAGACGTCTGACCCATCGGAACCCCACACGAACTACAGAATCGGGCGCCTTCTTGATTTTCAAATCCACATTCGGTGCACGTGGCCACAGTTCTAACCCCCCGTGTGTTCTCGATAAGCGGCAGCGTCAAGAAGGTTCTCAAAATCGGCGGCCGAGTCAGGATCTATTGTATACAGCCAACCTTCACCGTATGGATCGGTGTTGAGTCGTTCGGGAGCTTCCACCACGTCGGAATTCACTCCGACTACTTTGCCAGCCATCGGCGCGTAGATATCCGACACAGACTTGGTGGACTCGACTTCACAAATAGCCTCATTGGCTTTTACTACCAAACCTACTTCGGGAAGTTCCACAAACACGACATCGCCCAGAGCGTCCTGGGCGTAGTCGGTGATACCAACTCGAAAGCGACCTTCCCCATCGCTTCGCACCCACTCGTGGTCTGATGAATACCGACAGTCCTCTGGAATATTCATCTCGACACCGTATCCACTTTCATTCTAGAACCTGCCGATCCTTAGGCGATAGAGCCCAAAAAACCCAGGGGCAACATTTATGTTGCTTGCCTGAAAACACCTCTGGCGTATTGGACTAAAGCAGAATACCAACTGTAGACCAGGCCTGGTGTGATACAAAACCATGCGAGCCACTCCAAGGTGGCCACATAAGAGAGACTACTACCTGCGGCCAAAAAAAGCGGTAGAGCAAACATCAACAAGAAGGTGCCTGCCTTCCCCTCGTAGGTCACCTCAACTCGTCCGCCAGTCCGAGCGGTGTAGATAATCGCCAAAACAGCAACGATCGCCTCCCGGATAAATACGAGTATCGCAATGATGAGCAGAAGGGATCCGTCGATGACTAGGCTTGGGATTGCGACAAAAAACAAAATCCGATCAACTGTAGGATCAAAGATCGCTCCAAACTCTGACGTCTGGCTATAACGCCTCGCTATCCAGCCATCTACCCAGTCGGTCGACCCGAGCGTCGCCAGCAACAACGCAGCCGTGACCCGATCTTCTTTGCCGAACAGCAACCAGACGAACAGTGGGATGCAAAAGAGTCGGACAAGGGTAAACAGATTGGGCCACGTCAGAATCTGTTCCCGTCGTAGTATTTCCCGGCTATCCATTACGTCCGCTGCCAGTATGTTGCACCCAGGCGTCGTGCGATAGACGGTTACCTGACATAGAGATGAACCCCATTTTTGTTGTCATCAACCTGCAGAACAAATCCGAGCGACTTCATGCCTTCTTCAAACGAATTCCGCTGTTCTTCCGTCTGTTCAGGAAGGTCAGCGTCAACCAAGAGAACAGCATCTAAAGAGTCGGGAGAGGCGGTCTGGGTCACCGAGAGCCCATCGGACACTTCTACTTCAAACACCGAAGAACGTTCGGCTAACAAGGTCAACGCAGATGACGAAGCCCGCACCGCCGCACCTGGTTGAACACGACTGGCAGCGTCGAGAATCGCTGCCTCTCGCTGATCAATTTCGCTCCACCTCCAAGGCTCTTCGTACGGCGAAGCCAGCGATGAAGAACAAAATAGCAACACGGCAGCTGCGGACAGCGCCGTCAGTAGCCTGGCGTCGATGAAAACCCTGTCCACTCCGACGTTCCCCAGTCGACGAAGTGCATACGTTGAGGCGATGAAGCTAAAAGCCAGAAGCACTCCGCTCCGCTCCGAAATCGAAATTTGTTCCGGGACTTCTGAAACCAAAGAAAGTGTTGCGACCAGTAAGCCAGCACTTAGATGCCGAAGTGACAGCAGGGGTAAGAAAATCAGTGGCGCCAACAGACCGATCAGCAGAGCGATATTTTGTTGAGCCGCCAGATTCGAAAGAACCGAACTCGGTTCGCGTAAAGCTACCAAGAACACTTCACCTAATGACTGGCCAGCGTAGCCACCCTCGGCTCCCGGCTGGCCCATAATGGGCTGAACCACCAACAGAAACCCGAGCGACCAGACCAAGCCGAACCCGACGGTCAAGATTCCCATGCGGCGGTCGGACTGTGCTGTGACAATCATTCCCCAAACCGCCACCGCAAGACCCAAATCGGCTCGACAAACCAGCACATAAATGACGCAGAACCAGAACCAGCGCTTTCGCCCCGTCGCCCCGAAATAGGCCATGCCAATCAACCCAGGAATTGCCAGCGAGAGCGGATGAAAATCATCGAGCCCTAAATGGTGGGTTGTCGGATGAAGGCCGTAGGCCACGATCAAGGCTGACGCAGCGCCTATCCGCAATTTGGCTACGTTCCGGGCCAACTTCCACAACGGAACCACACCGAATCCAAGAGCTAAAGACTGGACAACGACTAACATTTTGGCGATCGGAAAGAAGGACGCCAACAAACCCAACGGATACAACACAAACGACCAATGCAACTCGAGGACATGGATGCTGGATCCGAACAACGTCGGTTCCGAAACCTGCCCTTCGCTAATCAACCAGACAGACTGTGTATAACCAGCCAAGTCCGACCCAGACCGTAAACCTTCCACGCGGGCCAAGCTCAGGTAGATGAGTGACCCGGCTAGCAACACGCTGGCCAAGTTCGGAATCCAGCGATCCCCGATGCCAGCCTCTAAGAGAGCTTGGTTACGAGTGAAGGCGCGTTCAATACGCCTGCGGATGGGGGTTGGGACCTGATGCCTTGTAGCCGTCACGACAGCACCGGAGCGTGGAGAGGTTTCGGGCCACATCTCTGTGGTAGCGATGGGCGCTGCACCTAAACCAGACTAGCGTCCACTAGGGTCGCCTGCTTAACAATCAACCTTCGTCCCTCCAGGCAACTCAACGAAGTTCTCACACCTTGGGCGACCATGAACGCCTAATTTCCGCTACAAGACAAAAACTGGCCAGTTCGACCCGGCCGCTCCAAATCGCAGCAGAACACGTTGGGAAAGCGCCGAAAATGAGTGTGTGGTGACTAGTCTGGTCGGAGCGATGTGTGATCCGTTTTAGATCGCTCCACCACGACAGGACACTTCATGGAAATGCGAAAGCTCGGCCGAACTGAGATCGACGTATCTTCGTGTTGCCTAGGAACGATGACTTGGGGCCAACAAAACTCCGAAGCCGAAGGCCACGAACAAATGGACTACGCAGTCGAACGAGGCGTCAACTTCTTCGACACCGCCGAACTCTACGCGATCCCCCCTGACCCTAAAACCCAAGGCTCGACCGAATCAGTGATCGGAACTTGGTTTGCCAGCCGGAAGAACAGAGAAGACATCGTCTTGGCAACCAAAGTGGTCGGACGAACAGAAATGACGTGGCACCGCAGGGATTTCGGCCCCGTAGAGCTGTGCCGGCTGACCAAAGAACAAATCGATTTTGCCGTCGAACAAAGCCTCACAAGACTTCAGACCGACTACATCGACCTGTACCAGCTTCACTGGCCCGACCGACCGGTGCCGATGTTCGGTGGGCGCATTTCCGTCGACGCCTACGAGATCGAATACGAAACCTTCCAGAACACACTTGAAGCGCTTGAGGCCCACGTCAAGGCTGGGCGAATCCGCCACATTGGCCTGTCCAACGAGACCCCATATGGGGTCATGCGGTTCTTGGCCGAGAGCGACACCCACGGCTTGACGCGAATGGCTTCAATCCAGAATGCCTACAACCTGACCAACCGCACCTTTGAAGAAGGTCTGGGTGAAATCGCTCTGCGAGAACAAGTCGGCCTACTGGCCTACTCGCCTCTTGCCCAAGGCTACCTAACCGGGAAGTATCGCAATGGAGCACTTCCCAAGGGTTCACGGAAAGAACTATTTAATCGGCTGGAACGGTACGAGTCTGACGAGGCCCAAACCGCTATCGAAGCCTACTTAACCCTCGCCGACGACGCCCAAGTCGATCCGACGCATCTTGCTATCCGTTTCTGCGACACGAGGCCGTTCACGACATCGACCATTATCGGAGCGACGACGACGGATCAACTCAAGAGCTGCATCGACGCGTTCGAACTTGATTGGACCGACAAGTTCGAACTTGCGGTAAACAAGATCCACACGGTGAGCCCGAACCCTGCGCCTTGAGACAAAGATTAGAGCCAGTTCTCGAGTGCCCAGCCGAGGCCTTCGATGAGTCGCCAGACTAAATAACCCGCAGCTGCTATGACCATCAACCAAAAATGCCAGGGAGCCTTGACGGGGGGCCTTTCCTTGAGGTCAGCGGTATCTAGATCCGACTCGCATTCAGGACAATCTTGGTCCTCAGCCATATCCTCTTCGGCGACAAACACGTCGCAAGCATCACACCAAGGCACCCGGGTATCTTACCAGCGAAGTCTAGACGTGGGTTAGGAATCCAGATCATGCTCGTCGGCGCAGGACCAGCACGGCGACGTCGTCAGAGATGACACCTCCGGCGAAATCTCGAGCTGCCTCGACCAAGGCTTTCGTTAGAACATCTGCTGATGCCGTCGGGTCCCTTCGAATCATGCCAGCAACACCGTCTTCTCCAAACAATGCACCACCGCTACGGGCCTCAGCCAAACCGTCGGTGTACAACACGGCGACGTCGTCGAGGTCCCAGTTGAGTTCACGAGAGTGGTAGTCGCCGTGCGGGTCGAGCATGAGGAGGGGTCCGGTCGCCCCAAGTGGACGAACTTCACGGGCGTGCCACACGAAGGCTGCCGGGTGGCCTGCAGACGCGTACCTGAGCGTTTCCGCTTCCTTGTCGAACACCAGAACACACAGCGAGATAAATTCTTCGCCGCGCTCAAGAACCGACATTTGAGCGTTCAGTTGCTCCAGGGCCTGGCCTGGGTCTCGGAACTGCAGCAAGAATGCCCGCAACAAATACTTCGCCTGAAGCGCCGTTATGGAAGGTTCAATACCATGCCCGGTGACGTCACCGATCACGGCTGCAACCCGGTGTTCTCCGACCTTGAACACGTCGTAGAAGTCACCGGCCATAGCTCCGCTGCCCGCTTGGTAGGCTTGGCCGATCTCTAGACCCGGGAATTCTGGTAGGTCGGTTGGCGCTAGCCTCGCCGCCCACTGCAGTGGCGCGAGTTCACCCTGGGTCAGTACCTCTCTGGCCCGTTTTTCGACGCCAGCCCGATCTGAGGCGATCCGGGCCGCCTCATTTTCCGATCCGCGACTGGACAGACTGACCACGGCAGGTACGGCCAATAACGATACGACGAAGGCGGGAAGCAGGCCGATATCGACGATCGCTATGATTATCAAGGCGACCGAAGCCAAAATAAACAACGCAGCCGTCAGGCTGTCCCGTCGTTGATCGTGACGGGCAAGTCTCCAAAGGTCAGGGTCAATTTGCTGTGCTACCAGACGTGTAGCCACCCGACGGCGCCCGATGGCGGCCTTCAGCCAAAAAACCGAGGCGCCGATGCAGACCGATGCTGCAAGAATAGGCAAGATCCGTGACATAACTTTTATATTAGCCGCTGTTGAGCAACGACCTCTGCCGAACGCTAACAACAGATCACCGTTGCCTTGACCCTTCGGTAATAGATATCGCCGGGTGGTTGTCGTGACCATGGGAACCCGGGCAGCTAGCCTTCTCTAGAATCTTTTGCTATTCGCTCGATAATTTCAGGCGCCGGGAGTGAACGGACGTGCCATCGTTCTGGGTACATCGATGTTTTAGTCATCAGTGAACCAGCATGCCCGGCGACGGTCTCCCAGTCGGATATGACATCGTGACCCGTGTCCTGCTTTAGGAGGATCATTTCAGCCTTGGGAAGTATCGCCTCAACTGGTGACCAAATGGCTACCGACTTCTTCGTGTCATCGTTGCGTGAGCCTGTCAGATAGCTTGCGACAAAGTACGGGTGTTCTACCGGTTGTTCTTCTTGCAGCGCTTCGATGTTAGCTTTTTGTTCACCGTATTCGATGCTCTTTTCGTCTATCACAAGCTCCCTCCACACGTGAAACGCCGTGTGGCTGGGTTCCAGTCTCAGGTTCCGCCAGTCACCAAGCGTGCCGACGATTGGAATACAATTTGACGTTCTACGAGTCGCACGAGCATCGCTAGTCAGTCTACATAGCAGTTCGATCGCTGCCGGGTTGTCCGCTGGGGCCACAAAAAGCGAGCTTCGATTGGGATGGGTGATCACGACGTCCCCGTCGATCCCCTCGCTCTTCAAAAAGTTGTAGAACGTGGGTGTGAGGATCCGGGCACCAAGATAGTCGTCTTCAGCGTGCGGTGACCAGACCAAAGAGTCAAAGCTAGACCATGCTTGTGACGGCGGCAGGTTGTTCAGACCTTCTTCAGTCAGCTCAGTCAGTGTCTTGTCCCAACGTTTGAGCATGCCGTTGTTCATGAAAGACACTGTGTCTGGGTGGTCCAAGAGCAAGACGGCAGCCAAATCGTCGCCGATTTGTGTATAGGGAACGGAGTTGTCAAATCCCTTAAACCGAAAGGTCGCTGACTCGATCATGGCTCGAGAACGAAGACCGACGCGGAGCTGCTCAAACGATTCCAGCTCGTCGGGCGACTTCGGAGGGAACACCAAAGAATGCAAGACGGACTCCAACCAATCCAACCGTTTTTCTTCTGGAACGGTTTCCCACGTTTGCCGCAAATTGCCGAAGTATATTTCTTGCTTGTGCGCCTTAAACAGGTCTGGCTCTAGCTCCATCACGTTTTCAGGGCCGGCGACTTTATCGAGTAATTCTCTGGCTGATTCGTCAAAATTCTGCAGGTCGTTCATGACGTCTAACCTACATAGTTTACTTCTAAACCTGGTTAAGATAATTTCGTACCTATAGCAGTATTAATATGGGCCTATATACTCTTACATGGTTTTTGTGTCAAGGGAAACTTAGCAAGGAGCATAGAAATGGGAATGTGGGACTTTGAGGCCTGGGACAACGATTCGGCGGCAGACTGGTTCGGCGACCTGATGGACACCACCGGGCTCCGAGATACCTGGGTGCAGACGATGCAAGAGGCAGTTGCTGAGGACGAACTCCACGAGTTCGAACGGCCGCGAGCGGCGTTATGGCTGTTCGCTCAACTCGGACGAACCTACATCTGGCCGATTGACCATATCGAAGGCGACTTGGACCTATGCCTGAACGTCGCCGACAAGATTTTGGCCCTCGACTATCTCCCTGAAGAAGCACCCGAGTTTCTCGAGCTGGTAAAGCGGGACCGCGACGCCATCGCAAAAAGAAAGAGACCGCCGACCTAAGCATCAACGCTGATTCAGCTATTCGTTTCGACGGCGAACCCTGAGCTTGACTGGTGTCGAACCCAAGTCGCACTGCTCCCGCAGTTCCCGTTCCAAGTACCGCAGGTAGTGGTCTGGAATGGCCCGGTTGGAAAACAACGTGAACGTGGGCGGGTCGGTGGCCCCCTGTGTCGCGTACAACACCCTGGCCCCTGCCGGAGCTGGTTGGGCTTGTTGAGCCCGACGAATAACGTCAGTGACCTTTCTCGTCGGGATGCGGGTGGTGTAGGAATCCAAGGCAAACGACAACGACGGCAGAAGCTTGTCGACACCCTTACCGCTCACTGCTGCAGTCCGATGGACGGGAACGTCAGGCAAAAAGTTCAGTTTACGTTCCAACTGGTGGGTTAGAACCTCTTTTTCTTCCGTGCTTAGCAAGTCGACCTTGTTCAGCACAACGACGATCGGACATCCGGCAGCATCGATACGTTCAGCTAACCGTTGGTCTTGGTTCGTGATTCCTTCGGTCGAATCGATCACAAGCAACGCCACGTCAGCGCCATCGATGCTCTTGAGGGCTCGAAGCATAGAATAATATTCGGTGTCCTCATCTATCCGACTCGTGCGCCTCATACCCGCAGTATCGAGAAACCTAACGTCACCAATCCGAGTCGTCACAATAGTGTCCACGGTGTCCCGAGTTGTACCCGCCATATCGTGAACGACAGACCGCTCCTCGCCGATCAGTTGGTTGAACAACGTGGACTTACCGACATTTGGACGCCCTGCGATCGCGATAGAAAAGATGCGCTCTTCATCGTCCTCATCTTCAGGCACCTGATCGGAAAAGTGGGACGTTACCTCGTCTAGGAGATCCCCAACTCCGCGTCCATGCATGGCGCTTGACGGATGCGGGTCGCCGAGTCCCAGACTGAACAAATCCCATATCGAATTCTCGTGGGCTTCAGCGTCGACCTTGTTCGCGACCAGAACCACCGGGGCGTCAGCGGAGCGTATCTTTCGCACCATCTGGGAATCTTCGTCGGTCACGCCAACGGTGGCATCTACCACAAAGAGAATGACGTCGGCTTCGGTCATTGCCTTCTCCGACTGCTTCGACACTTTTTTGTCGAGAGCGGATCCGCCGGCCAGCCAGCCACCCGTGTCTACAAGTTGGAATCTGATACCCTGCCATTCCGCTTCAACCTGCTTACGGTCACGCGTGACACCCGGACGTTCTTCGACGATCGCCTCGCGCTTGCCATAGATCCGGTTAAGCAGCGTCGACTTCCCAACGTTAGGCCGTCCGACGATTACTACTGATGGAAGTTCACTCACGTTTACTACGGTACCTTCGCTAGATTTTTAACGCGGATAGTTGGAAGCTCAAGCGCCGCACGCAGAGCTGCTCCGTCCGTGCTAATCACCTCTACCGGCTTTGGCAGATCATCAACGGTTTTACCGTCGAGAAACGTATCGCCGGACAAACAAACGTCCGGCAAGAGGTAGCGGTGCCCGGCTGGTTCTGATTGTAGAGTCGAAGCAATGTCTTCGCCGACCATTAAGCCAGCCACGCCGATGTTGCCGCCAAAGAAATCGTTAGAGACCACAACGAGTCGGACATCGTCCCGTGCGAGCGAATCCACCAAAGGTTGAAGGACTTGCGCCCCATACGTACTGGTCAAAACACCGATCGGTGCACGCGATGACGGGCGCAGCACGATGGGCGAAGGCACTGTTACCGGCGTCATAGATTTCGGTAGAACAGTTGTTTGAGAGGAGCTTTCGGTCTGAGGTTCAGCGGGCTCATAGGCCATGGAACCACATCCCGTCGTCTGGCTGCTTCGCTGAGCCCGATACCCCTCTGCGGGAGCCCCGTCGACCCAAGCAAAGAAACCTGATTTCGGTGTCGTCGTAGTGTCGAGGTCGCCGTTGAATTCGAGTTCGAATGTCCGCGCCATCCCTATGCCATCTTCGTGCATATCGAAACCCTCATAGGTTTCAGGTTCGGGGAAGTCCACGCCGGCTAGCAGATAATACTCGTCGGCCGCGAAAACCAGTCGATGTCCGAGCAGCTTCAAGAAGGTAGCCTGCCAACGCTCGACAATATCTACTACAGCCTTGGCCTCAGCAACGCTATGTGGCCTCATATCTGGCTCGTTCGAATGGTCGCTTACCCCGAGCGGCACGATGGCAAGCGACAATAACTCGCTGTATTCGTCCAACACTGTGGCCAACGTATCTTCCAGAACCTCCGCGTCATTCACACCGGGACACACCACGACCTGCCCATGTACGCCAACCTCATGGTCGAGCAACGCCCGAAGCCAGCGAAGGCTCGTCGCCCCTCTCCGGTTGCGGAGCATGTCGGTCCGGACCTGACGGTCCGTCGCATGGAGGCTGACATAGAGCGGTGACAACCGCTCGGTCACAACACGTTCCAGATCGGCCTCGGTAAACCGAGTGAGCGTGGTGAAATTCCCGTATAAGAACGACAGCCGGAAGTCGTCATCTTTGAGGTACAGGCTCTTACGCATACCTTTCGGCAACTGGTAAATGAAGCAAAACGTACAGTGGTTATCGCATGTCCGGACCTGGTCGAACAGCGCAGAATGAACCTCGATGCCCAACGGTTCGCCGTCTTGTTTCTCGACGTCGATCGTCAAGTCGAGACCGCCCCGATCAATTTCGAGAGACACCGAGGGTTCGTCCACTAGCAACTGGTATTGGATTACATCTCGTGGCTGCACACCGTTAATTGCGACCAGAGTGTCGCCAACCACAACGCCTGCATGATCGGAAGCAGAATCAGGTCGTACAGCAATAACCTGGGGAAGGGACATTCCATCAATCTTACGACGTCCGGCGCTCGGTTGACCACGAGAGCAAAATAAGTGCGATGGTGTAATGGCAGAAACCTAACGGCTTCGAACAGCAAGGGCGACCTCGTGCAGATAGGGATAATAGGTTCGGGCATAGCGGGCTTGGGTGCCGCATACATACTCGACAGCCAAAGTGACCACGAAATCACGCTCTACGAGGCTGAAACGCGCCTCGGCGGACACAGCAACACGATTACAGTCTCAGACCCCGACGCCGGTGAAATCAACGTGGACACCGGCTTTATAGTCCATAACGGCCGGAACTATCCGAAGCTTCTAAAGTTGTTTGTCGAACTGGGCGTCAAAACCCAACCAAGCGAAATGACCTTTGGAGTGGTAGACGAAGCGACAGGCCTGAGCTACTCGGCAACAAGCCTCAGTTCACTGTTTGCCCAACGTAAGAACCTACTCAAACCAACACTCTGGCGGCTCCTAGTCGACATCGCCCGGTTCTACAAGAACGGGCAAAAGTTACTGGCATCCTCGTCTGGGGAAGCCAGTTACACAATCGGCGACATGCTCGATGACGGGGGCTATTCCAACGCTTTCGTCGAGTATCACCTCGTTCCAATGGGGTCCGCGGTCTGGTCGGCCAACCCTGACCAGTTCAAAGCGTTCCCGGCAAAGAGCCTCCTCAAATTTCTCGACAATCACGGACTCCTCGGTTGGGGCGACAGACCGGAGTGGCGAACGGTCGTCAACGGGTCAAAGACCTATGTCGCAGCTATCGAACGCCGGTTCAAGGGAACCATAAAATTGGACCATCCGGTGACCGCCGTACGCCGAGAAGCCACTGGTGTCTCGATTCATACGGCGACCTCTTCGTCGACATACGACAAGGTGATTCTTGCATGTCACAGCGACCAATCGCTTAGTTTGCTCAGCGACCCGACCGAAGCTGAACAGGACGTGCTTTCCAAGATCTCCTATCAACCAAACGAAGCGATACTCCATACCGACGTGTCGGTGCTCCCACCCGAACGACGTTCATGGGCTGCGTGGAATTACTATCGCGAGGCTCGCCCGTCGAAACCCGAAGTCGGCTCGACAGTGACCTACGATTTGACGACCCTTCAACGACTTCCAGGCGGACTCCGTTATTTGGTTAGCCTCAATTCGGCTGATCGAATCGACCCCAAGACTATTCTGGGACGTTTCGACTACGCCCACCCAGTTTTTACGGCCGAGGCAATCGAGGCTCAATCTCGCATCGAAGAGATAAACGGGTTTGACCGACTGTATTATGCCGGAGCCTGGCAGGGGTACGGTTTTCACGAGGACGGTCTGGCGTCAGCCGTACGCGTGTGTAAGTTATTGGGAGTGGACTGGTGAAACCAGGCGACGCAGCGATCTGTCCAGGCATCGTCATGCATCGACGCCTCACCCCGGTCGAGCATCGCTTTACCTACCCGACAACCCAGGTTTGGATTGACCCCGATCGACCGGGGGACCTCAGCAAGCACCATCGGTTGTGGTCTTCGCGCTGGCCTGCACCGGTTCAAATAAGGCGTCAGGATTATCTCGACGGCGGCACCGGGAAGATGGCGGACACACTCCGCAAATTAGTGCAAGACGGTACTAGCTTGCGCCCAATCGGACCGATTCGTATGTTGAGCCAACCTCGAATTTGGGGCTGGCTCTTCAACCCCATCACGTTGTACTTCCTCTGGAACGACGAAGACGAACCTCCGGCAGCTGCCGTGCTCGAAGTCAGCAACACCCCTTGGAAAGAGCGCCACCACTACCCCGTTTTACTTGAACCCTCGGCCAGCAATACGGTCAAGGCGAGCTTTAGCAAGGAGCTTCATGTCTCACCATTTCTGGGGTCAGACCTCGTTTACGACCTGCACCTCCTAAGTCCGTCGCCGACCAAGCTAACCGTGAAGATCGACGTTCTCACTCAACAAGGAGATCCTGTGCTCAAGACTTCGATGGCAGTCGATAGACAACAAGCCAACAGGCCAAATCTGACGGCTGCACTGAAGAACAACCCGTTCCCTACGCATCGCGTTTCGAAAGGAATTCACACCCAAGCTGCCCGGCTATTGGCGAAGAAGGTTCCGTTCGTTTCGCATCCGAAGCGAACCTCAACAACAGACAGCCGACCATGAGCGGCCCCAACCCAGCTACGTCGTCCTCATCACCGCTGGTCCGCCCCGATCGGCTTTTACAGCAGTCGCCCGAGCGTAGCTTCGGCCAGACCTTACGTACCAAGGCTGGCCGAAAACTAACGGCGCCACTCCTACGAGCTCTCAAGGACGGTTCGTTAACCATTACCGATATTGACGGGTCGACCACAACGTACGGGTCATCACTCTCAGATGGCGAAGAACTGTCAGCAGCTTTGACCATCAACGACGAACGAGCCTGGTCAGCTATCGCCACCGAAGGCGCCGTAGGGTTCGGTCGGGGCTATATCGAAAACTGGTGGGACAGTCCAGACCCGACGAGCGTAGTGCAGCTGCTGGCACGCAACCTTCCTCGACTCGATCGTTATCGAGACATCTGGAGCTCTAGCGGCGGACGCCTAACCACGGCAGCACGAAAGATTATGCCCCGCATTTCGCGAGCCAAGAACAAGGATGATATCGCAGCTCACTATGATTTGGGCAACGACTTCTTTAAGTCGTTTTTGGACGAAACACTTACATATTCGTCGGCCATCTTTCCGACTCCCGACGCATCCCTCGCCGAGGCGTCCATATATAAATACGACCGACTTCTGAAAAAGGTTGGCGCTGACGCCGACAGCCGAATCTTAGAAATAGGAACGGGTTGGGGCGGGTTCGCCATCCGGGCCGCCGAACAGTTTGGGTGCAACGTCACAACAACGACAGTCTCATCCGAGCAGCACAAAGAAGCCAACAAACGCGTTTCAGAAGCTGGTCTAGACAACCAAATCAATGTTCTTGAATCGGATTGGCGCGATCTAGAGGGGCAGTTCGATCAAGTGTGTTCGATCGAGATGATCGAGGCCGTAGATTGGCGCGACTACAGCAACTACTTCGCAACTATCAGGAAATGTCTCAAACCTGACGGGATGGTCGGCATTCAGGCGATTTGTACATCCGACCGACGATGGGAACGAATGAAGAACACAAAGGACTTCATACGACATTTTGTGTTTCCCGGTGGCATGCTGCCTTCGGTCGGTTCCATTAACAAGGCCATCACTAAGGCAACCGATCTACAGATCGTGGACCTCGAAGACATTTCGGCCCACTACGCCGAAACCCTCAAGCGCTGGCGGAACGCCTTCGACGACAATTTGCCCGAAATAACAAAACTCGGTCTGGACGACCGCTTCTGCCGACTCTGGAGGTTCTACTTAGCCTATTGTGAAGCCGGTTTCAACGAACGCTACATCACTGTCGTCCAATTGGTCCTAGCTGGGCCCAAATGGCAACCCGACAACTTGGCTCTGCGACCAAGTTGAGAAACGTTCCGATTGTTTAGAGTGGTGGCAATGACGTTACGGTAGAGCAGGTGGCTTTCCTTAAGACTTCTAACGATGAATCAAACGTCAGACAGGTAATCTTGTGCTCTCCACGCGGTTTCTGCGCTGGGGTCGAGATGGCAATCAAGGCGTTGGCGTGGATGGTTCGAGCTTTCGAACCACCTGTTTATTGCTACCACGAGATCGTTCACAACAAACTCGTTGTCGACCGTTTCATCGATCGAGGTGTGATCTTCGTAGACGACATCGCAGAAGTTCCCCATGGACGACCAATAATGTTGTCTGCCCATGGTTCAGCTCCGGAAGTTGTCACCGCGGCGAAAGAACGCGGCAACTACGTCGTCGATGCTGTCTGCCCTCTGGTAACCAAAGTGCACCATGAGGTCAAGGTTCGCGCCGGCAAGGGCTACCAGATCGTCTATATCGGCCATGACGGCCACGAGGAGGCGGTCGGTACCATGGCGGTAGCCCCCAAGTCTATCCACCGGGTTCAGTCGGTTGAAGAGGTCGAGGCCCTTCCGGATTTCGACCAGCCGACTGCGCTACTCGCGCAGACAACTCTGAGTCACCGAGAGTGGGACTCTGTCGCCGAGGCGGCACGTAGCAGGTTCCCGGACCTCTTTACGCCTAGTCGGTCAGACTTATGCTTTGCTACGACAAACCGCCAGTCGGCTCTAATGGGCGTCGCTGAACGATGTGATGCCTTCGTCGTCATTGGGTCGGCTAACAGTTCGAACACTAACGCGTTGGCCCAGTTGGCAAATGAAGCTGGTTGCCCCGAGGTGTACCGAGTCAACGGGCCAGACGAACTTCCTGACGATCTAGCTGGAGTGGTCGGTGTGACCGCAGGTGCATCAGCGCCCGAAGATGTCGTGCAGAATGTGATCTCATTCTTGTCACCCACAGACGGCGTCGAAGAGGTCAAAATAACTGAAGAAGACGAGTACTTTCCGCCGCCTCGTAGCCTGCGTGAGTTGCTGTCAGCGGTCGATGTTGTCGCCACCCTTGGCTTAGGTGGCCCAGTTGACGACCGGGTCCCAATCAACGATCGTAAGGTTGGCGCTTCCGACGTGCTCACCACCCTGTAACCAAGTCTCAGACATTAGCGGCGTCAAACAAAGCGTGGACGTGTTCGACAACTTCGTCAATCGACATGGTAGACGTGTCGACGATGTGAGCGTCTGCATCTTTTCGTAGCGGGTCGTGTTCCCGTTCCGAATCAGCTTTGTCGCGTCGTTGGATGTCGAGCAGCACCCGCTCATATTCAGTGGAGTTGCCCAAAGTGGATCCGACGGCTGCAGCCTCTTGGTTAGTTCGTCGAGAAGCCCGGACTTCTGCCGACGCTGTGAGATAGATCTTGAGAAAGGCGTCCGGAAAGACAGCGGTCGCTATGTCACGACCGTCAAGAACGCCACCACCCCGGTTGCGAACCCACTCTCGTTGGCGGCTTAAGAGTTCCTGCCTTACTCCCTCATGAGACGCAACCAGCGAAACAACCGAAGACACCATCTGCCCCCGTATCTCAACCGTTGCATCCACCCCGTCGACGATGACGGTTCCGTTCCCGTGCTGGACAATCGTACATTCTCGGGCAACACGAGTGACCGCGTCAACGTTGTCTGGGTCGACGTTCCGCAGGATCACGGCGAACGTGACTGCGCGATACATCGCGCCGGTGTCGAGATATTCAAGCCCCACCATGGCGGCGACTCGTTTAGCGATGGTTGACTTCCCCGAACCAGCCGGGCCGTCAATCGCAACAACCTTGATTCCATCGGCATCGCCATCTGAACCCGAATCTGTTGATAAATCCATAGTAACTCCTGGTTAGCTAGCGCCTGAGCGTCGAATCGGTTGAGACTTAATCAATGGGTCGTACGCGGCATGAGTATCCGTCGTTATTCAATAATTCTTCGAACTTTGTCGCGTCAGTTGCATCGACCAACAGAGTCATGACGCCCCTCGTTCCTTCTGAAGAGTGCGAAATTTCCAGATCGTAAATATTGATATTGTTCTCGGCAGCCATGTTGGACACGATTGCGATCTGCCCTGGCTTATCCGAAATTAGAGTAGAGATCTCGACTAGCGAACCTGCAGAGTCAAAGCCGATAGGAATGTTGAGCCGAGCACCACGAGCCTGTTCGAGAAGTGCCATTAAACTATCCCGATCGCCATATTGAACGCTTTCCCTCACGTCACTCAGCGAATCGATTAGCTGGCCTAAACTGGCGACGATCGCCGTCTTATTCGAGAAACAAATGTCAGGCCAAATTTCGGGAGACCCCGCAGCGATCCGAGTCATGTCTCGAAACCCGCCAGCAGCCAAACGCAGCAATACTTGATGGTCGACGGCTGAATTATCGGCTATCGCCATCAGAGCTGCCGATGCCAAATGAGGGACGTGGCTTACTTTGGCTACGATCCGATCATGGGTGAGCGCGGGGAGCATCACCATGTCGGCATCGAGATCCGTAACCATCGAACGGACAACCATCACAGCCGATTCGTCGGTTGCCTCTGATGGGGTCAGAACCCAAGTCGCTCCAGCAAACATATCGGTTCTCGAACCCGCCAGGCCATCTTGTTCAGACCCAGCCATCGGATGCCCCCCGACGAACCGGGGATGATCAATCGCCCTACAAATATCGGCCTTTGTAGACCCGACATCGGTTACCGCGCCCGTGACCTCAGAAAGGATTTGGGCAACGACGATGGCTACCTGTCCCACCGGGGTCGCCACGACCGTAACATCGGCAGCTGCCTCGAGACCGGTTTCGTCAGCAATTCCGAGCTCGACTGCTTGGGCGGACAATGCCGGGTCAATATCGGAAATGTAGGTCCTCCACCCAGCCTTCTTCAGCCCAAGACTAATCGATCCACCGATCAGACCAGCGCCGACGATATTCGCCTGCCTCGGGTTCATTAAAAGTTCTCATCTCCAGGTTCGGCCAAATCAGGACGAGCCTCCGTCGCCCGGCGTAAAAACACGTGACGAAACTCCGATACGTCTTTGGTGGTATTGAGATGAAGCATCACCCGAACACACTTTTCGAGACCCCCTTGCACCTGGGCTTCCTGAGCACACAGCAACGCGACGTCGGTAAGACCAAACGCCCTCGCAGCTGCGGCCGGGGGCAGGCTGAGCAGGTCAATCGTGCTGGTAAAGAAGACGCTGATAACGTCTGACCTACTGACATTGTTGCGTTCAAACATTTGCTCAAGCAGCTGAATTGTGCGCTCCCGAATTTCCTCCGGCGTATCGGTATCGACGGTAATGGCGCCGCGAAGGGCGAAAACGGACATAGACGATATGTTACCCCAAGTAGCCGGGAGCTTACTCGTCTGAGACGCCACGAAACTGAACTGGAAGATTAGGTACGAACAGCCTTTTGTAATTCGATTAACTCGGCCTGGTCAAGCTCGCGAAATGACCCCGGACGGAGCTGAGGATCCGAAAGAGGGCCAATTCTCGTTCTAGCCAGTTGGATGACCGGGTGCCCAATTGTGTCGAACATCCTTCGGACCTGTCGATTTCGCCCTTCGTGAATAGTGAGTTTAACAACCCCAGGCGAAACGTATGATGCTTTGGCTGGGTGAGTCGGGCCATCGTCGAGTTCGATACCTTCACGAAGGCTTCGAAGCTGCGCCCTGGACGGGTTACCTTCGACATGGGCCAGGTACTCTTTCTCGATGCCGAACGATGGGTGGGTCAGCCGATGGGTAAGCTCTCCATCGTTGGTTAGCAAAAGCAATCCCGCAGTGTCCATATCTAGTCGGCCGACCGGAAACACTCGGGGTTCGTTCGGCACGAGGTCGACGACTATCTTCCTCCCCTGCGGATCGTTAGCTGTCGAGATGACCCCGACTGGCTTATTGAGAAGGTACGTCACCGAATCGGGCATGGTTGAAATCACCGCGCCATCGAAAACGATCTCATCGGTGCCCGACACTCGGTCGCCCAGCGTCGCAATTTTCCCGTTTACCTTGACTCGTCCCTGTTCGATGTATTGTTCTGAGACCCGACGACTACCGATACCTATTCTCGCCATAACTTTCTGCAACCGCTGGGGCTCTGTGGAACTTCCAGCGTCGTCGGCTTCGCTGTTCATTCTTCTTCTGAAAAGTCATCTGGGTCTTGATCACCCGTGTCTGGCGTTTCCTCATCTTCGAACCGCAAGGTCTCTTCGAGAACTTCTAAAACGGCAGCTGACGGAACAAAATCGCCCAGAGGTGGCAGTTCTTCGGTCGAATTGATCCCTAAACGTTCAAGGAAAAACGTCGTGGTTCCAAACAGCATCGCCTGACCGGGCCCATCATCACGACCGGTCTCTTCGACATACCCGCGTTGTTCGAGGGTCTTAAGCACACCGTCGGCGTTCACCCCACGGATAGCGGTTATTTGACTTCTTGAGATCGGCTGTTTATAAGCGACGATCGACAAGGTTTCAAGAGCAGCTTTGGACAACTTGTTACTGAAACCTTCGAGGGCAAAGCGCTCGACGTACTCGTACAGTTCAGATCGGGTCTGGAACCGCCACCCACCGGCAACGCCGACGAGTTCGAACCCCCGGTGGTCAGCATCGTATTCGCCAGCTAACTCTGCGACAAGCTTGTCGACGACGTTGGTCGGGAGTTCCAATAGTTGCGCTAACAGTTGGCTTGATATTGGGTCCGTGGCCACCAAAACGATCGCTTCGATCGCACGCTTCGAGTCGACTAACGTCATTTCGGAGACATCATCGACCAAGATGGTAACCTCTTCTGAAGCGGCGCTATCGGACACGATTTGTAAATCCGGCTGAGGGTTCGGGGCTGTGCCTTCGACGACCTCGCCGCCTCTCTTTCGATTTTGTTCGTTCGTAGGTTCCATGGCCTAGCCTTCGTAGCTATCTACCGAGGCAAGCAGTTCGTCGGTGAGCACCGCTTCTGTCAGATCAACATCGTCGCTATCGTCGTTCCATTCAACAACCAAGTCACCGAAACAAACTCCTTGTTGGAGTTCCACAGAGCCTTGTTTAAACAGCTCCAACAACGCAAGGAACCTTACGACGACTTCAATCCGTTCGTTCAAACCCGATGTCAGTTCGCGAAATGTGCGTTTACCGGCCCCCGGGAGACGTCGAGCGAAGTCCGCGATCGCATCGGTAACCGTCGCCGTAATTGGACGGATGTGATGAAGCGTCACGACTGGTTTAGGTTTCTCCGACGTCGTCCGAATAAATGCAGCTCGCAACTTGGGAGCTGTCATAGCCGCTAGGGGATCTGGTGTGAGGTGAAGGAAATGGTCCTCAAGACCCGACTGACGAGGGAACGATCGGGAGGCAGAGTCCATGAGTAGCTGAAGAACAGCCGCAGCGTCCTTAAAGGTCTTACACTCTAGAAGTTTGGCCAACAGCAGGTCGCGTTGTTCCCACAACGCAAGCTCTTCGTCTAAGTCAAGGTCGTCGTCTTGGGGTAGGAGACGTCGGCATTTTAGCTCGACGAGTGTCGCCGCTATTAGGAGAAATTCGGTGGCGACGTTGAGGTCGCAGTTCTTCATCCGAGAGACTTCTTCGAGATACTCGACCACAATTTCATTGAGCTGGATTTCGTAAAGGTCGACATCGTCTTTGAGAATCAGATGAAGAAGGAGGTCAAATGGGCCTTCGAATGTTTCGGTCTGCACCTTAAATGACATTTGTGTCATTCTAGTCGATTAAGTAGCCGGATTCGCGACTGTACCGAGGTTCGTTATCGATAGAGCTGTACCGCCGAGCGAACTCGCTCCATCACAGGCCTGGCTATGGTTTCCGCCTTCTCCGTTCCTGACTTGAGAATTTCCGCTGTCGACGAAGCATCTAATTCGGCCCGCCGTTTCTGAATCGGTTCAAGGACAGCTATCAGGGCGGCTGCCGTGTCACTCTTAAGCGGCCCATATTGAGTGTAATCTTCGGCCAGCTGAGCGGGCTCGGCCCCCGTACAAGCCGCCAATATCGTCAGCAAGTTTGAAACCCCTGGTTTGGTTTCCGGGTCGAAGCGAACTTCACCATCGTTATCGGTAACCGCTCGTTTGAGTTTTTTCTCGATCTGGGCTGGCGGATCGGACAACAAAATCGTGCCCAACGTAGAATCACTAGACTTCGACATCTTTTTATCCGGGGATTGAAGATCCCGAACCCGAGCAGCATCAGCCGGTATTTGGTGGCTAGG
This sequence comes from uncultured Acidimicrobiaceae bacterium, assembly GCA_964551835.1. Classification (GTDB taxonomy): domain Bacteria; phylum Actinomycetota; class Acidimicrobiia; order Acidimicrobiales; family SZUA-35; genus JAHDCC01. The sequence goes on along the minus strand of CAZKEM010000068.1, from coordinate 5,186 downwards.
AACAACGAGTGTGTCGCCAAATCGTTTATTAAATCGCTCGGTAATGTCACGAGTGAATTCGACGTGTTGACGTTGGTCATCACCTACGGGGACGATGTCGGTGTCGTACAACACGATGTCCGCGGCCTGCAACGCTGGATAGGTAAATAACGCAGTAGAAACAAACGACTTCTCTTCGGTCTTATCCTTGAACTGCGTCATCCGGCGGAGCTCCCCGAAAGACGCAACACACTGCATGTGCCAGGCGAGTTCGGAATGTTCACGAACCGAGGACTGAACGAACAACGTGGCTTTTTCGGGATCGATACCGGCAGCCAACAAATCGGCGGCTGCCGCAAGCGTGTGGGTTGCGAGTTCTCCCGGTTCTCGAGGCACTGACAACGCGTGCAGGTCGACGATGCAGTAGATCGAGTCGGTTGTGTCCTGGAGGGCGACCCAGTTCTTTACTGCGCCGAGATAATTGCCGAGATGAATTTCGCCTGTAGGTTGAATGCCAGAAAACGATCGGGGAACGTCGGGGGAAGCCATACCCGCACTCTAGCATTGACGATCTGTCGAGATGACAGATTTTCGGCTCCTAATAGCTGGCTTTAGTCGTCGTCGCAGTCTTTTAACACTCGACCAATATGGCGCGGAACAGTCCATGAAGCCATCGGTTGATGGTGTTCGGCCGCCCAACTGATCGTTAATTGATCCGACCCAGCCTCGGTCAGCAAGGCAGCCCCCAACTCGGGGTGCAGGCGGTATTGTGCCAGACGGGACTTCGTCGAAGATCCATGCCTCCAGGCCTGAGCCTTTGACGAATCCACGACCGCCCAGAATAACGTCGCAAAAACTCGGCCCGGGGTTCGCAAACCACTGACAACTTTCCCCGAATCGTGCAATAACGCCGCAGCCAAAACTGGCTTGGTCGCTTCTATATCGAGTTCGGCTTCAACGGCCTTTGCAACGCCGAACGCATGACGCTGGTCAGAGTTGTTCAAACGATCCCAAACGGCTGTCTCGCCTGGCGACAGAAGGCCCTGGACCCAATCTTGGTCGCTGTTACTAAGGCCGCCAGGACGAACGGCTCTACCGAACCGCCTGACCAGATGTAGACCGAGCGTTAGCCGGCTAGACATCAGTAGCCTAGCTGTCGAGCTGCCGCCAGGATTCCCACCATTGATTTAGCATCTCGTATCCGACCGTCCATCACCATCGTTATCGCCTCGGACATAGGGACTTTTAGCACTTCAAGGTGGGCTTCTTCTGGGCCTTCCAGTCGCTGCGGTACTTCTACCAATTCGGTCGCCAAGAATAGGTGGCCTAATTCGTCACAGAACCCGGCAGAGTGGTAGAGGTCAAGCAACGGTTCGAGTTTTCTCGCCGACCGACCTACCTCTTCCTCCAACTCTCGGTTAGCGGTTACTTCTAGCGGTTCGCCATCTACGTCTAACTTGCCGGCCGGTATTTCGATTAGGTCTGCGTCCAACGGCGCTCGGTACTGCTTCACGAGGTAGACATCGCCTTCATCGTAGGCAACGACGGCGACTGCGCCCGGATGTTTAACCACATCGCGGTTGTAGATCTCACCACCCGGACCGGCAATCTGGCGGCGGTAAAACCCGACGACGGCGCCCTGGTGGACAAGCTCGTCATTAACGACCGAAAACGGTTTCATAGTTACGAATCTAGCGAGATAACCACAGGATCGGTAGGGCGATTGTGTTCAGCTAGTTTGAAACGATCTGGATCGAGTTTCTCGGCCCTCGTGAGAGCTGCTTCAACGAAGGCAACGAATAGCGGGGCTGGCCTATCCGGCCTGCTCTTGAGCTCTGGATGGGCTTGAGTCCCGATCCAGAAAGGGTGTCCAGGTAATTCAATAAACTCAACCAACGAACCGTCCGGGGAGGTCCCTGAACACGCTAAACCAGCTTCTTCAAACCTAGTACGAAACCTGGGGTTGAATTCGTAACGGTGACGATGTCGTTCCTTAACCACCGACTCGCCGTAAATCTTTGAGACCTGTGAACCTTCATTGAGAACAGCGACGTAAGCGCCTAAACGCATCGTGCCACCCATGTCGGTAACGTCGCGCTGCGAATCCATCAAGTCGATGACGGGGTACGGGGTTGTCGAATCTTGCGTGTCAAACTCAGAAGAATGTGCGCCCGACATGCCTATGGCGTTTCGAGCATATTCGATAGTCATAACTTGCATTCCCAGGCAGAGACCAAGACAAGGAACATCATTTTCTCGGGTGTAGTGGGCCGCCTCGATTTTTCCTCTGACACCCCGTTCGCCGAACCCACCAGGCAAGACTACCCCGTCGAGCCCACCGAGTTTATCTTCAACCATGAGGCCCTCGACATGGTCGGACATGATCCATTCGATCTCCAGGTCGACCTCATGTACAAAGGCGGCATGGCGAAGCGATTCCGCAACCGATAGGTATGCGTCGGGCAAGCTGACGTATTTGCCAACGACACCAATTTTTAGTGGTTTCCAGGCCCGGTTCACTCTGTCGACTAGACGTTTCCAGTCGACAAGGTCTGGCGGCGAGTCCGGCAGTTTCAGCAACTCGCAAACATAGCTATCGAGGCCCGCTTCATTCATTGTTAAGGGTATTTCGTAGAGGCTCTCCGCGTCGGGGGCGTTGATTACTCCATCCACGGGTACATCGCAGAGATTAGAAATTTTCGATGTCAAACCTTCGGAGATGCGGCGATCGCTACGACAGACGATCACGTCTGGCTGTACACCTCGGCTCCGAAGCTCGGTCACCGAATGCTGGGTCGGCTTGGTTTTCAACTCGCCAGCAGGCCCAATAAAGGGAACCAGCGTGACGTGAACGTAGCAGACATTGTCGCGGCCCGCATCGAGCTTGAACTGGCGGATGGCTTCTAGGAACGGCAATATTTCGATGTCGCCGACCGTGCCCCCGACCTCGGTGATCACAACATCAACATCATCGGACGCCAACTGGGAAATCCGGTGCTTGATTTCGTCGGTGATATGTGGAATCACTTGAACGGTCTTACCGAGGTAATCCCCTCGACGTTCAGCCGCGATGACTGACGAATAGATCGAGCCGGTGGTCGCATTCGACGCTCGCGTGAGCGACTCGTCGATGAACCGTTCGTAATGACCAAGGTCTAGATCGGTTTCGCCGCCGTCGTCGGTGACATAGACCTCACCGTGTTCAAACGGGTTCATTGTGCCCGGATCTACGTTGAGATACGGGTCGAGCTTCTGCATTGTCACCCGGAGACCTCGAGCCTTCAGCAGGCGACCGAGAGACGAGGCGGTCAGCCCTTTTCCGAGGGAGCTAACTACACCACCAGTAACGAAAATATGCTTGGTCAAAATTGCCCCATCCCATGCAGAATGTCGGAGTTGCCTGTTGTAACGGTAGCGCCTAAAAGGCGTTCCACGGCATAGCCGGTTTCATAGACCACAATAAGGTGATGTCCGACCGATGTAGATAGGACATTCGACCAGTTTTGGCCCAAGATGTCTCTGCAGTCACATTACTAGCGGAGTTTGTTTGACTCGGCTTCAAGCACCAGCTCGCGTGCGTGCTGGCGTGCCGTGATAGATTTGGGCTGACCCGAGAGCATCCTAGCGACCTCGACCAAGCGCTCATCTTCGGATAAGAGTCTAACCTCTGAGACCGTATTGTCTTCGGTCTGACTTTTCTTTACGGCCAGATGAGCATCGGCAAACGCCGCCACCTGCGCAAGGTGGGTGACAACCAGTACCTGGTGACGGTCGCCGAGATTACTCAAGGACCGCCCGACAGCGAAGCCGGCCTGCCCTCCGATTCCGGCATCGACCTCGTCGAATACGAGAACCGGAGGCGCTTCAGACAAGACGCTGCGTAACGCTAGCATTGTTCTCGCCAACTCACCCCCTGAGGCTACCTTCGACAAGGGCTGCAGGGCCGAACCGGGGTTAGCGGAAAGTTGAAATGATACCTCTCCCCCATCGACGCCTTCGACCTCTATACCCATCTTGGCTTTCGGCATTGCCAGGTCGGGAAGTTGTAACTCGATCGCATCGGCGAGTCCCGGGGCGGCAGCCTGACGCTGTTTCTTAACAACGGCGCTTGCGCTTGCGACGGCATCTTGGGCTTCAATTAACTGAAGGTCTAGTGCTGCGGCGCGCTCATCGTGTTGTTCTAGTTCAGTCAGGCGGGTGGAGAGACGATCACGTTCAGCGATCACGGCAGCGACAGTATCGCCATATTTCCGGCGGAGGTCTGACAGTGCCCGACGACGGGTTTGGATCTCTTCAAGCTTCGCCGGGTTCTCTTCGATCCCGTCGCTCGCCGACCGCACCTCGTCCACGATGTCGTCAAACTCGGCGATAACGTCGGTGAGCCGAGCAAATATGTCTGCAAACGGCAAACGGTCTTCGAGCCTTGTCATCGCGGAACCGAGACTGTCCCGAACGGCATCTTCACCGACAAACAACTCGAGAACTTCACTCGCTGTCTCGGAATGGGCTTGAGCATTTGCTAACAGCTCTTCATCCTGTTCGAGCTTTTGGTCTTCGTCGGGGTCGACCAGGCCCGCCGCTACCAACTCATCAACTTGGTAGCGAATCAAGTCAAGTTCGCGTGCCCGGTCACGTTCGTTCCCGCCCAAGCTGGCCAGATCACGTTCGACCTGAGACAGTACGGATTTGGCATCGTTGAGCGCCGACACGTCGACCGACCCGAATACGTCCAAAGCGTCACGTTGACTATCGCTGGCCAGCAGCGATTGGTGGGCGTGCTGGCCATGTAAATCGACCAGCGTCGCCCCGAGTTCGGCCAGCGCCGAAGCCGTCGAAGGCCTACCGTCGACGTACGCCCGCGAACGCCCATCCGATGGAATTACGCGAGTCAATACGACTTCGTCGCCGTCTATCTCGAAACGACCATCAACGGTTGCTTCGGTCGAGCCGGTCCGGACCAGACTTGGATCGGCCCGGCCACCCATCAACAGATTTATCGCGTCGACAAGTAACGTCTTACCTGCACCAGTCTCGCCGGTCAACGCAATCATCCCAGTAGGCACCTGTAACGTCATCTGGTCGATGACACCGAGGTTCTGAACAGAAATCTCTAGCAGCATTAGCGGTCCTCTAGCCCAAATTTGTCTTTCAGAACAGTGTGAAAATCTCGTGTTCCGGCCACCAGGAGTTGAGCTGAAGTTTCAGCG
>CAZKEM010000067.1:0-8701 GCA_964551835.1 uncultured Acidimicrobiaceae bacterium | reverse complement strand
CGTGAACTGATGTGCCGGATAGTCGTTTTCGAAGTTCGGTAGCGAGGCGTTTGTATAGGTCCGGGCCGACGAGTTCTTGAAGTTCCTCGCTTGCTGTCTCGAATAGTGGTTCGCCGGATTGGTAGGCGGCCTGTTCTTCCACGCACCACCATCCGAAATTTTCGCCTCCCGGTCCCCAATCTTTACGTTTCCACGCCCGGACAAAGACAGTTTCGTTTCCGTAGTCGTCTTCGTGAATATCGAGGCGTATTGGAACTTGCCAGCACACATCGGGCTTCCAGTCTAGGGGGCGAGCTCCAACTCGCTCTGCCGCCCGGTGAAGGGCACAACCAGCGCCACCTTCGAAGCCACTCCGGTTTAGGAAGATACACGCGCCCTTGGCTTTGCGGGTTACCCATGAACCCGACCGCTTCCGCTTTAACGCACCGCCCTTTTCTTTGGCGCGCTCCATGAATTGCCAGTCATCGGGCGATAATTGTTCTATCGCCTCTTCGACTGCTGACTTATCTTCATCGTCAACGAGATGAGCGCCATGGGTACAACATCCAAGCATCTTTGTCTTTGCGTTCGACTCTTGAGCGATCGATTTGCATCCTTGGCCATAGATGCATTCAAAATTGGAGAGTAAGAACGTGGCATCGAACAACCATTCGCTGCCCTCTTCATCTTCTAGACTCAGCCATTCATGGCCGTCATCTTCAGGACGCACTTCAGTAGAATATCGTGACTTCATGAAGGAAACGCAAAAGGCAACGAATCGGGCCGAGGCGCTCGAAGCTAGCGAGAGCGAAGGGTTTGCATGTGAGCGAACGAATACGAACAATCCGAGACCAGTTAGAACTACTTGCCGCTGAGTTAACCGACGAGTCGATCTCAATCCTTCGAGACGCAGTAGATCGAGGCGAGACCCGTCGTCCTGAATCCGACAAAAAGGTGCTTCAGGCCAGACGATCGGTCGAAAAGGCGATCCGGAGTCTCGAAATGATTGATAGCGGACGTAGCGAGTAGCTACGCCTCGTCGATAACGGCGTGTTCCTGGGGACCGAGTTCGCGTGGCGGCCAACTCGTCACCCGCGCCGAGCGATCGCCCAGGTCGTTTATTCGCCCGATCATCTCTACGAGTCGAGCCCAAGCATGTTTATCAAAGCGCATCGATAGCCGTGGGAGTTCTGGTACATCGGAATCACGAACCTCGGCCTTTGTCGCCGTTGTTGGTTCAATTTCTCCCGACTCGATAATGTCGGAGAACTCTTTGTTGAGGGTGGCGATAGCGTCGTCACCTAACTCGTTAGTCAGGCGGATAATTAGGCGATTACCGACAAAGCGAATCGAATGGTACGTCGAGTAAAAGCGACGAATGTAGTCGGCGGCCTCTTGAGGGTCGTGGGTGTGCAGAAACAGCTTCATATCGTCGGGGCTTATCATCCCGGTATCTAAAAGTTCGTTCTCGACGAAAGACCGCCAGCCGGCCCAGTAGTTCGAACCTTCATGATCCAATAACACAACGGGAGCCGGATTACTCTTTCCCGTCTGGATCAGCGTCAACAGTTCGAACGCTTCATCCATGGTCCCAAATCCGCCGGGGAACAACGCAAAGGCGTCAGTCTCTTTCATAAAGGCCAATTTGCGGGTGAAGAAATAACGGAACGTCGCCAATTTGGGATCACCGGCAATAATCTCGGCTGCGTTTTCCTCGAACGGAAGCACAATACTTACACCTATCGCATTTTCGATACCGGCGCCCTCGATACCAGCGGTCATAATTCCCGGACCGGCCCCGGTGATTGTCATCCAGTCGCGGTCGCTCATGGCCCGACCAAAGTCGACGGCTAGCTTGTAATCGGGCTCTTCCGGCTTGGTTCGGGCAGAACCGAAAACAGTGACTTTCGCCCGATTCTCATAGGGGGCGAAGACCTTCCAAGAATGAAGGATCTCTACCAGCGCTTGAGAAGCGATCTTCAGCTCGCGCCGGTCGACATCAGCGTCGTCCATATCGAGCGCAGTGACGAGTAACGATCGGATGAGGTCGTCGTTGGCATCTTTACCGGTCGTTGCCAGAAGGTCGGTCAGTACCTGGTCTATTGCTGCTGTTCCGAAAGTGGCCCGTGGCCGGGGTGCGGTCATTGTTTCCTCTTGAGAAAGTCGTTAAGGGTGTCGATAGAAACTCTATTACCCAATCGGCCGAACGCAATGTCGGATGAGCATGACAGCGGCTCGAAGTTAGAAGCGCAATCCTTCGGCCGGTTCGGACCACGTATACAATGTGGTCCGCTGTTGAAGAGGCCGACCTAAGTCGTCGGCGATCAGTTTGAAATCTTCTTCTGTTGCTGCCTGACCATGGTTTGCTCCTGCTGCCCGAGAAATATTTTCGTTTAGCAGCGTTCCACCTAGATCATTGCAGCCAGCCTCAAGAAGTTGACCGATAGTGTTCAGCCCGACTTTAACCCAGCTCGCCTGAATGTTGTCGATAAGGCCGTGATAGGCGATGCGAGCAATGGCGTGCACCAGCAACGTTTCTCGAAAAGTTGGACCCCGCCTGGCCTTGCGCTGGAGGTAGAGGGGAGCCGCCATATGGACAAAGGGGAGCCCAACAAATTCGGTAAACCCGCCCGTTCTAGCCTGGAGATCTCTAGTCCGCAGAAGATGAGTTACCCAGGTAGCGGGACTCTCTATCGCTCCGAACATCAACGTGATATTCGAACGAAGACCGATACCGTGCGCAAGTTCGTGAGTAGCCAACCATTCAGCTGACGAAATCTTGTCGGGGCAGAGCAACGCCCGCACATCGTCATCGAGCACCTCGGCTGCGGTCCCTGGCAAGGAGCGAAGGCCAGCCGCCTTCAATTCGAGCAGGTAGGCTTCTACGCTCATCGACGACCGCCGAGCGCCCTCGGACACTTCCAGCGCCGTGAAGCCATGAATGTGAATCTCCGGGGCGGCCTCGTGAACAGCTCGACAGACATCAATGTAATAACCGCCATCAAAATCTGGATGGATTCCGCCCTGTAAACACACTTCGGTCGCTCCGAGCTCAGCTGCTTGTCGCACTCGCCCAACAATGTCATCGAGGGTAAGGAGATACGGGGTACCTCGAAGGTTAAGGCTGAGGGGGCCCTTGGAGAATCCGCAGAATCGACATTTGAAGGTACAAACATTGGTGTAGTTGATATTGCGGTTGGCAACGAATGTGATGGTGTCACCGACGGAGATCTGTCGTAGACGGTTCGCCTCGGCCGCTACATGGGCGACATCGGCGCCGCGAGCGCCGAACAGCACGGTCAGCTCGTGGGCCTCTAAACGCTCGCCGCGTTGGCTCGCCTGAAGGACCTCGGCAATTTGGGCGCTGGGCGGCAACTGTAGAGGTGCCACGATATGGCTGGGCGACCCGCCAAGACCGGAATACCAGGTAGTAGCAGCGGGGGCATCCAGCGGGGCTTCGAGGTTGCTGTCGACGCCACCTGGGGGCTCGGGTGACGCCGGTGCGCCCACATAGGGCACAAAAGGACCTGGGTCGTCTCTGGCTAGCCAATCGCTATCGCTGTGGTCGAGGACAGCAAATCGCAAGCGTTCATCAACCCACCGGTTGGCATCTACTGCGTACTCCGGGTAGATGGTGAGTCTAGGAGCCAGCTCCTTCGTAGAATCTCGAACACTATGTCCGAGTTCGACAATATTGGGCCATGGTCGTTCCGGATTGATGTGGTCGATGGTAACCGGCGAAACTCCTCCCAGGTCGTCGACGCCGCTGCGAATAAGCGAGGCTATGTCGTCGGTAAGGTTAGGCGGCGCTTGCACATGAACGGTTGAAGGCAACACGATCCTTGCTAGTGCTATAGCTCGCTGAAATTCGTCGTCTGTTGGTCCAGCAGTTCGAAACATAGCGGTGCCAGGTTTCGGCACGAAATTCTGCACGATTACTTCTTGGATGTGCCCATATTTGGTTGCCGAGGCCGCGATAGCGGAAAGCGCATCCAACCGGTCGAGTTCACGTTCTCCGATGCCGACCAAAATGCCGGTAGTAAATGGGATCGCCAACTTTCCAGCTTCGTCCATGGTCTGCAATCGCCGCTCCGGCGATTTGTCCGGCGCGCGCAAATGACAATCCAAGTCCGGCCGGAGGGTCTCAATCATCATTCCCTGCGAGACCGAAACTGATCGGAGTTTGCGCAACTCGCTTGCCGAAAGTGCACCGGCGTTGGCATGGGGGAGCAGACCCGTCTTCTCCTGCACCAGCCGGCACGCCGACACGAGGTAATCGACAGTAGATGAATAGCCGTTGTCAGCCAGCCATTTGGCAGCTTCTGGGTAGCGGGCTTCGGGTTTTTCGCCCAACGTAAACAGAGCCTCATGGCAGCCGGCCTCGGCACCGGCAGCAGCGATCTCTACGACTTCGGTCATCGATAGAAACGGGGTTTGCACGCGTGCTGGAGGCTGAGCAAAGGTGCAGTACGCACATTGATCTCGACACAGCTTGGTAAGAGGAATAAACACCTTTGGAGAAAACGTGACCCGCGAGCCAAATAGCTCGTCACGGCGACCAGCCGCACGTTCCTGAAGTTCGTTGGTCGTGTACCTAAGCAAGTCTCGGTCGAAAGCAAATGGCGGATTCACACCACCAGTTTAGGGTGAAGAGTCAAGAGCCGGCCGCTCCCCAGCCCGGGTCGGGTTAGCCCGCCTGGTACGGGTAGACCACGACCAGGCCCTTACAAGAGATTTTGGAGAATGGAGGCCCTGGCATAGTCCGACCGAGAGCGGGCTATCAGGGTGCAGACTGTTCCAAAAGCTAGCCACACTCCCAAAACAATGGCGACGGCAACCGCTATGTCGGTGAGGTAGTGGTTACCCGTTATGACCACGACGGCTGCTGTTATAGCCGGGTGGATTAGGGCCAGGTATCTCCAACGCGATTCTCGGATCCAGATAATGCCTAAGGCAACTAGCAGCGCCCAGCCCACGTGAAGCGAGGGCATGGCGGCAATCTGATTCGCAGCTCCAGCTAGCGGGACCTCGTAGGGGTCAGGACCGACAGTTTTTGCCGTATTGACAAATCCGCTAAGCATCCTTGGAGGTGCTAACGGAAACACCATATGGACGCCCAGTCCGACCGTGGTAATAGCGATTAGTGTGTTTCGTATTCGGGCAAGAGAACTCCGGTGGCGATACCAGACCCATCCAAGAAAGATCAACGTTACGGGAAAATGTCCTGCTATGTAGTGGATGTTCGCGGCCTTGACGAGCGTGCTTTGGTCGGTTACTACCCGCTGAAGGTCACCTTCGTGAGGTAACCCAAGTGACGCCTGAAACTGTAGAAGCTCCGACGCGTGGCCGGTTGCGGTAGAGAATTGATCGGCGGTTACACTGCGAATCGCCGAATAGACCAGCCAAAGCAGCCCAAGCATCGCTGCGTTTGAGAACAAGTCGTAGGGAGCCTTGTGACGAGTTGTCGTTGATCTGTCTGAGTTAAAAACGCGGAAGGTATGGATCATTTTTACGCTCTCGGTATAGGAGGTGCATAGCGAGGCACCTCCGCCCAACGTGTCAGTGACCAACGCCGCAACCAGCCAAGTAAATCCAATTCGCTTGTCTGAGGGCCGCCGCTAGCTCGATCGAATGATGAACTATGCGTGACACCGGGCATACGGTCTGCTGCTAGTCTTTCAGATCTTGTTGGTCCATGTCAAACAACCGAAAGTGTGAGCAGAAGACGCCTGTGTACTAGCGGAGCTAGGTCGTCCAAAAATGACGGTGGGTCGTCCCTAGCTAGGAACGACCCACCGTCATTGCTATTCAGTTCTTCCACTTGTTATGCGAACTCTTCGGCCCGCTTGGCGAGAACACCCAGAACGTCCTCGAAAGCTTGAGCGAACGATGCAACACCCTCACCTTCGAGCTTCGTCGCAACGTCTTCAAGGTCGATCCCCAACTCGGTCAATTTGGCGACAACGGCTTCAGCCTCTTCAAATGAGGCATCGACGGTTCGGGCAACGGTGCCATGGTCGTCAAACGCAAGAAGGGTTTTTTCTGGAAGCGTGTTAACGGTGTTTGGCCCGATCAGGGTGTCGACATACAAAGTATCCGGGTAGCTCGGATCTTTCGTCGAGGTCGATGCCCACAGCGGTCGTTGAACGTGGGCTCCCTTGGCCGCCACGGCGTCCCAACGATCACCGCTGAATGTCTCTCCGAAGAGTTTGTACGCCAGCTGGCCCTGAGCCACTGCGGCCTTGCCCTTAAGAGCCAACGCCTCTGGGGTACCTATCTCGGTTAGTCGTCGATCGACTTCTGTATCGACGCGGCTAATGAAGAACGAAGCTACGGAGGCCACCGAAGCCACTTTTGCGTCATCGGCCTGTTCAAGCCCTGTGATGTAGGCTTCCATCACGTCTTTGTACCGCTCAAGACTGAAAATTAGCGTCACGTTGATCGATCGACCTTCACTGATCAACGTCTGAATAGCTGGCACGCCTTCTTGCGTGGCCGGAACTTTCACCAACAGGTTGGGTGCATCGATGAGATTATCGAGATCTCGAGCGGCGTCGACGGTCGCTGTCTCGTCATGGGCCAGAGTCGGGGATACCTCGATCGAAACGTAGCCGTCGCCACCTTCTGACTCGTCGTAGGTTGGACGCAGAAGGGCGAGGGCTTGGTTGATATCGGCGACTGCCAACTTCCAGTACGCATCTTCGACGCCGGTGCCTGCTTTGACGAGTTGTTCGAGCTCTTCGTCGTAGTCGTCCGTGGTGGTCATGGCCGCGGCAAATATTGAAGGGTTAGATGTCAAGCCGCGCACTCCACGGTCTATGAGTTTTTGCAGCTCACCCGAAGCCATCCATGCTCGACGGAGGTTGTCTAGCCACGGGCTCTGCTTTTGTTCGGTGTAGAGGTTTTTTAAAGTCGTCACGGGTGGTTCCTAGTCTGCTTCGCTGATTACATCAAGTAGTTGTTTTGCGGTCACGACTACATTGTCGGTACTAATTCCAAGGTTAGCCAATACCTCGTTACCGGGTGCTGACATACCAAATCGATCGATTCCGATCGCTACATCTGCGTAGCGCTCCCAACCAAGCGTGACGCCAGCTTCAACCGATAACGCCGGAACACTAGATGGGAGCACTGTCTCTTGTTGCGCAAAGTCGAGGGCTTCAAACCGATCCCAACAAGGCATCGACACGACCCTGACTCCGACGCCGTCCGATGCTAGCTTCTGGGCTGCTTCCACACAGAGGGCCAGTTCGGAACCCGTACCTATCAGTACCAGCTCAGGGTCGGCGACGTCTTGAACGACGTAGGCTCCGTTTAGTACGCCTTCGATCGAGGTACCTTCGAGTTCGGGGACGCCCTGACGAGACAGGATGAGCCCCGTGGGGCCATCGGTTTCAAGAGCAGCTTGCCATGCACCGATCGACTCTGAGAGGTCAGCGGGGCGAATCAGTTGGAGGCCAGGGATAGCACGAAGGCTCATCACATGTTCGATCGGTTGATGGGTAGGGCCATCTTCGCCGACTCCGACTGAGTCGTGGGTCCAGACAAAAATACACTTTGCTCGTGACATTGCTGCCATACGCACGGGCGGCCGCATATAGTCGGCGAAAACCAGGAAGGTGCCGCCGAAGGGGACGACCCCACCATGTTTGGCCATACCGACTAGCGCTGAGCCCATACCGTGTTCACGAATGCCGAAATGAATTTGTCGACCGGTTGGGTTATCTCGACTGAGGGGGTCGCCGTCTAGTTTCGAACCGTTGCTCCCGGTGAGGTCGGCCGAGCCACCTATGAACCCAGGGATATGTGCGGCCAATGCGGTCACACACTTCTGCGATGTTTGTCGAGTGGCGTGGATAGTACCTGGCGACACCATCTCTACGTTGCTTTGCCAATCGGTGGAGTACGTGCCGGAAAGCGTTTGTTCCCACGCCTCGGTGTCACCATCAAAATTGCTGACGCGTTCGGCCCAAGCCTCAACCTCAGATTTGCCGCGAGCGCCTGCGGCCCGGTAGAAATCTAGAACCTCGTCAGGCACCCAAAACGCTTCGTTCGGAAGTCCCATCTTGGCCTTCGTGGCCGCTATTTCCTCGTGGTCGAACGGCTTTCCATGAGCGGCTGAGGTGTCGACCCATTTCTCTGACGGGTAGCCGATATGGGTCCGCAGAATAATCAGTGATGGCTTATCTTCGACAGTTTTCGCCCGGTTTATAGCCGATTCAATAGCGTCGAGATCGTTTGCCGCTTCGCCGATGTCGTCGACATCCCAACCATAGGCAGAGAAGCGAGCCGCGGCGTCGTCAGAAAGGGAAAGTTCGGTCGGGCCGTCGATCGAAATGTGGTTGTCGTCGTAGATGACTACCAAGCGACCCAAGCCAAGATGGCCTGCCAAGGAAGCCGCCTCATGGCTTACGCCTTCGGACAGATCTCCGTCACCGGCGATGACGTACGTCCAGTGCGAGGTTAGGTCCGAGCCGAATTTTGCTCGCAGGTGCTGTTCTGCCATCGCAAGCCCAACGGCGTTCGCGATTCCTTGTCCCAGGGGGCCGGTCGTAACTTCGACACCGGCGGTGTGTTCAGCTTCGGGATGCCCAGGCGTAGCAGAATCCCATTGGCGAAACTGCTTTAGGTCTTCGAGTTCGAGCCCATACCCGGTGAGGTAGAGCATCGAGTAGAGAAGAATCGACGCATGTCCAGCAGAAAGAACAAACCGGTCTCGATC
>CAZKEM010000066.1:0-14052 GCA_964551835.1 uncultured Acidimicrobiaceae bacterium | reverse complement strand
CAGAAAATGGACGACCATGCCCCATCACCTTCTAAGACCGACATCGCCCAACATCGAGATCGACTTTTCTATCCTGGGATGATGGCCGGACTCGGCTACCCCAGGTTGGATGACGCCAGCCGATACCTGACTGCCATGCACGCCCGGATCGACTCGTTGAAGACTAACCCTAGACGTGATGTCGTCAAGATGAACTTATGTCTCGAGGTCGAGAATGAGGTGTACCGACTGGTACACGTTCAGGGCAAAACGGTCGAACTTGAAGCTCTTGTCTGGCAAACCGAAGAGCTCCGAGCCTCGTTGAGCGCCCCCTCGGCGTTCACCAGTAAGCAAACCGTCACCGCCAAGAAAATACGCCAGCAACTCAAGCGCATCTCGTCGGAACAGCGAACAAGCTAGCCTCGCCCCTCGGGTGAGGCTAGCCATGCCGAGGGATGAGGAACGCTTCGGGCGACTCAAGAAGATTTCGTCATACAACACCCAAGATGATGCCAAACACTAACAAGATAATGATGGGCGCTTGCATCCCATGGATAACCATCGCCAATGATGTGCTCCAGAAACGTGAGGCCGGGAGTGCGAATGAAGCGAGTATTGTGGAATATCGACTGTAGTTTAATCTATCGCAGATGCGGACATGGCAATTCGTTTCTCTCTGTTTTGTAGGCCGATCTGGCATGTACCCACTTTGCTCGATGGGGTGGCGTTTTACCGTCGCCCGTTCGATGGTTTGAGGGTCATTCGACCGGAGGAGCCGCGACACTACTGATATATAACGCTCGACGAGCCTCTGAGTCCTGTCGAAACGTTGCCAGACGCGCGGCTCTTCCCCAGTCCGAGGTTCCGGGAGGTGGGAGAAGATCGGAGCTGTACCTAGTTTGTTCGCAACGATTCGGCGGCCGTTCGGCGAGCCTGGCGATTTACAGGTTCGGAGAGAAACCCAATAGTCTAAGGTTGAGCGTGAATTGACGCGCTCGGCTAGAACAAGAGACAAAGGTCGGAGGGCCATACATATGGATTTTGCAGCAGATGCCATTGCACGTCACGAAGCGTCAATAGAGGTAGGAGCATCGCCCGATGCCGTGTATGCGCTGGTCTCAGACATTACGCGTATGGGCGAATGGAGCGACGAGGCGAGCGGGGGTTCGTGGCATAACGACGCCGAGGCGGCTACCGAAGGCGCATGGTTCGATGGTCACAATCAAACTCCTGATCGAGAGTGGACGCGTCAATGCCAGGTAGCGTGCGCTAAGCCGGGTGTGGACTTCACCTTCGTTGTCGGTGGCGTCGAAAAGAACTGCACATGGTGGAGCTATGAGATGAGCCCAACGGAGAGCGGGACGCTGCTAACCGAACGTTGGTGGATGGTAAACAAAACGCCGGCGATGCAAGCCGCTACACCTGAACAGTTCGAAGCGAGGGTTGCGAAGACGGCAACAATGCTCAAAAGTACATTAGCGAGGCTCAAGCAGGTAGCCGAGTCGTAAAAGGAGGTAACGTCCGTCGACACGAAGGTACCGCCGCTACAACTACCAGGTCCTCGACTAGACTAGACCGGTGGGGGTGTTTCATAAGATCGGCGGATTCTTCGGGGTCGGGCATAAGCATGGAGAAGTTACCACCACGAGAAGACCTAAAAGGTTCTCGCGAAAAGTAAAGATGCCTGGGTCGGGTTTTCAACTCGCCGAACTAGGAGAACTCGCCTTTTTTGGTTCTGACATTCCCGTCATCGGTATCGTCTTTTTTTAATCGGTGCGGGGCTGATTCTCATAGGGGTAACTATCGGCATGTTGCTAGTCCTCGCTATTCTGGTCGAGGTGTTGGTTGTCGTTGCGGCGATAGCACTCCTCAATACGTGGGCGTGGATCCGTAAACACCCCAAACACGCCGTCGTACTTTTTGGCAGCCAGCTTTGGACTCGACCGCTTCAGCCAGGTGAGCTACCCCAGCAGGATCAGCTCCAGCTAGACGCCGGACAAACGCCCCAGGAGCGTGGGTACTCCCAAATCAGAAGCACCTAATCTGGGCCATGATCACCTGCTGGTTCAAGCCCCCGCCCCTTGCCGTTGTCCGACCTTGGATTGGTAGCTTGCGACCACCTCGTCGATCGAATCCACAAACGAACGATGATCGGCCGACCATTCCAGCTTCGTCCGAGCTAGGGAATACTACATCGGATACTGGCCAACGGCGAATCGGTATCGCTCCAACTCGGTTGCGCACCCTATATGAACCCGAAAACCCTTCGGCCATAGGTTTGCCAGCCGCCAATTTTCCGACCGCCACGTGTATCGACTTTGCTGTTTTTCCAAATGCTTCCATCATCGCAGAAGCTGCGGCCCGCATTGTCTGCACGTCATCCTCGACGATATACACCATGGGTTCGGTTGGCCGCTCAGCGGCTTTGATAATGGCATCGACAGCATCGTCGACGTGAACAAAGGGGAAGTAGTTTCGCCACTGCCCATATATCGAAACTTCCCACTCGCCGCGGTATCCAGGAAAAACCGACCGAAGGCGCTCTTCGGGTTGTCGTCATATACCTGACCGAATCGCAGTGCGGTCGCTGGCAACCCATCGAGGCGGGCTTCCGCTACTACTTCTTCGTTAGGGCCCCAATAGTGGGCTAGCGGATGTGGGTTGTCAGCCATTGACTCGTCTATTAAGTTGTCTCCGTGATCGCCCGCGACCATGACACCCGATGCGGTGATTAGCACTGCACCACTTGGGCCTTTTCGTTGAGCCTCCATCAGACCACGGGCGGCAACCCGGTTTGCTTCTTGCTAGTCCGGTCACGCTATCGCCGCGTTCCAACAACGTATCTACCAATACTGAGCCGATCGAGCCCGTTCCCCCGATTACAAAATATTTCACTGGACGTTCTTCCTTCGTTGGTCGTTCTGGGCCGGAGTCAACCCATGAGTACTGACCGGTTCCGGCCAACAAAATCATCGCTCGACGAATATTTTTTTCTTTCTGCCCACCGCGATGATTTCTACGCCCTACCGGAGTCAGTACCTGACAACAGCGAAATGGGAAGAGGTTCTAGTGCGAGTATTTATCACCGGCGGCACCGGCTCAATCGGATCGAATGTGGTCCCTGCTCTGATTCGAAACGGCGCCGACGTGGTCGCGCTAGCTCGTCAAGAAACGTCGGCTGCGAGGTTAGAAGAAATGGGGGCCATCCCGGTTCATGGCGAATGCAACGAACCGGAGCAATGGCTAGACGACGCGTCAACCTGTGATGTCATCATTCGAGCCTCGGCCGTCAGTTTCGGCCGAAGGAGTGGCTCTTCGTGGTTGGCCGAAGCCGTGCGAAAAACACAGGTCGAAACGTCAGGGTTAATCCAAGCCGCAACTACGGGGCCGTCTTGTAAAGCATTCCTCTATACGTCAGCGTTTTTTACCAACGGCCCCCAGGGTAAATCGTGGGTTGATGAAGACGCTGCCACTGCGTCTCTTCTTCTCGCCCAAATACACCGAGCGGGCGAACGTCTGGTGTCGAAGGCCGTATCGGCGGGCCTCGCAGCGTTTCCACTTCGCGTCGGGTTTGTTTATGCGCCCGAGGGGAACTTTGCCTCGTTTGTCCTCGATGAAGCGGCCAAAGGTCGTTTCAAGTACATCGGTGATGGTGACAACTACATGCCCTTTGTGCATATCGAAGACGTCGTCTCAGCATTTGTGGCTGGGATTCAATCCCCACCCGTCGGCCGACCCGTCAATATCGTCGATGACCAGCCCCTCAAAATGAAAAGCTTCGTTGAGCACGTTGTTCCGCACTTCGGCAAAAAACCGGGCGGTATACCTCGTTGGTTGGCTTTCTCACTTGCTGGCCGGCCTCTTCCCGAAATGTTCAGCGGTTCCTATCGACTACGAAACGATCGGGCGAAAGAGCTCCTCGGGTGGGAACCGAAATTCTCGGCCGCAGCCGACCACCTGGATGATGTCGTGCGGTCGTACAAACTCTCCAAAACAGAAAGCAGAAAATAATGACCAGTCCACTTGTATGGTTCGATATCTCGGCGTCGTCAGAAAAAGTAGAGGCGGTAAAAGAGTTTTATCAGTCGCTATTCGACTGGCAGATGACACCCGACGATTCAGCAGAGCGCTATCATCATTGGATCACTAACGACGACCAACCATGGGTGGCGGTTACGGTCGATACTGAAGATGTGGCAGGCAACTGGGTGCCACACATCCAGGTCGAAGATCTCGACTCGGCTGTGGCCGATGCCGTTGGGCTTGGGGCCCAGGTCGTTGCAAAGAACCCGAATGGGCCAGCCGGAGCGTCGACCATTGTCTCAGATCCAGGTGGTTCGCTCATCGCCCTTTGGGTCAACGGACAGAATCTAGCTGATCAACCTGAACGAGGTCTCGATGACTGAAAAACGAGAAGAATCTGAACTCATCGCTCAGGCGAGGCGGGGCAGCCAGAGCGCTTTCGAAAAGGCGGTGAAGCCGTACGTTGATGAGCTTCGCCGACACTGCTACCGGATGTCAGCTTCGTTGGATGATGCCGATGACCTCGTTCAGGAGACGTTGTTCCGGGCCTGGCGCGGGCTCGGAACATTCAGCGGTAGATCTTCGTTTCGAACGTGGTTGTATCGGATAGCAACCAACCGGAGTCTAGATGTTCTGGGTGGCAAAGCTTGGCGGGACCCTCATAGCGATTCGGTCGCCGAGTTTGTTTCGGCGTGGCGATCGGACGATGTCTCAGGCCTCGTCGACCTTTTGGCTGACGACGCGGCGTTGACGATGCCGCCACAGCCACTCACACTTCGTGGCCCTGCAGAGATCGTCGAGTTCCTACGGACAACGCTGGGGGAACTCTCATCGACTCGCATATCTCGATTGGAAGCCAATGGCCAGCCGTCGTTTGCCGTCCACGCCCCAAACACTGAAGGTCTTCTTGTGTTTTCGGGAATCATCGTGTTGACGCTACTGAACTCGTCGATTACTAGAATGGTGGGTTTCGGCGACACCTCGGTGGCCGAGGCCTTCGATGTGCCACTCCGGCAGACACCGTAGGGGTTCGCGAGTACTATCGGTGTTACGCAGAAATCTCGAAGCCCAACTCCTGGACTTCGAGATTTCTTAGTAATTTTTGCCATCTCGACCAGAGCGCTAAGGTTCCCGTCGAGCGATGTGGCCAGGAACCTCAAAGGCTTCCAACCATGTAGACGAAATTAACTTGGAAGACGAACGAGAAGCTCAATCTTCGCGTCTTCAAATTCTTCCTCGGTGATCAGCCCAGCTGTCCGCTTCTTATGAAGCGTTTCGACCAATGTCATCAGTTCAGAAGCGGAGAGTTCCCCGCCTTCCGGCACCAACTGGTCGCTGGACGAATCCTCTTCGACTACTTCCTCAGTAACGCTAACGGGACTACCTTTTGCCCGTCGGGCAGCCCGCTTCTCAGCGGCCCGTTCCTTCTTGGCTTTGTCCCGCTGCAACTTGGCAAAGCTTGAACGCTGTTTAGCCATAGCCAGCTCCTCACATATACACCTAAGTAACCGTAAAAACGGCCTATCGATCTGCCATACTACAGCAGAAGTACGCAGTTTGTTGCCTATCGGGAACTACCCTCCACTTATTCTGGGCTCTCTGTGGTAAATGTAACGCAACGTATAGGATATGGTACCCAGTCTGAGGGCCTTGTATCAAAAACCACCCATGGTGGTATAGGCAACCGAGACCAGCAGACCAGCGGCGTAAAACGGCGCCTGGGCAAACGGCTTCGAACCGGTCACGCCTCTGGGCTTCACCGTTCCTACGATGGCTACCGGCAACCACGAAGCCACGACCCAAACTAATGCTGCACCGAGGCTGAGCCATGCGGGCACTAAGAGCACCCCCGCCAACAGTTTTACGTCGCCAGCCCCGAGGTGACCGCGCGTCCAAAGGCCAAAGAAAGCCAAGGTATAAAGCACGGTGATAAGAACAGCCACAGCCAGACGGACCCAGGCTCCGTGCCAGATAGCTAGGAAGAACACGGCCAGCCAGATGCACCCAACAAACGGCCAGACAAGCCGGTTCGGGAGTAGCCGCTGCTCGAGGTCAATGATACTTAAAGCAGTTAATGCCGCCATCAAACACCCGACCAGCATGGCTTCGGCGACGGACGAACGCAGTAAGAATCCACAAATTATGGTCGAGGCTCCGCCCGCCAGCGAAACGCCCCACCGCAGCGTACTCACTTACTTCAGGCTGGCGGTAAGTTGGTTTCGCAGGTTAGCGGTCTCGGCGGAGGGGGTAACTGTCTGGCGCCATTCGCTCTTTGAGAGCGTCGTCGAGAAATCGTGGAAAATTGCTTCGATGCCATCAATGTTGCCTCTGGCCGCTTCGATTTTCATTTGCATCCGAAGCAACGGTTCGTTGGGACCGGTGCCTGAAAGACCATACGAGAGCGCCTGGTCAGCCAAGATATACTCTTTCTGTTCGATGCCGATCTCGGCCGCCCGCATAGCCGTTGCCTCGATCAGTTCGATAGCTTGGAGCGCTACTGGGCTATCAGGGCGATACGCCCAGTGACACAACGGGGAACCGGAAAACGGCACGCCCTCGACAAGTTTGAGGGCCTCGAGAAGTTGGGCCAGCTCACGGACCGGTTCGAGTCCAGATGACTGGCTTACGTAGGAGGCGAAGATTTCGAGATCGGTCCAAACAGAAGGACTGACGGTCAGTTCGTCGTCTGAGGTCCTCAAAATTGCGTCGCTACTAAGCGTGCGCCGCAGACCTTCGATCTCCGACCAGAAATCTTCGGTAGAAATGGAGCCACTTCCCCAGATCGCCTCGATAACGTCGCTATCTTTAGCGGTCCTCGTCGGCTCCGCCAGCACAAAGGAAACGGAGGCTAACGCAGCCTCGCTCGCCTCCAAGCCAGGTATTTTTGGGGTGCCAAAGACTTTCAGGATCAACGGCTGAGAGTCGGCGGTCGCCGCAGTTTTTTGAGCTGAACCAAACGCTAGAACCAGTGATGTAGCTTTGGCCTGAGCTGAACCGTCGTCGATGTCGACGTACCAGTCCTTGGAGTCCAACTCGTCAGCCAGCCCCTTGAAGGTTGACGCTATTTCCGAAGCCTGCTTCTCAGTCACAGCTACTGGACGAATGACATCGGCCTGGTTGTCGAGGAAGAAAGCGTCGGTTCCATTGGGCTGGATGACAAAGTGTCTGCTGGTGTTCTGGGCGGCTCCGACGACAACGACCGCTGTCGATGACCCTGGCGCCGTCTCCTGTAAGAGGGTTTGGACATGAGCGGAGTCTCCGTTAACAAACACCACTGCTGCTTCTTTGGTTTGTAGCCCCTGGGCCGTTATCGCTTTACCGCGTAGCAGCGCGACGGCTTCACCAATGTCGCCTTGTTTAACCCTTGACATTTCTTCGGTTCCCTCAATTTCGAGATCGACGAGGAGTACTTTCGCGTTGGCAAGGGTTTCCGATGAGCCAAGTTCAAGAACCAATGAACGAGCTGCATCTGCGGTGTGTTCTTGCGATCCGACCAATGACATCGACCCGTAGTCGGCCAGGTTGACCAGCACTGACTGTTCATAATCTTCGGCATCTTTTGACCGGAAACGGCGCTCCACGGCGTCTGTTTGAAGTGTCCGGGACCCAAGCGTCACCAGAGCGGGAAAGGCGGGAGGCATCGCCCCGCGCAGAACCCGGGCGTTAGCTCGATAAGGCAGACGCCATCGGCGCCCTTCGTCTGATACTTCCCAATGCTTAATGGCTGTGACCTGTGGGGTCTGCCAAAGTACCTCTATCCCGTTACCAATTCGGACCTCCACGAGGTTGGGACGACCTGACCCGCCAGCTTGGTTTTCTAGCTCTGAAATGACCTTGGATAGTTCTTTGCCCGCCCATTCGACCATAGGCAATTTCGAAGCCCGGATAAGGTCGTCGGGGTCTCCCGGCCCGCGACGTCGGCGTAGGGGGTGGGTGGCTCCTCGAACCAGCTGGCGTTGCTGCAGCGATAGGAAGAGGCCAAAGAGTCCAGCGCCGAGGATAACCCCTCGAGGAGATGTCAAGAGCGAGCTGAGTGAGCTGACGATTCCTTGATCGGCGTCTGCCCCTTGCTCTTGAAGGCTAGCACCTTCGATGCCGGTCATTCCAGACTCTTCGTCTAGCGATTCCCCGTTTACGCTGTTTGCCACCTTCGGAGCTGGTACTGGGGCTGGGGCGCCGACGTCAGGGAACATGTATCGATCGTCTGGAAAGATGAGATCCGGGTTCGGAGCCACCACCGGATTAGCCTCGACAACTTCTTCCACGTAGTCGAGAATCTCAGCATTTGTCGGATCTTCAGGAAGCGCTTGTTCTAGTCGGCCTTCGGCTATGCCCCACAGGTGATCGCCATCTTCGACTACGACTTCGGCCTCCCCTACGTGTTCAACTAGGCGGTCGTCGGGTACATCTAACTCGTTAGGAACGAGAAGGTCCATACCAGGCTCCACATCAAGAGCAGTGTTAACCGAGGCGTTAGCTTCGAAGATTTGGTTCATGACGCCTTCGTCGCCGTTGGAGATACTCCAGAGAGAATCGCCGGGCATTACCCGCCACACCTTAGAGGACGCGGCTACATCTTCGCCGGCACCTGCCTCGTCTAACGCCGACGACTCAAAACCATCAGGTTCTACCGCCTCGATAGGCACAATGTCGGTAGGGAGATCGGAGGCCGAAGCGAAACTGGTTGCTATGAGGCCGACCGACATAATTCCGCCAACCAGGCGGGCCGCCAGGCGTTGCATAGGCGACGTCGAGAGCGGGGCAGACTTCGCTTTCATGCCCTTCGCCAGTTGCGGACCGACGTAAATCACTTCCCAGACCAGCGACCACACTAGTTGGGCCCAGACCAGCCACAGAACACAGGCGAGAGCCTTGATGATGACCTCGGCAGGGATGTTTCCTTGTTGGATCGCCGTGGACACGTTCGAGACATTCGGTATGGAAGTCGGCAGAGGCCATCCGGCGATGCTGATCAGGACAATCGGCATTCCGATTACTACGATGGCGGTGATCAGCACATAAAGCACCGACATCAACCGACGCTTCATTCTTGACTGTTTCATCAAAGACCGTCCCCTTCTACGCCCCGTAACACCTGGGCAGACGAGTCAACTATGGCTTTGTCCGGCAGGCCGGGCACATCGAATATGTACTCGACATCAATCTCTATTTCTGCCACGACTGTGGGATCAGCGACACCTCCGTCGAGCTTCGTCAAGGACGCTCCCTCATGTCTCTCTACAAAATCTCTGACAACACTTTCTTTAGCTGAATCGATTTCCACACCAGAGAAATCGGATTCCCGGACTATATCCGAGTCAGGTTGAGCTGCTATTCGGGCCGCTTCAGCCGAGATCGATTGCGCTTGGCGGGTGGCGTCAAAATATTGTTGGGCTGACACGAGAACTAACATGAATGCCAGCAGGAAGGGAGAAGCCACGATGACAGCGATGCCCGTGTTGCCTCGATCGTCGGCGATTCTAGCCCGGCAGGAACGAATCATGGTTCGACCAATTCGCCGCCACCTCGAAAATTGTCTACCTTGCCGACCGCTTGCACGGTGATCTCTTTGTCTCCAGGAAATCCTGCGATCAACGACTGGGATAGGTCGACGGTGCAAGAAACTTCAACGACAAGAAGCGCCCCAGGTGGAAGTATTCCACCCACTGAAGCGGGGTCGACATCGACAATATTGGCCGAGAAGTCTTTGCATGAAAGGCCACGTTCCTCAAGCGCGTTAGCGGCAACCCGTTCGGCCTCTTCTTGAGCTGCACTCTCTTGGTAAGCCAGTGTTGCTGCTCTAGCGCTGAACCCTGCGGCGGACGAAACATCGCCGTTCATCTGCACAATCCGCATCGCGCCCATGGCCAGGGCGAGAATGGGCAGAAAGATAATCACTCCAATTGCGGTAGAGATTGAACCCTCTTCGTTGCGCCAGCGAGGCCGGGTCATAGTTCGTCTCCCTGCGGCCTAAACTCTTCGACTGGAGCGCTACCAGTGGCCTTTAGATTTAGAGAGAAAAACGGCGAAACTGACTTGCCTGTGACTTCCAACTCGACCGTTTGATCACCCAGGCTATAGTCTTTGGGTTTTACCACTACGTCTTCAACAAGACTAGTAGTACCGGTCTCATTGATAAGGTTTTCAGCATGTGTCACGCCGTTTTGAACGTTTGGACCCTCTAGTGCAGGGTCATAGTATGCTCCGATTGCGGCGCCCTCGTTCGCCGCAGTCGAGAGAACCCTGAACGAGTAGTACGTCAAGATCATCCAGATAAATGCAAAGAGCAACGTGATAAAAATGCTCATCGAGATGATCGACCCTATGGCACCGTCACCTCTTTCGCTCCGCCAGGAGCGTACGAGGCGACGGTGGACGTTACTGATCTTCATCACAACCCCACCTTGGCTTTTAAAGCCGGACCTAGCCGTCCAAACCGGTATCGACTTCTCCTGGATCTGGGATCTCGTTTATGTAGTCATTTACAACGGCACCAATCAGTGCGATAGCGCCAACGGTAACCAGAACTACAAGGGCGATGCCTACTATTTTTTCAATCGCGCCAGCCTGGTCCTGTTGAAATCTCGACCACACCGAAGCACCCTCCGGAATCTTTGATACTGCCTCTATCTCTACTTCTATTTCTTGAGCCATTTTCTCCACCAATCAAGCCGACAACAGGACGGTCACTTCACTTCATATTTGCTATTTAGCGAGGTCAAAGCCTCACGTACAACACTAGACCACTTTAATCAACATTCATCTTCAACCTTCAAGATTTATCTTCCGAATAGGGCTGCTATGAAGGGGAACAGCAAAAAAATCATAAACCCGGCTAACATCAGCGTCTGCGGAAGCGACATTGTCACCGATCTACTGCCAGCGGCTGCCCGTTCATCTTGCGCCAGGCGGGTTCGGACCCTATGGGCTTGACGCCGAAGCGCCGATTTAACCTCGCCGCCAGTCGAGTCAGCTCGATCCATAGCGTTACCAAGCTCGACCAGATCCGAGATTGCCAGCTCTTCGCCAAGCTGACGCAGCGATTCATAGGGCGACAAACTTTGCCCCTGGGACGACGCCACCTGCAGCGCCGTTCGAATTCTACGGAATGCCTCACCGCTTCCCCGGTCGGCGGCGGCATAGAGCGAGGCAGCGACACCAGCACCACCCGCCAACTGGAGTACGGAAAGGTCCAGAAACACCGAGAGGCCATGCCGCATGTTTTTGCGCTGCTTGACCGCGTCACTATGGAACGACCACCAGTATCCCGCCAACGACACAACGAATAGCACCGAGCATAAGACAAGAGACACGATAGCGAACCAGACCGAGCCCTTAAACGCCGCATAGAGGATAAGAAACGCGGCCGGAACGCCCGCGACCAAACAAGCAAAATACAGTCTCTGGGTCTCGAACTTCTGACGATCAACGGCCATTACAGCTAAGTCCGACGCCAAGCTAGTCCCGGACTGCGAAGTCAGAACCTCATCGAACCAGCCGAAGAAGCCAGAATATCCCGGTACAAGCGAAACGGTCTCGCTCGGACTTCCCAACGTACTCAACGGTTGGACCGGGCGTCGTAGCCCAAAGACCACCATGATAAGCCCTGAGGCGACTACCCCAAAAAGCAGAGCGACAATCGCAGCGTTCATGTGCGGCCCCCATGTGATTCGAAGGTCAAAAATCGGGGCTGCTCAGGCGCTCGGCCAAGCTGAACAAGTATATAGCCGGCGCTTAAGTACAGCGCACAAATAATGATCAGCATCAATTGACCAAAAAGGTTGCCATAGGGGCCCAGCCACGCCCGTCCGAACACTAAACCGATAGTGGTCATAAATAGGGTGATGCCAACAATCGCCTTCGCTTCGGTGTATATGCGAGACCGACTTGCGGCAATTTCAGAGACAAACTCGGCTCGTGCTTGAGTTAGTTCGGCCATTTCTGATAGCAAGGCGGATAGGTCGGTAGTTTGTCGCGTGTCAGCAACAATTAGTGCCATAGCAATCCTGTCCGAGGCCTCATGGTCTATTCGTCTGGCAAACGAAGCCAAGGCCTCTGACAATGGTTGACTCTGAGCATCGGCGGCTAAAAGTCGGACGTCGTTGGCAATTACCGGCGAGACAAATTCCGACGTCGACGAAATCGACTCACTCAAACCTGAGTGGGTCCTCATGACCGCGGCCAACGCCTCCACCCATGAAGCGAGAGCGTGTCCGGTTTCTATGGAGATCCGAGCACGTCGATTGATAAGGACCGACCTTCGAATGATAAAGGCGCTACAGGCAAGCCCGAGACTGAAGGCCCACCATTCGGTGAGTATGTAACCAATGACGAATAAGATGACACCGAAGATCAGCCAACCCAGGATGTTGCCAGCGTCGACCCGGTCTCGCATTCCTCCGCGCGCTTGCTTTGGCTTATCGGCCCACCCCGACCAAGCTTGCCAGACAATCAGCGAACCCAGAGCCAGTAACCCTCCGGCCAAGCTCGCTATTAGGGTATTCATGCGACTCCTCGAACCTGCGATTGAGCAAAGATCTTTGTGTCGAAATCGACCGCTGCGAGATCGGAGCGTGCTGTCTCACTAAACACATTGAGCGTGCCGGTCTCGCTGTCATACACTTTGTTCGTAATACAGCGGGTTCCGTCGAACCCCGAAACCTCAACAATTTCCGATATACCTCGTTTGCCGGTGGCGCTGTCAAGCCGAACGTGAATCACAAAATCAACCGCGCTGGCGATTTGTTGCTGTGCTACAGCGGATGGCATACCGGACATGCCGAGGTAGAGCTGGAGTTTATCGAGAGCTCCAACGGCGGACTTAGCGTGAACCGTCGACCATGACGAAGCACCAAAGGTCATGGCCGCAAGCATCTGCTCGGCCGCTTCACCGTCTCGTACTTCGCCCACCGCCATCATGTCGGGCCTCATACGCAAGCCATGACGCACGAGATCACCCATGGAGACTCCGCCGGCGCCTTCTGCGTTGGGCAGTCGAACTTCCCAACTACTGACCATCGGGTGGTGTTCTGGGTCGTAGAGGTCAAGCTCTCGAGTGTCTTCGACCACCACGAGGTGGTCTTGGCGATCTCGCAGGTCGAGGCACGCCCGAAGCAGCGTTGTTTTGCCCGCACCAGTTGTTCCGGCGAAGATAACGCCGCCTTCACGAAGCCGAACTGCTGCCGCTAGAAATTCTTGCACCTCGGCAGGGAACATGCCCGCCACCGAAAGATCTTTTAATGTGACGCGTCCCATCGTGTTGCGACGCAACGCGAACGAGACTCGCTCTCCTACTTCCATTTGGGCGGCCAACCGCAAACCCGTACCGAGGCGAAGAACGAGGAGCGGGTTACCGGCGTTAAATGAGCGTTCGGTCGTGCCACGGTTACGGGCGACAAACGCCAGCCAGTCCACGAGGTCCTGTTGGGAGGACCACGGCGTATCTTCGCCTTGGACTACTTGTCGATCTTTTCCAGCCCGGTAGACGGTTATTCGGTCCCAATACCCAAGAATTTCCTCAACCAGTGGATCTCTGAGAATGCTATCTACAGGCCCAAGACCGGTTGTTGCCGCCATTATCGACCGTGACAGTTGGGCCTGCATATCGATTGGTATTTGCTCTTTGCCCTCGGCCACTAACTCGCCGTCGATAACGGCCAGCTCTCGTTGGATCAGTCCCACAACAAGCGTCTCTTTAGATCGATCAGAGAGCATTGGCTCGCCGTCTAACGAGCGACGTTGAGTTTCCTTCGAGAGCCCATTTCTAGCAGTGGCGAGGAGCCGAGCCTCGACCTCCTGGATTGTGCTCATGAGTCGTGTTCTTCACATTTAGATTTGCCCGACTCTTCGTCGGTAGACTCAGGGGAAGCGCCATCTACCGTCTCGCCATTCAACGAAGACACCGTGCTCTTGAACGTGCGACGCATGGTTGGAGCTTCGTGGTAAAACGGGTTCTGATCGGGTCTAGTCTGTTGGTCACTAGATGGGCGAGCAAGTTCTTCGGCGAAGCTGAAAGACCCATCTGCCACTTCAGAGGCGATGCCCTGGTTT
>CAZKEM010000065.1:0-9228 GCA_964551835.1 uncultured Acidimicrobiaceae bacterium | reverse complement strand
TGAGCCGACCGCAAATGCTGGCCGTTCCGGGTGTAAAGCGTACGGTCCGTGGGATCTTGTCGAAGATGGTCAGTACACGGTTGTTTTTGAGGGTGGTGACGGCGCCCCTTTTGGTGCAACGACTGGCCAGTTCGCAGCACGCATCGACCTCCTCGAAGAAGGCGAGAATCCGTCAGAAGAGGAAGCAGCAAACTAAAGTACACGAGCGTGATTGCTACAGCTTCCAGAGGCGCTTCGATAGGAGACCGATAATAGACCCGATTGCCGCACCGGCAGCCACGTCAGTGCCATAGTGCATTCTGTTATGAATTCTGCTGGCGCCGACAACTCCGGCCAAGACAATCCACACCGGTCGAAGTTTCGGTACAGCGTCAGACATCAAGACCGCCATAACGGCCGCCGAGCTGGCGTGACCGCTAGGAAAACTGCTCGTCTTTGGCCGTCGAACCTCGTGGACGCGATCTTCTAGGAGTTCGGGCCGTTCACGGTTCGCCAGCTGTTTCATTACACCGTTCACAAGCACTGACTCAATGCCAAGCGTAACCGCCAAACGAATCGACTTCGGAAACAAGCGTGGGGCTAACAGCGAAGACGTCAGCCCGATCGCATGCCACAGCATCGAGTAGTCGGCGGCTTCGCTAGCTATATACGCCACCCTGTCGGCCAAAGGCTTCGTGCGTAGTTCCCTGAACGCGTCGTCTGTGAGTGTGTCAAATCGGTCGATTAATTCACGCATGGATCAGCAATTGTATAGAACCGGTTAGCTCGTAGCGCATCAACGACTATTCGTCGTTGTTTTCGGCATTCTCAGCATCGAGTTCCTCTTGGGCCTTAGGCGTCAGAGTCCCATCGCAGTTTAGGCCAGCACCTGGACGGTAAAAGCCGCTAAAGGAATCTTCAACGACATTCCCATCAGGAAATTCAGTGAACCGACGAGTGGTATAAACACTACATTGCTGGTCTGAGGTGATCGATGGCGGGAACGTTGAGTCTCGGCCTTGCCGGTAAACGTCAAACCCGAGTTCGTCGCCATTGACATCGGTAATTGTCAGGTGCTTCTGTGAGTAGAAGGTGACCGTAATCGATGTGTCGGTATATGAGGTCCAAATGAGGATCGGATGTTCCGAGGTGTTCTTTACCCGGACGTCGGGGCCGCCCCACGAGATCGTCGATTCGCGGCCGAGAGGGTACCGGTTACCGATCTTAAGCGTATGAAATTGGTGCTCCTGGATATCGATTCCAGCGAAAAACGCTGCGTTGAAGTACGTCGTAGCAAACTGGCTAATCCCTCCCCCGACTTGCGGTTCAAGGACCCCTTGATTGATTGCACTGTCGGCGACAAAACCCTTCTCACGTGTTCGTTCTCCAACAGCTTCGTTCAGCGACAACTCGTCACCGACCTCTATAACCGTCCCCCGCATAAGGTCGGCGAATCTTTGGATATTGGTGACCCTCGGGCCACCTGCATCGTGAGGGGTCGTAAAGGAACTGACCTCTTCGGTGATCCCATATGAGTTGAGTTTGTCCGCTGTAGGATCTTCGCCAACGTACTCAGGTTCAAGGATTACAAACTCGCCCTTATCCGGTCGATCCTTCGCACCCTCCTTGATGCGTTGACCGGTCGTCTCGTCACAACACTCGACAGCACTAGCGATAGGTACCACGACCGGCTTTTCGTTCACAATCGTGAACGAGGCTTCGTCGCCGTCGCTTCCGACATCGGCAAATTCTTTCTTGAGCTCATCGACAGCCAAGTCATTGTCAATAACCCAGGTGACGTCACCGTCGGCATTATCGAGGACCACTAGCTTGAGAAGATCTGAAGGTTCAACCATTGTCGTCTGGTTAATGAGTTGGACGGGAAGCGGTTCGTCCAAAACGTCGGACGCCTCATCTGCGGCAGCCTCTGCGTCGGCTTCGGAGATTTGAGGAGCACCTTCGACGGGAGTAAGGTCAAGGGCCGCTGAGGCGGAATCCTCGAGCGCTCCCGGTAACTCATCTTCGATTTCGCTCGCTTCGATTCGTTCACCCATAGCGCCAGGCACGACGGCCAGGCTCGAACCGTCGACCTTAACACTGGTCTCTATTACCGGTTCGATGATGGGTTCGAAAATAGTCTGGCTTGCTTCGTTAGCCGCCTCTTGGTCGACTGAATACGTCGCCTCAACCTGGTCAGTCCTCAAAAAACTAGACGCCCAACTAAATGGTCGGACCAAAATAAACCCAGATTGTCGGGCCTTCAAAGCCTCGGTTGCGGTCGCTTCAATATCGGGCTCGGCGCCAAGAGCGCGAGGGGTGGTCACTATCGAATCGCCATTAGCGGTTACAGTCAGATCGACATCGAGAACATCGTCAGTTGCTTTCGTGATGGTTTCAGAAAGTTCGTCGCCAGACAAGCCGCTGATATCGACGCCGTTTATCTCTGTGTTGCGGGCTACACGGTCGCCGCGAATGTTCACGTCGAGCGCCCAGGCTCCGTAGAAAGCTGCGATGAGCAGAATTGGAGCAAGAAGAACCCCGATGCGCTTGCCCTTGCTCCGCTCTTTGGGATTGTTGGCGCTGGCGCCTGGCTCAGGTAGTCCAAGCGTCGGCGGCTTCGATGTCGGAACCGAAGATGGTTTCGCCGCGGGCGTTGGGAGTTCATCGGTTTTGTCGACCTGTTTCGCCGCAGGCTTGGGCAGTTCATCGGTTTCGTCGACCTGTTTCGCCGCCGGTTTGGGCAATTCTTCGGTTTCGTCGACCTGTTCGGGAGGCGGGGTGGCTGGGACAACTGGTACGGGTGTTTTCTCCACGGGCGGATCGGCCACTGTCGGAGTCGTGGAGTCACCTACAGGCTTCTTTGTAAGTTCGGTCTTAGCTTCCGCAACAGCCTCGGCCGATTCTTCAGTCGCCATTCCGACGTCCGACCCTTGGCCCGGTTTGGCCGGTGTAACGGTGTCGTTGGGTGGACTGGTCGTAGGCCCTTTGGTAACCTCGTCGGCCAGCTGAGCGCTCAGGCCGGCCGGATCGGTTACCCTGATGGTCTGGTCGTGCGCCGCCTTTGGGGGGTTCATGGGGGCGCCAGGAAGAGGGGTATCCTCGGGCGTAATGACGATAGTTGCTTCGACATCGTCAGACTTCCCATCAGTTGGGCTAGCCGAAGCGGTCGCCTCTGAGGCTGGCACCGTTTCCGGAGGTTCATCATTGCTGGTGGCATTCAAAATCTCGGTAATGTTGCCCTTGTCGGCAAAGTCGTCACTCTCTTCCGGCGAGTCCCCAGCTTTGGCTTCTGAGTCTTGATCGCCTAAGGGTTGCTCGAACGTGAAGACTTCCGTGGTATCGCTGGAAGTGTTGCCTAACCGGGGAGGTTCTTCCTCCGAAGCTGAAGCTGGTCTTGAGTCCATACCTGTTGACTCACTCGCCTTCGATTGTGAAGTGTCTTTATCGTTGTCAGTAGCCACCAGGCCCAATTGTGCCACACCTGAGCCACAACGCTATTGCACCACAAGTCCTTCTTCATCGAGCTGTGATCTAATCTTCTTGCCCGCTGATCTATCGAAAGAGTTGTTGTTGAGGGCTCTGAATTCCTCGAAGGTCATCATAATCAACCTCAACCCACTCAATCAGGCGGTCTTCAGCAAGAGTTCTCGCCTGCGGTCTAATTTCTTGAGCCACAAACATGCCTTTTACAGGCGACAGATCAGGGTTACGGTTTAAGAAATCGAGATACCGGGTTAGCTGCTCGACCCCGTCGATCTCACCCCGACGTTTGATCTCAACTGCTATTACTTCATCTTCTTTACCTCGACATAACAAATCCACCGGGCCGATGTCGGTTGGGTATTCACGTCGAACTAACGTCATTCCATCGCCAAGACGAGATGGCTCAGTGGCAAGAAGCTGCTGCAAGTGAGCCTCGACACCATCTTTTTGAAGACCAGGGTCTTCGCCAAGAACATGTTGGACGTCGTCAAGAACCTCATGAAGAGTGATCGTCAACGTCTCGCCTTTTTTATTGGTCACCACAAAGGCATCGTCTTTTTCAGCAAAAACATTCGGAGCATTCATCCAATTCAGGGGCTTGTATGCACCACCGTCAGCGTGAACGGCGACACAGCCATCGGCTTTGACCATTATGAGGCGCTTGGCTCGAGGCAGGTGTGCACTAAGGCGGCCGTCGTAGTCAACTGTGCATTCAGCTATCACAACTCGCATTGTCCCTTTGTAGCCGAAACGAGCCGCAGCTACTGTCGAAAACGAAAAGATCCTGTTCGAAATCGGACTGGCTCATGAAATTTGGACTTGTTTTGAACTACTTTAAGTGCCTATGGCCGAGACGTTTCTGAATTAGCGCACGACGTTTCTGGAGCTCGTCGTACGTTAGCCGGTCGGTTTCGGCGGGGTCGACGCCAAAGCCAGCCTTAATGCCGTCCAAATCGACCTGCCAAGAATCTTGAGCGACGCCGAGTTGGGTGGCTATCGAGGCTCCGTGGTTAGATGCAAAATGGGTAGCGATCTCGCTCACAACCGAGAACATGTCCAACTCGGGAGCCAATGTCGCTATCGAACCGTCAATAAAGATCAGATTCTTGATGTACAACAGTAAGGACTTAGGAATCTTCGCCCCGTATCCAAGTAACGCTTTAACGACACGCTGCATCTCTGCCACGAGTTCTTCCGGCTCGAGCGAGGTGGGGTCGAGGGGAGGTCGGTCGAGTCCCAAGTCCTTGATAACCGCTTCGATGTCGGTATCGGCGGGCAGGGCTCCGAGATCGCGAAGCGCTTCAATTTGACCAGATACGTCGTTCATTGTGGCTGTCATCATCATCTTCAAGAAGGCGAGGCGTTCTTTTTCGGTGAGTCGCCCCGTGATGCCAAAGTCGACGAGTCCAGTCCTGCCGTCAGCAAGAACGAAAAGGTTTCCGCCATGGAGGTCACCGTGGAATACGCCGTGGAGAAACGCCCCTTCGAGGAACCCGATCATGCCGGTCCGAATAACTTCGTGGGTGTCTACGCCAGCCCCTTTGATCCCGGCCACGTCGTTAAAGTTGAAGCCGTCAAGCCTCTCCATTATCAAGACGCGCTTGGTCACCAAATCAGGGTGGGGCCGGGGTACGACGAACCCTTTTTGGTTCAGCTTTACGAATACCTCAGCGATGTCGAGCATGTTGGCGGCTTCGACCCGGAAGTCAAGTTCTTCAATAATGGTCTCGGCGAAAAGTTCGACCAGGGCCGGAGGGTTTGCCAACGAAGAAACAGGTATGCGGCCGATCATAAATGGTGCGAGCCACGCCAAGACTCGTAAGTCCCGTTTCACCAGGGCGCCGATGCCTGGCCGCTGGACCTTGACGACGACGTTTTCGCCTGTGGCTAGGACCGCTGAATGGACCTGGGCTATCGACGCGGCGGCGAGCGGTTCCGGGTCGAACGATTCGAAGATCTCATGAATGGGTTTGCCGAACTCTCGTTCGATCGACGCAACGACTTGGTCATAAGCCACCGGCGGAACCTGGTCACGACACTTCTTACACTCAGCGACCAACTCTCTAGGGAAGACGCCTTCGCCAGCGCTGATGATCTGAGCCAACTTAATGTAGGTCGGTCCGAGTCTCTCCGCCGCTTCGCGCAGGCGACGCGCTAGTCCGGCCCGTGACTTTGTTCCTTTTCGGTCGAGCAGGTACCATCCGGCAATCGCTTTCCCGAGGATCGCGACGACTGTCAGGAAACGGCTCAGCGGAGGTATGCGAGGAGGCGTCGTCAAACGGGGTAGTGAGCGAAGCTGCTCGGTCCGTAAAATCCTAACCTTTGCCAGCCAAGTTGGTGGTCGTTTGGCCATGCTCCAGGGGGGAGAGTCCGAGAACGAACCAATATCGAGATCATCTGTAGCAGTTAAACCCACGGTTAAATATTGTGCCTCATCTACGTTGCTCAGCGTCCAATCAAGTGACTACTGTCTCAGTGATTTACTTTGCCTGGAATGATTCAGCCAGGATCTTTAGCGACTTGTCGGCCCACTCGGGACGACAGATCAATAAGTCGGGGAGGTAGGGGTCTGCATTATTGTAGAGCATCGGGGAACCATCGAGTCTCGAACAATGAAGCCCCGCGGCCTGAGCGACCGCAACCGGGGCACAAGAGTCCCACTCGTATTGACCGCCCGCGTGGGCATAAATATCGGCCTGGCCTTGGACGACGGCCATAGCTTTGGCTCCGGCAGATCCCATCTCGATGTATTCGGCGTTGAGAGCGTCCGCGAGTTGTACCGCAGGTGCTGGTCGTCGTGTTCGACTGACGATAACACGCGGCTTTTCTCCGGGTGCTTTGGGAACTGTAAGCTCGCTTCCAGTTGCGAGAACTACGTCCTCTCCAGGCAACGCTACGGCGCCGACAACGGGCAGCTGATTAACGACCAACGCGATATGGACAGCCCAGTCGACTCGGGGTGGTTCAGAGAATTCGCGGGTGCCGTCGAGAGGGTCGATGATCCATGTGCGAGTTGCTTGTAGACGCTCCAGATTGTTAGCGCCTTCTTCGGAGAGAAATCCGTCGTTTGGTCGCTCAGCCAGAAATATTGACTGAATGTAGTTGTGCGCTGCGAGGTCTCCCTCGTCTTTCATCACCTTAGGGTCGACGCCTTTTGCTCCCAGTCGTTCCCGAACCTCAAGAAGGATATGTCCAGTTTCGACCGCCACCCGGCGCGCAAGTTCGTGGTCGGCATCGGAGACGAGGTGGGTATCGGCACAATTGTTGCTCACATAGACAACCTTATTGCTTCGCAGCTTTTTTGCCCCGTCTCCTGGGTTCAGCTTTCTGGGGCTTGCCATGAGGGTGTCCTGCTTCGTCGTAGCAGGCGGCGTGGAATTGCTCTACTCGAACCCACTTTCCGTCTTCATACACGTTGCAGATGATCTGGTCATCACGGTGACGAGCTCGGAACTTGACTCGTTCTCCACAATACGGGCATTCAGCCGTGCACCCGGCTTCAATCGGACGAATAACGGCGCGGCTTGTCGAACTAACCGTTGGCTTGGTCGATGATTTTGCTGCCATGTGTATTCATCGGCAGTACTAGGCTGATTGTGAGCTTCCTTAGCGGTCGGTTTGCTCTAGCCGAGAGAGCAGGCCCACCGTTGAGGTCGGCGAAGGGAGTCCTCGGGCGCGGTTGGTTTCCGGCGAAATATCGGTTAGCGGGTCAGTGGTTTGTAAGTGACTCGCGTTGGCGAGTTCCCTTCTCCTAACTCTTTGGCTCGCAGTTCTTCATACTGAGAATAGTTTCCTTCGAACCATCGAACATGGGAGTTACCCTCGAATGAGAGAATATGAGTTGCGATCCGATCCAGGAACCATCGATCGTGACTGATGACAACGGCACAGCCGGGAAATCGTTCGAGTGCGTCTTCTAGAGCTCGAAGCGTATCCACGTCGAGGTCGTTGGTCGGTTCGTCAAGAAGTAGAACGTTCCCGCCTCGCTTTAACACCCGAGCTAGGTGAACACGGTTACGTTCACCACCTGAGAGGACCTTAACTTCCTTCTGCTGGTCAGAGCCTCTAAAATTGAACGAGGCGACATAGGCCCGGCTGTTCATCTCTCGGTCGCCGACCATAACGATGTCATGGCCTTCGGCGATCGCTTCGTACACCGTCTCGCCGTCGTTCAGTACGTCCCGGGACTGGTCGACGTAGGCAAGGTCGACTGTCGGTCCGATAGTAATGGTTCCCGAGTCGGGCGACGTAGCGTCGTTGCTCTCCCCATCATTCGCATCGATCAACATTTTGAACAGCGTTGTTTTACCAGCGCCGTTGCCGCCGATAACACCGACAATGCCCGCAGGAGGCAACGAAAAAGACAGGTCATCGATGAGAAGTTTGTCGCCAAACCCCTTATCCAGATTTTCGACTTCGATGACTTGGTCGCCCAGCCGTTTACCAGACGGAATGTGAATCTGGACCTTCTCATCGTTCGGGTTATACGAATCTGCCTCAGCCTTCAGGTCCTCGTAGGCCTTTAGTCGAGCTTGACCCTTGGCTTGCCGAGCCTTCGGGGCCATCCTAACCCATTCGAGCTCTCGGGCGAGAGTCCGCTGTTTGGCATCTTGGGTCTTTTCTTGCTGGTCGAGCCGGTGCTGTTTCTGTTCGAGCCAGCTGCTGTAGTTCCCCTCGAAAGGGATGCCTTTACCGCGGTCCAGTTCGAGAATCCACTGAGCGACGTTGTCGAGGAAGTAACGGTCGTGGGTGATTGCGACAACGGTTCCCGTGTATTCAGAAAGGTGACGTTCCAGCCAGCTAACCGATTCGGCGTCGAGGTGGTTAGTCGGCTCGTCAAGTAGTAGAAGGTCAGGCTTTGAAATCAACAACCGGCATAGCGCCACCCGCCGCCGTTCGCCACCCGAAAGGTGTTCGACACTGGAAGTTTTTGGCGGCAGGCGTAGCGCCTCAGATGCGATCTCGATGGTACGTTGCAGGTCCCATGCATTGGCTGCCTCGATTTGGTCTTCGAGCTCGGCCTGCTGAACGCCAAGTTTTTCGTAGTCAGCCTCAGGGTCGGACCATTTGGCCAAAACTTCGTCGTAGCGACCGAGAAGCTGAGCTGTCTCATTCGCACCGTCCATCACGTTCTGCTGAACGTTCTTGCTTTGATCGAGTCGAGGTTCCTGGTCAAGCAGGCCGACGGTAAACCCGGGAGTCAAGCGAGCCTCGCCGGTATAACCGTCGTCGACGCCAGCCATGATTCGCAACAACGAAGACTTCCCGGATCCATTGCTGCCCAAGACGCCGATCTTCGCTCCGGGGAAGAAAGACAACGAAATATTCTCGAGTACCTGGCGGTCGGGTGGGTAGTAGCGGCCGACTTTGTGCATCGTATATATAAACTGAGCGGACATGCCCTTAGGCTAGCGGCTGCGTGGTCTCACTGGCGGTTACGGTTTGTGTCTCAGAGCCATCGCCGAAAAAAGCAAAGAGCCCCGACCGTAGTCAGGGCTCATCACAAGTTTCGAATCGTAGTAAGTGGTAGTGGCTAGCTACTTCTTCTTTTTGCGTGCTGGTGCTTTTTTCTTGGCTACCTTCTTAGTGGCTTTCTTTCGTGCGGGTGCTTTTTTCTTGGCTACTTTTTTGGTTGCCTTTTTGCGTGCGGGTGCTTTTTTCTTGGCTACTTTTTTGGTTGCCTTTTTGCGTGCGGGTGCTTTTTTCTTGGCTACCTTCTTAGTGGCTTTTTTGCTGTCTCTTATACTCATCTCCGAGCCCACGAGA
>CAZKEM010000064.1:0-23474 GCA_964551835.1 uncultured Acidimicrobiaceae bacterium | reverse complement strand
GCCGACGCAGCCCCTGAAGCTCCTTCGCCTTAGCATTCGCAGAATCAAGCTGCGGACGCAACCCCTCAAGCTCCTTCGCCTTAGCATTCGCAGAGTCAAGCTGAGCCCGAAGACCCTCAAGCTCCTTCACCTTAGCATTCGAAGCATCAAGCTGCGGACGCAACCCCTGAAGCTCCTTCGCCTTGGCATTCGCAGAATCAAGCTGCGGACGCAACCCCTGAAGCTCCTTCGCCTTGGCATTCGCAGAGTCAAGCTGACCACGAAGACCCTCAAGCTCCTTCACCTTAGCATTCGCAGAGTCAAGCTGACCACGAAGACCCTCAAGCTCCTTCACCTTAGCGTTCGACGCATCAAGCTGAGCACGAAACCCCTCAAGCTCCTTCGCCTTAGCATTCGCAGAGTCAAGCTGACCACGAAGACCCTCAAGCTCCTTCACCTTAGCATTCGACGCATCAAGCTGACCACGAAGACCCTCAAGCTCCTTCGTCTTAGCATTCGCAGAGTCAAGCTGACCACGAAGACCCTCAAGCCCCTTCACCTTAGCATTCGACGCATCAAGCTGAGCCCGAAGACCCTCAAGCTCCTTCACCTTAGCATTCGACGCATCAAGCTGAGCCCGAAGACCCTCAAGCTCCTTCACCTTGGCATTCGACGCATCAAGCTGCGGACGCAACCCCTGAAGCTCCTTCACCTTGGCATTCGCAGAATCAAGCTGCGGACGCAACCCCTGAAGCTCCTTAGCCTTAGCGTTCGAAGCATCGAGCTCGCCACGAAGGCTGGAAAGTTGACCGGCCTTACCTTTTGCAGCC
Organism: uncultured Acidimicrobiaceae bacterium; assembly: GCA_964551835.1. Classification (GTDB taxonomy): domain Bacteria; phylum Actinomycetota; class Acidimicrobiia; order Acidimicrobiales; family SZUA-35; genus JAHDCC01. The sequence goes on along the minus strand of CAZKEM010000064.1, from coordinate 22,665 downwards.
TCAAGCTCAGCTTCTAAATCAGCTGCCCGGACCTGACTGTCTCGAAGTTCAACGTCCAATTGCTCAGCGCGTTCTGCCCCGGATCGAAGAAGGACAATCTCGCTCTCCAGAGAATCAGCTGCGCTTGCCTTACTTCGCAAGTCAGTCAGTTCGTGCTCGAGATCAGAAACCTGAGTCTCCAGTTGAGGCACTCGGCCAGACACCTTGCGGGCGCTCTCAAGTTCTACCAACAGCTTCTTTGACTGGGTCTCGCTCGCTCGCAGCTCGGATACCTCGGACTGGAGCTGGTTGACCTCATGGTCGGACTGCATCTTTAGCGTAGATGCGTACTTGCGGTGTCGACTTTTCCACCACCACCAAGCCGCGAGGGCTCCCATAAGGAAACAAAGCAGCAAGGCTATTAGGCATATTATGAAGAACACTAATCCGGTCATATCAGATTACCTTTCTTGAAAAACTAGTTGTACAGAAAATTGGTAGTGGTTCAGATTTCAGATTATTGAACGTCATTACACCTGCTCCCATTCGATACGACGGTTCGCTTGACGGTCAGCGTCTGTTTCTTCAGGTGATACCTTCAGCTCGGTCTCCCCCTTGCCGAGAGAATCGAGCCGGTTAGCGTCAACTCCCCCGGTGTTCACCAAGTAGTCAACCACAGCTTCGGCTCGAGCCTGGCTCAACGCCTGGTTAGATGCTTCCCCGCCATCGCTATCGGTATGACCCACAACGATGAAGTCTCCTGCGTCTGGATTTTCATTTATGAGACCTGCTGCTTCATCGAGCGTTACCTGCGACTCAGGCCTGATCGTCGACAGATTCGTGTCGAACTCGATCGGCGCAAGTTCGAACAACGCGTTCAACGCGTCAAGAGTTTCTGGCTCATCGACGGGTTCCTCGGCCGGAGTTTCTGCTTCGGGCACGGTCACATCGTCCTCGAACTCGAATCCGTTGGACGTTGCCACCGCTTGCCCCGCTGCAATCCAAGTCGCTTTCTGAGCATCGTCGCCGGCTGCTCCCTCGACGACAATTTTGCCCGAACCTTCGGTGACGGCATCAGCGTCAACCGTCAACTGGTCGACGACTGTTAGGTCGGGTTCGAATTCTGCCTTCGCTGAATCGAATAGCGCAGTACGCTCGGCTTCACTCGCTACAACACCGGAAAGGACAACTTCTCCGCCGTCGGCCATCATTGTGACCGTACTCGGATCAAGGCTCTCCCCACCGGTGAAGTTCACATCTGCGACCCACGGGGTTGCCTTCACGGTTTCTCTGACGGCGTCGGATTCAGGGCCATCGATAGTCACATTACGACCATCGACTGAAATTTGGTCGGGACTGATGCCCGTCGCGTCAGCAACATTGGTGCCAATGCCGCCCGAGATCATCGACGTCACCATGTACGCCTTGAGCAAGAGGAACAAGATTGGCAGAAGCCACATCCACCACTTGAGCTTGGGAAATTTATTCATAGAAGCGCTCCCACTAGTCGTTTGATAGGCACTAACGCAACGGCAACGCATTCAAGAAGTTACTCGAGTAATTTCGGGGGTAGATCGGTTATCGGTTTTTCGACCGGTCTACCAGGTTATGCGCCGCCCTGGTTACTGCTGAAACTGTAGTAAGCATGCTAGCACCACCAACCAGCTCCATAAAACAGAATCCAGCCAGAATCGAACCTTGTAATTGGGATATCACACTTAACCCAACCTGGGAAGTCCCGACGTCCGGTTTGAGGCGTCGAACGCATCAGTTGTAACAGGATCGTCCGCGACTTTTTCCTGAGTTCCGAAGTATTGCCGCCGGAATTCGGTTTCTCAAATAAAGCTGCCCGAACCTATCGGTTCGGGCAGCTTATCTAGGCTTTGCAATTCTACGTACTTACCTAACGGTCAGTTGCGGAGCGAACCAACAATCCGCAGCACATACCAAAACATCAACATCAACGAAGCGAACAACGCAACCGACGCTCCGACATAGGCATGCGACGGGTATTCCCTGACGATTTGTTGCGTCTTATAAAGAATCATCGCTCCGGCCAATGCCACCATGGCGACCGAAAAGAGCATGCCCAGGTTGAAACCAAGAAAGAGTGAACCTCCAATTAACACAAACGCTGCGATGCTCGCCCACATGATAAAGGGACGGAGAAACGAAAAATCTTTCCGAGAGGTGTAAGCGACAATCGACAAGACACCAAACCCGAGAAGGGTTATCACTGCCGACCAACCGATCGTGCCCTTGGCATCCTGGTCAGATTGGAAAATGTAGAAAAGAAACGGAGCGAAGATGATCGCTTGCAGCGCGGCCTCACCAAACAGACCAGCGTACTGAAGCCCCTTTGAATTCAGGTTATGAGCAGTCTGAGAGGCAATGGTGCTTCCAAGACCAACCGCGAGGAGCAAGCCAATCCAGGCGAATCCGCTCCCTCCAAAGAAAATATTCTCCATCCTCTCAGCAATGCCGAATGTGAACAAGAGGTACTCGAAGACTATGAAAACAACGACTGCTAACCCGATGTGTTGATACACCCGAGTGATAAATTGGGCCCTCGTGTCCTCATCGGCATTGACGACGGGGATTACGACAGGCTGTGCGTAGGCCATAGGAATAGCCCTTTCTTATAAAGCCGGATACCTCTCCATTTTGGCACGAAACAGCGGCCATGACACAAATCGCAACACCACAAAGCACAAAAATTACGAGAAATCCACGATTTGGTCCATCAATCGGGCCGCTCATAGGCCGGATGCTACGTGCTCCGGGCTGCTAGCTGCTCGGTTACTGGCCGCCCGATGCCGCCACTCGCACCAAACACGATGGTTGTAAGTAATACTCGAATTCGCAGCGTCAGTTATATCCAAGCGTCAACTTTCACGGAACGACCGACAGTCCTAGGTACTGGCCGCCATCGCAACCAATACCTAGGACCGAACTGTGCTGATCGGTTTCGACGAGCCCTAGCTTTTGGCGTGAGCCCCGTGTTCGTACTCTTCGAGGAACTCGAGAACTTGTTCTCTGTAGTCGTAGAAACGAGGTTCTTCCAGAAGTGCCTTTCGATCGCGTGGCCGAGGGAGGTCGACTTCGAGCACTTTGCCAATCCGCGCATCCGGACCGTTGGTCATCATGACTACCCTGTCGGCCAACAAGATCGCCTCGTCAACATCGTGGGTAACACAAACGGTCGTCACCTTGGTCCGATTCCAAACTTCAATGAGTACATCTTGCAAGTCCCATCGAGTAAGGCTGTCGAGCATGCCGAAGGGTTCGTCCAGAAGCAGCAGCTTCGGGCTTAAGGCAAACGCCCGGGCCAGGCCGATACGTTGTTTCATACCGTTCGACATGTCACCGCCCCGTTTGTCCATCGAGTCGCCGAGGCCAACCCGATTGAGGTAGTACTCGACAACTTCGTTGCGTTCGGCCTTAGTCGCTTCTGGGTAGACACGGTCAACGCCCATCGAGACGTTCTGTTTGGCTGTTAGCCACGGCATGATCGAAGGCGCCTGGAAAACAACTGCCTTGTCTGGGCCGGCGACGTCGATCTCTCGCCCGTCGAGGACAATGCCGCCATCGGTGATCTCGTTTAGTCCTGCGGCCATCGACAAGACTGTTGACTTGCCGCAACCTGAATGGCCGATGAGCGAAATAAACTCTCCTTTGTCCATCAAAACGTTGATCTCATCAACAACGGTTAGCGGACCATCCGGCGTCGGATAAATCTTCTTCAGGTTGAAGAATTCGAGGTAACGTCGCTGGTTGCGTGACGACGCCGCTTCGAGATACGCCTTTGGCGGGGTGAGGTCCACGGGCTCAACGTCTGGCAATTCTGTCTGCCCAGTCAAATCGATTGTCGGCTTCTGACTATTGAGATCGTCGAGATAGCTGACAATCTTGCCACGTAACTCCTGATAGGCAAGATCCTGGTTCATGGCCGTCCGGTCTCTCGGACGAGAGATCGACACATCAAAAATGCGACCTAACTTGGCGCCAGGGCCCTGTTCCAGAATCGCTACTCGGTCGGCTAACAAAAGAGCCTCATCGACGTCATTGGTCACCAAGAGAATCGTACGCTTCTCTTTACCTCGAATATCTTCGATTTCGTCTTGCAACTTGGCTCGGGTCAACGCATCGAGTGCCGAGAGCGGTTCGTCGAGCAACAGTATTTCTGGTTTGGTTGATAACGCCCGAGCCACCGCTACCCGCTGTCGCATGCCGCCCGAGAGTTCAGCAGGCTTTCTATCCTTGGCGTGGCTTAGTCCAACCATCTCAATGGTCGAATCGATCATCTGAGCCCGCTCTTCGGTGGGCAGGTCTTTATTGACCGAGTCGACCGCCAGGGCTACATTGCCCTGTACGGTCAACCACGGCATCAGTGAGTAGTTCTGAAAGACAACACCACGGTCCGTTCCCGGACCGGAACACGGTTGCCCTTTGACCAGAATCTCACCGCTGTCGGGCTCGATGAGCCCGGCGATCGACGACACTAATGTCGTTTTTCCTGCACCGGAGAAGCCGAGAACGGCCACAAACTCTCCGTCGGCAATATCTAGGCTGAGGTCCTTTAGGACGCTGGTGAAAACGCCCTTATTGTCGGTGTACCCCTTCGACAATGATCGTATCGAGAGTACGGGTTCACTTTCGGTATTAGGAGCCTCTACTTGTTCAGCTTCAAGATCAATGGTCGACATATCAGACACCTTGGGTCCTACGTACGAATGTTTCGGCACTGCTCATCAGTCGGTCCAGGATGAAACCGATGATGCCAATGACTATCACTGTGAACATGATTCGAGACAGAGACTCGGTGCTTCCATTTTGGAATTCGTCCCAGACGAACTTCCCTAGTCCAGGGTTCTGAGCCAACATTTCTGCTGCGATAAGAACCATCCAGCCCACGCCTAACGATAGACGCATGCCGGTGAATATATAGGGCAACGTCGCAGGCAAAATGAGCTTGCGCAACTTTTGCATTGGCGACAATCGAAGAACTTCTGCAACGTTCAACAGGTCCTGGTCGACCGACTGGGCGCCAATCGAGGTATTGATCAAGGTGAGCCATAGCGAGTTGAGCGCTACCACTACGGCGGACGTAATGAAGGCCTTTGGAAGAATCGGATCGTCAGAGACCGTCGCGGCCACAACCATGGTCACAATCGGCAACCAGGCCAGCGGACTGACCGGCTTGAAGATCTGAACGAGTGGGTTTATCGCCGCTCGGAATTTTTCCGACAAACCACTCAAGAGCCCCAGAGGAACAGCAACTGCGGTGCCGATGACGAACCCTAACGCAACGGTCCGCAACGAGGTCCAGATTTGATCCAGAAATGTCGGCGTCGACGTATATATCGCCCCGGGCGGCGCCGTTTCATAGAACGCAGCCTCGGCGGCGGCTGCGGCTCTATATTCGTCCCACAAACCCCTACCAGCAGAAAATACCTCTCCCGGACCCGGGAGCGAACCGAGCGACGTCTCAACCAACGGGGCAAGCAGACGCCACAGACCCAAGAAGCATAGGATGCCTCCGATCGCCGGAAGTGCCGCTAAGAAAAGGTTCCGAACCGCTACCAATATGTTCCGAGGAGTGTCTTTCGTTGGCTTCTTCTGGTCGATAAACCGCTGAAAGGCATTCAACTCGGTTGGATCGGGTTCGGAATCGACTACCGGTTCGTCAACCGGATCATCGCCAATTTCTACTGTCTCGCTAATTTCCTCAGGCGCTGTGTTAAGCGACATCGGCTTGCTCCTTATTTCTAGTTTGGACGGATGTTTCTGCTAGTGGATCGTTTAGCTCTGAATACCACTGGACGTAACCGACTCGCCGGCTTGAAGTCCAATGTCGAACTTGGCCAGATAGTCGTTCGGCTTCGAACCGTCGAAGGTGATGTTGTCGATAAAACCGTCTTGTTCGCCTTTGAAGCCGTCGGTTTCAGGAACACTTTCAGCTGGAATCGTGTTGTCCTCAACCAACGAGTCGGCTGCGATCTTGTACAGGTCAGGTCGGTACACCGACTCTGCTGTTTCGACGTACCATTCGTCGGACTGATCTTCAGGAATTTGACCCCAACGTCGCATCTGTGAGAGATACCAAATGCAGTCTGAATAGTATGGGTAGCCCGCAAACTCACGGAAGAAAATATTGAAGTCCGGGGCATCCCGGGTGTCACCATCTTCGAAGGTGAAATTGCCAGTCATCGAAGCGGCGATTACTTCGGCGTCTGCGCCGACGTATATAGAGCGAGCCAAAATTTCAACCGCTTCGTCACGGTTGCCGTTACTGTCAGCGTCTAGCCATTGCTGGGCCTTGATGATCGCTCGAAGTAACGCTTTGGTGGTTACTGGGTTGTTTTCAGCGAAGTCTTTTCGTAGTCCAAAGACCTTCTCGGGGTTGAGGCGCCAGATTTGGTCGTCGGTAACTACCGGTACGCCGATCTTCTTCTGGACAGCTGCTTGGTTCCACGGTTCACCAACACAGTAACCTTCGATCGTCCCAGCTTCCATAGTGGCTGGCATATTCGGAGGCGGGGTCACCGAAAGAGGAATTTCGGCGTCGACCGTTCCGGTAACGTCCTCATAGCCCGTGTAGTAACCGGGGGTGATTCCACCAGCGGCGAGCCAGTAGCGGAACTCGTAGTTGTGCGTAGAAACCGGGAAGACCATTCCCATATTGAGCTGCTCGCCCCGCGCTTTATAATCGTCGACTACGGGGCGTAGCGCTTCAGCGGAAATCGGATGCTCTGGTTTACCGTCAGAACCCTTAGGCAGGTCGTCGACGATCATCCCCCAAATCTTGTTAGACAATGTGATTGCGTTGCCGTTCAAGTCGAGGCTCAACGGAGCGATCAGGTCTGCCTTAGTTCCGTAGCCGATCGTTGCAGCAATTGGTTGACCCGCCAGCATGTGAGCACCATCAAGCTGACCGTCGATAACCCCATCTAGCAGAACTTTCCAGTTCGCCTGGGCCTCCAACTCGACGTTGAGTCCCTCCTCAGCGAAATAGCCCTTTTCTTTGGCAATCGCCAGCGGAGCCATATCGGTGAGCTTGATGAACCCGAACTTTAAGTTGACCTTCTCGATTCCGTCGGGACCAGCCGGAGCAGCATCATTTGAAGTGTTGCCTCCGCCCCCACAACTGGACAGCAACGCAGTGCCTGCTGTTGCTGCAATACCACCGAGGATAAGTTCGCGCCTTGAAATATTATTTGGTTTAGCCATAAACCACAGTCAACACAGCCGATGTTTCGTATCGAGAGGACTTGTGTGAACAGGGAGGCAAGGTAACCTCACGGGGAGCTTTTATCGATGTAAGAACTTGGCAATAGCTAAGTTACATACGCTCAATCCGAGGCGCTAACAGAGAGAATCTTGAAACGGTGGAACGTTCAGAATTCCGACCGTGTGACCGGCGATACCTCTGAGCTGCGATAACGCCAAGGGGTTAACCGGGTTGACAGTTCGGACACCACCAAACCTTACGACTGTCAATCTTGTCAGCGAGGACCAACTCGGAACACCGACGACAACCTTCACCATCGCGCTGGTATGCGTAGAGCGCTTCGTCCCGACCTAACTTCGAGCGCCGTTTCTTACCGGCGTCGGTTTGGGTCAACGTGATGATTTTGCCTGAACGTTCGGCGGCCTTAAGGGCGGAAACCGCGGCCCGCCAGAGAGCCTTGACTTGAGGGTCGGACAACTTGTTACTCGGTGTATGCGGGCTAATCCCGGTCAGAAATAACAATTCGGACCGGAAGACGTTGCCTAGCCCTGCGGCAACTTTCTGGTCCATCAACGCGCGGCCAATGGGTATCTTCCGCTTCGAGAGCTGGGCGCTAAACCGATCGACACCCTTTAACCCATCGGCGATCGGGTCCGGCCCGAGCTTAGCGGTGACATCGTCGACTTCGTTACTCGACAGAAGCTCGCAGGTATTTGGACCAGTCAGCTGCATTTCGTGGTCTTCGGACCAGATTAGCACCCGGGCATTCTCCGACGCTTCAGGGAACGGGCGCCTACTTAACCGGAACTTGCCGAACAATCCAAGGTGGATGTGTAGAACTTCTCCGGTTGAGAACCAATAGAAGATGTGTTTGCCCCGAGCTGTGACGGTTTCGATGACCGACCCGTCGAGTTTCTTGGCGGATTCTTCGAATCTGCCTTGGGGGGAGCTGACCGACACCTCCGTGGCGCCAAAACGCTCCGAGTGAATACGGGCTGCACGATGAGTAACGTGTCCTTCAGGCATTACCGTCCAATCTGTCATAATTATGACTCGGTGAACCAACTTCTAAGCCAACCCACGCTGCCACAACCCACTAAACCCCGCGAATTCACCTATTCTGGCCTTAAACACATAACAATCATGAACATTCTGGGCAATATGGTGGACCCTTTGGTCTCATTATGTATATCGCTGCATAACATTGAATGAATGGGGGTACAAGCATGCAGGACTTGTACAGCACAAAGAGAAAGCGGAGCAAATGACCAATGTCCCAGCGGGTTGGCACCAAGACCCTTCAAACCCTAACCAAGAACGGTGGTGGGATGGCAGCGAATGGTCCGGCGACCAAGTCCGTCCTAAGACGCAGACCGACGCACCGAACCAGCCCCCAACCAACCAGTTCCCAACCAGCGGACCGCCGACCCAAGCCACAACCGTTGGATCTACAGCGCCCGAATCTGGACAGTCGAATGCTAGCTACCAAAACCAACCTTACGCTAACACGTCGCCCCAGGGCAGCGGGAATGGCGGGGGTAATGGCATGTTGTTCGCCATCATCGGTGGAGCCGTCGTCCTACTCCTGCTTATCGGGACTGTGGCTATAGTGGCTCTGAGCGGCGGAGATGACGAGACTGAGGCCCGTACAGGCACCGCTCAGCAAGCTGGATCTGACACCGCTGGGGACACGCCAGGTGACGCTCCAACTCCCTCAGATGGGTCCCCGGCACCACAGGATGACCTGCCGGCTACTGACGGAACCGAAGACGTGGGAGCGTGCGCGCTTCAGGATGAAGCGATCGTCATCGACATAACCAATAGCACCGACACTATTAACACCTACGATATCGACATAGCGTTGCTTGACGATGCTGGCAATCGGGTCGATGATGACTGGTACTATGTCCAAGCCCTTCGGCCAGGCGAAAACGCTAAGGAATTGCAACCCATATTCGAGGACGAACCCACCTACACGTCTTGTGAAGTTCTCGATGTTTCGCGTAACCCGATCGATTTTGAGCCTGATCTTATGAGCCACGCATCAGCCTGTGGATTAGAAGCCGATCGCTTCTCTGTCACATCTAGCATGACCGTTACCAACCCAGACGCTACCGACTACGACTACGACATTACCTTAGCGATTACAGGGCCAGAAGGCTTTCGCATAGCGACTGGTACAACCTACGTTCAAAACGTTCGACCAAACGAGCCGACGGCTGCCGACTCGTCTCTTTATGCTATCGACGAAGACTCATTCACCAATGATCACACCTGCGAAGTAGTCCAGGTCAGCAGGAACGAATCGAGTTAGTTCAGTAAGACTGCCCTACCGGCTTCTCCCGGAGTGGAAACCAACCTCCGGGGGAAGCTATCACGGCCACTGCATCGCCTACCGCGCATGCCGACCCAACCGAAGTTTGAGTCTTCAGGTGAGACCCACCTCTTAACTCGATCGTCGCGTCGAAGTACGCACCCCGGTAGACGAGGTCGACAATGGTACCTCGGATCTCCCCACCCTCTGGTGAATCCTGCCGAACCACCGTCACATCTTCGGGCCGGATCGCCACGACATATCCCGGCTCACTAGGATGGTCGTCGACTTCGATTTCACCCCAAGCCCCCGAGAAACTTGGCCCGTTCCACTCCCCTTCTAGCCAGTGGCCGACACCAACCAAGTGAGCGGCGCCTGTTGTCGACGGCCGGCGGAATACCTCGGCCGGTTCCCCGACCATCGCCACCTCACCACTGACGAGACAAGCGACTCGATCACCGAGCGCCATCGCTTCATCTAGCTGATGCGTCACGAAGATGGTTGTCAAACCTTGCTGATTATGAAGTTCTCGAAAGACGGCCTGTAATTCGGTTCTTATCGATGAGTCTAAGTTGCTGAACGGCTCGTCCATCAGTAATACCGTTGGATCGGCGGCCAAAGCCCGAGCCAACGCTACACGCTGGGCTTCGCCGCCCGACAGTTCATCGGGCATCCGAGACTCGAACCCTGCGAGTCCAACCAAGTCGAGCAGTTGCGCCACCCGGCGTGAACGTTCTCGTTTCGACTGGCCACGTAGACGAGGCGAGAACGCCACGTTCCCAGCGACTGACGTAAACGGAAACAACAAGGCTTTCTGGGAAAGCAGGATGATCTGTCGTTTGTGAGCGGGAATCCCAGCCATAGGTCTAGCAGCAACCGAAATCTGGCCTCTTGATGGCTCAAGTAGCCCGGCGAGAAGGTGCAGGATCGTCGACTTGCCCGAACCGGATGTGCCCAAAACACAAAGAAGCTCACCCGACGATATCTCTAGGGACACATCGGTTAAGACATCTTCGTCAGCGTTCTCATACCGGTATCCGACGCCGTCAATAGTTACATCGCTCATACATTCCGATCATGATCAGACGGTGGCACCTTGCGGACCCTTTTTAGCAAACAGGAACAACGCCATCGGCACCACAGACATCACAAATGCTAGCGCAGCGAAAATAGATACGTTAGAACCAGACCCAGAACTCAGGACAAGCATCGGTAGCGTGATGACCCGTCCCCCGCCGACGAACAAGGTTATGAGGTACTGAGACCAACTGATCACGAACCCTACATAGGCTGCCAGCAATACTCCGACTCGGGTCATAGGCCAGACGACGTATCTCCAGAGTGTGGAGGGTGGCAACCCTAGACCCTGGCCGACTGCCACATAGCCTTGGTCCAATCGGGAGAATGTCAGGGCCGAAATTCCGACCACGAACGGAAGGACCTGAACAACGTGAGCGATGACCACCGGTATGAAACCACCTGAGACACCTGCTGTGAGGAATGAAATGCTGAGCCCCATACTGGCGGTCAGAGGCGGTAAGAGCTGCGGCATTATCAACAGTACGACGATGGCTGAACGCCCGGGAATGTTCCTCGTACCTAAAACCCACGCCGCTGGCAGTCCAACAATCAGCGCAATTAACGTTGCGACAACCGCTATGCTCGCCGAGCTTTCTATGGCCGAACGAACCTCGTTCCGTTCCAAAAGGTCAAGAACCAGTTCAGGTTGCCACTCCTCCGGTAGGAGCTGAGGAAAGAACCACCTTGCCGACGCCGCCTGAACTACTAAGGCAAGCAACGGAACTAGAAATAATAATCCGAGGCAGTTCCACCCCCATCGGGATCTGTCTGAACGCACCCGTATCATAGCCTACGTCGTCGAACCAAAGCGGCGCCGACACCGCCCGCCGCTGCAGCCAACACAGCTAACAGTACTCCTAGCGCTGCGGCGATGGCTCGTCGCTCAACTGACGGTTCTGAAAAAAGTTCAGCGGCGACTACCGGTAACATCCGTGGCTGACTCGCTCCAAGCACCGCCGGTGCCTCAACCGAGTGCAATACAAATCCGAAACTGATCAGCATTGAGCCGAGTATCGCAGGTCGCACAGCGGGCCACGTCACAAACCGGACTCTTTTAAACCAGCCCGCACCGAGGCCAGCGGCAATGTCGTTAAGACCCGCTGACTGCGTCGACAGTGCCGCTATTCCAGCGACAACGATAAACGGCGTTTCCTTCGTTGTGTAGTGGATGATGAGCCCAAACCCTTCAGGGTCCGCGACCAGGACCGGAAAATCTCCTGGGCTATCAATCAGACCGGCCGCAAAAGAGATACGAGCCAAGATACCCGACTGCGAAAGCCAAATAAACAATGCGGCTGACCAGGCTAAATGGGGAACACTCACGACGAGTGAATACGAAAGAAGCGACGGCGGCCTCGATCGTCGAGTGGACCGATGTTGATGCCACCAACTGACGACGAACAACGAAATGACGCCCGCTATGACCGTCGAAACGACACCCACCATCAAGGTGAAAGAAACCGATTGCCAGAATTCTGAAACGCGGCTTTCACCAGCCAAGAGCTGTCGGTAAACGTCAAGGCCAGCCGAACTACGAGAACTTTCGATCCACGTGAAAACGACCGAAGCCGCCGTGGGCAACAGTACCATGAGCACCGCAGGCGCGGCAGCCAACAGCACGCTGTAATCACGGAGCTGTCGGCGTCGTCGAAGCGGGCGCCCTAACCCAGCAGGCTGAGAATCATCAGTGGGGCTAGGTTGTAGATGTAGGCGCTTCAAGGTTCGCCAGCGTCTATTTTTCTAAGACGTTTGGACGCCAGTCTTCGGCCAACTTCGTTTCATACTCGGAAGCGGCTACCGGGGAGAGTGAGCTAGCGAGCTCTTCCGGAGAGACCGAACCCTCAGGCAATTCTGTCAACGCCTTTTCCAGTTCGATCTTTTGGTTTTCGTCTTCAACTAGACCAATATCGATGCCAAATCCGGAGCCGCCCGATTCCGGGTCGATCTGTTGGAGTTGCAGCTTCGGGTCGAGCAGAATATTCGCTAAAACCGCTGCCCCCGCCGGGTTCGACGCATTGCTTGGAATAGCGACATAGCTACTGTCGCCCACCATCCAGTTGTCGAACACAAACGCTCGGGCTGTTTCGGGGAGCGTTCCGTCTTCAATTTTTGCTGCCGCCCCGGCCGACTCGAGGGTGATCGAGAAATCAACTTCTCCATTTGCTAAAAGGGCATGTAGGGCAGCGTCACTTTCAGGGTAGGTTTCGCCGTCTCGCCAGAGGCAAGATTCCCACTCGTTGAGCCAGTCCCACAAGACCGTGCTCTGTTCTGTCCAGACCTCGTCGTCGAAGGAAGCGAATCGTTTACTTTCGCCGCCTAGTTCATAGAGCGCTCCGTTGAGAAATCGCCTTCCATGAAAGTCGTTCGGATCGACATAGGTCACCCGTCCAGGATTCTCACAGGCATACTCTGCGAGTTCGGCGTAGCTCTGCGGCAGGTCAGCTTCATCTAGGTTTGCCGAGTCATACACCATCTGGGTTTGTGCCGACGCCCATGGACTTTGAGCCGTTCCTATGTCCCGACCGAAGTCTGAAGTAACCGCTTCGTTGTCGAAGTTCACAAACTGGGCGTTAGGTAACGAACGTGACCAGCCGGTCAGCAAAAGGCCTTGGTCGGCTAGTGTCGCTGAGTTGGCACCGTTGATCCAGATGACATCTACCGAACCGTTCGTTTTTCCTGCCTCCGTCTCAGTTAGGACGGTCGACACAGCCTCTTTGGTGTCTACGGGAACGCGTTCAAGCTCGACCCCAAACTTTTCGAGTTCAGGCCCGTAGACCTCATCCACGAACGTGTTGAGGTTGTCGTTACCGCCCCACATGTGCCAACGGACGGTCGTACCCTCGGCAGCTTCGAGAACCGACTCCCAGTCGGCGAAGTCTAGCTCGGCCGTCTCTGGGACGGCCGCTTCGTTTGATGACTGGCCACAAGATGCTGCAACCACAGCGAAGGCTAGTAATATTACCAACGGGGCTAAGATTTTTTTCACGTACCGTCCTCCGAGACTACCTCGCGAGCCAATCAGATATGTAACTCGCAAGAACACCAACACTAGGTGCAGGTCACCAAATTCCAAATCGACAGTTACGAATGAGCGACTTTGAATACAACTACCCACATATTGTTCGCCGAAGCGGTTTTTCGCCGGAAGACAATCGGCCGGTCGGGTTGGGCGGCCGCCGCTGGGGGCCTACTTCCAGACGCCTTTATCGGCGTCTTCCTCGTATCGGCGGCTGTTCAAGACGTGTCCCGCGACGACCTTTGGGACGTCGAATATTTCAAAGAGCCTTGGGCTACGATCGGTGCGATCTCTAACTCGTTCTTCTTGTGGGGTATTCTCGCCATCGGAGCGCTGGTCGGAATAGTTGCGGGGACTTCCGACCCGGTCAAGGCTAAATCAAAGATTGTCGCTGTTTTTGCTGCGAGCGGTTTGAGCCATGTGGTCTTCGACTTCTTAACCCACGCTGACGATGCTCACCAGCACCTGTGGCCGATTAGCGACTGGCGTTTCTTTTCGCCTGTCTCGTATTGGGACCCGGCGCACAACTCTCACTGGGTAATGCCGCTCGAAGGGATTCTTATCCTAGCTTGTGTGGTTGTTCTGTGGCGACAGATTTCGTCGACCGCTATGAGAGTTGTGTTGGGTCTGTCGGCCGGAATTGGGGTCGCTCTGATCGTTGGAAGTTTTTTCTGACCCAAGCCGAGTCGACCAATAAATAAGTTTACGAGTAGTCGTGGCTCGCCTACTGTAGTCCTAGCTTGACGAGTGCAGGAAGTAGCCATTATGAGTATGTCACTACCAACCGAAAAGAATCATGTCCGTTCGTGGGCGACCGACCTGGAACAACCCACGATCGAACAAGCCGAACGAACGGCGGCGCTCGACTTTGTTCATAAACCGTTGGCGTTGATGGCTGATGCGCATCTAGGTATGGGTGCCACTATCGGCTCTGTCTTGGCCACGAGAGATTCGATCATTCCAGCCGCCGTCGGCGTAGACATCGGCTGCGGGATGATCGCTCAGCGAACGACGTTGTCGCGCGATCAAGTCGATGCGAAACTTCCGAAGATCCACTCAGCGATAGCGAAAGCTGTTCCGTCAGGTCAGCCCCGTTCCGGGAAGCGGTCTGCGGGGTCCCACAGCCGGACGGTCCGTTCGAAGAAGCTGGACCGACTCGTGCGTACTGCTCCAGAGGTCAAGAGCGACAAGTTCAATGCCGGAAAAATAACCGCACAGTTCGGCACGTTGGGTGGCGGAAACCACTTCATCGAATTAGCCGTTGACAAACAAAACCGAGTCTGGATTGTTTTACACTCTGGTTCGAGAGGCCCGGGAAACTTGTTCGCTCAAGAACACATTGGCCGGGCGAAGAATTTGTTAAAAAAGGCCTTGGACGCTCCGCTGGCAGACCCAGATCTTGCCCACTTTGTGCAGGGAACAGATGAGTTCAGCGAATATATAGATGGCATGTTGTGGGCCCAGGACTATGCGTTTGAGAACCGCGCCCAGATGATGACAGCCGTGGTCGACGTGATCGCTTCGGAAATGGCAAATGCCGGGTTCCGGTCAGATAAGCCGATCACGGCTGGCAAAGCAATCCAGTGCCACCACAACTATGCATCGCATGAGACTCATGAGGGCATCGATCTCTGGGTCACGCGAAAAGGCGCTATCGACGCTTCTGTCGGTCGTTGGGGTATTATCCCGGGTTCGATGGCGACAGGATCGTACGTGGTTTCTGGCTTGGGTAACCCGAAGGCCTACCGGTCGGCTTCTCACGGAGCTGGTCGCAGGTTGTCTCGTCGAGCTGCTCGTAAAAAGCTGCGGGCGGAGTCGCTAACCGCCCGAATGAGCGGCATCGCGTGGAACAATCGGCCGAAGGAACTTCTAGACGAACACCCCGACGCCTACAAAGACATTAGCGAAGTGATGAATAACCAACGGGATCTTGTGGCCGTTGAACATAGGTTGGACACAATTCTCAACTATAAAGGCACCTAGCTAAGGGCGTTGAATGCCTCGTCGAGTTCGCTCTGACGAGGCATTCAAGCAGTCGGCTAGGCACTGACTATCGGCAAGCTAGTCAACGTCTCGGGTTTGGAATCGTGCAAATGCGGCACCGAGCATGACCAGCCCCCAAATAAGGACAATGATCCCAGCCATTATATAGCCATGTTGGATGTACGATTCGGTGGCACTATCAAACGGTCCGGGGGTCACAAATAGGTCGGCGCCGAAAACAAATGTTGACGCATTTGTCATAGGAAGCCGAGACCCAACTACCGGTAGAATATTGCCGATTATCAACTCCACAACGAATGCATAGATAAGGAAGCTGACGATCGCACCAATCGAACTGTTAATTAGAACAGTGAAGCCGAGACCGAGAAGAAAGAATAGTGAACCGGTTATACCTGATCGAACGATCGTACCGCCAACCATGGACCACAATTCCGATGTCATGCCATCTGTCGTCCCGGCTCCGGCAGCGATTGACCAGAGAACGCCGACGAACAACGCAGACAAAAGACTTGAAATAACAAAGATCCAAAAGGACCCAGATATGGCTCTTGCCAGAAGTAGCCGCCAACGCCTTGGTTCCCAGGTGAGTAGGTGTTCGATCATTCCGGCTCTTTCGTCGGCGCCGAAGTAGGAGGCGGCGATGACAAACCCCATGATGGGAATAAGGAAACCAAGTGGCCAGAGAATCTGTATGCCCTGATCAGGCACACCATCTTCGGACGGACCGGTGTCCGCAACCAAGAGATCATTGACAAAGTCAACCGAACCGTCATTGACGTTGATTAGCACGATGGCAAGGATGCCGCCAAGGATCATCAACGTCGCCAGGATCAATGGGAAGAAGCGGGTTATGCGGCGAGAAAGCAGGCGTCGCTGCTCGGCTAGAACTAAAGAGATCATTGCGTTTCTCCGTCGGCTGGCGGTGGGCTTTGAGGTGCGGGGGCGCTGGCTTGCGGTGGCGGGAAGTCGGCAAGATTCGGCTCACTCGGTGTTCCAGGTTGTTGAGGTGTTAATCCGGGCGGCAGCGCCTGCTGTTGAGGGGCCAGCCCAGGCTGGTGAGTAGGTGGCTCGCCGTTTCCGGGTGCACCAGTCAGGTTAAGGAAAGCCTGCTCCAACGTCGCCCGTTCAACTCGAAGACCTCGCAGGTACCGTCCGCTGTCAGCCAAGATGCGAGTGACCTCGGCATTGCGTTCTGGAGCTATTTCAACTTTGAGCTCATCGGGCTGGGGCAATGCCGAAGTCACGATCCCGGCTTGTTGAAGAACAGCCGCAGCAGCTGCTCGGTCGTCGATCGTGACAATCACCGAATCGGATGCGGCCTGTGAGCGAATGGTGTCGAGAGAACCTGTTTGAACAAGTGCACCGTTGCTGATGATCGTTACCTCGTCGCAGACTTGTTCGATCTCAGCGAGCTGGTGACTGGAGACAAGAACAGCCCGTCCTTCGTCAGCGATCGAACGAATCAAGACCCGCATCTCGGCAATGCCGGCAGGGTCAAGACCGTTGGCTGGTTCATCGAGAATCAGGAGGTCTGGGTTCTTGAGCAGCGCAGCTGCGATCGCAAGCCGTTGTTTCATACCGAGCGAGTAGCTTTCGAAGCTGTCGCCGCCCCGGTCGGCAAGGCCGACGACTTCTAAGAGTCGGTCAATCTCTGACTTCGGGACGTTGCCCATCCGGGCTAGCAAACTCAAATTCTTGTAGCCGGAGAACTTAGGAAACATTTTGGGATTCTCGACGATTGCGCCGACCCGGCCCGCTACCTTGGCGAAGTTCTTGCTTTCTACGCCGAACACTCGTGTCTCGCCACCGGTCGGTCGGACAAGACCCAGAAGACAACGGATAGTCGTTGTCTTTCCCGACCCATTCGGGCCAAGAAAGCCATGAACTGTGCCGGGTGTTCCGAGGATAAGGTCTAGCCCTCGAACAGCTACGACCTCGCCCCCTCCGATTCGTCTATAGACTTTTTGTAAGCCCTCTACCTCAACTATTGCACTCATACAGCGACTGTAGTCTCCATAAACGGTAATCGGGTATCAGGCAGCCCATTAGCCTACAACCTACATCTAAATCACTGCAAACGACTGGTTAAGTTTTGCACTATCTTCGCTTGCCGGCCACAGAAGTGCTACTTTCCACACAAGACCGGACGCTCCCTAAACGCGAGTTCGAACGAAGCAAAGGTGCAAGAGATGAAGGCAATTGGCAACCTGATTTGGTTTGTTTTCGGTGGTGTGGTGATGGGTTCGTAACCATCATCGGCATACCCTTCGGAATTCAGCATCTCAAGCTTGCGAGTATCTCGACCGCCCCTATTGGAAAGTCTGTTGTGTCAAGCGAAGTTGCTTCCGCCGCCAGGCAAGGGAACGCTCAGAGGCTGGTAGACGGCATCTAGCATTGGGGCCGGGAGCCATGCCAACAACCAACGTGAACACTTCGACACAATGGCGAGGTTCGGCTTCAACGTCGCTCGCTGTCACAGCGATTCCGCATACTTAGTTGTGTGGAGCAGAGAAGGTGACATGAGTAGTCAACGAAGCCAGCATATACGGCAACGGTCCGTGCGGTCCCGCCAAGAATCCGACGGAAATATGGCTGAGCAGCGTTCTATTCACGCGACACCGGCAGAACCTCAGGCAACCCCTGGGGTTCTGCTCCCGCAACATACCAGCGCGGTCGATAACCGGTTTGAAGGTGTGACCGCTCTTGACTTTGCGTTAATGGCCCGCCAACTGACCGCGGCGGCGCAGACACAAGGGGTCGACTGCCCTTCGTTTCGAAGCCCGCCAGACCTTCCCGGCATATCCCGGTCGATCCGCCGAAATCAGGACAACTCGATCACTGTTGCTGTCGTCGTCCGGGGTCGATATCGGCTAGCGGTTTCTGCCGACATGATCGAAGGCGTCGTCGCTTCAACGTCCCTAGAATTTGCCGAGGCGTCTCGCTTGCGCGACGCTCTATGGCTGTCGATTTCCGCCGATACCGTCGCCGCACCAACCCAAGTCGAACTGTCGAACGATAGGACAAACATAGACGCTACCTCGGAGATAGCTAGCAAACCGACCACTGAAGAATCGGCGCAAATCATGGTCAGCCCAGTTGCGGCATAAATCCGTTGAAGGCCCGGTCGGGTTTCTGGTTGATTGAGTTTTAGGACCTTGGCCATCCTCATTGGGTTGA
Organism: uncultured Acidimicrobiaceae bacterium; assembly: GCA_964551835.1. GTDB lineage: Bacteria > Actinomycetota > Acidimicrobiia > Acidimicrobiales > SZUA-35 > JAHDCC01. The sequence continues at coordinate 3,864 of CAZKEM010000064.1, read as the reverse complement.
GCCGCTACTGTTGTTTAGCGATGACTGACAGTTTTGGCGAGAAAATTATGGCCGATTTCAGCGGGCGAGATACAATCTTCTGGCTGAGATTTGCCTTGGTTGTTACAGGAGCAATAGTCGCCGTGTTTCTCATCCGCCAACTGTTCGTCGCACCTATCGACTCGCTCGCTGTCCGCGAAGCGTGTGCTAGCCATGGGTTCGACATCGACCACCCGCTGACAAGCGTCGACCAAGTCAATACAGACGGCATTTTTAACCGGGTGACTGCGACTTGTTTGTACGGCCCGTCCGAAGATCAGCAGCGGGACGCTCTTTCGAGGAGTCTCGACGAGATCAAACCAGGCGGGTTTTTCACTGCCGCCAAGTTCTTGGGGGTTTTTCTCCAGCTAGGAACCCTCGCTGTTTACGCCCGTTTGGTCGGAGAGCCAATGTATCGAAAGTTCATACTAGAGCGCTGACTGTTTCCGCTAGATAAATTCCCCATCATGACCCTGGTATCAGAGTTAGAATCGAATTCTGATACCACTACGACTAATTCCCTATCTGACGTTGCCACCTTTGTTGTGGGCGTCAAATGCCATCATAGGCAGCCTCCTAGTAGGTTCAGTGCCCCCGATGATGCTCAACACCTTGCGATGGTGGACGGCCTTTTTTCTTCTGCTGCCCTTCGCATGGCGTTCGCTGCTCAAGTGGCGGCAAATTTTTGAAGATGGCCGATGGAAACACTTTCTTTGGACCGGCCTTCTGGCAATTGGCGTTTATAACTCACTGCAGTATTTAGCTTTAGCGACCAGCTCACCGATCAACGTCACCCTTATAGCATCAAGCACTCCTATCTGGATGCTCAGTTTCGGAGCGCTGCTGTATAACGAACCCGTAACGGGGCGTCAGGCCGCTGGCGTCGCCTTATCCATTTCCGGCGTCGGAATCACGCTGTCCCGAGGCGACTTAGCCACCCTAACCGATGTTGATTTTGTTGCCGGCGATGTCTTAATGCTGGTCGCCACCGCAGCATGGTGTACTTATAGTTGGACCCTCGCGAGACCTCCAGAATCCATGAAAGGGCAGGCTCGCCCTGACTGGAACTGGGCCGACTATCTCTTGCTGCAAATCTTGTTCGGACTGTTCTGGGTGACGTTAAGTTCGGGAGCCGAATTTGTGCTGACAGACCAGCGCCTGATCTGGAGCTGGTCAGTGCCAGCAGCCGTCGCCTATATCGCTGTCGGACCAGCCCTAGTTGCATACTGGTGTTGGGGCATCGGCGTGGTCAAGGGAAGTCCAGCCCTTTCCGGATTCTTTATAAACTTAACTCCGGTATTTGCCGCAGTGCTGTCGGCGCTGTGGCTCGGCGAAACCCCGAAGCCTTATCACTTCTTGTCGTTTTTGTTGATCGCCGCAGGGATCGTGGTTGCAAACAGTAAACGAGCAAAAGAGCCGTCCGAAAACGACTCCGGGGCTTAACGACGCTGCACGCTCAACCAACCTGAGTCTCATCGAACCTGGATCAGGCGATACCCTGCGCCCGACCTTTCGGCGAATTCGTTTTAGAGCGCTACGATTGCCGCTAGGTTCATAGCAGTCGATTGAGAAAACTGCGACCTGCCCGGGTGGCGGAATCGGTAGACGCAGAGGGCTTAAACCCCTCGGAAGGTAAAACTTCGTATGGGTTCAAGTCCCATCCCGGGCACACTCTCACCAGGGAAAACGCTACAAAAAGCGGTTTCGGTGAGTCACCTCAAACGGTCACAAAATGGGGTGGCGGTCACAAAACGGTCACAGGTGCTAGAGTTTAACTGTGGCCAGAGGATCGATCTTCAAACGCAATAGCTCCTATGGCTACATTGTCGATCTCGGCCCCGACCCGGCGACAGGCAAGCGTCGTCAGACGAAGAAGCAGGGTTTCCGCACAAAACGTGAAGTCGAAGCAGCGTTGGAGAAAGCGCTGGCTGCTATTCGTGATGGCACCGTGGTCTCGAAAGACTCGGTGACCGTTGCGACGTACCTGAGTCAGTGGTTGGAGCAACAGCAAAACCAGCTAGAAGAAACCACTTGGTCGACTTACAAGACGGCGGTTGAGCGGATTACTCGATTTATCGGCAAACGCAAGTTGCAAGCGTTGACGGTGGCCGATGTGGAGAAGCTTTATGCTGACCTGACAGCGACCGGGGCGAAGAACGGCGGACCGTTAGCGGCGAAGACTGTCCGTAATTCTCACATTGTGTTGCGTAAATCGCTTGCTGATGGTGTCCGACTGGGTGTTGTGACTCGCAATGTGGCGGCTTCGGCGAAACCTCCGAAGTCGAAACCATCGGATCGCAAGACGTGGAACAGTCATCAACTGGCTGAGTTCTTTCAGTCGATCAGAGAAGATCGTCTTTACGCTGCGTTTGTGCTTGCTGCGACGACTGGTATGAGAAGAGCTGAATTGATGGGCCTCCGTTGGGGCGATATTGATTTCGATGCATCGATGTTGAGCGTTGCGCAGACTATCACCACGGTCGGCTATCGGCCTGTAATCAAGTCTACGAAGACAAGCGGGAGCCGTCGAGTTGTCTATCTTGACGAGCAGACGAATAATTTGTTACAGCAGCATTTGATCGGTCAGCAGAAAGAGAAACGAACCGCAGGCGACGACTGGAATAACGATAACGATCTGGTGTTCCGTGACGAACTAGGCAACCTTGTCAACCCGGACTGGTTCTCAACCGACTTCGCCCGTAAGGTCCGCCAATCAGGTCTACCTAAAATCCGGTTACACGACATGCGTCACTCGTACGCAACGCTAGCGCTGAAAGCCGGGATGCATCCCAAAGTCGTATCAGAACGACTCGGCCACGCCAGCGTCGGAATAACCCTCGACTTGTACTCCCATGTAACCCCAGCGATAGCCAAAGAAGCAGCCGACGTTGTGGCCTCGAAGATATTCGACTCCTGAGAACCTAAACGTCAGAGTTGACTTGTCAGAATTCCGGCTCCAATAGAGATAGCGCTATCTCGCAAAACACCAGCTGCGGCTTTGAGCTTGGTCTTTTCTGCTGGCTGTTCTTCGGCGCTACTCATTGCATCGAGAGTGTCAGCTATTTTTCCGACAAGGAACAGTGCTCGCTCCTCATCTGAAGGCCATAGATTAAGCTGACGTAGCCCTTTCGGCGTAATTTGGGCATTCGCGAAAATAGCGTAATGACCCATCCCGTTCTTCTGGTAATCGGCTGTTATGTAACCGTCGTCCAGCAACATTCCAACCCAGCGATTAATTTTTGGACCGCTCATACCTTGATTCTTCAAAAATTGAAAGACTCTAAAGCCGTCTTCGGATTCGTCCTTTGACATTTCGATTAGTAGAGGCAACACATCTTCTTCAAAGTTCATGCTTCAACAATAAACGACACAATAGGTTGAGTGGTGGATGCTCTTAGTGGCTGATTCTGTTTGTACTTTGCGAAGTCGTCACTCCGGCCATAGCGAAAGCAGCGGTCGACGTTGTAGCGTCAAAGACATTTGATTCTGGAACCTGAACTAACTGAACACCGACCAGCAGATCTTGTTGCGTAAACGTTGATCGTCTAAAACTAGGTCTCTGATGGCGTCTGGAAGTTGTTCTCTCTGCCATTGGCATTCGTTCTCGCCAGCTTCGGTCTCTTCTCCTGTTGGGGCGGCGGCACGAACTGCTTTGATAGCGTAGGCGGCAGCGCCGAGTTCATGGGCGGCTACGTGTGCAACTGCGCCAGCTTGACCAGCTGCAAAAGCGGCGTGACGAGCGGGTCCGCTCAATTACTTTAGTGGCCGACCGGCAGCTTTAGGCGTTGAATCGTTGCGGGCTCAGTCGGGCTTTTGCGCGTGAAAGTAGAATGTGTTGTGTTCGTC
>CAZKEM010000063.1:0-13582 GCA_964551835.1 uncultured Acidimicrobiaceae bacterium | reverse complement strand
GTGGGAAAGACCACTGACAGCAGGCAAAGACCGCTGGCATCTAGGAAAGACTAGACGGTGCGAGTTTCTATGAAACTCCTCTGACCCGGCGGGGAGACTGCCGATAATTCGAAACCCAGGAAGAGTTGTCTCACTAGCGATAACTCCTCAACGGACGGGGGTTCGATTCCCCCCAGCTCCACTACACCTAATACGCTTGAGGACCATATGAAGATCACTTCCTGGGTAGACGATGCCGTCGACCGCCTCATTCTTCCCAGCTTTTCGCGCATCGGCCCCGAGCTTCGCCAACGTATCTTCGATTGGGAAGACATCGACGTGGCGGGACGAACAATCGCTATTACCGGGCCGACAAGCGGAATAGGTTTGGCGACCGCCAAGACGCTGCACAGATTGGGGGCAGACCTGATTCTCATCGCTCGCAACCCCGAAAAAGTCAACCAGTTAAAAGGAACACTGGCGGTCAGCGGCCAAGTCCCAACAGTGATCATCGCCGACCTTTCAGATTTAGCGACTGTACAAGAAGCAGGAAATATTTTAGCCCAAAAGCCGCTAGACGGATTGATTCACAACGGCGGAGGGCTTCATGACGACCGTCTACTTTCTACCGACGGAATCGAACTGACCTTCGCCACCCATGTCGTCGCGCCGTTCTTGTTGACGTCAAGGGCAATGCCCGGACTACTGCTATCCGACGATGCTCGGGTCATCTCAGTTTCGAGCGGGGGTCTCTACTCACAACGCATCAAAATCGACGACTTACAAACCGAACACAACTATTCCGGTTCGGCCGCTTACGCCCGCTCAAAACGTGCCCAAGTCGTACTCACACGGTTGTGGGCCGAAAAACAATCATCGGCAAACATCAGCTTCCACGCTATGCACCCTGGCTGGGTGAACACGCCAGGAATCACCAAGGCGCTCCCCCGCTTCTCTGGCATACTTGAACCTATTCTACGGACGCCTCAACAGGGCGCTGACACGGTCGTGTGGCTTGCAGGCGCCCAACGTAGCCTTATCGGTTCGGGCCAATTCTGGCTAGACCGAAGATCACGACCATCCGTGTACTTTCCAAACACTCGGACCTCATCGGTTGACTCGGTGGAGCTATGGGACCAGGTCAAACACCTCGCGACAATCTGACCTTATAACGTCGAGCTCACAGCTCTTTCTACGAGGCCATCGATATCGGACGCGCGTTCCGAGGCTTGGGTTAGCCATGACGAATCGTACCGAAACGCCTCGGTTAGCGAAACGCTAGTAAACGGGTCACGGCGTAGCTCCAACGCGTCCGTTGGCACCAACGCCGGGTGACTAACCCCGCAGGCGTGCGACAGTCGCAGCAACTCGTAGCGCAAACCAGTCAGGTAGTTCGCCACTCTCGCAGCCTTATCTGTCGGGTCGAGGCCTCGCACAAGCCACTTCGAATGGGTGGCAACACCCGTCGGACAATGTCCGGAATGACACTTCTGAGCCTGGATACATCCAACGGCGAGCATTGCTTCGCGCCCAACGCTGATAACATCGACACCCAGCGCTAAGGCTTGCAAGCTATCGCCGGGAAAACCGAGCTTGCCAGCACCGAACCAAACAATCCGGTGATGCACGCCGCATCGAGCAAAGATGGAAAATACCTCTGAGAACCCGGACCGAAACGGCACCGAAACGTGGTCACTGAAAACTAGCGGAGCGGCCCCGGTTCCCCCTTCTCCACCATCGATCGAAATAAAATCGGGTCCTTGGGCCGTTCTCAGCATCTCGTCGGCTAACTCTTCCCAGAATGAGAGGTCACCCACTGCTGATTTGATACCTACGGGCAGTCCAGTGGCATCTGCCACCCGCTCGACGAAGGCGACAAGTTCTGGGACAGAGCTGAACTCGGTATGAAACGCCGGGCTATTGATCGCGATACCTTCAGGAACCCCTCTGGCCGCCGCAATGTCGGCGGTCACCTTCTTCCCCGGGAGAACGCCGCCAAGGCCAGGCTTTGCGCCTTGTGAAATTTTGATTTCGACGGCCTTGACCGGTCCTGACTCTACCGTCTCCAGCAGACGGTCCATACTGAAACTGCCGTCCGCCGAACGCGCTCCGAAATAGCCAGTGCCTACTTGGAAGATCAGGTCTCCTCCGTGGAGGTGGTGTGTGCTCACCCCGCCTTCACCAGTGTTGTGTAGCACGCCTGCGATCGCGGCACCTCGGTTCAGCGACTCAATAGCGCGAGCTGACAACGAACCAAAGCTCATCGCCGAAATACTAACTATGGATTGAGGGCGGAAGGCTCCGCTGCGATTGCGCCACTCCCCCATCACCTTCGCTGCGGGCAGAATAGAATCGGGATTTTGGTGAGTTGGTCGGTGAGGAAACCCGGCCTGACGGATATAAAGATGGTTGGGTGCGGTGATCTTACTGTCGGTGCCAAACCCAAAATATGAGTTCTCCTTCTTGGCCGAGCTATAAACCCATCGCCGTTGGTCACGACTGAACGGTCGTTCCTCGTCGTTGCCCGCCACGATATATTGTCGCAACTCAGGCCCAAACCGTTCGATTAGGTAGCGTACGCGGCCCACAAGCGGATAGTTTCTACGTACAGCGTGGCGGGTCTGAAAAACGTCGTATATCGCCATGATGACCAATACCGCGACAACCATCGCCGCACCGAGAATCAATATCATGGCTGATACTCTAACGCCGCGAGTAGGCCATAAAACACCCTTGCAACCCTCCTCCACGCAACTTACTGAGGTAGAACCTGTTAGTTACGCGTCCAGGTAGCGGGTTACGGCAATACCGGCAGCTACGGCTCCGAGGACTGCGCCGACAATAAATAGCAGGCCAGAGATGTTGAGGACCTGGGATGTGTTTAGGGCAAATGAGCGAAATAGAGCGTTCTCGCTGTCAGCCACCAGGTTAGAGATCGCTTTGTTGAGAGCTAACAGCGCCAACCCTGAGATGGCAGCACCAATCACGCCTTGGACCAAACCCTCTAACATGTACGGAATCCGAATGAACCACTTTGTTGCGCCGACCAGCCGCATTACCTCGATTTCTTTCCGACGGGCGTACAGGCCAGTTCTGATTGTGTTGTACATGATCATCGCCGATGCGAAACCCGAAATAAGCGCACCAACGACGATGATTCGAGACAGAGAAGACACCGTGTTCTCAACCTGCTGAATAAGATCCTCTTCATAGTCTACGTCAGCCACTCCTGGTAGCTTCTCAGCTTCGGCTCCAAGGGATCGGATCGAAGCTAAGTCGGGCCGTTTAGGTGACACTTCATAACGGGTAGGCAAACGTTCAAGGTTCAGAAGCTCAAACGTTTCAGGCTCGTCTTCGAAAAATTCTTCCGCTTGTTTTAGTGTCTCTTCTTTGTCGACATATTCTGCCGAATTGACCGTCGGTGCACTATCGAGAAAGACTTTAACTTCGTCGATCTGTTCCTGAGAAGCCTCGCCGTCCATCCACACCAGCAGGTCAACGTCGCCGCGAAAACGTTCCGACACGCTCGCCACGCCTCGTTGAATCGCTAACGAGGTACCTAGCAGAGACAGCGATACGGCCACTGTCAGAACCGTGGCGATCGATAGGGACAGGTTTCGAGAAAGGTTACTTGCCGTTTGTCTGGTGAGGTAGTCAGTACTGATGGCCATGTGGTCCCTAGCCGTAAACGCCGCGATCTTCATCACGAACGATTTGTCCGTGAGACAGTTCAATTACTCGGCGACGCATCGTATCCACAACACCACGGTCGTGCGTCGCCATCACAACGGTGGTACCTGTCTTGTTAATACGGTCGAGAAGCCGCATGATACCAATAGAAGTTTGCGGATCGAGGTTCCCAGTGGGCTCATCGGCAAGCAAAATTAGTGGCCGATTTACGAATGCACGGGCAATTGACACCCGCTGTTGTTCGCCTCCGGAAAGCTGGTCGGGGAATTTGTCCATCTTGTCGCCGAGACCGACCAATTCGCAAATCGCCGGGACCTGTTGTTTGATAACCGAACGACGTCGACCGATCACTTCCATCGAAAACGCTACATTTTCACCGACAGTTCTGGTGGGTAGCAACTTAAAATCTTGAAAGACATTGCCGATGTTGCGACGCAGGGTCGGCACCTTCCAACTCGACATTTGACCAATGTCCTTACCAGCAACGTAAATGTTTCCGGCATCGGGATCTTCTTGCTTGTTGATAAGCCGCAAACAAGTGGATTTGCCCGAGCCAGAAGGCCCCACTAAAAAAACAAACTCGCCTTTTGGGATATTGGCGCTGGCATCCCGGAGAGCGAAAGACTCACCACCGTACTCTTTAGTAACATTTTCTAGTCTGATCACGTAACGGCCTAACTCATCTACTTCATCGACCAGCTCTGATCGGCCTGGTCTGCGCAGCTTCTAAACATTAGACGCTAGTGGGAGAATACAATTTCGCAACGTCTCGGTTCGACCCACAAAACCCTGCGGCACACGTATCGCCGAATTCGCCCTCACAATGCAGCCTAGGACGGGCCGTCCTGCCGTTGCCCGGACTTTCTCCACTGAAGCCACGCCTCCATAAATCCGCCTACATCGCCGTTCAAAACCTTCGTTGGGTCGCCGTGTACCTCGCCACTCCGTTCATCTTTAACCTGTTGGTACGGTTGAAGAACGTAGGACCGTATCTGGCTCCCCCACTCTACTTTCTTCGATTCGCCGGCCGCATCAGCCAACTTTTCTTCCCGTTTGAGTCGTTCCAAGTCGATGAGTTTCATGGCGAGCATCTCCATGCATCGATCCTTATTCTGGTGCTGGCTGCGTTCGTTTTGGCAGGAAACAACCGTTCCCGTTGGCAGATGAGTGATGCGAACTGCTGAGTCGGTTGTGTTGACATGCTGCCCGCCTGCACCGGACGATCGATACACATCGACTCGAAGTTCTTTTTCGTCTATTTCGAGCTGATCGGTTGCGTCTTCGATGTACGGCACAATACTGAAAGCCGAAAACGCCGTGTGTCGGCGCTCCTGTGAGTCAAACGGCGAGATGCGAACAAGTCGGTGGACACCTCGCTCAGCCTGTAACCAGCCATAGGCGTGCCGGCCACGAACGACGAACTCAACTGATTTAACGCCAGCTTCTGAACCAGCCTGGACACTTGTCACCTCAAATTCGAATTTCTTGTCTTCAGCCCAGCGACGATACATGTTGAACAGCATCTCGGCCCAGTCCTGCGAGTCGGTGCCCCCAGCGCCCGCTACGACTTGACAGACTGCGTCGCCCTCGTCGTACTGCCCGTCAAACATCGCCCGAAGTTCAAGCTTGCTGAACTCTTTGCGTAACGAAACTACAGACGCCTTCGCCTCGTCGAGTAGCTCATCGTCATTCTCTTCGCCTGCGAGCTGCCACATGAGTTCGGCATCGCTAACCTCGTCTGATAGTCGATCAAACAGCTTGACGTCGTCACTGACAGCGGTGAACTCGGTCTGAGTCTGCTTAGCCCGGTCTGCGTCGTCCCAGAGATCAGGTCGACTCATCTCGGTCTCAAGCTGAGGCAGGCGCTCCCGCATTTCGGCAATGCGCAAATACTGCTCTGCCTGGCCAAGCTCGACCCGCAGTTGTTTTATGTCTTCAAGAAAATCAACCACTCGGGCCGAATTCTAACGGGTTAGCGGCCGTGGCAGACTTTGTATTTCTTTCCGTTTCCACACGGACATTTAGCGTTACGCGGTGTCTTGTCCCAATCGTCTTTCACGATTGGGGTCTTCGCCTTGGGAGTTTCGGGTCCAGTCGCGGTTGCGTCGTCTTTCTGAGCCTTCATGTTGGCGGTAACAGGCGAAGAAGTCGTGGTTTGCGCAGCCTTGGCAGGCGTCGCTTTGCCCTTCTTAGGGTTCTGAGGCTGCGATTCGGCGTCCTGAGATTCCGACTCTTCATCCGATTTCTTGACCACCTGGACCTGCATCACATACCGTACGTAGTCCAATGACAGAGACAGAATCATGCCTTCGAAGATATCGAAGCCTTCGCGCTGCCATTCGGTCAATGGATCCCGTTGGCCGATAGCTCGCAGGCCAATACCTTCTCGGAGAGCTTGCATTTCGCCAAGATGATCTCGCCAGCGCCGGTCGATCAGCTGCAGCATGACCTGACGTTCGATTTGGCGTAGCACCGGAGGCGTTATTAACTCCTCACGCTCCTCATAGAGTTCGTGGCCCTCGTCCTCAATCATTTCTTGAATGGCCTCAACGCCGCGACCCTCGAAGTCTTCGCTGGTAAGCTTCGTCTGCCAGTACGTCTTCAGGTCGGTTTCGAGACTCTCGAGGTCCCATTCATCGTCCAAACCTGCACAATGGACGTCTACCAGGTGGGCTGCGACTTCAGATATCCCAGCGATCGAGTCCTCTCGCAGATCACCTTGTTCTAGGATCTGCTGCCGTCGTTCATAGATGACGTTGCGCTGCTGATTGTAAACCTCATCGTATTTCAAAACGTTCTTACGAGTCTCGGCGTTTCGTTGCTCCACCGTTGTTTGGGCCCGTTCAACCGACTTAGTGACCGCCTTAGATTCGATTGGAACGTTCTCTGGCAAGGCTCGACCCATAACCCAGTCCATGGCCCCTGTGGCAAAGACTCGCATCAGGTCGTCTTCTAACGATAGGTAGAACCGGCTCTCTCCTGGATCACCTTGGCGTCCTGATCGACCTCGGAGCTGGTCGTCAATGCGGCGACTTTCATGGCGCTCAGTGGCCAAAACATACAACCCGCCAGCGTCTATTACTCGTTCTCCTTCTTGGTCACATATCGGGTCCCAGTAGCGAAGTCGATCTTGGTAATAGGCGTCGCCTTCTTCGGTGTCGAGTTCAAACCCAGAAGCCTTCGTGTCCGATTCGGCCAATTTCTCGGCGTTCCCGCCCAAAATAATGTCGACGCCACGACCGGCCATATTGGTTGCGACCGTCACCGATCCAGGCTTGCCAGCCTGGGCAACGATGTCGGCTTCACGGAAGTTCGCCTTGGCGTTCAACACCTCGTGGCTGATTCCACGAAGCTTCAACAACTTGCCGAGTTTCTCGGATTTCTCAACAGAGGCAGTACCGACGAGAACCGGTTGACCGGCTTCGATGCGTTCTTCAAGATCGTCGACGACAGCCGAGAACTTTGCGTCCTCGGACTTGTATACCAGGTCGGTTTTGTCCATTCGGATTAGGGGTTTATTGGTCGGAATCTGAACTACCGCGAGGTTGTAGGTTGTTTCGAGCTCGGCTGCGTCCGCCATGGCTGTACCGGTCATTCCGGCCAATTTGTCGTAGAGACGGAAGTAGTTCTGCAGCGTAACTGTCGCCAGCGTCTGCTGCTCTTCCTTTATCTCGACACCTTCCTTAGCCTCGACAGCTTGGTGCAGACCATCTGACCATCGCCGACCATCGAGAACTCGACCGGTGAACTCATCAACAATCTTGACCTGACCCTCGGCAACGAGATAGTCCTTGTCTCGCTGGAAAAGCTCTTTTGCTTTTAGGGCGACGTTCAGTTGGTGGACAAGATCACTTTGGGCTCCGTCGTAGAGATTCTGGACGCCAAATAGCTTCTCAACCTTAGTGACGCCATATTCAGTGATAGCGACGATTCGTTTTTCTTCATCGACGTCGTAGTCTTCGTCCCGCTCAAGTTCAAGGACTGCATCGGCAAATTTGTAGTAGAGATCAGCGGCACCCTTTACTTTGCCGCTAATAATCAGCGGCGTTCGTGCTTCGTCGATTAGGATCGAATCGATCTCATCAATAATCGCAAACGCGTGAGACCGCTGGGTCATGTTTTCCAAGCTGGACGCCATATTGTCGCGCAAGTAGTCGAAGCCAAACTCGTTGTTCGTGCCGTACGTGATATCGGCAGCGTATTGTTCGCGTTTATGAGCTGACGTAGCGTTACCCGGAACGACCAAACCCATCGTCAGACCCATCCATTTATGAATCCGCCCTGTCCATTCAGCATCTCGTGACGCCAGGTAGTCGTTGACTGTGACGATGTGAACTCCGTCCCCGCTCAGAGCATTCAAGTAAGCGGCGAGGGTTGAGACAAGCGTTTTACCTTCACCAGTCTTCATTTCGGCGACCGAACCCCAGTGCAACGCCGCCCCGCCCATCATCTGCACGTCATAGTGTCGTTGCCCGACAACACGAATGGCCGCTTCCCTGATGGCGGCAAAGGCTTCGGCCATCAAGTCGTCGAGCGATTCCCCGTTGTCGATGCGTTCTTTAAATTCGACCGTTTTGTTCTGAAGCTCAGTATCACTGAGCTTCTGATATTCGGGCTCCAAGGAATTAATCGGGTCCACAACCGACTTAACAGCTTTGACTCTTTTGCCGTCTCCGGCGCGCAGGACTTTATCTAAAAACTTCATCTTGGCCAAAGTGTACTGGACTCCGGAGCTCTGGTTGCTTAGGGGCAACGGGATCAGGGGATTTTATGAGGTGTGGCACGTGAACCGGGTCGTTAATGACACCCCAGCGACGAATTCGGCCCCGCTGCGACGTAAGCAATCGGCGGCGACCTGCATCGAGACGCCGGTAGTAATAACATCATCTACAAGCAACACGCGAGAAGGCGGGGTTTTGGTCAACGACAGCCGAGGACCGAGCTGACGCTGTTGGCGACTCCGACCGGTTTGGGCACTGCCCGCTCGACGTCTGAATAGCCCAGTTGAGGGCAGGCCCATCGAGGTCGCAACTCCTCTCGCCAGTATCGCTCCTTGGTCATAGCCCCGGGTCTGAACATTTGCCGGCAAACCGGGAACCCACGCAACCGAATCACACAGAGAGGCCATCCGTCGCAGTTCGCTCAGTTCAACGAGATACCTTGCCATCTGGCGAAATACGGCGGTACGACCATCGGACTTGCCTGCTAAAACGATCCGTCTAGCGGCTCCTTCGTGTTGGGCACCCGCAATAGTCATTGCCATGCCTGCGATGTTGAGCTGCATCGCTGGTCCAAACCCTTCAACACATTTAGGGCATACGGGCGAGCGCAGTTTGAAGTAGCCTCGGTTGCATCCCGGGCATCGCACGTCAAGGAACATATGGCTGCCCGCCTGAAGCGCAGGTTGGATCATATCCGACTCTCATAGGCCAGACATTATCAAGAGTTATAAGTTTTTTGGCGAATTTTGGCGAATTTTACCGAATTAAATCGCGGTAGTATTCCGGCTTGAGCCCAACCGCGACGACCGTCAACCCGAACAGTCCACTAGGCGGGCACCGTATTGTCGATTGTTCAAGAGTTTTGGCAGGACCGGTAGCCGGAAATATGTTGGCGTCGTTTGGTGCTGATGTTCTACGTGTCGGAGCAGATCACCTTCCGTCAATACCGATCTGTGTAATGGCCACCGGATCCGGCAAACGAAATACATCAATTGATCTAAGAAGCTCCGAAGGCACTGAGACTATCCGCCGGGTACTGGCCGACCCAGACGTCTGGCTCGACGCGTACCGACCTGGGGCCATGGATGGCTACGGCCTGACACCAGAACTTGTAGCCGAACTGCGGCCAGGTATTGTCATCGTCCAAATTTCGGCCTTTGACTGGATCGGTCCATGGGCTGGCCGCCGAGGCTTCGACTCAATCGTGCGGTCAACAACCGGCATTCGAGCGGCCGGTGGCTAAGCCGCTAGGCCAGAAAGTCACGTTCCAGTAGGGCTGCCAGTGCAAGCCCTCGACTACGCGACCGGATTTCTTGCCGCTGGACTTGGGGCCCAGTTATTACGCCATCAACGTGAAGTTGGAGGCTCGTGGCTTGGCCGCACCTCGTTGCTCCGGGCTCGAAATTGGCTTGTCGAATCAGGGGCCCAGAGCCCTTCACGCCGACTCCGGTCCAAGTGCCCCCGGACCTTCTTACGACCGTCGACTCCGTGTACGGTCAGCTTACGATGGTCAAACCGTTCGCAGGTTCAAGCGGCAGCGCTCCGACTCGCCTCGGAAGCGCGCCACCACAGTTGCCATCGTGCCCATAGCCCGCACCGGTCGTCTTAGCCCGTCCAAAACAATGACTTTGAACAGCCAACATCTATGACTCTTTCTAACTCATCTAGACGAATCTAATAGCGGTAATGTTCCGGCTTGTAGGGGCCTTCGACAGGTACGCCAATGTAGTCGGCCTGCTCCGGCGAAAGCTCAGTTAAACGAACGCCTAACGCATCGAGATGCAAGCGAGCAACCTTCTCATCCAGGTACTTCGGCAAAACGACTACGTCCAAGCCGTAAGCCTCAGCGTTTTGATGGAGCTCGATTTGTGCGAGCACCTGATTGGTGAAACTAGCAGACATCACAAAACTCGGGTGGCCGGTGGCGTTTCCGAGGTTCAGCAATCGGCCTTCGCTCAGAACGATGATCGAATGGCCATCCGGAAAGACAAACTCGTCGACCTGCGGTTTGATGTTGACCCGCTGAATATCGCTCTGGGCATACAGGCCGGCCATATCTACTTCGTTGTCGAAGTGACCGACATTACCTACGATGGCGCCTTGCTTCATGGTCGCCATCATTTCAGCCGTGATGAGGTCCTTGTTGCCAGTGGTAGTGATAAAGATGTCGGCCGTTGACAGAACGTCCTCGACTCGAGCGACCTGATAGCCGTCCATGGCGGCCTGCAACGCACAAATCGGGTCAATCTCGGTGATAATCACTCGTGCCCCTTGGCCACGTAGTGATTCGGCGCTACCTTTTCCTACGTCGCCGTAGCCGAGTACGACACAGGTCTTGCCGCCAATCATCACGTCGGTGCCGCGATTAATGCCGTCGATCAGACTATGCCGGGTACCGTACTTATTGTCGAACTTCGACTTGGTTACCGCATCGTTTACGTTAATGGCCGGGAACGCTAACGTGCCAGCCTCTTTCATCTCATAAAGCCGGTGCACTCCAGTCGTTGTTTCTTCTGAAACACCGCGAACCGATTCAGCCATCCGGGTCATCAGTTTTGGGTCTTCGGCCTGAAGTTTGCCGAGTAGGTCAATGATGACACCCCATTCTTCCGGGTCGTCTTCGGTCGCTGCCGGGATGGCGCCAGCAGCTTCATACTCGGCACCCTTGTGGACCAACAGCGTGGCATCTCCCCCATCATCGAGGATGAGGTTCGGGTTTCCGTCGGCGTCAGGCCAACGTAGCGCCTGTTCGGTACACCACCAGTACTCCTCAAGCGTCTCGCCCTTCCAAGCGTATACTGGAGTTCCGGACGGGCTATCAACGGTTCCCGTTGGGCCGACCGCGATCGCTGCGGCGGCCTCGTCCTGTGTCGAGAAAATATTGCAGCTCGCCCAGCGAACCTGAGCACCCAGGGCAGTCAGCGTTTCTATAAGCACCGCCGTTTGGATCGTCATATGGAGGCTGCCGGTGATCCTCGCTCCGTCTAGCGGCTGAGAGTCGGTAAACTCGGCCCGTAACGCCATCAAACCCGGCATCTCCTGTTCGGCCAGTTCGATCTGTTTGCGACCAGCAGGGGCCAAAGATAGGTCGGCGACTTTGAAGTCACCTTCACTCACGCTAGCAGGACGAACGGTCTGGGTCATTTTCGCTCCTAGTGGATTCGAATCTATGGGAACGCTACCAGTTCAAAGTCAAAACTGCGAGTACCAATTCGTCACGACCATGGGATAAATCAACGGTAAGAAGGCACCGGAGCAACGACATCGGTGTCCGGGGTTAGTACCTCTTTTAAGTGTTCGTTATACGCTGCGTCCCAGGCGCCACTTACTCGAGCCTGTTCCAGGACTTCATTTACAAACTGAGTGAATTCGTCGTTGCCCGCCTTTATCCCAATCCCGTATGGCTCGTCAGAAATTCCGTCACCACCGACGACAGCGAACGGGTCCTGGGCAGCAAGGCCAGCCAGAATCGCGTCGTCTGTCGAGATGGCCTCGACCGACCCCTGTTGGAACAGGACAAGGCATTGGGCGATGCTGCCTACGGCCACCGCCTCAACGTTGGCAAACTCCCCGATGTTTTTGATCGATGTTGATCCGCTCTCGGCGCAGACCCTAGGTTTGTTCTCGCCGTCAGACTCGAAGTCCTCAATGTTGACGACGTCGGAGCCTTTGCGGACCAGTATCTTCTGTTCCGCATCAAAGTAGACGGTCGAAAAGTTAATTTGGGCCCAACGCTCGCACGAAATAGTCATCGTCTTAACGACCATTTCGACCTCTTCGCTTTCCAACTTTGGAATCCGTTCCGAAGTCTGAACTGGGACTAGGTCGAGTTCAACCCCCAGTGCGTCAGCGACCAGACCAGCTATTTCGACGTCAAATCCTTGGAGCTCACCGGCTTGATCTGGGAACCCAAACAACAACGTGTCTTCCGGGACTCCGACCCGCAGCTTGCCGTCAGCCCTGATTTGTTCAATCTCGGGGGCCGTGCTTTCCAGTATCGCCTCTGCCGGGCGCAAGCTAGCAGTAGGATTGGACTCGTCACACCCAGGGTCTTTGGCCTGGTCGCCAGACTCTTCGGGGACGGCGTCAATCGTCTCTGCTGGAAAATCGTCCTGAGCCTCTTCGGCACAAGCTGAAACCAGAAGGACCACGGCCGCACAACAAGCTAGTATGCGCCAAAATCTCGAACTCCACTGGCTCCTCATCGGTACTCCCTTATACGTTGTTGCATCCCGAAGAACATCAAGACGGCGCCCAGCAACAACATGAACGGCCCAGCCAGGTCCAGGTACCTGAGAGCGGTCCGGGCTGAATCCATATCGGACTCAAATGAAACCTGGCTACGAGTGAGAAATTTCTCGACCTGATCGTCGAACGTTTTAAACGCCGCTGCCGAAGACCTGTCGGCGTTGAGCGCCAATTCGATAGCTGCCAACCGGTTGCCGTTGAGGGCCAGTTCCTTGACGTTGTTCCGACGCTCTAGGTACTGTTCCCAAGCATTCTCCAACATCTCGACCTCATCGGAAAAATAGGTTGTTTCGTCACCGAGCATGTCAAGTTGGGCCGAAACCTTGTCAGCTTCGATCGAAAACTGCGCTTCGGGAATCCCCCCTCGAGCGATGAGAAATTGAGACTCCTCACTCTGGGCCCGGAAACCGCTGCCTTTAAGGTTGATTAACGCCCGGACATTGCCATAGCCGGACTCTCGGGCCCCATCTACGCTCGCAACCTGGTTTGCCATACCGATGGCCGACCAAACCAAGACGCCAACTGCCAACAGAAGGCTCACGAGAACCGGGCCATTGATGGAGCGGTGGAATTTTTTGGACAAGAATCGATGACAGCGAAAGAGAAACACAACCAAAACCATCAGTACAACAAAAAACGCTGCCAGCAGCACACAGCCAAAAACGCCGACCTGATCGTTATACCGCGAACGGTACGAATCGGCCTGACTATTCGATATCTCATCAGTTGCCGGGTAGAGGTCTGTTTCTAGCAGGTTCGAAGCAATCGAAAGGTAAGCGGCTCCAACGGGAAAGTTCAGACGGTTGTTTGCTCTAGCTGCTTCAACCAAGCCAGAATATTCGATTATCGACTTCTCGATTGACGTCGCCTTCTCAAGAAGAACTTCGTCGTCACCAGTCTTGGCGATTACCGTTGCCAAAGCAACACTCGCCTCATCGAGAGAC
>CAZKEM010000062.1:0-10328 GCA_964551835.1 uncultured Acidimicrobiaceae bacterium | reverse complement strand
GAGCCTTTCGATTCCGACCCCACCGGTGCCATAAACGCGCCTGCTGAGGAGCCTTTCGATTCCGACGCCGCCGATGCCATAAACGAGCGTGCCGACGATTCCAGTCTGTTTGAGACAGACCAGACCGACGAGGAACCCATCGAAGAACCGGTTTTCGGCGAGGACGACGAAGCCGCAGGTGCATCTGCTCCGCCACAGGGTGAACCAACAGGGTTCCCGGGGACGGCTATGCCGGCGGCATCCTATGTGCCGCTACAACGTGACGCTGAGGGGGTATTCGGCGGCATCGCTTCCGGCATCGGTAAACGTTACGGTCTCGATATCGGCCTTGTTCGGCTAGGGATGGCCATACTTGCGTTTACGGTCGTGTTTATTCTTGTATACATCGCCGCTTGGATAATTATCCCGAAGTCAGCGGTGCCTCTGGTCCAGTTGCCACATCACCCTGATCAGACACGCAGAGCCTTGGGCGGGGCTCTGGTTGGAGCCGCGGTCATCTTCGGTCTTGGCGCCATCGGATCCTCGGGAGCCGTCCTCGTCCCGGTCGCCCTCCTAGCCGCCGGAATTTGGCTGTTGATGCAACAACCGAAAGAGCAGACGTCTATCCCGGGCGGTACCCAAAGCTACGGAATGCATTCACCGCCAGCCGGAGCATATGGCAGTACCCAACCTGCCGTCATCGAACCTGTAGCTATTCCGACGAAGAAACGCCGGACTGGTCTCAGAATTTTCGGTACCCTCGTCGGCTTCGTTGCCCTACTACTTCTAGTTGGGGTGGTAATCATCGGGGTATTCGTAGCGTCAGGGCCAGACATCTACTTTGAAGCCGACAATGACAACTTCAGGCTCGACTTCGGCGACCACGAAGACATTCGAGTTATCGATCCCGACTCACTGGCGGAGGTCCCAACCGAAGTCTTTGACACAGAAGGGAAAGTAGTACTCGATCTGACCGAAATCGATCTCTCCGAAGACTATCTCAACCGGCCATACGAATCGAATGTAACACTCATCAACGGCGAAATTGAAGTCACCGTTCCGGACGGCCTCGACGTTCGTTACGACGTTGAAACCGGCGATGGGTCGCTCTACTATGACGGCCTCGAGAACTTCACGGTACACACTTCGAAGGAGTTCGGGGCGTCTGACCCCGACTTGATCCTCAACCTAGAAATCGACTCCGGTCAGATAGTCATCGTCGATGGACTCAACTAGACCAAAAGGCGACGCAAAAAGGCCACCCATATGTGTCAGCTGTCGAGTTCTTTGACCAGTTTCTTCGGTGCCACGAGTCGGTAGGCGTCACGAAGGATGAAATCAACTTCGTCCCAGTCGAGGTCAATGTCGAGCCGTAGTCCAATCCAGCCGCGGTGTCCGACGTACGGCGGGATGAAGAACCGTTCAGGTTCGCGGTCGACAACTTCGGCTTGAACCCCATCTGGCGCCTTGCACCACAAGGCGATACCGGCCTCGTCCTCGCCTCTGGTCATGTAGCTACCTTCCCACAGGTAGCAGAGAACTTTCTTTTCACGGATGAAAAACGTTGGCGTGTGATGGGATTCGCGTTCGGACACTTCCGGGTACTGGGCGCAAAGCCCCCGAAGCCTAACCAAGACCTTTTGTGCCCGAGCCGATTCGATAGCCACCTTTATAATCTAACACTGTCGATCTTTTCTTGCATAGTCTGTGCACGGTCGATGCGAGACCCGACCTTGATAGTTGTTGTTATTCGCGGGGCACCCATCTCGTGCACCACCTCGTGACATCGTTTCACGGCAGCAAACACCTCGTCCCAGTCGCCCTCAACATTGGTTCCATAGGCATGCAGGTTGTGTTCTAACCCTGCCTCAGCAAGTATGTCCTGGCATGCCGATACATGGGCCGACACCGAAACTCCGACACCGATAGGCACGATGCATAGGTCAATGATCACACGCATATGCCAAGACTACAACACAGCGTCAAGTCACCAACATCAGGACTGGCACGCTGCATCACCGTCGGCGACGATCACCGAATGAGCTGGCCGAAGTAGCCCTGCCGGAATAGTCATGTCGCCCTGGAGAAGACGACCCAACGGTTCGCGTTTGTCCGTTCCGCGCACAAGCCAGACGGCCATCCGGGCTCGGTCTATAACCGGCCGCGTCAATGTAATTCGTTTTGTGCCCTGATAGTCACCGGTCATTGCTGTAAACAACAACAGCTCGTTTACTGCACTGTCACCTGGAAACAACGAAGCGGTATGACCGTCAGCGCCAAGCCCGAGATGTACGAGATCAAGCACCGGCGGGGCTCCCGCCAAACCAACCAGACTTGCATCGAAATCGGCTAGGACGTCGCTGACCAGTTTAGAACTCGATTCGCCGTCGACCCCGAAGTCAAGCTCACCGATGTAGCCGAGCGATTCTGACTGTTGTGATAGTTCCCGTTGGGCGGAATCGTTAATCACATCGAGAACTTCGTCAACGGGCAGCGGGAACCACGAGGCTTCGGTCGAGGCAAACGCAGCCTGTTGGTTCGTCAGGTTCCGGTCTGGGCTGCCAACCGGGGCGATTCGTTCGTCTACCTGCAACAGACATACGTTGTCCCATTCGATGGGGCGACTTGCAAGTTCAACAAATACCGGAGTTGGGGTCGAGCCGCCGCTCAAGCCGAACAGGCAGCGTCCTCGTAAGCGTATGGCTTGTTCGATGGCGGCCTGCATGACATCGGCGGCTCTGGTGACCCACCGGTCGTTCTCAGCTATGTCCAGAATATGTAGATCTTCAGCTACCACAGTCACTTCTTTGGAAAGGCCGACCACTTGTCACTTAGGCCGGCTTGTCGATTCATCGAACTTGTCGGAGATAGATCAGCGTATAGGAATTACTACAAATTGGCCGATCGATCGTTGGTTCAACGGAACGGCCGAGGTTGAGTAAGCCCGCGCTCGCCATAAGGGTACCGCTCAACTGGCAGCGGATTGTCTAACACCGGTTGCACTATTCTCCATGCTTGTTCCACTTGGTCGCCGCGGGCAAACAGTCGCTTGTCTCCTTCGAGAGCGTCCCCCAACAGCCGATGATACGGACTCGGACCGGTCTCCATACCCGTGTGGTCGACTTGAAGGCTGACCTGTTGGCTCTTCATCTCGTCGCCTGGAACTTTCGCCTGCATTTCTAACTCGATGGTGTCGTTCGGTTTCATCTCGAATCGCAAGCGGTTTGGGGCTGGCGGGCTATCACCATCGAACAGCGACCTCGGCGGGGTCACGAACTCTACAACTGCTTCGGTGACCGTCCGGTCAAGCGCCTTGCCCGCATTGATGTACCACGGCACTCCAGCCCACCGCCACGAATCGATTTCGGTTTCAAGGCTCACATACGTCTCGGTATCGGAGTTTTCGACGACGCCTTCTTCGTCGGTATAGCCGACGTATTGTCCACGCCATACCTTGACCGGATCAAACGGGCGGATTGAACTAAGCACCTTCATGACCTCGTTTGCCATCGCCTCCGCATCGTTGGTTATCGGAGGTTCCATAGCGAGCAGAGCGACAATTTGGAGAAGATGGTTTTGGACTACGTCTCGTAATGCCCCGACACTGTCGTAGAATTTGCCACGGCCCTCGACCCCAAAATCTTCGGCCATCGTGATAGTCACGCTTCTAACATGTTGCCGATTCCAGAGGGGTTCGATAATCGCGTTGGCAAACCGGAAAACCAACAAATTTAGAACCGGTTCTTTGCCGAGGAAATGGTCGATTCGGTAAATCCGATCCTCAGGATAGTGTTCCAAAACGGCGGCATCGAGTTCTTGAGATGAAGTCAGGTCTCTCCCGAACGGCTTCTCGAGAACCACCCGGCCACGGTTGAGCCCGACAACGGCGAGTCCGTCTACCACCGTGGTAAACAGTGTCGGCGGGATGGCCAAGTAACACACTGGGCATTGGGCGTCGCCGACCTTGGCAGCCACCTCGTCGAACGTCTCAGACTCCCGGTAGTCGCCCGATACATAGTCGAACCGCTCGACGAAACGCTTCCAGATCGTTTCGTCGATCTTGATCCCGGCAACTCCGACTGCCTCCCGAATCTTCGTGTGCAAAATTTCTCTGTCCCATGCACGGGTCGCGACCCCAACGATACGACAGTTGAGTTTACTTTCGACCTCTAACATGTAGAGCGAGTTGAACAACTTACGTCGAGCCAGGTCGCCGGTAATTCCAAACAGAACCAGCGCATCGGCATGGTGCCCGTCAGAACCACGCGAATCAAGTCCTTGCAATCGAGTGTTGTGGATACGAGTCAAAACAGGTTCACTTCCCAAAAACTAGACCAAACTAATAGAGGTTGTTAACCTCACAGTACTACCTTGGTGATTGCGCCACCTCAATGCCGATCTGCTCAGTTGGAACTAGCGGTGAGTCTGTGGGGTTTGAAGCTGCGCAACCGAAGACTGTTTGTGGCGACAAACAGTGACGACAGCCCCATCGTTCCGGCCGCGATCATCGGGTTTAGATATCCTAGAGCGGCAACCGGGATCGCAGCGGTGTTGTATATAAACGCCCAGAACAGATTACCCTTGATCGTTGCCAGGGTGCGGCGGGAAAGAGCAATAGCGTCGGCTACAGCCAGCGGGTCTCCGCCAATGATAGTTATGTCAGACGCTTCGATCGCAACATCAGTCCCGGTGCCAACTGCGATTCCTAGATCGGCTTGAGCTAACGCAGGGGCATCATTGATTCCATCTCCGACCATGGCAACTCGGGCGCCTTCGTTCTGAAGGCGTCTGATCTCTCCCGCTTTTTCGCTTGGAAGCACACCAGCGATAGCGTGCCCGATCCCGAGTTTGGCTGCGACAGCATCAGCTGTTTGCCGGTTGTCACCGGTAAGCAGAACTACGGACATCCCTTGGTCTTTGACTGCCTTGACCGAGTCGCCTGCCGTCGGCTTGACACGGTCCGAGATAACCAACACGGCCTCAGCAGTACCGTTTCTCCCTACTAGAACCCCTGTCACACCGTCGTTCTCAACTCCTTGAACTAAAGCCTCGACCTCGGCAGGGACTTCGTCGAACAAAGATCGCTTGCCGACTCCGACGAGGTCGCCACCCACGAGGCCTGTCACCCCGACCCCCGGCGAATTAGAGAAATCATCGACGTTGCGTCGACCATCGCAGCCGTCGGCAACGGCGGTACCAATTGGGTGCTCGGATAGGGACTCGACCGATGCCGCCAGAACCAAGAGCGAATCGGCGTCGCTGGTACTGTCGGTCGTGGTTAGCACCCGTTCGAGGCGCATTTGGCCTTCGGTCATCGTGCCTGTCTTGTCAAACACCACGACATCGACATCTCGGGTGTCTTCCAGAACCTCGCCGCCCTTTATTATCAATCCGAGCTGGGCGCCACGTCCGGTCCCGACCATGATGGCCAACGGTGTAGCCAAACCCAAAGCACAAGGGCAAGCGATTACTAAGACGGTAACTGCGGCGGTGAATGCTCTATCGGCATCGCCGCTGACCAAAACCCATCCGATCAGTGTCATGGCCGCAACTGCAATCGAAACGGGTACGAAAACAGCCGAAACCCTATCCGCCAAGCGTTGCGCCCTAGTCTTACTAGTTTGTGCCTGGTCGACTAAATCAATTATTTGAGCCAGTACCGTGTCGGCTCCAACGCTACGGGCCTCTACAACCAGCGACCCGTTCAAATTGGTCGTTCCCCCGACGACTTCATCGCCAACCGAAACATCGATGGGTACTGGCTCGCCGGTTATCATGGATTGGTCGATGGACGAACGCCCATCGACGACTACGCCATCGGTCGCCACCTTCTCCCCCGGCTTAACCACAATCCGCATACCCGGAAATAGCGCCGCTGCGTCGATCTCACTACCGTCTTCAAGTCGAACAACTTTGACACCAAGATCAGCTAAAGCTCGAATCGCATCGCCCGAGCGACGCTTGGCTTTCGCTTCCATCCATTTTCCAGCCAAGATGAAGGTGATGATGACTGCGCCTGTTTCGAAGTAGACCTCATTGCTACCTATAGAGACATCGAAACGTGAACCAATTAGCACCGTAGCCGACCATAGCCACGATGTTACCGAACCGAGCGAGACCAACGTGTCCATTGTCGTTGAGCGATGTCTACTATTCACCAAGGCCGAACGATGGAACGACCATCCTGACCAGAAAATTACTGGCGTTGCCAGCAACCCGACTACCCAACGCCACCCTGAGAACTGGACGGTTTCGACCATCGACAAAACCACGGCGGGTGTGGTTAACAGGACAGCTACGACGAGTCGTTGCCATAGCTCAGATTCTCGGCGGGCGCGAGTCGACTGTTCGTCTTTGTCAGCGACGACCACGTAGCCGAGATCGTCGATGACCGCGGCAACGTCACCATTGGATACCGCGTTGGAGTGAAGAATCGAAACCCGCCCAGTAGCGAAATTGGCTACCGAGTCTGATACCCCATCTAATTCAGAAAGTGAACGTTCGACTCGACTCGAGCATGCGCCACAGGTCATGCCATCGACGACCAAATCTGACCTCACGAGCGAGTCTACTACCATGGTACTCATCGTAGACGTTCTAACGCTCGGCAGGCCAACGCAGATCACCCGTTCCAGGCGAAGAAAGTCTCCTGACGTCGAGAGAACTAGCCGCCCCTAACTCTCCGTGCGGATATGCTAGAAACAGGTTCGGCAAGGAACGTACTTTGACGTCAAGGGAACTGGTAATTTTGGGAACAGGCAGCCAAGCTCCTACCCGGACGCGGGCCCATGTAAGTACTGTTCTACGGTTCGACGGCGAAGCAATACTCTTTGACCCAGGCGAGAACACACAACGGCAAGCGATTCTTGCCAGAGTGAATTTGAACCGTCTGACTGCCATCTGTATTACCCACTTTCACGGCGACCATTGTCTCGGTCTTCCTGGAGTAATTCAGCGCCGGTCTCTAGATAACGCCAACAACAACGAGTCCCCTGCTGAACTTCCCATATTCTTCCCTCGCGAGGGAACTGAATTCTTAGATCGTCTACTGAACTGCTCGTCCTTTTATGACCAGTCCTCCAACCAAACCATCCCGATAAGCGTCGACGGAGCAGCCGGAACAGTTGGAGAGTTGCAGCTGTCAGCTGCCGCGCTTCAGCATCGGATTTCGACATTCGGGTACAGGCTCGATGAACCGACTAGACAGAAGCTTGACAAGGATGCATTGTTGGCTCGCGGTTTATCCGGGCCTATCGTCGGCGAGTTGCAAGCCAAAGGTGTTGTTACAGTTGACGGCCAGACGACAACAATTGACCAGGTTAGCCAGGCCCAGGTTGGCCAATCGATGGCGTTTGTAATGGATACAGAACTGTGCGAAGGGGCGTCCGAACTTGCTGACGGCGTCGACCTTTTGGTCTGTGAGTCGACGTTCGCTGACGAAGAGGCAGCGCTGGCGTCAAAATACCAGCATCTAACGGCAGGCCAGGCAGGCCAACTGGCCAAAGCGGCCGGTGCAAGACGGCTGGTCTTGACCCACTTCTCAGCCCGTTACTCCGACACGTCGATTCTGGGAGATCAGGCTAGCAGGCACCACGGCGACGTTGTCGTCGCCGAAGACCTAATGAGGGTGCCCTTCCCAAACCGCACCTCTCTATATTAGATTCTTGGGCGGCCGAAAGAGCCTTCTCGAACCATCCCGAGTATGGTTTGCGGTAGTCGTCCGATGTGGCGTTGGCATCGATCGACTACGAGACAAGCTAAGTACTAGTTAGCCGTGTTAAGGGGTTGTGTACTTGTTGAAAGAGAGCTGTAGTTGATGTCTAATTTTCGTGGGAGAGACACTGCTAAAAAAATGTACTGGGAGCTGCGTTCGTTGCAGAGAAAGGCTACTCGAGCTAACGCAAAGATACTTGATCGCTATGATGCAAACCACAGTGAAAAGAAGTTGCATATTGGATGTGGTTTTCGAGTTCTCGATGGGTGGCTGAATGTCGACCTTCATCCCCGTAAGCCCGAGGTTCTCGAGCTCGATGCTACACAGACTTTTCCGCTTCCATCGGATCATTTTGACTTCGTCTACAGCGAACACATGATCGAACACGTCCCTTTTGCCGCAGGTTCTGTGATGTTGTCAGAGTGTTTCAGAGTCCTACAGCCGGGTGGGAAGTTCCGGCTGGCGACACCGGACTTGAGATACCTCTTCGATCTTTTTAATGAACCCCTGACGGACCTTCAGCAACAATATATTGACTGGTCATGTGAAACTTTCATACCCGAAGCGCCTGAGCCCGCACCGAGCTTTGTGTTCAACGCATTCGTAAGAATGTGGGGCCACACCTTTATCTATGATCAGGAAACCCTAAAGGCTGCGCTCGATGCCGCGGGGTTTGTCGAGGTCGTCGAGAAAGAGATCTTGGAGAGCGACGAGCCTTCGTTGTCAGGGCTAGAGTTCACTGATCGTATGCCTGAAGGGTTCCTCAAACTCGAGTCGCAAATCTTCGAAGCATCCAAACCGTAGAAGAGTAAAGTCGACCTTAGGACTGTTACTAACAGTGTTGTCGGTTCACTGACCTAGGGGGTCGGAGGTTCAAGTCCCTCAACGCCCAACAACAGGGTGCGTCCGATTGGTTGTGTAACCGGGGGTTTACTGGGTTTACATGTGGTCAGTGATTCTTTCACCGTAGTGGATTGTCCACACGTTCAGGATTTGTTTCCAGCCCTGGGTTTTCCCGGTCGGGTTTCGCCGGTTCTTTCGTTTCTCGATCGCGGTCAGGTACATGACCTTCATAGCGGCTTCGCAAACATAAAGGTGTTCCGCACTGGGGACAAGCACACACACCGTCGATCGAATACCAAGCGCTTTTCGATCTGAACAGCTTCAGAAATACCAAGTCAAAAATTGCTTCCCCGAATGGCGTCGAACGAAAGACGTTTGAAAAAGACTTCTTCAAGACGCGAATTGGCTAGCCCGTTGAACTAACACGAGGATGGTCCCATCGTCTCGACGCTACGTTTCTGAAGTGATGCCCCCGAACTAGATAGAAACTATCCGCGACCACAGACACTAAACAACAAACGGCCCCCAAGGCAAAAACATACGGCTAGGCGTTTAAGCAGATTCGACACGCAGGTCGTATCAAACAGCAACGAACTGACGTCTGTATAGATATGTCGACCACGAAATCCCGTCATAACCCGCTAAACCAGAGGGTCAAGCAAAACCCGAGGAACACCGGCGCGTCCTACGGCACGTCCTATGGCACGTCCCGTGGCGCGTCCACCATCAAGCCCCGGAAGGAGCGCCAAATGAACCACCAAAAAACATTTACGGCAACGGACGGCGCACCCCTTTGGGCCACGGTTCCGGATCGGCACGAACAGCGTCTAAAGCTCTAGCCAAGTCGACGGCTAAGAGTGCACCGTCGTTGGTGAACACGCTGCAACCGGTATCGCCGCCGGTTAGCGATCTGAGTTTGAACCTACGCGGTTCACGTTCCGGAGTTTGTGCCGGTTTGGGCCGATCTCGTCGGGTGACACGAATTTCGACGGTGGTTTTTGGTAGGTTCGCTACGCTCCAGAAACGGCCCACCGAACCGGTAGCAGCTTCGTTAACGGCACCCCTAGTTGAGCTATCGAGATGATCAACGCTTACTGTCAAGACCCACGAAACTACTCGCCTCCTACTAGTTGGTCCACCCAGCAAACTCGACAGTCCCCCGTCGGGAGGCGAACAGCCGTAGATGGGTTGCGGAACGAGACAACCAGACCCGGCACACGTCCGGCGTGCATGAACCGACTGACCCCAAAATTCCGGTAGGGCGGGTGTCTGGTTCCCAGAAAAGTTAAAACGACCCTTGAGCGAAGGTGAAGGGGGTGCGGGGAGAGGAAACCCGAAGTGCAAATATATATTTTGCACCTGTTCTTATACCTTGCCCACCAAAACCAGAACCCGGATGATGAGCTTTAACAGGTGCCGGTTTTCGTACTTCGATTGAGGCGAACCAAAATCTAAACCAAACCGCCCCGCTCCCCAACCACGACCCCTTCAGTATGAGCATCGGTAAACATCGAGATACCCGGATCCAAACCCCGGACGTCTTGATACTGAAAGGAATACACGGCGATTGCCTGGGTAGATGACGAAACCGGTAAACACGGCATCCTCTCCCGAAGTATCGGCCACCCTAGGTCTAGGCCGACTAGGACTATGCCTGCAGCCTTGAGGTTGGAACTGAACCGTTTCCTTAAGGGTAGTTAGTCCGAAATCGTCTGCCGTTTTGGTCGGTGCCAGCGAATTGGTGATTCTGGGGTTTCGCTGGCTTCCGCCATTTCGGGGTGACCGTGAACGG
>CAZKEM010000061.1:0-25093 GCA_964551835.1 uncultured Acidimicrobiaceae bacterium | reverse complement strand
CTTGATGGCAGCGACCCCTTTGCAGGTAGGGTCGGCAGCCCGCTTGTCCTACGGCCCATGACTATCTCGGAGATTGCGGGGTCTCCGTTCAACTTGCTCGATGCGCTCTTCGAGGTCAAACCCGAATCGCTTGTGATCGGTCCATCCCTCGGTAGGTCAGAGCTGGTTCGACTCGTGTCTCAATCAGGTCTTCCTGGTTGGATCAAACGAGACGAAGCTGACCAACAGGACAGAGCGGACCGCTACGTTTCCGACGTGACCAACCTCAAAATATTTGAGAGTCGGAACGCTCGAAACATCAATTCGTTGACTAGGTTTCTGGCGGGGCGAACTTCCACCCCAGTCAATGTTTCTAAGTTCTCCAAAGCGCTCGAAATTAGTCGCCCAACCGTCGATGAATACCTCGCTCACCTCGAAGAAGCCCTCCTGATTCATCGACTACCCGGTTGGAAAAAATCGAAGGATAAGTCCGAGATAAGTCGAGCCAAGGTCCACTTCTTCGACTCTGGTATTGCAACGACGTTAGGGCGACTAGATCCGGTCAACTCAGATCAGGATAGAGGTCGGCTCGTTGAGACGTTTCTAGTCAATGAGATTTTAGCTCAGGCCGAATGGGGCATGGAAATTCCAAAGCTCTATCACTGGCGCGACAGCGCCATGAAAGAAGTTGACCTCGTTGCCGAACTTCGAGATGGGCGAGTCATCTGCATCGAAGTCAAGGCATCTGAGAACGTGACCAGCGATGACTTTAGCGGAATCGACCAGTTCCGGAAGCTCCATCCATCCTCGTATCATCGAGGTTTTGTCTTCTATTCAGGCGACCGGGTCGCAGCATTTGGTGAGAACCGCTGGGCTATACCGTTCGCTGCGTTGCGGCCTGAAGTGTTGGATGTGACCAAGTCCGAGGATGTCGTAGGAGGTGTGATCTCGAATATCGCTCAGCGACGCACCCACAATCGCCAAGCCCGTAGCGACCAGGGCCGCCGAGTCGCAGAATTCACTACCGAGATACTTAACCAGCTCGAACGCTTCCGAGAGGGCATTGGTCTAGCCGGTCACGTCACGTCACCCGACCACCCGAACCCAAAATGGCGGGCCGCCTTAAAAGTTAGACGCAGTGGCCAAGAGGTCGAGTTACTGACTGTCACGATTGATCTCCTGAGAAACAAAGCAGAGATTTCGGTCCTGCAACCGCATAACGCAGACAGGCTCCAGCCGACGACGATCGATACAAAAAATCGGACCGCAACAGATGTCGTCGGGGAGCTATTCGAACGTTCCGAATCAGCCCTTGTGGGCCTGCTTGATTCCTGGGACCGACAAGACGGTAAGTGACCGCAACGTTTAGCGTTAGTTGCCGTTGCTCGACGGCATCGATGGATCGGACCATGTGTTGGGTCTAGCTGCCATCTTCTAGCATGGAGCGTTCGCTTGCAGCTGAGGCCGAAAGCTAAGATAGTCAGATCCGTCTGGTTCGGACGGAGTCCTGGACAGAAACGAAGGGTTGTACCGTGGGTTCAAAGTCAGGTTCGGTAGATCTTGCAGCGATGCGTGAAGAGTATTCGGCTGCTGGTATTAATGACGGCGTCCTCCCATCCGAACCGTTTGGGTTGTGGGCCGAGTGGTTACAAGTTGCGACCGCCGCAGGTATTGCAGAGCCCAATGCGATGGTATTAGCGTCGGTCGCTCCGGCACAGAACATGTTGCCCGCACAACCGTCCACCCGTACGGTTCTATGCAAAGGTTTCGGCCGAAAGGGGTTCGAGTTTTACACCAACTATCGGAGCCGTAAGTCCGAAGAGTTGACGGCATCGGGTGCGGTCGCCGCAACTTTTCCTTGGCATGGACTGGGCCGCCAAGTCAATATCGCTGGACGTGTTGCCAAGACGACCTCATCCGAATCTGATCACTATTGGTCGTTGCGCGAACGAGGCTCGCAGATCGGCGCCTGGGCCTCGATGCAGAGCGAACAACTAGACTCATATGAGGAACTAGAAAAGCGTTACAGACACTTCGACGACCTCTACCCGGGGAAGGTGCCAAGGCCAAGCCATTGGGGTGGGTGGAGGATTTCGCCCACATCGATTGAGTTTTGGCAGGGTCGCCGTAACCGCCTTCACGACCGGATCG
This sequence comes from uncultured Acidimicrobiaceae bacterium, assembly GCA_964551835.1. Classification (GTDB taxonomy): domain Bacteria; phylum Actinomycetota; class Acidimicrobiia; order Acidimicrobiales; family SZUA-35; genus JAHDCC01. The sequence continues at coordinate 22,963 of CAZKEM010000061.1, read as the reverse complement.
TCTACCGTCAGATAGGTGTTGGACGCTGGGAGAAATTTCGACTGTCGCCGTAACGCCTCGGCTTGTAGGTTATACCCCGGTGAAGGTGTCTTGAGGGCTAAGGTCTTGAGGGCTAGGGTCTTGAGGGCCCCGCCCACGGCGATCAAACCACGCACCGACGGCGATGATCAGGTTGATTGCTACAAAACCGATGGCAAGAATTCCAGCCTTAGGTTGGATGAGATTCTTAACCCAACTCTGAGCGGTTTCGACGTCCGCAACCGGACCTTGAGGGATGTTTGTCGGGTCTGTTTCAAAGTAGCCGTAGTAGGTCAAGTAAACACCTACGACTAACACTACGACGCCCGAGACACGGTTGATCACCGGGAGCCAACGACGGAACGAATTGACGACTCCCTTCTTTCCGAACGCCATTAGAAGCGTAAAGACGGTCGCTAAAAGCCCCATTCCTAAGCCGTACGAAAGTAGGCTCCCAAAACGTTCCCCGAAACTATCGCCGCTACTGGCCTCTCCAACAGCGAGCAGAAACAATGGCATTGTGCAGCTCAACGATGCGACGGCATATGAGACACCAAAAATGAACATGCTAAATACGGTTTGTTTATCTCCGCCGGCGTCGAGCTTCGGAAGCTTGACCGCTGGTTGAAACCCGAACACCATAGCGAGACCCAACCCCACCATGGCGATGCCCATGCCTATCGTAAACCAGGGCAATGCCGGTGCAATGGTATCGAAGAAGCTAGCAAAGACAATACCGAGCATGGCAAAGACGAAGACAAACCCCGCTGAGAGCGATAGGCCGACAACTTGGGCTTTGTTGAGGGAACGTAGCCAGGTTTCGTCTTCATCGCCATCATCAATACCGAGGAAGTAGCCGAGGTAGGCGGGGAACAGCGCGAATCCGCAGGGGTTTAATAATCCCACCATGCCAAAACCTAGTGCTGTCGGATCGAATAAGAATTCCACGATTTATGAATCGCCTTCCACTAGGTGAGTGTTGATAAGGTCGCCGAGCTGGTCTTTGGTCAAGACCCCGCTGTGAAGGTGTAGTACCGCACCATCGGCAGAAATGAAGGCGGTTGAAGGCAAACTTAGCGCTCCGAGCTCCGAAAATATCTCTTGGTTAGGTTGAAACGCCGTTTGATAGGTAACTTCGGTCTCTTCAACGAACCCTTTCCATGACGCCTCATTACTGTCATGGTTAACTCCCAGAAAGGTCACATCATCTTTGGTTGCTTGATGTACAGCCTCGAAGTCAGGAAGTTCCGCCCGGCAGGGGGCGCAATATGATGCGAAGAAGTTGACCACTAGGGGCTGTCCATCGAAGCTGGCGAGGGTCGCCGTTTCGCCAGTATCGATCGTAAATTCGTGGGAAGCGACCGCTGACGCTGCAGGGAGGTCTTTGCTGCCGTCGGTAGTAATAACGGCAAATGCGATAACGGCCAAGGCAACGGCCAGCGCTCCGAAGGTAACTTTGGCCGACATGCTAGTGGACTTCTTCGACGTCGTTTGATTGGAGTCAGTCATGGGAATCTCATAATCTGGTAAGAAAGTAAGCCTACGGCGGAGCGCTGGTAGATCATTAGCGTTAATGTGTTATTCAGAACCGACAATTACCAGCTCGACATAGTAAACCGGCTGCGTTAGCCGCTAATTCCATGGAACTGAGAATCGGTCCTTTTGATCTGCGTTGAAAGAGGTATGCGTGAAGAGCGTGACAACAATATGCGGAAGCTTGCAGTCGGCGTCGGCGAATCAGGCGATGCTCGACGTAATTTCGGCTTCATTTGAAGAATCTGGTGAGTTCATTGTGGTTCCCGCGACCGGTTTGGGTGACATTCCAGCGCTGAACCCTGAGCGCGACGGTTTCATACCGGCCGAGGTCTCACGGTTGCGTAGCCAATTGGCAGAGAGCGACGCCGTAATTGTCGCTGCTCCCGAATATGCGGGGGGCATCGCTGGGGGATTAAAGAACTGCCTTGACTGGATCGTGGGTTCCGGGGAGTTCTATCAGTTGCCAGTCGCGTTGATGTCGGCCGGTACGTCTGGAGGGCCAAATGCGCTGAACCAGATGGCCCGAACGCTGACCTGGCAAGGAGCATACGTTGTGTCATTGTTGGGCGTGAGAGGTCCAAAGGCTAAATCTGACGACGATGGAGTCATCGTTGATCCCGAGACGATCGCTCAGATTAGAAGTGTGGCGGACACACTAAAGAGTGTGCTGTCGATGGAACGCTCCGAGGTTATTCACCTTGCCCGCGACATAGCTGAACGGGTTGGCTACGACCCTGACAGAGTTATCTAAGGTGCGGAATGGCCGACCCAACCGTGAAGGCCGGGTCGGCCAGAGCAAGTGTGGCTAGGCAATTAACTTCTGCAAGTGCTCAGGGATCGGAACCTGTGGCAGCTCATCTTCAGGACGAGCGACCTTTGGCGGTCGGCCCCGTCGACGCTTAACCGCTACGATGCTGCCCTTATCGAACAGCTGCCCGCCCCAGATTCCGGCTGCTTCACCTCGCTCGAGAGCACCTTCAAGACACGAAGCGATGACTGTACAAGACATGCAAGTGGCCTTTGCAGCCGCCAATTCAGCGTTTTCTTCACTAAAGAAGATTGTTGCGTCATCGACGGTGCGGCAAAGCGCTAGGTCTCGCCAAGCTGTTGGGTCGACCGAATGGGTCGCCGTAGCGGCGCCGCCGGTCGGCTTCGCATCCTCGGTTACTAGTGTCATTGTTGGGGTTTCGGTGATGGTCATAACTGTTCTCCCACTCGGTGGTGGTGGCTGTTTACAAAAGAGACGATGAAAAGCAGAAAAGCCGCTGGGGTTTCCCAGCGACTCGGATAGATCTGATCTGAACGTTTTTAGTTCAGTTCTTAGACCTTCGGTGCTGGTTGCGGTAGCGATCCATAGGGCTTGTCTTGACTACCACGGGTGCAGGCTTGGCTTCTGTCGACCAGGTCCCAAGATGTTTGATTGCGGCAAACGCTGTATCAAGAATCGAGACGAGCGACGTAGAAACAGACGCGAGGAAAGCTGAAAACAGGCCGACTATTGATTGTCGGATGGATCGTTGTTTGTCAGATGAACGTAGATTCATGGTTCCAACTTCTCCTTCGGCCTACCGGTCGTTGGACTTTAACTCGTATTACGAGCATAGCCTATCACGTTAAACAACTACGAATTTTGGTTTCTGTCAAGTGAATTTGGTCTGATGTTCTAGAACTCGTTACCCAATCAAATAGTCTCGACATATGGGAGACGCTAATTTCGAGGCTCTTTTGCCACCTACAGGACATGGTCGGGTCTTCACAGTCGACAAAAAGAGTCGTATTCAAGACATTACCGTCGATGGGCGAATTCGGCTGGATGCCATTGCCCGGATAGTCTCCGAAGTGTCCGAAGACGACCTCGTCGACCTTGACCGTCCAAACACCAGGTGGTGGATGGCCCGCAGAATCACCATGGTGGTGCGCCAAGAGGGGGTGGGTCTTCAGCAGTACAGCTGCCAGACGTGGGCAGGTAGCATGGCGCGGGTCGCAGCCGAACGGCGGGTAACGCTCGTTTCAGCCGAAGGGCTGGCATACGACACGGCGACTACGTGGATTTCGATTGATCCGGAATCAGGCCGACCGGTAGCCCTCCCTCACTGGTTCAAAGAAGAGTATTCGGAGGCTTGTGGTACTAGTCAAACGACCGTACGTGCGACACACGGGCCGGTAGTCGAGAACGCTGACGAAGTGTTGTGGGGGTTGCGTCGAGTTGACTTCGACCAGCATGGGCATGTAAACAACAGGGCCTACTGGCCGGTAGTTGAAGAAATGATGGCCCGGTATGACTTCGACCGGAACAGAAGGTACCGAGTCGAAGTCGAATTCCGGTCGGGCGTTCCAGTTGCTCCCTCAGTAACGCTCCGAGTCGAACACCGAATCAGCGGAATTTCTATATGGTGGGTCGTCGACGACCAAGTGGCAGCCTCGGCCACCGTCGATTACCTCGACTAGGTTGTCTTGTTCTAGGCGTCCGCTGGTTCGTTGGCCGCAGGCTCCGGCAGCGGAACGTCAAGGTTAAAGAAACAGGACTTGTAGTACTGAAGTTCGGCCACGCTTTCCCGTATATCGTCGAGGGCACGGTGGCCAGCGTTTTTGGACGGAGCCGAAACCAAAAGGCTGGGTCTCCAACGTCGAGCGAGTTCCTTAATCGACGAGACGTCGACCGACCGGTAGTTGAGAAACTGTTCGATCTCGGGAAGGTGAACGGCGAGAAACCGTCGGTCCATCCCGATCGAGTTTCCGCAAAGAGGAACCGTGCGCTCTTTCGGAATGTGCTCTCTTAAGAAGTCGAGTGTTTGCTTGCCGGCGTCTTCTAACGAAATCGTCGACGTCTTGATTTGCTCTAGGAGGCCGGACTTGGTGTGCATGTCTAACACCACTTTGTCCATTTTGGCGAGTTCGGTCTCGGAGGACTTGACTACTAGCTCAGGACCCTCAGCGATTATGTTGAGATCGTTGTCCGTCAACAGGGTTGCTATTTCGACGATGACATGTTGAGCTGGGTCCAATCCAGTCATTTCGAGATCTATCCAAGCGAGCACTTCTTTACCTTAGCCGCAGACGGGGCCAACACCCCAGGTAGCATCTAGTTGTGCTCCAAATACCGATAACCCGATTTGACCCAGATCTTGAACTCCCACGACAGATTCGAGGTGGAGATGCTGCTGCCGACTTCCCAACCGCGATAGCTGTCAAGCTGGAACCAGGGCAACGGGAGACCGTGCCAACGGGATTTGGTGTGGCATTGCCACCAGGGTGGGCGGGCCTGATCTTGCCTCGATCTGGCCTAGCTCACAAACATGGGATCACGGTTGTAAACGGCCCTGGCCTGATCGATTCTGGCTACCGAGGAGAGATCAAGGTAATTCTTCTCAATACCTCGGACGAAACCGTGCTTTTGGAACGGGGTCAACGAATCGCGCAGTTTGCGGTAACAGCAGTGCCAGACTGGTCGTTCACCGAAGTCGACGAACTTCCAGCCGAAACCGACAGTCGAGGCGCTCAAGGCTTCGGAAGTTCCGGCTGATGATCGACTGGGTTAGCTCACCGGTCTTTGCCGGTCTGGCCGGATTAGCGACCGCGTTGGTGTACGACTATTGGCGGAAGCGTCAAGGTCGAGCCAGGTAACTGCCTACGCTATTCCTCCTCGCCTGATCCCGGGCTTTCTCGTTCGGTCCGAAGAAAAATCCGGTGAGGCGGTTCGAAGATGGTCTCGACCGTGGTCTGTCGGCTCGATAGTTCGGCCTCAGCGACGCTTTCTTCGTTGAGGACGGCATCGGGGTTCTCTATCCTCACGACCAGATCCGTATCGCTCCACTGGGCCTTGACAGTTATGCGGCCTTTCCCAGTCAGCCGTCGCACGGCGGCATCGGCTGCTACTCGTAACTCTTCGACCGACGAAATGTCGAGGGACAGGCGGAGTGCTAGGCCGCCGACACAGACCCGACCGATAAGTAGAAAAGTATCAGTTGATGGAAAGGTCACGGTCACCTCGTTTGTGGGTGAGTCATCCATTGGGTACTACTATCGCATAGTTCGGGTCGGTCGGTCGATTCTACGCCGATCAACTGCGTCTGCGGTCTCAACGTCGATCACGACTGTTGGTGGCCGGTTCGCCGGAGCGTGTTGGAACCAAGGTCAGAGACGCTCGTCGCACCGATGAGCGCCATAGTTCTGACTATTTCGTCGTTGAGGAACCCGAGTGCTTTGTCGACACCGGTTTCGCCTGCTGCGCCCAGTCCATACAGGTACGCTCTTCCTGCCATACATGCTGTGGCTCCGAGCGATACCGCCTTGACGACATCTGCCCCCCGTCGGATGCCGCCATCGCAAATGATCTCGCATCTGTCGCCGATCGCCTCGGCAGTCTGGGGAACCAGGTCTATTGGGGCGGGTGAGGCATCGAGTTGTCGCCCTCCGTGGTTGGATAGCGCTATCGCCTCCATGCCAATGTCGGCGGCTCGCTTAGCGTCTTCAATATCTTGGATGCCTTTGATCACGATTGGGCCGTCCCAGATACTTCTGAACCACTCGATGTCGCTCCAGCTGAGGGTCGGGTCGAGTTGTTCTTTGACGTAGTCGCCAAGGGCGATAGCGTCGGTGCCGTCGTTTTTGTCGCTGCCCGTTACGTTGGCAAAGAGTATGGGATCTGATTTAGCGAAGTCCCATGTCCACGCCGGGTTTCGGATGCCGTCCAAGATTGTATCCAAGCCGATCTTGGGTGGCATGGTGAAACCACGACGGACATCGCGTTCGCGTCGGCCGAGTGTGGCGAAATCAACGGTAATGCAGATGGCTTCGTAGTCGGCGGCTGCTGCACGCTGCACCATTTCTTTGACGAGGCCGCGGTCGCGCCAGACATAAACTTGGAACCATTTGGGTCCTCGGCATACGTTGGCGACTTCTTCTATGGACCGTGTCGCGAGCGACGACAATGTATAGGGTATACCGAGCCGGGCGGCGGCTCGAGACGTTGCGAGCTCTCCTTGTGAATTACCTATTCTGGTGAAGCCGGTTGGGGCCATTATCAGGGGCAGCGGAATTTTGTTTCCGAGCAGCGTCGTGGAGGTATCGACATGTTCGACGTCTCTAAGAACGCGAGGCCGAAAGTCGTAGGCGTCAAAGCGGGCACTGTTGTTTCTAAGAGCTCGTTCGTCTTCGGCGCCGCCGTCAATGTAGTCGAAGACGCCGCCTGGTAGCCTATCCTTTGCCATTTTTCGAAGGTCTTCGATGTTTGCGGCGCGGTCGAGTCGAGCCTTGTTGCGGTTAAAGGTTGGTGTTCGAAATCGGATCGTCGACCGGAGGTTTTTCAACATGTACCAATCGTACAGGTATGTTGTCGGAGGCCTCGTAATCGTCGACGCTCGAAGCCCGACAGTCAGCTACTTCGTAACCCAGAAATCGCAGCACAGGTAGAGCACAGCCACGACCACCCAGAAACAGCTATAAAGCCAACGAGTCGCCGTCCGAGAAAGAAGTAAGTCGAGCCATCTAAGAATCGGACACGATGGAAGGGCAGTAAGCAGGCCCGGGTTGTCGTTTTGGAAAGGTCGTCTATTGATCGGTCGGCTCTTTGACTACGGTCTTCGGGTCTTTGTCAGACCTCAGCCCTTTGAGGGTGGGTTGGCGCAGCTTGCCCCCGGAGGCCCATGATAGATATGACACTTCGGCGGTCAGCTGACTGCGAGCCCAATGAGGGGTGCGGGTAGTTTCGGGAACGGGGTCGAAGGGGCACGACGTAGTTTCGACGAGATGTTGTGCAAGCATCTCACGGGTACGGTCGGAAATTCCGCTCCCTACCGCGCCGGCAAACACGAGACGGTCACCTTCCCATGTGCCGATTAGTAACGACCCGATCTTGTTCTGAAGCTCACCTTCACCCTCCAACCAGCCGCCGATCACAAACTCCTGCCGTTTGAAGTTCTTGACCTTGACCCACGAGGAGCTCCTTTTACCCGGACGGTATTTACTTCGAAGCTTTTTGGCGATGACGCCCTCGAGTCCAAGAGTTTTTGACAGAGCAACGAGCGTGCTGCTCTGCCCCTCAGCATGGGAAGGGACCTTCCAACGGTCAGAATCAGGAACCACTTCTCGAAGAAGTGAGCGGCGCGTTTGGTAGTCAACGTCAAACATTGCCTGGCCGTCGAGAACCAGTAAGTCGAACACAATGTAGACAACGGGGATTTGGTTCTGCAACGACTGCGAAGGCTCAGAGACGTGGATCCGATGTTGTAACTGTTCGAAGGACGGCTTGCCATCAACGAACGTAACTACTTCTCCGTCGAGGACTGTCGGACCATCACCGACGGCGCCAATTTCGGACGCCAAAGAAGCTAGTTCGGGGAAGGTAGTCGTCATATCGATACCTGATCGAGCTTTGAGTTCGGTAGTCCGGCTTTTGTTGGCGGCCAGCATACGCATTCCGTCCCACTTTAGTTCGTACGCCCATCCAGCCTCCAGTGGCAACGATGCCGCGACTGCCTGCATCGGGGCAAAAAATGGTGGCTCGAACGGCATGTGCTTAGCGTACGGTCTTTTGTCGTATCAATGCCGTTCCTTACCTCATGGTAGATAGGCTGGAACGATGGTCATTAGCTCCGATATTGCACTCCTGGCTGAGCTCGAGCCTGAGGCAGAACGTTTACTAAACCGCCATATTTCAGTCGTCAAAGAGTGGCACCCACATACGCTCGTACCGTGGAGCCGCGGCGAAGATTTCGAACCCGACTACGAATGGTCGCCTGAAGACACCAATATTCCAGAGGATGTTCGTAGTTCGCTCTACCTGAACTTATTAACCGAAGACAATCTCCCATATTACTTCCGCGACATTGAGCGCATGTTCGGAAGAGATGGCGCTTGGGGTGAGTGGGTTCGCCGCTGGACCGCAGAGGAAGGTCGCCACGCGACTGTCATCCGTGATTATATGACGATCACGCGGGCCGTTGACCCAGTTGAACTCGAACGCGGCCGGATGGCCCAAGTCATGGGCGGAAAAGTTCCAGAACCTCCCTCGGCAGTGGATGGCCTGATCTACGTAGCGTTGCAGGAGTTAGCAACCCGAATCTCGCACCGCAACACGGGGGCTCAGCTCGACGACCCGGTCGGCTTCGATATTTTGCGCCGAGTCGCGATGGATGAGAACCATCATTTCTTGTTCTATCGCGAAATTGCACAAGCAGCTATCCAAGTCGACCCAAGCGCGGCGGCCCAGGCTATCGAACGTCAAGTTACGACGTTCGCAATGCCAGGCGATGGCATCCCAGACTTCGCTGAGCATTCGAAAAGGGTAGCCCGAGCGGGAATCTACGACCTCGCGAACCATCACGAGCAGATACTTGAGCCAATCGTCATGAAGTATTGGAACCTACCAGGTCTTACTGGGCTCAACGCCGAAGGCGAACAGGCTCGAGATCGTGCAATCGCCTACATCGAGAAGTCGAAAAGAGTCGCAGACCGAATCGTCGCCCGGCGAGAACAACTAGCGGCCGAAGCTGAACAAGGGTAAGAAGTCGGTTCGACCCAGTAGGTGAGTTGGCCGACCACACGCACTACTCGACGTCGACCGGCACGAGCCTTACCTGGTAGGTGGCTGGCCAACCCGGGCCAGTCAACCATAAAGATCCGTCATCTGGCCGAAGTGCAATTCCACTGAGTGTAACGTTGCTGTCGTCTTCGAGCTCTTCAGGGACTATCTGAGAAGCATCGACGGTGGCTTCGACCTCAGTAGTGCTTTTCTCGACGGCGTTGTCGTCGAAAGAAGCGACGTTGATAACGACGATAGTAGAACCACGTTCTACGTCTTCGGTGTCGTCGATCGTGGCCCACACTTGGTCGTCGATACATTCGAGCTCGTCGAGTCCAGATACTTCTTTTTCGTTGAGTTCGACGGTAATTTCGTTCTCGATTTCGAAGGTCTCTAGATTTCTAACTGTGAGCTTGCTAGAGCCGTCGCTCATCACAAAGTAGTTGCCGTCGCTGTTACAAAGACCCCGTCCTTCGCCGTCAAAGGGCAAGGAGTCGACGACGGATAGTGTCTCGGTCTCATAGACGAGCACGTTGTTCGATTCCCGTGTCAGCTGGTACAAGCGCCCGTCGAAGAATGTTAGTCCCGCACCTATGTCACCGTCGGCTAGACTAACTTGGTTTACAACCTCACCTGATTCTGCGTCGATTTTTGCGATCGATGACTTGTCGCCAGAGGCTACACTTTCGTGCAAGGCACCTCCGAACCATTCAAGTCCGCTTGTTGATGCGGGCTCTTCGCGAGCAGTATTCGAGACTTCTTCAGCTTCGAAATGGCCGATGTAGTGAGGGAACCCACCCTCATGCCGGTGGTGGAGCTCCCGGGTTCCAGATTTATTGACGCGGGGACCTGTCGCTTCTGACTCAGAACACGCAGCCGCCAACAACGAGAACCCTACCAGCAGCGCAACCAGTGAACGGAAACTGGAGCTATTCATTAGGGTCTTGTCGGCCTCTCATGTTCTCAACGTATCAAAGCTTGACAGTCCGACACTAGTTGCAACCCAGTTTCGAGCGACCAGTTGGCTGCGTTACCCGAGAAGCCGGGCTTTCGCGGCGCGGGACCGTTCGAGAATATCGGCCGGGATGCGGCTGGCCAGATCGTCCCCGCCGCCCGATGGAGCTGCCTCGGTTGACTGCTCAGAACTGGCTTCGACCTCTGCTTCATTGGCAGCGTTTTCGGCTGCTAACCGATCGGCTTCCTTTTGTTCATGCCACATGCCGAGTTGGTCTGGCCGTACCAGGTCGTCGTGAGTGATTTGTCCGACGAGTTCGCCGTTTTTGAACCTGACCCAATAACGGTTCCAGACCCCTAATCCGTTGGACAGTTTGACTTTGCCCTCGCTGCCACTACCGATTCCTCGTAAGTCGCGTGTCGTTATAACCGTCTCGCCTTTGGTAAATGGAGTATCTAACGTCTTGGTTTTGGCCATTGGTGCATGTTCCTCAAGTCGAAGGCGGGAACTGTATCGCTATTCTCGCCAAGGTCGAGTATAGCGACCAACCAGAATGTCAGGCCCATCCCCGGGCAACTGTCGTTTAAGTGGGTGAACCCGTTCTACGAGCTTTCGCAGCCGGATTATGGTCACAGGCGATGCTGTTGTCGAGGCGTCCGCCGGTAGTTACGTTATGGCCTTGGGTGGCAACGGGCCTGCCGCCTTAACTATGATACGTTCCGAGGTGATTGTTTTGGAGACGAATAGTTACCCTTTCTTGACTTCGTTGATCGAGGAAAGCTTCGAACGCAAAGGTGCGTATCTGGCTTATGCCTTTTCACCGCCCGATGCCAAGGAGTCTGCTCGAGCCATCGTCGATGCGATGAAAGAGTTCCAAACTGTGGCGTTTTCCGTGGTCAACAGTCGCGGTCATCCGCTGAACTCGCCGGTGGCATGCTGTTTCCGAAACGAGCATTTTTATGTGCCGTGCACGATGACAAGCCTAAAGGCGAAATGTATTCAGAAGAATCCGGCTGTGAGTATGACCTATTTCTCCGGCAACGCGTTCGCCCTCATCGTTCACGGTCAAGCCGAAGTAATTCGTTCAGGGACCACGACATTCGACGAAGTTGACGACCTTTTAATTAGAGGCACCGGTGAAAGCGTTACTACCTGGGAGGGAACAGGGGTATACCTGGCGCTGTCCCCATCCCGTGTCCTCATCCATGGAGAGATTCAGTAAGCGCTTGGGCGGTTTGCAGGGCGCCGTGGATCAGCCCGCTTTGCTATAGGAATACAGACTTGAGGCGAGGTCGACGGTTGGGTGTAGTCTGTGTTCGGGTGTATCGGCAACATGTTTGAGAATTGGAGAAGTTGTGGCAGACGGCGAAGTGGTCTACGACCCAAATATTGGGCCTGGACAGCGCTAAACTTGGGACGACACATTGAAGCGGCTTACGAGCGCAGGGCGCCCAGATGGCGAGGTGCCGACCCTCCAAGGTGTCGTTCGCAGGCCTCGGCTGACGATGAGTCAAGCGGGTAGAAGCATTCGACTCGAAGCTCTTCCAACGCCACATTCTGCGGAGCGTTAAACGTAGTGATGGTCGACAAGAACGCTAATCGGTCGTCGTTCGGAAGACGGAACGTAATCGTGGCCACCGGTTCGCTGTTGAGGTGAAGGGCTGCTTCAAGCCAGTGCGATTCGACCAGAGGGCTGGTGCTCATCAACTCGAGCAGTCCAAGGAGTTTTGTGTTCTTGGGTGAACGTAGGCTTTCGCGGTGAAGGCGGCGCCAAAGTTCACGGGCGGTTACCTCCCAGTCGTCGAGGACGGGGTGAGTAGCGGTAAAGAGCATCTCGATAGCGTTGATTTCCTCGACCGGACGATCGGAATACTGCGACAGCATCCTCGCACCGGCCCGGTTGGCCAGCAAGACGTCGTATTCGGGGTTCATGGCCAGGGCCGGGTACGGCTCTTGACGGTCGAATATTGCGTCGAGGGCTTGCCTGAGTGGTTCGGTCAATGCAGCTGCTACGTCACCTTCGGGGTAGGCGGGAACCAAGTTGGCCGCCCGGAAAAGGTCGTTCCTGTTCCGCAACGGCAGATCTAACGCGTCGGCCAACGTGAGAACCATTTCTTTACTCGGGTGTGAACGCCCAGTCTCTAAGAAGCTGATATGCCGAGCTGAGACACCTGCAATCAGGCTGAGGTCGAGTTGGCTAAGCCCCTGTCTCGAACGCCAGTACTTCAACAGCGCAGCAAAGAGAGGGCGCCCGTCGTCTGGTTGGTTTGGTCGGCTTTCTTCGGGCGCTGGCTGGCTCATAGGTACATGGTACGAGTCTTGGACGCGTCGATCCATTACCTGTTCAGGTAGGTGACGAACCAGGGTGCGAACTTTATCTTGGCCTGTAAGCAAGGAAGAACACGGAGAGTAATCATGGTTGAAGTTACGTCGAGTAGTCGCATGCTAGATATCAATGGAAACGGGGTAAAATACCGCCGCTTCGGGTCGGGTCCGGATGTTCTACTCGTACACGGATGGTTTCTCTACGGTCAAACATGGCGCAAGCTGGTATCCACATTGACCGGCTATGCCTGCCACGTAATCGACCTGCCGGGTGCGGGCGGATCGCCGCAAGGCGACCAGCCGCTCGGGTTTACCGGCCAATCAAAGATCCTCGAAGCCGTAGTCGACGAACTCGGGCTAGAAAAATGTGCGCTAATCGGCAATGACTCAGGCGGCGTTGCCTCGTCACTGTTTGCGGTGCGACGCCCCGATGTGGTCAGTGCCTTAATCATCGTCGGGTCAGACTTGCCGGACTACACCTCGTGGTTGCTTCGAATGTTCATCATTGCGGCCAAAATGCCGGGGAAAGGTCTTGGGCTAAAGCTGGGCCTATCGAACAGGTTCTTTCGGCATTCGACGTTAGGCCTGGGGCAACTGTTCTACGACAAGAAAAACCTCACATCCGACTTTCAGGACCTGTTCATTGAGCCGTTTCTGAACGATCGACCCTACCGGGTTGGCCAGACCGCCATCTTGGCCAACTTCGACCGTAAGGGCTTGACAGCGTTAGGCGAGGCTCAGCCGACGATAACTGCGCCTACGTTATTTGTCTGGGGTAACGATGATGTGATCTTCCCGGTCGGGCGGGCACAAAAATGGCAGTCCGCTTAGGGGGAGAAACCGAATTTGTCACGTTTGAGCAAACCAAGTTGCTGCCCCACGAAGAGCAGCCTGAACAGTTCACCGAAGTCTGTCAGGAGTTTCTTGATCGCCGGTTAGGGGTCTAGCCAACCGCCATACCTAGATTTGTTCATGGTCTTGCCTCTAAAGCATAGTTCTAGTCGTCGTTCGGCATGTATGTCACGATTTCCCATGTGACTTCAGCAGCCATTCGAAAAAAGTTCAGCGGAGCATCGGGGTACCTCAATACGTCCTCGGCTGGTCTTCCTTCATCGTCAACCGCATCATGTTTGCGGCGGGCTCTTGCCGCCTGGGAGTTTGGTGCGCTCGACCCGTCTCAGTTCGACGTTGCCGTTAATCGGTCACGAGCGGCTTTCGCTCAGATAGCGGAAACAAAGGTGTCCTCGGTCGGGATCTTGAGTCAGGTCTCGGTCGCTTCAGCAATGGTGGCCGCTTCGTTGCCTGCCGGCTCAACCGTGCTCTGCGCCGAAGAAGACTTCACCTCGTTGTTGTACCCCTTTCTGGTCGACAAACGATTAAACATAAAGATCGTCCCCTTGGAACGACTGCTCGATCAGGTTGACAACGGAGTCGACCTGATCGCAGTCAGCGCAGTGCAGTCGAGCGACGGTCGGGTGCTAGACCTCGACGCCCTGCACGAGGCAGCGGTAAACCACAACGCTCGCACCTACGTCGATACGACCCAGGCCGCTGGTTGGCTAAAACTCGACACCGACCGGTTCGACGTTACTGCCTGCGGAGCTTACAAGTGGCTATACTCGCCACGCGGATCCGGGTTCATTACGGTAAACGCTACCGCCGACTGGCTACGCCCCATCGTCAGCATCGAGAATGACCTTGGTGACCGTCTAAGCGGCCAGCGAATAAAGGCTGCGGTTAGGTCAGGGCGGGTTCGTCTGGCGTTCTATTTCTACAACACAGCTGAAGATGTCAGCGCCGCCGCCGGCAAACCTGATCCTCAACTACCAACTGGTACCAAAACCGGGGTCCTTCCACTTGGTTTCGATGGGCGACTATCCGGTTACACAATCGCCGCTGCGGTCACCGTCGTGCCGATCGTCGTATGGACACTGTTCATTGTGGTAGAGGTCGTAATGTTCGCAGCGACAATCGGGTTCGTGATCCTGGTTTTGTGGGCGTTAACCCAAGCCAACTAGCCACACCACGCTAAAGGTTACGTGTCGGGGGTTTCGTCGGTATCCGTTGCCCCCATTGCCGTCCTTGCATGCAGGGCAATAAGCAAAAATGTGCAGTTTATGTAGACTTGCGGCGCTTTGATGTGTAAGGTCTGCGTACAAGCAACAAGATTGATCAACAATCTACTATTGACAGCCTACAATAGGCAAATTATGGTTTGGATTGCCTATATACGCAACTAAAGGATGTTAATTTATGTTCAAAAAGAAAAGATTCCTGGTTGGTCTGGTCGCTGGACTGCTCGCCGTGGTGATGTTTCCTGCGACGGCTAGTGCAACAAGCGACACTGACACCGAGAGCTTTGACAACGGCAACACCATCACTGCAAACGCGTGGATACAGTCGTTCACTTGGACCGGCTGTGGAGATTTCTCCTCGTCTGCTGTGATGAATACGCCGAACACGAGCTCCATCACCAACGCAACCTCGTTCTATGACATCGGCCTCGGTAGTGTTTCGATTAAAGCCGTAAGTATTGAGAGCTCAAGAGAGAGTGCGAGCTCTCTCCGGTGGACAAATTCAGCAGGCGTCACAGGATCATACTTAAGCGGTAGTGTCTGTGGCGGTTGGGGGTCAGTATATGTTGGAATGGATGTTGCCGCTTCGTCGCTTCACTACGGAAACTACAGGGTAGCTTCCGCTCACATCTGATTCACGTTAGGTCTAGAACTACTGACGCCGGGTTCGGTTGGAACCCGGGGTCAGTAGGACGATTCTCAAGTTTCTCGATACCCGGCAAGGCGGCTTTCTCGAATTGTTTTTTCAAGCGAAAAATCTGATTGTGCTAGCGATGTCAATGACTTTGCTTACTTCGGCATGTACATCATCCGATGAGCCTTCGGCAATTTCTTCGGAGATCATTGAGTCTGCTGAAGAGTTCCAGACCCCACAGGGCATGTTTATCATGCCTGAGGCGGCAGGCCACCAGCCGAAACCGAGCGTCGTGGCCACCGTTCACTACTCTGATCTTGCTCCCACCTGGAGCAGCAGCAACTTGGGTCAAGACGGATATGTACATCTAGATGATGTTGAAAAGACATCCGATTTTGGTCAGGCGCATGGAATGTTAAGACTTTCGGAACTAGCTGCGGACGAGCGGATCACGGACCAGTCGCTCGACGCTCAGCTGACCTCCGATCTTGATTGGTTTCGTGCTCTCGTGCCGGGCACTGCACAAGATCCAGGCTCGGAGATAGCCATACTGTGGTTGTGGGCGGATATCGAGTCGATCGCATCCACCTCTATCGGGGCACCACCGCAGGTTGAAGAACTGCAAAGACGGTTTGATGACGTCAAGGCAACCGACGTGGAAGATCACCCCTTTCTGATTTACCGACTGGTTCAAATTGCTGACCTTCTGGATTTCGAACTGTCGGAAGATCTCTCGGGTTTAGTACGTGGCCTTCCTGAGAGATTGCTTCCCCCGCCATCCTCAACTAATGCCATCCTCGATGCGTTGGCCATTCAACGCATGCGTGCGACCCAAGATGCGAACCGAGAAGTGGACCCGTCCTACTTTGAGGAGCTTATGAAGAAATCAGAGGAGGAGGTATTGGGCGATGATTTGTCAGTTGCTGCTGTCCTAGGTCTGCTCGAAGCTTCAAGCAGCAGGCAAATAGACGAATTCGAAGCTCAGATCGCCGATTCGGTTCGCATGCGGATAGATGAGAGTACTGGACTCGTAGTCCCTATCTCGACTGCTGTTCCCACGGTCGAAGCCACCTTTGCTTTCTCCCGACTGCTCGAGGGTAGTATGGCCGAAATCGTCAGTGAAGAGACCATCGAACGGCTTGTGCAAGAACAATCTGATGGCGACAGACCACTATCACAAAGGCTTAAGGCCACATATGTGCTTCGGGAGTCGGGACATGACGAATGGGACCAACTGGATGCCTCGAAAGTCCAATCCGAGTTCGTCGAAGAGTTTCCCTCTCAGATTGATGCTGAAAATCTGAACGATTACCTCAATCTGATGATTACTATTGCCCATTTGTATCCAGACTGGGAAAAAAGAGACCTCGTTGAATTCGATCTAGGAGCCGATGCCGAGCTCGAGCAGTTAGCCGCAGCAAGCCTCCGGTATTCTTATCTCTTTGCAAACGAATCCGATGTGCGTCGAATGTTCCCGGAACTCCAGGACTCTCTGAGTGCCATCATTAGTGATAACACCGTGCCGTTTGGCCCTCGGATCTTAGCAACAGCGACATTAGCTGCTACCGACTACGAATTTGAATCCTCAACCGTTTTGCTCGAAATAGGATCATCGATGGCTCAGATGCGTGGATGTCGAGATGGCCTTGGACTGTATTCGGTCGATGGTGAGGACGATTCGCTATGTAGTTTACAGCTGACCATCGAGGCCCGAAATATTCCTCTTGCTTTGCAGTAATTAGAGAATCAGATAGAAAGAATTCGCGTGACAAATCTTGAACTACGTTCGGTTAAGAAGGCATATGGTGAGGGGAGCAGTGCTGTAAAAGTCATTGATGAATTCTCTTTGAGTGTCAATGTCGGAGAGGTTGTTTGGCTCCGAGGTGGCTCGGGCTCGGGAAAGTCAACAGTGATACGAATTGCCGGACTTCTGACCAAGCCAGACTCCGGGTCGGTGTTCCTGAACGATGAGCCAGTCGACTGGACCAAACGTCTCGATCGTCACCGTCGTGGCGAGATCGGGATCGTGTTTCAGCGAAGCAACTTATTGCCAGAAATGACCGCTGTCGAGAATCTGGCAGTATCGGGAAGTGAAAAAACACGAGATCAAATCCAAGAGATATTATCCACATTTGGTCTCGGGTCGATCGCCGACCAGAAGGCAAAAGTCCTATCAGGTGGCGAAGCGCAGAGAGTAGCCCTCTGTCGAAGCCTTATGCACGACCCTTCGTTCCTTCTTGCCGACGAGCCAACCGCTGGACTCGATTCAGACAACGCCGCTGTTGTTCACGAGCAACTCAAAGAATCAGCCTCGCTGGACTGTGGTGTGCTTGTAGCAAGTCATGACCCTGCGACCGAGTCGATTGCAGATCGCATAGTGGAAATTAAAGGAGGTCGCCATGTCTAGCTTTTGGACCTTAGTGCGTGTGGAACTACGAGATAGTGCACGGGCCCAGCGCCCCTTCGGGCTACTTATCGTGGCTTCAATTGGGGTTATCCTAATGTGTAACGGGGTCATTGGAGCTGGCGTCGCTCGATTTACCGAATCAATCCGTTCTGATTCAGCGCTCAACTTGATTGAGTTGTCCTCCTCTTCAGCCAGTGGTGATCCTAAGACGCTAACCGATGCAACGTTGATCTCGGTTGGCGAGGTGCAGGGGGTGGAATCAGTTCATCCTTGGATACAAATTGATCTATCGATGGAGGACCCGAGCAACTGGCCTGACCAGGCAACAAATCCTGGGGCCATCTGGGCCACTCCTCTCGTTCCAGGCCTTGAGCCCGAGTTGGTAGATGGACGAATTCCCAATAATGGGCTTGGACCGGACGAGATTCTGTTACCTAGTGAGATGGAGGGTGGTGCAGCTGGAGAGCTTCTAGGTAAGGAGGTCGAGTTCACCTATACGAAGGTCATTGGACCTGGCCAGGGTGCTGGCGCAACGATTACGATGACTGTCGTTGGTCTTTTTGATAACTCAGTCGTCGACAGGGATGGACCACAGCCCGGCTACGTCAATCTGGACATGGTTCGTAACTTGGTCATCGAATCCGGCCAGCAGAATGGTGAGGTTGAATATCGCCGAGCGTTTGTTGAAGCGACGAACTCAGATTCTGTTCTTTCAGTACAACAACAGCTCGCAGATGACGGATTCCTCGTATCAAGCGTTGCGGCTCAGCTTCGAGAACTCGGTGGAGTGTTTCGTGTACTGGCCTGGACGGAAGATGGATTGACTATTTTTCTCGGAATCATTTGTCTCGCAATCGGGGCCGCTCTGGGTTCTGCCTGGGTAAACCAACGCAAAAACGAGATCGGATTACTTCGAGCTCTAGGTTGGAGTGGGGCTAATATAGCAAGTGCGCTAGCCACCGTAGCTTTGATTACAGGATTCACGATTGCTGTTGCCGGTGTTCTCTTAGGGGTAGTCGGCTCGATTGTTGCATCAGGGACGGTCTCACACCTTGATCTTGCTCTTCTGCCGGTAGACCCCTGGGTGCCACCTAACATCGATTCAATCGCGTTGGCCCTCATCCTTCCCCCTCTTTGTCTTGTTCTTGGTGGATCCCTAGGAGTAAGTCGGGCCGTCCGCCTCGAACCAGATGAGGCACTTCGTGACTACGGCTGACATGATCGATAAGCGTCAACCGAGTCGGATAAATGGCGCTTGGTCAGACACCGAATCAACAACTGGCTCTCAAGATCCACTTTCTGAAGCGCCTGGCCTCGACGGTGAAGACATTTTTGCCGAGAGTTCTCGGACAAACGCAGAAGAAGCCACCGTTGAATGTATGAATGAGGCGGGCTTCGAATACATCCCGCGAAATACGACCGACTTTGATAGCTCGTTCGTACCTAGACTCAGCAGCGCGATAGCGAGGTCGGTAGCCACTAGATCACGCCGCTGAACTATAAGTAATGTGAGACTCGCCGAGGCTCGTCCGGTTTGAGCTAAAAGGTTACGACGTTGTAGCCCTCCAACATGAACTGGGCAAGAGATCTATGGTTCTCGCTGGAGACTAGTTCGATGTTGAGGTTGTCGGCTGCCCGGTCCGCCTTGAAGTGTCGGGCGCAAACGCCGCAAGCTTTTGCGAATGGCAGCACCTGTTCGAAGAGGTAGACGTAGTGTTGGCTAAAGGGATTCTCCTTGTCGTCGAAGGCAGTTATGTTTTCCACGCCGATCCCATCGAAGTAGAACTCTACCGCAGCCCCGGTTTTGTAAAGATCAATAGCGGTCGTGTAGGCATGGAGCAGACGACCCCGCCCGTCTGGGGTCGATTCCGGTGCCATTAAGACAATGGCGTATTTGGTTGGCATATGATCTCCTAGGTTGAGTTGGCTGCGTATCTCATGGGGTGACGACTACCTTGCCGAGGTTCTGGCGTTCCTCCATGGCTGCGAAAGCGTCGGCTGCATCGGCAAGAGGAACCTGGTGGCTGATCCGAATCGTTACTTCACCGTTCTGGACGAGGTTTGCGAGCTCGTTGAGTGCAGCGGCGACGAGGTTGCCACGCTCAGGGAAGTAGCTGCCGATGTTGAAACCCATGAGTGTACGGTGCAACACCAAGATGTCAGTAGTATCAACTGACACTGGCCCGTAGGCGGCGCCGATCGTAACTATTCGAGCGTCGAGGGCTGAGGCTTTTTGCCAACTGTCGGTAAAGAACTGGCCACCGAGTGATTCGAGCACTACGTCGGCGCCGTTTCCGTCGGTTGCCGCCAGCACTTGATCAGTCCAATCTGAATTGGTGTAGTTGACGGCTGTCGCCCCAAGTTGGGTGATAGCTGTCAGTTTGTCGTCCCTAGAAGTCGTGCCGACAACGTTGGCACCCATGGCCACGGCAATCTGGGTGGCGAGGCCGCCAACACCACCAGCTGCGGAGTGTATGAGCACATCTTCGCCTGCTTGGACGTTAGCGAGTGAGCCCATCGTCAACATTGCCGCGGCGCCCTGAACCGGTATGGCGGCCGCCACGGCATCGGGGATGGTATCGGGGGTTGGAAAAAGCGCCGGTGCTGGGGCGATAGCGTATTCAGCCATCGAACCTCCAGCGGGAACGATTCCGGAAACTCGCTGACCGACTCGAAGGTTCCCGACGCTGTCGCCAAGTTGCTCCACAGTGCCGGCGATCTCGCGCCCGACTCGGTAGGGGAACTTCACTTCTCCGGGGTAGGTGCCGTTGCGGATCATCAGATCTGAATAGTTGAGGCCGCTGGCACCCATTTTGACGAGTGCCTCGCCGGGGCCAGGGGTGGGCCGGTCTACTTCGACAAGTCTCATTGCTTCCGGTCCACCAGTGTTTATAAATTCGACTGCTTGCATTTTGTCTCCAGGTTGCTCTCGAAGGGCCCAGTGTTAAACTGAACCACTCGGTTGACTGTACGGCCCTCGGAGGCAATAGTCAACCATATGGTTGAGTTTTTATGGAGAAAGGTTTCAATGGCACTTGATGCGACATTCCGAGCCCTCGGAGACGAGACGAGACGAGCGATTATCTGCCGATTGGCCGATGGCGAACTCGGACTCTCCGAACTGGCTAAACCGTTCAACCTGAGCCAAACGGGTGTCTCCAAGCATGTTGGTATTCTGCGTAAGGCTGGCCTGCTGGATGTCGAAAAAAGGGGTCGAGTCCGCTATTGTAAGCTCAACGGGGCTGCCCTGAAGGATGCCTCCGACTGGCTTGACGACTACGCGCCGTTCTGGACAAACCAGGTCGAGAACCTCACGAACTTCCTGGAGAGCAAAGCTAAGGTGGACGATGATTTTCGTTAAGACCCAACCCGGAACGTCTCCAATTGTTGTCGAAGCCCACCTTCCCGCGGCGCCAGCGCAAGTTTTTGATTCCTGGACCGACCCCGAAGTAATTAAGAAATGGTTTGGTCGCGAACCGGGCATGCTGTCCGCAGCGGAGATCGATCTTCGTCCTGGGGGACGTTGGCGATTTGTTGAGACTTTTGGCCCGGGCTCGCCATCTGGTTTCGAGGGGCAATACCTCACGATAGAACCAAACGAACTTCTGATCTTCACATGGTCGAAGATTGTCGAGTCCTCGTCTGCCACCGCTAAGGACAAAGAATACTCTAAGGTCGAAATTCAACTAGTAGCTAACGGAGCTGGTACTGATATGACGATCGTGCACTCGGCACTCGTCGACGTCGACTCCAGCCGTAACTTTGCTTTCGGGTGGGAAGTGGGGGTTGCCAACCTGGTTGGGTATATCTCCGAAACTGAACAGTAGGAGACCTGGCCGGATTACTGCATGATCAAAATGTCGTCCCGGGGTTAAAGTGGCGTGTTCGGCTGGGTTTTCAATACGAAATACCAAAGTCTGATAGTTTATTTAGTCATTTAAATTCCCTGATAGTCTTATAAGTACTGATATGTTCGGGTGTGCACAGTGTTCTCTGAGGCCCACCATGGCATGCCTACTTGAACCCCGACCAGTATGGTTGGGGTTCTTTGCTTTGTAGGCGTAGTTTCCCCGTGGTGCTGAAGGCTGCCAAAATACTTGGTTTAAGCCGATCCTGATCGCTTCGTTTGGTAGCTGTCGTCGTAACGAGGGCCGTCCATTTCGAACGTCGAAACATCGGCTGATAGTGCTTTTCGATACCAGCTTGGTTGGTGTTGGGTCGTGGGTGTGATTGTCAGGTTGTTCTCCCGACGTGGATATCGGCGAGGTCAGCACCTATGACGTGTTCGAACGTGTCGGAAATGATTTTGGTGATCTGGTTTAAGGCTTGGATGTCTTCGTCGGGGCTTCGAGTTTGGAATTTCTTTGATACAGGCGGCTTATACTGCATCGGCAAGGTCAGTTCTTGAGCCTGCTTCTTTGTGAGCGGAGGCTCCCACCCGAGTTTAAGTAAGGCGTTGTATTCGGTTTCGGTCCACGGAAATTCGTTGCCAGTTAGGGTTGGTCCTGGACAGAACGCAGTCAAGTGGTCCAATGTTCGGAGGACGGTTAACCATGGGATTGAGGGGCGTTCGTAGGCTTTACGTAGTCGGGTTTTTTCGAGTAGTTTCTTTATTCCGGTAGATGTTGGCATTTCTCGGTTGAGGTCTGGGCTAACGATACCGAGTACGTGGCCTTGTTCGAGCTGGTCGATTTGTTCGCCTAGACTTTTACGCCAGTCTGCCGACGACTTTTTTTCTACCGTAAGAACTATTGGGTTCTCTAGTATTGTTGCGACCGCCTCCTGTGGTGAGCGAGAGGTGCCGTTACTATCGTCGTGGGAGGCTTGCTGGTTTGACATTATGGTACTCTTTACTTTCCAGAGTTGACGAGATCAATTGTGGCGGACCAGATGGCGGTCGGTGTTGTGGGCGATATGGGTTCAGTGTCTGTCGCCTGACGCTGTTGGGCGGTGCCTGCCGATACCTTTTCGGTTCTGATGGCCATACTTGTTGGGGTATCGAAGAACATCAAGTCGTGTGTGTAGTCATGCAGTTTAGGTAGGTCTGAGACGTCGCCGCCTGTTTTGTGTAGCCAAACAGTTCGAGTGTGCGCGGCTCGCCATCCGGTTTCATACCAACTGCTCACCCACTCGACCGGCCACGAGTCGGGAGTGGCGCTGCCAACAGCAAACGCCGCTGTTCGTCGTCTTTCATCGTCCTGAGCGAACAGATGTTCAACAGTGTCGGCTGGTAAATCAAACGGATCCGCATCAATTCGTGGTCGGGTCGCAGCCTGGAAAGTAAACTGATGGTTGTCGGTAGCTCTGAACTGGTCGACATCAGTAACCTATATCTATTTTCGGAATGAGCGGCCAACGTCACTGTTGTTAAGTCGTCGGCCCAGACTCGGTGTGTGTCAACTCCGCCAGATCCGGCAACGACCACCTCGGTTTCGCATAAGGGGTTGACCACTGGTAGAATTCGTAGTTGTCTTGTTCTTCTTCTTCTTCT
>CAZKEM010000060.1:0-43432 GCA_964551835.1 uncultured Acidimicrobiaceae bacterium | reverse complement strand
GTCTGCATCGCAATCAGGTTCGATATGAAGCGATACTTCGTCCTCGCCTTCGACTGTTAACTTCGTCGGTGATGCCTCGCGGGCAGCAGTAGCCATCATTTCTTGGGCAAGGCGAAGAACCAAATGACATCGGGCTGGGTCCGAAATTGTTCCCGCTTGCCAGTCGACGCGAACCGACGCCCCAACGTCTTCACGCAAGGCGGCCGCCTCTATTTCGACCGCGGTTCGTACCGGGTTCTCGGCGTCATCGAACGGAGTCGTTTCGACATCCGGGTTGGTGGCCACGCTCGTGCGCCACGTGCGAACGGAGCGGGAAATTTCCAGATCCCAAAGCGTCGCTGCACGAATCGGGTCTGAACCATTGAGAGCATCGAGGGCCGCTTGTTCCTGATTTTTTAAAGCTACCTCTTTAAGATCTGCCACGGAACCTTTAAGCCCGTCTCGTTCGGCACGAGTTTCTTCGAGTTCGGTCGTGAGCTCCTCGACCGAAGACGTCGCCGCCTTCAAATCGGTGGATGTCGATGCTAGTTCTGTCTCTGCGGTTTCTAACTCGCTCGTTAGGCGGAGCTTCTCCGATTTTAGCCCTTCAGAGTCTTTCGCAGCGCTATCGGCTTTCTGTTCCGCCTCGGTTAGACCTTCATTTAGCTTCTGAATCTTAGATTCAGAATTCGACTCGACCTCGGTGATTCGTTGCATCGACGCGGCAAGTTTCTGTTGCGTCGTGATCCATAAGACGAGGGCCACGAGGGCCACAACACCTGCGGCAACTAATCCAAAAACCATACGTTCGACATCCTAGCGAATAGCAGCTAACGCTTTGTTCATCGTGGGCCTGATACACCCACGCTAACGCCATATCAACCGGATACTCCGCCTGGTTCACCTAAGCAGGCGATTGGCAATAGGCAATCGACGTACGCTTGTAAAGTTATGGACATGGGTAAGCCCTCTTTGTTGAAGATAAGCGTCTTTGGATGGGTCGGAATTGTGGTGATTATTGCTGCCAAATTTGTCGTTCCGATATTGCTGGTCCCATTTCCTTTTGCCGCTGGTTGGGCCAACTTCGTTTTGGACACCATTGACGGTGACCTGCTTATTCCTCTAGGGCTTGAGGACGTAACCTATCAGCCCATTGACAAAGCCGCCGACTACGTGACGTACATCTTTATGGTCGTGTCGGCATGGAAGGGTACGTGGCCGATTCTCAAATGGATCATCGCTTTGTTTGCGCTGCGGTCTATCGGACAGCTACTTTTTTTCATCACCAACAACGAAGCCGTATTTTTTTACTTCCCAAACTTTTTGGAGCCCTTGTTCCTTATCTATGCCACTATTCGGTTTTTCAAGAAGGACGACGCACCTCAAGTGTTCAAAAAGTGGCAAATACCAATCGCCATTTTCATCATTGTTTACAAGATGCAAGATGAATACATCACCCACATCGGCAATATCGACCGTACCGAACTCATTCAAGACCTGTTCAGCTAACTAACGGCGAAAAATCGATACGTTGGCGGAGGCGGCCGACCATTGACCAGACCAGACAATCTGGATAACAACCGATGGTATTCATGAGGCAGTCGTCCAACTACCAACTACAATCGAAGTTCGCTTGACATGCGCCCGTAGCTCAACTGGATAGAGCACCTGATTACGGATCAGGAGGTTGGGGGTTCGGATCCCTCCGGGCGTACTACATAGGACTTCTCAAAACCACCGGGCGACGATAGCGCCAGTCCGATAGGGTTCGAGAATGGCTCCCGATGAGCATACGAAGTCTCGACGCACTACCGAAACCAGATCGTTTGGTGCAGGCCGTCGAGAAGGCCACAACGCCTCAGAGTTCTACGGCCGCTTTCCCGCTCCTCAGACGTCAGACGACGACATGCTAGCCGAACCGTTCGAGCTCCCCTCGCCGCCGTGCATCGTTGGCAATTCCAGCGCTATGCCACAACTGCCAGACAACAGCGTGGCGCTTGTCGTTACCTCTCCCCCCTACTTCGTCGGTAAAGACTATGAACTCGCGGTTGCCGAGGGTGGCGATCAGATACCCGAAACCTATGTCGACTTTTTGGCAATGTTACGTGACGTGTTTGCCGAATGCCACCGGGTGTTGGAGCCCGGGGGGCGCATCGCCGTCAATATCGCCAACCTCGGCCGCAAACCGTACCGAAGCCTATCGGCCGACATTATCAATATTTTGCAGAACGACCTACAGATGCTTCTCCGAGGTGAAATCATTTGGCAAAAGGCTGAAGGAGCGACCGGCTCTGTTGCATGGGGTTCGTTCCGTAAAGCGACAAACCCGGTTCTGCGTGACGTCACCGAACGAGTCATTATCGCTTCAAAAGGGCGATTCAACCGGGCCCGAACTGTCAAGCAACGGATCGCCTCTGGCCAGCCGAATCAATCAACCTTGTCAACTGACGAGTTCATGGAAGCGACCCTCGACTTGTGGCGAATTGACACCGAAAGCGCCAAGCGAGTCAACCACCCAGCGCCCTTCCCCGTCGACCTTCCCCGTCGCCTCATCGAACTGTACACGTACAAGGGTGACGTCGTGCTCGACCCATTCCTTGGGTCGGGTTCAACCGTTGTCGCCGCCGCACGTTCCGGGCGCCGAGGCATTGGCTATGACCTTGACCCAATTTATGTAGCGTCGGCCCTCGACCGACTGACTACCGAGATCGACGGGAAATCCAAGGCTGGGTCTGCCGAAGGTGACGAACCGTACCGGGCCGCAGCCAAGACTGGCATGAAGGCACTTGACATCGCCGAGCAGGCTCTAACCACCGCCGGATTCGCCATCGAGGAAACGAAACCGAAGATAGCGAAGACCGGTTTGACATGCGATTTTGTCGTCACCGATGCCAACGGCTTGCCATACTACGTCGATCTGGCCGGAACCTTCACGACCGCCCGGCCTGGTCTGCAACGGTCAGACGTTGTCTGGAAAATGCTCGGTCGAGCCAACGTCGTCTCCGCTCAGATTCCCGACACCCGTTTGCTAATACTCACGTCTTCGGTTCCGAAACCCGGAACCACAAACAACAAGACCATACGTTCGGTTGGCCCAGACTCGATATTTGACGTCATTTCACTTTTTGATGATGCGTCTCTCAGTCGCCTCAAGAGTTACGCTGAAGGCCATTCGTCCCCATCGCCCGGGTTCTGGACCGGAGCCGACTTAGCCTGATGAGAAGTCGGGCCACGCCGCATCTTTATCGGACAGTGTCGGGTCGGCTAATGGCCAGTTAACGCCGAACGTTGGATCGTTCCACCGCAGCCCACGTTCAGCGTCTGGGGCATAAAACGCCGACACCTGATAAAGCAGTTCGGTGTTGGGTTCGAGTGTTTGATACCCGTGGGCGAAACCGCCAGGCACCAACAAGGCCTTTTGGTTGGCAGTCGAAAGCTCAACTCCAAACCATTGCTTGAACGTCGGGGACTCGGGGCGAAGGTCGATCGCAACATCAAAAGCCGAACCTCTAACACAGCGGACGAACTTATCTTCTTCGTTCGGCGCGAGCTGATAGTGAAAGCCTCGAATCGTCCCTGCTTCAGCACTGCCCGACATATTGATCTGAACAAACTCGCCTGGTAGACCACGCTCATCGAACTCTCTTTTGCACCAAGCTCGGGCAAAGTAACCACGGTCGTCTCCGAGTGGTTCCAGCTCAACGACATAAACCCCTTCAAGGGGCGTCTCAACAAATTTCATCTAACATCCAATACCTTCGTACCGGGCAACATCGTTCTTGTCAATCATTCGCCGACCGTCGATCAAAACCGGTTGCTGTTCCATCTTGTGTATCAACGCTGGCAGTTCAGCGAACTGTGGCCAGCTGGTCATAAGCAGGACAGCGTCCACGGGTTCGGAAGTTGCCGGGTCGACCAACGCCTCGTCGATCTCATCGCAATACACAATACGGTCGTATCCGAACAGCTCTTCGGCTTCGGAACGAGCAGCAGGGTCGTAGGCTCGAATAGTCGCCCCACCCTCACGCAACCGAGCAACGATAGGTATCGCGGGTGATTCCCGCATATCGTCGGTGCCCGGCTTGAAGGCCAGACCCATCATCGCTACCTTTATGCCCACAAACGAATCGAAGTGTTTGGCCAAGAGGTTCATCACTTGTTGGGGTTGATGGCTGTTTATTTCCATTACCGCATCGAGCAGCAACATCGGGTTGCCGTTCTTTTGGCCGTGGGCGATGAGCGCTTTTACATCCTTTGGGAAGCAGCTTCCCCCGAAGCCGCAACCTGCCTCGAGATACGTAATCGAGGCCGGATGTACTCTGGACCCATCATCCATTATTGGAGAGAAGCGTTTGTCGAGATGTACGCCATGCATCACTTCAGTCGCGTCGATGTCACCAATGTTTGTGCACAGGTTAGCTACCTCGTTCGAGAA
Organism: uncultured Acidimicrobiaceae bacterium; assembly: GCA_964551835.1. Taxonomy (GTDB): domain Bacteria; phylum Actinomycetota; class Acidimicrobiia; order Acidimicrobiales; family SZUA-35; genus JAHDCC01. The sequence continues at coordinate 39,018 of CAZKEM010000060.1, read as the reverse complement.
CGAGATAAGGGTCGCCAACAACGAGTTCGACGCGTACTTGATCATCTCCGCCGTCTTGTTCGTCGTCTCGACGATGTCGACGCCACCAAACGGTTCGTACATTTCGGCCATAACCCGTAAGGTTTTATCGTCGTAGCCTCCGAGCACAATACGGTCTGGGTTCATGAAGTCGGAGATCGCTTCGCCTTCCCGCAGGAATTCGGGGTTCATGCCCACGCCAAACCCTTCACCAACTGTTTTCTGCGACTCGGCTTCGAGGATAGGTACGACGATCGAGTCGGTTGTCCCGGGGGTGACGGTACTTTTGACAATCACCACATGGTATGAGGATTTGTCTCGTAGGGCCTGGCCGATTTGCTGGGCGACCACCTCTATATAGGACAAATCGATCTCGGTACCGTCAAACGGGGTTCCCACTGCGATAAGGGTTACCTCCGAGTCGAGAACCGCCGAATGAAGGTCGGTTGTGGCAAACAACGACTTGCCAATATTGTCAGCCAGTAGACCGTCAAGGCCAGCCTCATAGATGGGTCCATCGGCGTTGTTTATGCGAGCGACTTTTTGCTTATCGGTGTCGACACACACAACGGTGTGGCCCCTGTCTGCAAGACACAGGCCCGACACCAGTCCGACGTAACCTGCACCCGCAATTGAAACCTTCACTACGCGTCCTCGGCTTCCCGGTTCCCGCTGTACCAAACCATTGAACGTCGCAAGCCCTCTTCGATGCCTATGGTGGTCTGATACTGCAACTCGGCGCGGGCTTTATCGATATTAGGGCAGCGTCGGTTCGGGTTGTCGGTCAGGTAATCAACGTCAGAACTCGCCTCGGTGACAACCTGTCCTCGGTAGTCAAAGAGCTTCTTAGCGGTGGCGACGGTTCGTTCCGCTAGTTCGGCGATAGATATCTCTGGTTGATCCGTTCCGATGTTGTAGGCCTCGCCGTCGCGACCCAAGAGCATAACTTTGAGGTAGCCGGCAATCGCGTCGGCAATATAACAAAAGGTTCTGGTGGGCGAACCATCGGACAGCAGCACGATGTCCCGTTCTGCAAACACGTCCCGGGCGAAGTCCGGCAACGCTCGACGGTCCGTGATTTTCAGCCCCGGTCCATAGTTATTAAATGGACGGGCGATACGAATCGGCAATTGGTGTTGTTGAGCGAAGTTCACACAAAGTGTTTCGCCATACCGCTTTGACTCGTCGTAACAAGCTCGAGGACCGGTGCATGAAACGTTGCCCCGATATGTCTCGGGTGTCGGGATGAATTCCGGCTGCGGGTCGCCGTAAATCTCACTCGTTGAAAAATACAAGAAGCCTTCGACCGGTGCCTTTGTTGCCTTTCGCTCTAGCGCGTAGTCAAGCAGGCGACGCAATCCATTGACGTTGGCGTCCATCGTAGCGATCGGGTTCTTTCGATAATAAGTGGGCGACGCGATCGACGCGGCGTGGATGATGTATTGAAAGTCGCCGTGGCCATTCGGGAGAGGGTCACATATGTCGTGGACGACCAATGTCAACGCCGGGTCTTCTATCGTTGCGAGCCAACCCGGGATACCTCGAACGAAGTTGTCGTAGACAACTACCTCGACTTGTCGAGCGGTAGCACGCCCTTCATTCCATCGAAGAAGGGCCTGTATGAGGTAATAACCTAAAAACCCGGCACCACCTGTCAGCAATAGCCGTCTTCCAGCAAGCCTCTCGAGATCATCGGAGGCTACGACACAAATTGTGTCCAAATCTTCGGCAACGATGGCTTTTGCATCTGATATTGGAGGCTGCGTTGTCAATGTCTCTCCTCTGCCTGCGATAGTAGCTCACACCAGTAGTAAAAATATTCTGAACGAAGCTTTTAAATTCGACACTGCATGCCCTATAGTGTTCTTGCTGGGTAGAGTCTGCGTTATTTTTGCGACCCTAAACTTAAGGATGCCCTCTAGGAGGCAGCTATTATGCCAGTACCAAACAAATGGGTTTATCTAATCCTGCTATTGTTCGTCGTCTTCCTCATCTGGCAAGACCCAGGAACAGCCGGTACTACGACCCGAAACTTTGCTGGCTGGTTGGGCAACATAATAAGCTCACTATTTGAGTTTTTAGGCAACTTGTTGGGTCCTGAAGGTGCCGACGGAGGCACTCAACAAGGTCCAGCCGAACAGACACCCACTCCTGGGACCTCTGGCAGCACAAGCGGGATCGACGAATTCGACGACAACCCCACTCGAAACAACTAGGAAGCTTGGGGATCCGACGTGGCTAACGTAGAACGACGCCGGGTTAAAGAAACATCCAAAGAGGGCGTTTTTGACGTCGTGTGGAAACTCCTGCGTCCGCTCGAAGAAGCCGATGTGTTGGTTCGTCGGGAAATTCCGTTCTATGCGCAGCGCCGCCACTGGATGACGGCAACGCCTCAGGCTCTCGAAAGCCTGTCGGTTCTATGGTTGACGATGTCGGTTCTAGTGCTCGACAGAATACCCAATGGATTCTTCGGGACCCTCGCATTTATTCTGGCGATTGCTGGCGCTATCCGTATGGCTCAAAATAAAGATTCACGTCTGGGCCTGCTAGGGCTGACGGCAGCAATCGCCTTCGGATTTTTCGCTCTCGGTCCAGGCGGAGCCGGCCTACTAGGGGTCATGTGGAGCCTCACCCGAACCTTTTTTATTATCCTCGAGTGGCGATTTTATGAACGACTGTACATTACCGACCGTCGTGTCATAGCTTCGAGCGGAATCCTCCAGTCCAAGATCGATACACTTCCGCTGTCACGTGCCACCGATATCAGCTACGAAAAGCCCTTTCTCGGCGAGATATTGAAATACGCGACACTTCGAATTGAGACAGCTGGCCAAGACCAAGCGCTCGGAACCATCAATTTCATCAAGAATCCCGAAATATTTTATGAGCTGCTCATTCTGCAGAGCGTCGGGACTGCAGACGTCGCGTAACTATCGTGTAGCTGACCCAGTATTCTATATAAACGGGTGAACGCACGACAAGGGTACGATGGGTCGACTTAGCGAGTACAAAGCCAATGCACTGGTTGCGGCCGTTCTACTTCCCGTCGTCTTTGTTCTGTTTGCAATCTCCGGAGCCGGAAGCGGTGTCCTTCCGTCTGCCGACCCGCCAAGCAGTGGCCCGCTACCACAAAGAGAACCCAGACCACCACCGGAGTCGCCCTTCCCGCTCGATCCCGAAATACATTGGACCTGGTTCTTCGGACTTCTGGTTGCCGTCACCATAGTCAGCCTTTTGATTCTCGCGTTCTTAGCGTGGCGTCGTCCTCGGTTTGGCCCCGATTACCATGCACCGTTAGAAGAAGATGTACATGAACGAGAATTCAATGAACTCGTTCATCTCCTCGGCCAAGACCGCGACCCAAACCGCGCTATCCGTCTAATTTTCGAAGCGGCAGAAACCAAAATCGAGCATCTCCCTAAACGGATATATCCAGAAACCCCCTTCGAGTGGAGCTTGCGGATCAGCGGTAGCCAATCCCACCTTTCAGAGCCACTGAACCAGCTCTGCGACTCGTATGCGAAGTCCCGTTTCGGGAAAGAACGTTCGACCACTCACGATCGCGACGTAGCGCTCCAAGCGCTGCGACGATTAAAGCACCTCAGCAACAATGTGGTAGTGGTCGAGACTAAACTTCCGGTGCTGCCATGGGCGTAGCGATTACATTGGTTGTCCTTTTTGCAGCGATCGCCATTCCGTTTGCTGTAGTCCGAGTGAACCGCCGGCTGGGCAAGTCGACTATTTCGGCCGGGCCGACAAAAGTCCTGTTCCCCCCTCCGCCGGGTCAAGAACAAGTCCCCTGGGAGTTGCACAGCATCGTTGGCCAACTTCCAAAGTCGCCCACTGGCCAAGTCGGCGAACAGACCGTCTTCACGATGAACCGTCTTCTTGATGCCGCCGGACTCCACCAACACGGTGAGCTACCAGTAAACGCAAACGTCAGCCAACTACAAATGGCTGTAACCCTACTAGAGAACCATCTGGGGCTTAGCCCCCTTTACGAGGGAGTCCACCTCCCGTCAGCTTTACAGTAAGGAACTTGATATATGAGCCATGCTGATGTTCAGCAAGCAGCAAATCAACTTATTGATGAATTAGAACGAGCGATTGTTGGTAAACGAAATGTGCTTTCACTGATTGTCACTTCGGTGTTGGCAGACGGCCACGTTCTTCTTGAAGACGTTCCCGGGGTCGCAAAAACCGCCATCGCTCGGGCGGTCGCAGAGGCAGCTGGTCTGCAATTCTCGCGCGTCCAGTTCACGCCTGACCTTATACCGGCCGACATTACCGGAGCCTCAATTCTAACCCCGGACTCTCAAATCAAATTCCAGCCGGGACCCGTCTTCGCCAACCTCGTGTTAGGCGACGAAATCAATCGTGCGCCGCCAAAAACCCAGTCGGCTCTGCTCGAGGCAATGGAAGAACGACAAGTCACCGCCGACGGTTCCACCAGAGCGCTTCCGCGGCCGTTTCTCGTCATGGGAACACAAAACCCGATCGAGCAAGAAGGTACCTATCCGTTACCCGAAGCCCAGCTAGACCGGTTTCTGATCCGAACCTCGATTGGTTACCCCGGCGGGGCAAACGAAGTCGAACTGATCATGCGTCGAGCAAGTCGTCAAACCGACCGTCAACCGCTCAACGCTGTGATGAATGCCGAACAGCTTGTAGCATTACAGCAACGAGTCGAACAGGTACACATAAGCCATCCAGTCGCCAAATACGTCGTTGATATCGTTGAGGCGACCCGTTCAAGTCCGATGACTGAAGTTGGGGCTAGCCCCCGCGGCTCCCTGGCGTTACTCAAGGCGGGTCGGGCTGCGGCCGCAATGGTCGGACGGTCACACGTCTTGCCCGATGACATCAAGTCGGTGTCGATACCGACCTTGGCTCACCGACTCATTTTACAACCGGACCAATGGATCCGCGGCGTCAAGAATGAACAGGTAGTTCAGCAGATAGTTGAGTCGGTACCAGCTCCAGTTGAGATCGAAGCGGGCGATGCGGTCCAGGGCACCGTGGCGCCTCAACCCCAACCTCAAGCTCAACCAGCAAATCAGTGGCAACCAAACCCGCAAGACACCACGGGTGCGATTGTCGGTCAAGCGGTGACATGGACTAGCGAAGCCGGACCTCCTCAGGTTCCTCGGGATCCTGTTGTTCAAGACGGTGTTGAACAACAGCCTCCGTCACCGAACTAGGTGGACTTCTTTGTCTTGGACCAGCCAACTAACAGCTGAGGTTTCAATCAGCACCACGAGACACCTCACCCATAGGTTTTGGTGGTGTGTGCTATTCGGATTTTTCTGTCTAGCCATGGTACCGATGACCGACAGCTTGATCTGGCTTGCCTTGGCCGCTCCTTTCATCTTGGCTCTTGCCTTTTCTGCCGCTGACGGCTGGTGGCCAGACGCGTTTTTTGCCGGCTCCTCATTGAATCGTTCTCAGGTCGTGGAAAACGATTTGGTGGTTTCCGAGTTCGGTGTTTTTTCCCCTAAAGCGCTCGGCTTGGCCGAGCTTGAACTCCAGTTCCCGTCGACGCTACAGCCTCAGACATCGGCCCGGTTTCTAACAACCTTGAATGCGGGTCAAGTCAAAAAATGGGTAGTCCCAACCCAGGCCGTGCGCTGGGGCATCACGGGTCCAGAACTGGCAATCTTGACAACCCAAGACCGACTCGGCATCTCCCAACAGATCCAACGTATCCCGCTAACGAGCAAGGTTCGGGTTTTTCCTCCAGCGGAGAAGCTCAAGTCGCTCGTCCCGCTTTACAAGGAGCGTCAAGTCACAGGCGAACATCGAAGCAAATCGCTTGGCTCGGGTTCCGAGCTTGCCCAAGCGCGTTTCTATCGCTATGGCGACCCAATCCGAATGATCCATCCTCGTCTGTCCGCCCGCCGTGGAGAACCCGTTGTACTCGAACGTCACCCCGAACGTTCTTCGACTTTGGTATTGATGGTCGACTCAACCCAAGACCTGGGAATCGGGATCGACACGACTCTACGGTGGACGGTTACAGCCGCGATGTCTCTAGCTGAACGCCACCTCCTAGCCCAAGACAAGCTGGGGCTACTCGACATAGGTCTTCACGTTCGTTGGCTGCCGCCAAAGTTGGGTAGCAAACACCTTCACTCCGTGGTCGATGCCCTCCTAGCATCTCAAGCTGCCGCTCTGCGGCCATCGTCGAACTCCCGACTTCAGGTTCCCGTTGACCTACCGAGGTCTTCAACTATCGTGGCAATCTCACCTCTCTTATCCGAACACACCCTCCTGACATTAATGGCACTCCGGACCCAAGGCCACAGCATCGTGGTACTGAAGCCTGGAATGCCTTCGGTGCCACCAGATGTAAACCATTTAGCCCAGCGAATTTTCCGATTGGGCAACGAATTAAACGAACGTTGGTTGACCGAACGTGGCTCCATCGTTATTCCGTGGCAGCCTGGCACTTCTCTTGAACAGATGATGCTTCAGGTATCACAAACGCTTGGGCGACTGCAGACAAAGGCTCGAGCATGACAACAACCGAACGGGTCACAGAACGAATTTCGAGCTTCAACCTAATCCTGGCGCTTATCGGCGGCCTTATTATCTGCACGTGGATACTAGTGATTTTCAGATTGTCTCTGGCCGTTTTGCCAATTGTCGCCATCCCAGCCACGGTCTTGACTATGGCCGTCTCTCTTCTAATTCACTTCGTGGCCCTTAGCGTTGGCAATCACCTGATGTCATGGGCGGCTTCGGCCTTTGTCCTCCTGCTAGCCACCGGTGGGGTCCTCTCACTTAACGCGGCATCGAGGACGGACATGGCGGTTATCGCCGGAATTTCGGTGCTGGCCTACAATGAGAGCCTCCGACTTTCGTTTGCTCAGCGCCGACGGGCCATCGTCGACAAGACGATCTATATCTCGAGCGCCGTTAGCGTCGCCGTTGTCGGAATGGTCGCAGCAATCGGCGTGCAGGTAGCAAAACTGGGCCTGAATCTTCAACCAACTACCAGCGACGGCGAAACCCTAGCTCGGCAAAACTGGTGGGTTTTTGTTTCGGTAGTCACCCTTATCGCCGCTGTCTTCGCAGTTCTGTTGGTTCCCGCCTTCCGTCGTCAACGACAATATGGCAAGCGTTTCCGCCCTGGTGACCGAATCGACCTATCAACGCTTGACCCCAACAATCCTCTCAATCAGCGCCAATGACGCATATCAGAGGGCCTGTAGTTCACTGGGTCTTATGTTTCGAAAATCAGACAACCAGAACTTGGTCATCTCGAACGGTAGCAAGGCGCGGCTGAATCACGCTAGCATCACTAGGTCGAGCGAGTTCTCACTTCCTGGGGCCTCGTGCATTGCTAGAGGTATTGAAGATGTCTAAGACTTGTCAGGTAACCGGCCGAAAGCCCAGCTTTGGCAACACCATTTCCCATTCGCACCGCGTTTCCAGCCGTCGTTGGAACCCCAACATTCAAACCCAACGATTTTGGCTTCCGAGCGAAAAACGTTGGATCAAGCTAAATGTGAGCACTAAGGGAATAAAGACGATCAACAAGAACGGCATCGAGACCGTTGTTGCACAGATGCGTCGACGTGGGGAGAAAATCTAATGGCGAAAAACACTAAACGACCTCTCGTGAAACTTCGTTCGACCGCTGGCACCGGCTACATGTACGTGACGAACAAGAACAAGGTAAACACCCGCGAACGGATCGAACTCAAGAAATACGACCCAGTAGTTCGTAAACACGTCATCTTCAAAGAAGAACGCTAACTAATTAGCAGATGAGCAAGCCCGTAGGTCCTTACGTCCCATCAGCATCTGTTGATACTGGGTCTGGCCATGTGGTTTATACATCCGGCCAGATTGGAATCGTCGATGGCAAGATTGTTGACGGTGGGCTCGAAGCAGAACTTCGACAAGCGTTTGACAATCTACAGACAGTTCTTTCCGACGTTAATGCTTCCCTTGCTTCGGTAATCAAGACAACTGTCTTTCTCGTCGACATGAACGACTACGTCGTTATGAATGAAATCTACGTTGAAGAGTTTGGCGATCACCGTCCTGCTCGTTCGGCGGTCGCCGTTGCGGCTCTTCCGCTTGGCGCCCTGGTAGAAATTGAAGCGATAGCAGCGACCTAGAGCCTCACTCCAATCTACGTTCTCGGGATCGTGCCAACTGGCAGAATCGGATCGCTAGGTACGTCATAGGACGTGTCCCAGCGCTCTAGTCGATCTTTCCACGGACGAGCGACCGTGACCGACTCAACGTAGGCCGCTTGACGCTTAGCCACACGGCAGCCTTCGTTGGTGTCTATCTCGACTTCTTCATATTGACCTTCGATGCCGACCTTCAAAGCCTTGAGCGCTTCGGACCGAATCTGAGAAACACGAGATTCGGTGACACCTAGAAAGTCGGCGAGCTCCCGCGAAGTTCTGCCGTCGAGAAAGTAGCCAGAAACTACGACGCGTTGTCGTTCTGGAAGGAGCTTGACCGCATCCCGTAAGTAGGCGTGCATTTCTCGAGTCTCGAGCTCAACCGAAGGTTCTACGGCTCCTTCGTCACTTAGAATATCAACGAGTGTCAGGTCTTCGTCTGAACCGTCAGTGGTTTCATGATCTAGCGCTAAGACAACCGAACGGAACAACCGGTCTTGCAGTCGAGCAAGTTCAGAACGAGACACTCCTAACGAGTTTGCCATCTCGTCTTTGCTAGGTACCCGTCCAAGTTCAGTCGCAAGGCGTTGCTCAGTCGCTTCGAGTTTACGAGCGAGCGTTCGCACGGACCGTGGAGCCCAGTCAGCTGCTCGCACAGAGTCTAGGATCGCCCCTCGGATGCGTTGCGCTGCAAACCGTTCGAATGGCACGCCTCGGCTCTCGTCATAGCGTCTAGCGGCTTCTACGAGGCCTAAGGCTCCCGCTCGTGCTAAGTCTTCTCGATCGACGTGACGTGGGAAGTGAACAGCGACCTGAAATACGATGTGTCGTACTAGTGGAAGCGCCTGTTCGATTCTTGCGTTTCGTTGTTCTAATGATTCACCCATGATTTCAACTTCTTTCTTCGTTTCCTCCGTGCGAAAGAAATCTCGACATCGGGGAGGCCGAACTTTAGAAAAAAGTCAAAACAGGTTACGCATTAGTTGCATCGGCCACTTTGTGAACGAACTTGAAGAGAAACCTCACTCTTGGTAACCAAATGTCGTTGGTTAGGGCATCATGTTTATTCAGCTAGCCCTCCAACACCGTGACGCTATTTAGTGTGCGGTCTGCAGGTATCCGTCGAATGACGAGACGACTATCCCACTACCGTGCAACGTTGCCAGCAGTTCCGATGGCTCTGGAGCCGAAGCTAATCCGTAGGCGCCTGGAGGGAAGCTCCCGTCGATGATTGACTCAGCGCTAAGCGTCGCTGTTGTCGCAGCGGCCGTGGAAGGGCTTGCAGCCACTCCGAATATTTTGGTTTCGACGCGCGACGCTACCCGACCACGTATTTCGACCCTAATTGCACCGGGGCCCCCGTCGAGGTGCGGCCGGCGGAGCATCGGTAGTCGGCTAGTTAAGCTGTCCCGCCGATTCGCCGACATCCTCGCCCCAATTCTATTCGTGAGGGGAAACGCCTGCTGAACCAAAAGCGGACTCGCAAGTGCAGCCCGGTAACAGTCGCTCGCACCAATAGGTTCCGGAAACCATACGAGATCCCTCCCCGACCGGCCGCGACGAGGCGACCATTGACCGTCGATCCATTCAAGTCCGCTGTTTTTTATTGCCTGATGATGCTGCCGAGCACAAGCCGGTCCGCCTGTGCCCGTAGTGGCTACATTGATGGCTTCTACCGAGTCGAGCTGGGCGACGCCGTACGCTACCAGCAGCCCGCTCAGCCCAGGACAAAACCCGGCTCCAACTACTACGGTGACTCGGTTCGCTATGGCCATTTGGTCCAAGCGAATAAGTCCCCGCACATCTTCAATACCGTCTGATATCGACACGACGTGGCATCCGGAATCCACTAGGTCACGGGCGACAGACACCTGCGACTGCACTGGTCCCGCAAGAAAAGCGATTGTTGGGGTCGGAGCTACAGGGTGGTGTCCGGTTGGAGGTGCCTCGTAGATGTCGATGGCGGCATCGATGGTTGCGCGAGCGATTGCCAGTCGATCGGGTTTGGGGTCGTACAGTCGTAGCCCGGATATTGCGGGTAACTTTGATACCAGGTTCGCTATCTGAAGACCGGTTGTCCCTAAGCCTGAGACCGCTACATGCACTAGTGACTTGTGTGAGCTGATTGTTTGAGTTCAGCCGGACCGATTTCGCGCCAGCCTCCAGATTGCGGCGGAACGCCACCTTTTCCTCGGACACGGATAAATGCTGCAACCAGTCCTGCCAAACTAAGGGTGGCCAAGACACGTCGGGCGAGTCGGATCATAGTAAACCAGTCTACACGAATCATGCTGATCTAAATGGCAGGTTGGTTATACACAAGCCCAGCTGTTGGTTCTTCGACTGGAAGCCGACGGATATCCCCTGTATTAGTAACCCACAACCAGGACTTGTGACTTGGGTCATTTCTCGCTTCCCTTGACATACCCACAAGCCGCACCACACTAATCCACAGGTCTGTTGATGCAGCTGTGTAAAACCACCACGACTCTGGCGCCTGATCAAGCAGAAGACAATAAGAAAAGAATTCTGCCGTTACTTGGGACGTTCAGCTCCGCTTGACCCACTGGAGCTTTGGCGAAGCCAAACTCCGTAAGAGAGCGAAGCGAACGACGACGTGGGCCTAGCTAGATTTGAACTAGCGACCTCACCCTTATCAGGGGTGCGCTCTAACCAACTGAGCTATAGGCCCGGGGACGGGTCAACGCTACCCGGTTTAGAGCTGGGCCGCTACTCTATTTATCTCGTTGTACGCGGACTGACTCTTCTTGAACCACCGTTACGCGGATACCACCGACGAGGTCCGAAATGAGGTTAAAAATGACAGACATTATAACGACAAGAATCGTCGACGCTAAGGTAAATATCGCAGCGATGGCGACCGCCGCTCTGAACATTGCCCAACCCTTCAATTCGTAGGATTCAAACGAACCTAAGTCTTTGATGATGTCTTCAAGGTTTGCGATCGTTCCAGCTGCTGCCGCTACCTGCCAGATCAGGACCGCTCCCAGAAGAAGGGATGAAAAGATCGTTAGGTGAAAGAGAACGGAGAACGTAAGAACCGACCACGGGTCGATGTGGCGAATCACGCGTCGAACTTTTCGGGCTCTGGCTTGCGGAGGGGGTCGCAATGATTGCTTGACTAACTCGGTCGAAACTTTGAACCCTCGACCGCGTCGATCTATCTCACCGGTGACAGCGGTTTCGGTTCCTTCAGCTGATCCTACTTCGTCGAGCTCTTCAATCTTTCTGGAGGGAATCTCGGAATAGTTGGAGGTTTTTAGCTCTGCAGCTGTGTCTTGTGCCTGCGACGTAGTGTCTTCCTTTACCAGGTCCGCCGCTGATGGATTTGCTTCTTCTAGGGTTAATTCTTCTGCTAGACGTTTTTTGGCTGCGTCAGCTTTCTTGCGAGCCCGCTTGCGTATATCACTCGCTCGAGCTGAAACACTCGGCCTATTTGAAGATTCGGTTTCTGACAGTTCTTTAGCGTCAGGTTTCGAGGTTTCGAGTCCTGCTTTGTTGGTCGGTTTGTCGCTAACAATAGTCGACTCCGCTGTGTCTTTGCTGTCATCATCTGACGGTTTTGACTCAGGCTCGGCAGAAACACCACGTTGCGGCACCTTAGGTTCGAAAATCGGTGCGGGAGGGGTACGACGTTTAGCCTTACCCGGCTTAGCCGTACCAGACCCAGGAGGAGCCGGACGCTTCGGTTTCCCAGACCGACCAGAACCAGACCCAGGAGGAGCCGGTCGCCCGGGTCGAGAAGTCTGGCGACCGATCGGATTTTTATAGTCGCCCTTTATCTCGTCGGTAGCATCTTCGTCGACTTCGGTGGTTTCACCGACTACTGCTTCACTTGGGGCCGCATTTACTCGACTTGCAACCTTTTTTGCCGGTGCTCCTGATCTTGGTGGAGTTTCGGTTGTGCGTTCGAAGTCTTGCTCGGTCCAATGTTGATCCTTGGACTTGGGCTGGACAACGCTGGACGAATCGGGGCCGTTCACCCCACCGAGAAGTAGATCCTCGAAATCGTCTAGATCAGATTTATCTTCGATCGGTTTTTGCCTACTTGTTTCGCTTTTCGCCGGCCGGTTTAGGCCTGAAAATAGATCAGCTGACGGGCCTGAATCCGAATTACTTTTCGACGTTGCCGAAAAGTCCGAACTGGCTTTGTGAGCTGTGTCGTCTTTCGAGCTCGAGGTGTCGAGGAGGCGGTCCAATAAGCTGGGGCCAGTTCTTCCAAGCTCCTTCTTGACATCAACAACAGACGTTTTGTCCGGATCGTCCTCTTCCATCTGCTGAGCGTGCGTGGTCGACGAGGTTGGACCCGATCGAGACTTCATTGTTGAAGAAGGCTTTGTTGAAGAAGGCTTTCGTTTGGTCGCTGATACCTTCGTTGATGCTGCCGGCTTTGAGACCACTTTTTCGGTGGCTTCTGCAGCAGAGCTCGAGTTGGTGGTGGTCTTTTTTGTAGACGCCTTTTTGGGTGACGCCTTTTTTCGAGGCTTTTTCGACTTGCCAGTCGCCTTATTGTTCCCCAACCTACTGGCAGGTTTCTTACGGCTACTCTTTGCGCCGCCGCTTTTACTCGATTTGGCTTCAGATCCTGTGTCTTTTGATGAATCCGTTGTCGTCTCGATCGAATCTTCGTTTTTTGAACTGATGGCTAGGCCCCTCTACTCGTCGTTAGAAAACGAGGGCATTTATCTTCGCTACTTTTGTCTGCGACAAATCCGGGAACCGAGACACTCATTTAAAAACTACTTCCTGTGTAGTCCAAGGTAAGTACTCCTAGGACCAACTCCTACTCAACCATTAAACTTCTCAGATGTCATCATCATCATCGTCGCCGTCGCTCCCAGTGTCAACCACTAACAACCGTGCAACGGCAGCTACTTTTTCACCTTCACTTAGACTCATGACCGAAACACCAGTGGCGTCGCGTCCTTGCTGAGAAACCTCATTGGCTGGAAGTCTGATTATTACCCCTCCAGAAGAGATGAGAAGAAGTTCTTCGTCTCCCATTACAACCATCGCTCCGATTACTTGGCCTTTCCGCTCGTTGACAGTAACACAACGAACACCAAGACCCCCTCGTTTTTTCACGGAGAAAAGCGATGGGTCTACCCTTTTACCGAAACCTTCACTGGTTACTACCAGCACTTCGGTTTCTTCTTTGAGGGCGTCGCAACTTACCAACTCGTCGCCCTCTCTAAACTTCATTCCTCTAACGCCGGCGGCGGTACGACCCATTGGGCGAACATCGCCCTCGGAGAAGCGTAAACCTTGCCCTGCTCGAGAAGCCATGAAAATATCGTTTTCGCCCGTGGTTGGAATCACGTCGACCAACTCGTCACCGTCGTTCAGCTTAATAGCTATCAAACCAGCTTTCAATGACGAATCGTAAGCACTAAATAGGGTCTTCTTGACCCTGCCTTGACGAGTGGCGAAAAACAAGAACCGGTTGGTTTCATAGTCGCGGGTGTCGATCACCGCTTGGATGTGCTCGTCGGACTGAAGTTGCAGCAAGTTGACCAGCGCCATACCACGCGACGTACGGCTCGTGATTGGGATCTCGTGGGCTTTGATTCGGTAGACCCGTCCCCTGGTCGAGAAGAAGAGAAGGTATGCATGGGCTGTTGTGTGGAGCAGATGCTGTACAAGGTCTTCTGTATCGTCTTTGAGTTTGGCCGCAGTGACCCCACGGCCTCCCCGACCTTGACTGCGGAACTCTTCGGCCGAGACTGACTTTACATAGCCGGAAGAAGTCAACGTCACTACGAGGTCTTCGTCGTCGATCAGGTCCTCGATGTCGAGTTCGCCTGGGTCGGGCATCAAAATGGTTTGGCGCGGTGTCGCAAACACGTCTTTGATTTCGGTCATCTCATCTTTGATGAGTTGACGCAGCTTAACTTCATCGCCCAGTATCTCTTCGAGTTCAGCGATTAGGACTCGCTTTTCGGCGAGTTCGGTCTCGAGGTCAGCACGCGCTAGTCGAGTAAGGCGACCGAGCGGCATGTCGAGAATATGATTGGCTTGAATTTCGGAGAAATCGAACCCTTTACCCATGAGACGTGTCTTTGCCTCTTGACGGTCCTCCGAGGCTCTAATCGCTGCGATGATCTCGTCGATGAGGTCGAGGGCTTTGATGAGACCTTCGAGAATGTGGGCTCGTTCGTTCAGTTTCCGAAGACGGTACTCGCTTCTTCTGCGTACCACTTCGACCTGATGCTCGACATAGGCGACAAGCGCTTCACGCAAGTTGAGTGTGCGAGGAATACCGTCGACCAACGCAACCATATTCACACTGAACGTGGTCTGCATCGGCGTGTACTTGTACAGATTGTTTAGAACAACCAACGCTGTTGCGTCGCGTTTGAGCTCGAAGACCAGCCGAGTGTTGCCCTTAGCTGACTCATTTCGAATCTCACGCAGTCCAACGATGTCGCCTCGCTCGACTAACTCGGCTGTTTTGCGAGCGATTTGGTCAACCGAAGTCTGGTAGGGAACTTCGGTGACGATGATTTGATCACTGGTTTTACCTTCAACGATCTCGGCGACAGCTCGCATCCGGACCGAACCACGCCCGGTACGGTAGGCGTCCCGTGCCCCTACCCGACCAAGAATTTGGGCCTTGGTTGGGAAGTCGGGCCCCTGAATAAACTCCATTAGGTCGTCGGGAGTGGCGTCAGGGTTGTCGATCAAGTGAATTGAGGCGTCGATTACTTCACCCAAGTTATGGGGTGGAATGTTTGTCGCCATTCCGACGGCGATACCTTGTGAGCCGTTGACCAATAGGTTCGGGAATCGACTGGGTAAAACGGTTGGTTCTTGATGTTTCCCATCGAAGTTGTCAACAAAATCGACGGTGTCTTCGTCGATGTCTTTCAACAATTCCATCGCTAGTTTAGTAAGCCGACATTCGGTGTAGCGATACGCGGCTGGCGGGTCGTCAGGAGAACCAAAGTTGCCGTGCGGGTCGATGAGGGTGTGGCGAAGCGAGAACGTTTGGCCCATACGGACCATCGAGTCATAGACTGCCTGGTCACCGTGAGGGTGGTACCGGCCGATGACGTCGCCAACGACGGTAGCGCACTTGACGTGGCTTCGGTTTGGTTGATGTCCCGCGTCGAACATCGACCAAAGAATACGACGGTGCACGGGTTTTAGGCCGTCTCGGGCATCTGGCAGAGCACGGGAGACGATAACCGACATGGCGTATTCGAGGAACGACTGCTCCATCTCGTTTTGAATCGCTATGGGTTCAATATCGCCCGAATCTTCGCCTTCGGTATTGGTGTTACCAGGAGGTAGATCACTCATAAGTACAACCTAAGTGGAGAGAGTTGACACATGGCTAGATGTCGAGAAAGCGGACATCGTCGGCGTTGGTCTGGATAAATTTTTTGCGGCTTTCGACGTCTTCGCCCATTAAGACAGCGAAGGTTTCGTCTGCGATAGCGGCCTGGTCTACGGTAACTCGAAGCAGCGTTCGAGTTTCGGGGTCCATCGTGGTTTCCCACAACTCCGACGCATCCATTTCGCCTAAGCCTTTCAGACGTTGGAATTCCGCGTTCGGATGATCAGCCGAATAGACCTCGCGAGCTGGGTCGTCTTTGAGATACAACTTCGACTTACCAACTTCGGTCGAATACAGCGGCGGTTGGGCAATGTAGATAAACCCAGCATCGACCAACGGCCGCATCTGCCGAAAGAAAAAGGTCAATAGAAGGGTGCGGATATGGCTACCGTCTACATCGGCGTCGGCTAGCAGAATGATCTTGTGGTAGCGACACCCTTCGAGATCGAATTCCTCTTCACCGAATCCGGCGCCGAGCGCCTGGATTAGTGAAATGATTTCGGTGTTCTTATACATCCGATCGGGACGTGCTCGTTCGACGTTAAGAATCTTGCCTCGAATTGGCAGAATCGCCATCGTGCGAGGATCTCGTGCTTCTTTGGCTGAGCCGCCAGCCGAGTTGCCTTCCACAATGTAAAGTTCGGACTCGGTTGGGTCCTTACTTTGGCAATCGGCTAGTTTGCCGGGGAGCCCCGCTCCGTCGAGTGCTGACTTTCGCCGAATCGTTTGGCGAGCATTCGTGGCAGCGATACGGGCCTTCGCCGCGTTCATTGCCTTATTCAGCATCACTTTGGCTTCTTTAGGGTGCTCCTCGAACCATTCGCGAAGGCGTTCATTGGTCGCTTTCTCGACCAGCGAACGCACTGAGACGTTACCCAATTTCGACTTGGTTTGGCCCTCGAACTGAGGTTCGGCAACTCGCACGGAGATAATCGACGTCAACCCTTCGCGAATATCTTCGCCTTGAAGGTTGTCTTCTTTTTCTTTGAGGATTCCTTGGGCTCGAGCATAGGAGTTCACGGTTCGGGTCAACGCGGTTCGGAAACCCTGTTCGTGCATGCCGCCTTCGAGCGTGCTGATGCCATTAGCAAACGAGTGAATACCGTCGGTTTGGTAGCCGGTGTTCCAACTAAACGCTATTTCGACTTCTTCGTTTTCGCCTTGATCGGCGAACCAGCCAACTTCGTCAAACAGTTCTTCTTTGGACCGATTGAGGTGACGAACAAAGTCCTTAATACCCCCGTCGTAGCGAAGTACAACTTCTTCGGCATCGGAGTCGCGTTCGTCGATGAAGTTGAATTCGAGGCCAGCGTTGAGGAACGCCATCATCTGAAAACGGTCGACGAGTGTCTTCGATTGATACTCGATTCCTTCTTTGAAGATCGCTGGATCAGGCCAAAACCGGACGGTCGTTCCCGTTACAGGTCGACCATCTTCACCCTTTGGAGAGTCGCCGGTCTTAACCAGTTTGTCTTTGGGTTGGCCACCGTTTACAAACGACATGGCGTGGCGGGACCCGTCACGATCGATTTCGACTTCAACGGTGGTCGACAGCGCGTTTACTACCGAGATACCAACGCCGTGGAGACCACCAGAAACTTTGTAGCCACCATCACCAAATTTGCCGCCAGCGTGCAGAACTGTCAGCACGACTTCAGCTGCGGTGAGATCTTCGTATTTCGGATGTTTACCAACCGGAATACCTCGACCATTATCCGAGACCTGGATACCGCCGTCGCTGAGGGCTCTGACTTCGATGAGCGAACAATGGCCGGCCATTGCTTCGTCAACCGAGTTGTCCACCACTTCCCAAACCAGATGATGAAGCCCGGTTGGTCCGGTTGAGCCGATATACATACCCGGGCGTTTACGCACGGCTTCGAGTCCTTCGAGGACTTGAATGTCGGACGCCCGGTAGGAAGCGTCGGTGTCGGCTACCGATCCATCAACGTCAGTATTTCTCGCTGCGTCATCCGGAATTTGAGAGTTGTCGTTTTTAGAAGTAGTCATGCAGTTTTTTTCCGACGTCCACCGATATGAAACGCGATGGTCGCCAGTGCTCAAATTCTATCAAAAATAGAGGCCAGCCGGGGTTACCCCAGCAGGCAACTACACCCCCCGATATTCTCGATCATTCGGATTTGACCCGAGTTGAAACCGACACCAACTCAACCTGTGGATAAAGCTGTTTAAAACGTTCCTTGATCTGGGCCGTGCACCACTGAATTTGGGACGCCCATGCACTATCGGTACACGCAACGAGGAGCTCGCCATTGACAAGTTGAACTGGCGTTGTCTGTTCCGCTAATGCGGGGCCAACTATCTCGGGCCAGCCTTGTCCGAGCTCGGCCAACACATTGGTTGGAGGTGCGCCCAAGTTCGCCAAAAAACGATTGAGGCTATCCGCTAACGGTTTAGGGTCTGTCGCCATTAGATCGATTTAGAAGAAGGGTCGTTCGCATGTTGTCCAAGTTTAGAATTCTACCTGGGGTGGCGTCGACTCTGCCATTAGGGGTACCAGAGCTGGCTCGAGTCCCACAACCTCGCTGTATCGTCTTGGCAGCTCCCGGAGTTGGGCTTAACACCCTCTCAGAACAATGGAGAAGAAGAGTTGTTGAGCATTTCGTCCAGGTTGAGAATTCGATCCGGGTTGGTATCGGCCGGGAGTTCACTGGCACTGGTCAACAAGGTCTGGCCAACAGGGACGTGTTGAAGAAGTTGCGAGCAACGGGTTGGGTCGAGTTCTGACAACACATCATCGAGTAATAACAGCGGTGGCTCACCCAGACGGTCTGTTATCAACTGGTGGCCAGCCAACCGCAGCGCAAGCGCGACGGTTCGTTGTTCACCCTGAGAAGCCTGGTTCCGGGCCCAAAATCCATCGATAGTCACCGACACGTCATCGCGGTGAGGACCGACCGAATTGACCTGTCGCTTCACGTCATGATCGCGTGCCGCCACCAGCGCCTCGGCCAATGTGGGGGCAGACCAGGAGCGCTCATAGCCAAGGCCGATATTGGTCTGCTTATCAGCTAACACGCTATACGAATCGTTGGCTGGACTCAAAAGATCAGTTACGAGCTGCTCGCGTCGAGCAGTCAGCGCCTCGCCTCGATCACTCAGCTTTGAGTCCCAAATATCGAGCGTCGTTGACGCCGAATCATCCAGCACTCCCCGGGCCGAACGCAACAACGCAGAGCGCTGTTTCAAGATCTTTGCAATGTCGGACAACAACCGATCGGCGTTCGGGTCAAGAGCCACGAGCAGGTCATCGAGGTAGTCCCTGCGAACCGAAGGCCCTTCTTTAACCAATGCTAAGTCGTCTGGGCCAAAGACGGTGACCCGCAAAGCGCCTAGTAAATCCCGCGCCCGTCTTAGTTTTTGTTTGTTGATTTGAGTCTTGGTTTTGCCGCCACCGATTTGAAGTTCGATTAGGACCTCGCGTCCATCGCGTTGGCCTTCGGCTCGGATAACTGCGTTCGTAGCGCCTTGGCGCACCATAGCTTCGGTTGGGGCTCCTCGAAATGATTTCAAGCTGGCAAGCATCGATACGGCCTCAACTACGTTAGTTTTCCCGATGCCGTTTCGACCAACAAGCGCTGTTAAACCCTGTTCAAGCGGAAGCTCGAATGTGTCGTAACTTCGGAAGTTATATAGCCATAAGCGATTCAACCGCATCAAAAGACGCCTAACGGGGTGGCCTTCATAGGTAAACCCTCCCAGTTATCCACTAATCCACAGCCTTTTCCCCAAGTGATACTCACTCCTGGATTGGCTACGAAACCCTGACCGGCATGAGAAGATAGAGGTAGTTATCAAACCCAACACTCTTGATCAGCGCCGGTTTTAACTCATCAGTGGTCAACAGGGTTACTTCGTCGCCTGGTGCGACCTCTAAGCCTTCGAGTAGGAAGCGGGGGTTAAAGGCTACCACCAGATCTTCACCCACGTAGCTACTTTCGACCACTTCACGTGCTGTACCGACGTCGGCGGTTACCGCTACGAGTTCCATCCCGTGCTCATTCATTTCGATACGAACCGGAGTTCCTTCCTGAGGCGCCATCAACTTAACTCGGCGTAGCGCGTCGAGTAACGAAGATCGATTGACAGTCAAGGTATTGGGATGATGGTCGGGAACGAGACCACGGTAGTTCGGGAAATCTCCCTCTATCAAACGCGTCGTTAAGGTTACGCCCTCGACGGTAAACGAAGCTTCTTTCTCCCCAAGGCGCAGAGAGGCCGACTTCCCGCTTGCAAGAATCCGGTGAAGTTCTCCCAATGCTCGGGACGGAACAAGAACTTCTTCGCCTTCGGACAACAACTCTATGCCATCGATGTCTTTCATAGCTAGGCGATACGAATCGGTTGCCACCAGCCGCAACGAATCACCTTCAGCCGCCAATAAGACGCCGGTAAGAATTGGTCTAGAGTCGTCGGAGCTAGCGGCGAGCACGACTTGTTTCAGAGCATGGGTTAGTTGTTCAGCATCCAGCTCGACCGGTGAAGCATCGATTTCGGCAATCTCTGGAAACTCATCCGATGTGATTAGTCTGATGCTGAACTCACTTCGGCCGGCACTAATCCGCAACGTTTCGTCTTCGGTGGAGAGCTCAACTGCCCCCGGGGACAACGCTTTAACAATGTCCGCTGCGAGGCGCGATGGAATTACAGCCTTGCCGTCTGATTCTCCTGAAACTTCAATCGATGTAGTGATAGTCAAATCGAGATCACTACCGGTGACCGTGAATTGGTCACCTGCTAACTCGACTTGAACTCCAGACAGCCCCGGTAGTCCGCTGCGAGTACTTACAGCCCGACCAGCGGTGCCTAAGGTTTCGACTAGTACATCTCGCTCGCATCGGAATTTCACGGCATCTCCTCTGTGTTCATCTTCTATCAGTCTTAACGTAATAAAGCAGTATCAGTAATAGGGCTTGTGGAATGTGGATGACATGGAATTACACCAGGTCAGCGCACGTATATTTTTCCATAGGTAACAACGGTTTCCCTCAACCAACTAAACACCTAACGGGTTGCTTGGGGATTGTATGGCCTCTGTCCACTCCTAAATGAGACCTTTACACAGTTAGAGTAACAGCGAACCCACAAGTAGTTCACATAGTTATCCACTTGGAGCCTAGCGAATCGGGAAATACATCCGCCAGCCCAGTAGTTTCGACAGCCTCTTCTGAAAGACCTTAGACTATATGTGTGGCCGCAGTGCCCTGAACTAAACCAATCTGGGTTCCCATTTATTGGTTAGGTGGAGACGCTAAGCGGCCAGTTATGTTCTCGGCAGCGGAGGTGTGTTTCTTCGGCGGTCAACGACTCTTGGACCAAGTTACAAAAGTACGAGTCATTTTCGACTTTTTGGTTGTAGCGGCACGAGGCGCAGATCCCGAACGACTTTGTCCCACCAGCTTGATGAAGCGCCGAAATCAAATCGCTGAGCGCTCGTTCGACCTCGACGGAACGGGTTGACCCAAGTCGAGTAGTCGCGTCGACGAGCTCCGGTACCTCAACTAGCTTCTGCACGATCCTGTCGCCCCGTCTAGTGACGGACAAGTGCGTTATCCTTCGGTCGTTGCTGTCTTGCATTTTTGTGACCAGCCCTTTTTCTTGCAAGACCTTGAGTGTTTGAGATACTGGCCCCTTGGTTTGTCCGAGGTATTCGGTGACTGCCGATGGGGTATCCGATAAGCGGTTACAGGTGGCCAGGTAGTGTAGAACTCGGACGTGAATTGGCAGGAGGCCAAACTCGGCGCCAGCTCGTCGAACAGCCACGGTGAATAACTCGCTAAGCCTCTCTACATGGTGGTACATCGGTTGTTGGTTCACCCTTAAATAGTATCGACTAAAAACTTGTTTGTTGTCGAGCTCACCGGTAAGGTACTGGTATGGTATCGACTCGATACTAAATCCGTAAATACTTCTAAGGAGTAAGAATATGACAATTGCGACCTTTTATCATGCTGGCTGCCCCGTGTGCGTCAACGCAGAACAGAACGTGCTCGATGTGCTTGACAAGAACCAGACCGACCTTACGATCATCGATCTAGGTGAAGACAAAACCGCAATAGCTCGAGCTGAACAACTTGGCGTCGAGTCCGTACCAGCTTTGGTCCTCGATGACCAGGTATTCCACATCAACTTTGGAGCATCGGTAGCAGATCTCAAGTAGAGAACTCCGAGTCGGCGGTGGGGCCCGCGACTATCGTTGAGGCTCTCTGCCTTTTTCTACCCGGGAGAAGAAGGCCCTAAGTCGGCAACGAAAGGCGCCATACTAGCGTTCGCCAGACTGGGCCTCGGAGCGGACCGTCTTTTCGAGACGCATAACGTCGTTGTAGATCTGCGACCGCTCTTTCATGAGGGCACCTATTTTGTCGCAGGCGTGCATCACGGTGGTGTGATCTCGACCCCCGAACTCTTTGGCGATCAGCGGGAAACTAAGATCTGTAAGTTCGCGGGTCACATACATGGCTACTTGCCGAGCGATCACTAACGGTCTACGTCTTGATTTCCCGACTAATTCTTCTCGTGGAAAACCAAACTGGGCTTCTGTTGCCGTCAAGATAATTTCGGTTGTGATCGGCCGCGGCTGACGGTCAGCAATGAAGTCGCCGAGGACCCTCTCGGCGGTTTGGGTAGTCATTGGTTCGTTGTTTAAGTTGGCAAAGGCGGTCACCTTATTTAGGGCCCCTTCCAACTCGCGAATATTACTTGTGATATTGCTAGCGATAAACTCGCTGACGTCGTTTGGCAGGTTGATGCTTTCGTTGTCGGCCTTTTTACTTAAGATGGCCATGCGAGTCTCGATATCGGGCGGTTGAATATCGGTCAGGAGACCCATCATAAAACGACTCTTGAGACGATCTTCCAACGTCGGGATGGCATCCGGTGGGCGGTCGGATGAAAGCACGATTTGTCGGTTCGACCCATAAAGATCATTGAACGTATGGAACAATTCTTCTTGGAGTGAATCTTTGTTTGCGATGAACTGGATGTCGTCGACCAACAAAACATCTATCTGCCGGTAGCGCCGCTTGAAGTCGTTTCCGGAGGAGTTCTTGATCGAATCGACGAACTCATTTAGAAACGTCTCCGTCGATACATATAAAACTTTGAGTCGGGGATAAACGTCGTTGATGAAGTGTTCGATTGCCCGAAGCACGTGAGTTTTACCCAGCCCGGCGCTGCCGTATATAAACAGCGGGTTATAGGAGCCACCCGGTCGCTCCGCCACCGATAACGCTGCGGCATGGGCAAACCTATTAGATGGACCGATAACGAAGGTCTCAAATGTGTATCGACGCGAACGGTCGGCCGGGGGTGAGTTTTCGGGTTGGACTTGAGGAGTTGAGGGTTCGGCTTGTTGATAAGGGTTATGTTGTCGCGATGTTACAGGTTGGATGGTCTCTGAAGTTGGGTCTTGAGCCGGGGGTAGACCCTCATCATCAAACAAGGTCGGGAGCGCCAACTCGAAAGACACCTTCACCTCGCGCCCGGCAGCCTCGGCCACAGCGTCTTCCACCAACGGTCGGTAGCGACCATCAACTTTTTCCCGAACGATTCCGTTCGGTAACCCGAGAACAAACTGGTCTCCAGACAAACTGCCTGGAACGGCTTGTGAAAATGTGCTTTGCCAGACGCCGTCAGAAACCTGACTTCGCAGCAGTTCTGAGGCCTCTGACCACAACTGCTCGCTCGTCAACATAAAGGTCCCACATGCACTTTCTCTCATTTTCCACAAGTTTTCCCACAATCAGGAAACAAAAAAATGAGGCTTCGATATCTAGCGATTCAAACGGACAAATACAGCAAAGGCCGTTAATGGAGGCCTGTTGCGATATTACGACCGGGGATTCGTCTATGTCTGACCGTAGCAGGACGAATATACCGTCCCCACTTACTTGTGGAAAAGTTTGTGGCTAGGTTATGGATTACCTAGTCTCAACATCTGATTAGCTGCGGATGCCTGGCTTGACAGGGATATGACGAAAATATCAGCCAGGAGTGGTTTGTTGTTCTTAGAAAGATGAAGACGTACCCTCTATATATAGTCGGCCACGCTGTGAAGCTAGCCACGATGGACACCCTCGCTCGCCGCCAGTCTCTGCTGGAAAGGGTCGGGCCCGGTAAATCGTGGTCAACCCTGGGCCAAAGTAGGTTCGAGCTAAAGCTCGAAGGAGAAGTCGTGAAGCGCACATTTCAACCAAACACCCGTAAACGGGCCCGCAAGCATGGGTTCCGTCTTCGCTCGTCAACCCGAGGCGGTCGAGCTGTTCTTCGATCTCGTCGACTTAAAGGGCGCAAACGCCTAAGTGCGTGATCGGTCCAGTGCAAAACAAATCTACCTTTTCGGCATTTAGGTCGGCTGGGGTACGAGTTCGTTCTGGTCCTCTCCTAATGATCTTTACCAGGGTTGAATCCGCCCGAGTAGATGCACCTGTCGAGCTGGCGTTTGCTCTGAACAGGAAATTCGGCAACGCAGTCCAACGAAATCGGGCTCGGCGTCGTATGCGTGAATCCTTCACACAAATTTGTGGCGACCGCACTGAATTACCCGCCGGTAGTGCCTTCTTGTTGATTGCGAAGCCGTTTGTGAACCAACAATCGTTTACAGACCTATTGGATTGCACAAGGTCCTGTTTCGAAGCACTTGAGATTAAAGGGGCATTCAGTTGAGTTCCATTTTGCAGCGACTGTTGGCGGTCTACCACAAAACCGCACCTGCCCGAAAACCGCGATGTCGTTATGTACCAAGCTGTTCGCACTACGCCAGTGAGGCTATTGAAACCTACGGCGCTGCCAAAGGAAGCTGGTTGTCCCTAAAAAGAGTTTTGAGATGCCAGCCATTTGGTTCCTCTGGCCTCGACCCTGTCCCGGAGAAATAGATGTTTGAAGTATTTGACCCGATCTTTGAAGCGATAGCGCGACTACTCGCCTTTTTCTTCGAACTTCCCGTTATCGGAGGCTCGTACGGAGTAGCGATAATTTTGCTCACCTTGACCGTGATGCTGGTTCTGATGCCACTCACGTTGAAGGCCACCCGGTCCACGATCGCAATGCAATTCGTCCAGCCCGAACTCAAAGCACTGCAAAAGAAATACAAAGACGATAAGCAGATGCTCAATCAAGAGACGATGGCCCTATACCGAGAAAAAGGTATCAACCCCATCGGTGGCTGCCTTCCTATTTTGGCGCAGTTGCCGGTGTTCCTGGTTCTCTACCGAATCTTTATTGGACTCACGACCCGCAACGGCGACTCGGCCTTTTTTGGAATCGCCGAATCAGCGCGTACCGCCGATGGTGGAACGGCAATAGACGTCAACAACTTCAACCCCAGGTGGGTACCCAGAGATTCGTTGATTTACGAGAGACTTGTTGAGTCGACTGAAATGCCGTTTGGCCCCTTCGACCTAGCCGTCCGTGCGGGCGATGTCTTCCAGAGGAACCCTTTCGAAGCGATACCTTATATATTGCTGATCATAGTCGTGGTCGCCGGTAGCTACTATCAACAGCGCCAGGTGTCGGCCCGGCGAGATGGTGCAGCGCCAGGAAACGCTATGCAACAGAACCTGATGAGAATCATGCCGCTGATGTCGGGTATCTGGGGATTCATATTCCCAGCAGCATTGATGTTGTACCAGGCAACGTCGAGTATGTTCCGAATTGCCCAGCAAGCCTACATAACCCGATCCTTTTACCGAGGGGAAGAGTCCATTGGTAAGAGAGCGGCCTCGGCGATTCAAGACTCCAAAACCGAAGACGCAGGAAACAAGACGGACAAAGATAAGAAATCTAAGAAAAAGGCTAGCGAAACCAAGAAGAAGTCGAATAAGTCAAATGGAAAGAACAACTCGAAGAAATCGACAGGCAGCGATCGCAACCAAGCTTGGGCTGATCGACGCCAACAGAAACTAAAAGCACAAAAGAGTCGTTCCAATGGGAAGATCCCGGCAAATAGTCGGGTCACCCCAAAAGGTACCAAGTCGCAAGCGGCTCGTAAGAAGCGGAAGAGGTAAATAACGTGGAATGGGTAAGCACAACCGCAAAGTCGGTCCCAGAAGCTATTGATCTAGCACTGGACAACCTTGGTGTAGACCAAGACGAAGCCGAAATAGTAGTCGTTGAAGAACCAAAACAAGGGTTGTTCGGCCGGGTTCGGGGCTCGGCCCGAGTCAAAGCTCGGGTAAAGCCACTAGAGACCAGTTCGAATGATTCAAACAGCGGTCGACGCCGTCGAAATGACAAACGTCGAGGTAGTGGGTCATCGAACAAGAATGGCCGGAACCGCAACAAGTCGTCTTCGAACCGTGGTCAAGGCTCCAAATCTGGTGAGTCTAAACGGAGTGGTTCCGGCTCAAATCAACGGTCGCAACGTAATCAAGGAAAGAGCCGACCTAGTCGCTCAAAACGAACTGAACGAGATGTTCCGGAATCTAGTCAGGAAGAGGTGTCAGAACATCTCACAGGCTTTTTATCTGGCCTGTCTACCGCGTTTGGTTTCGATGGCGAAGTCAACGTTACCGAAGTTGAAGCCAACAGCGTTATGGCGACGATCGAGGGACAACATGGCCTACTCGTCGGTCCAAAAGGCCGCACGCTCGACGCAATTCAAGAACTCAGCCGCATGTCGGCTCAACGGACCGTTCCTAGTTCCGTTCGAATTGCTGTGGATGTCGGCGGTTATCGCGTTCGTCGAAACGAGGCACTAGGAGCGTTCGCACTGAAGGCGGCCGATCGAGCCGCAACTGAGGGGACCGACGTCGAACTCGAGCCGATGAACTCGAGTGACCGCAAGGTGATCCACAACGCTCTTATGGAAGTCGACGGGATCGAAACCCGTTCGGTCGGAAACGATCCTCGACGTAGAGTAGTTGTGGCTCCCGGAGCGGTGGCTGAAGACACCGATGAGTCCGAATAGCGATACACTCCATCGTGTTTTAATACGTGCACAAAAGGTCGGGTTCTTAGGGCCCGGAGATGTCGAAACCCATATAGACCACGCGGCCCGGTTTGCCTCCGGTCTCACCCAAGAACACGTGACTATCGCCGATATCGGATCTGGAGGAGGAGTACCCGCACTCCCCTTGCTCGTAGACAACGAACACTTGACAGCGACGCTGGTTGATACCTCCCAGCGTCGTTGTTCGTTTTTGGTGTGGGCGGTATGTGAACTCGAGCTACAAGAACGGGTACAAGTCAAACGTTCTCGGGCGGAGGAGTTTGCTCGAAACGACGAGATTAGAGGAACGTTCTCAGCTGTCACCGCTCGCGGATTTGGGCCGCCCGCTTGGACGTTCGAATGTGCCATTGGTTTGCTTGCTATGCGGGGCAGGTTTGTGGTGAGTGAACCTCCGAACGAGCGGAACTGGCCCGATGTGGCCACGCTTCGATCCTTTGGCATGAGTCAAGTCGAGCCAACTGATGGAATAGCCGTTTTCGAACGCGTTGGCGATATCCCCAAAGATCTGCCGCGTCGACCAAAAATCGCATCGAAGAAGCCGCTTTTCTAAATCGTCGGGATTGTTGAGACACTGCCGCGTGTGCGTAGGTACTCGAAGTCGGTAGCGGATACTACCGATCGGGGATGTATTGTCTCAAAGTTGGTTGATGTCAGCTAACATTGGCGTCGAGGCTTGCTTAGCGATGACACTCGCGAGTTGGCGCCGTTGCCGAAGTAGGAGTCAACTTGGCTAAATCGAAAGAGCCGGCTAAATCGAAAGATGACGCCCCGAGTCGAGCGAAGAGCAAAGAGTCGGGTTGCCGGATTCTTGCTGTAGCAAACCAAAAAGGTGGCGTAGGCAAAACGACGACGGCTGTGAATCTGGGTGCCGCCGCAGCTGAGTTGGGGCACCGAGTTCTCATTGTCGACTTGGACCCACAAGGCAATGCCAGTACTGGGCTTGGCCTGAATCCTAGAACCCTAAAAACCTCGCTGTACGATGTGTTGTTGCAAGACGTTCCGCTCGAAGAATCAATCGAAGCGGCAGCGGTCAAGAATTTGTTTATCGCTCCCGCGAACCTCGATTTGGCGGGAGCCGAGATCGAACTGGTGCCAGCTTTTAGTAGAGAGATGCGACTTAAGAACGCCATCGGGACAGTTCGAGACGACTACGACATTGTGTTTATCGATTGCCCACCTTCACTTGGACTGCTGACAGTTAATGCATTGGCGGCGGCGCAGGAAGTACTTGTCCCTATCCAGTGCGAGTATTACGCGTTGGAAGGGCTTGGGCAGTTGCTCCGAAACGTGGACTTGGTTCAGCGTAATCTAAATTCAGAACTTCATCTGTCGAGTATTGTTTTGGTGATGTTTGATGCGAGGACCAACTTGGCGAGTCAAGTCTCCGACGAGGTCCGGGCCCACTTTGGCGAGCTGGTCTGTGACACAGTAATTCCTCGCACGGTCCGACTTTCGGAAGCTCCGAGTTTTGGCCAACCGATCACGGTGTTCGACTCTGCTTCCAGAGGTTCGTTGGCATATCGCGACTTAGCCGTCGAAGTTGTCGGTAAACCCGGCGACTAAGGACCAAATTTGGTTGCCCTGGACGGGCTATACCTTACCGTAACCATTTTATACCCAATGACCCGTCAGAGGTGACTGGTTGTTAACCATTCACAACCGCTCGCTAACCATTCGTCGCCGTTCTTTGACCACATTATTCCTTAACGATGTTGGCCGCGTAGCTGGCAGGGTCGCGACGAAAAACCGGCGTCAAAATCAATTACATTCATTTTGGAGAGTTTCTTCGGTCTTAGCCGTCATGTATGTATGAATGCTCGAACCTATCGAACCGAGGATCACCGGCAGCGACGTCAGAAACTATCGGCGTCCGAATCGCCGCCGAACCAAAGCGGCAACCACTATATTCCGACCAAGGGTGTATCTGTGCTCAAAACGTTTGAAGATGCCTATCAGTCCGAACTGGCGAAAATGGTTCGCCTAGCCACTTATATTCTGAGCAGCAACACCCGGGCCGAAGAGGTCGTCCAAGAAGCGTTCATTAAGCTTCATGGAGACTGGGCCGAGGTCGACAACCCGGCCGGGTACCTGCGAACCGCAGTGGTGAATCGGTGCCGAGACAGTCTCCGACGACAGAAGGTCAAGGACCGTTACGTTAGCCTGGCGGCCCCGGTTTCTCAATCGTCGGACGTCACCTACCTGCTCGATGTGTTGGAGAAACTAAAACCGAAGCGTCGACTGGTGGTTGTCTTAAAATTCTATGGCGGATATTCGTTGCGAGAAATCGCCGAAATTACCGGCTTTCCTGAGGGCACGGTGAGGTCAAACCTTCACCGGGGCTTGCAACAATTGGAGGAGGAACTGTCATGAACGGCAACACTGAAAGCACCGACGTGGAAACCAAACTCTCCGAATTGTTCGATCGGGCCAGTATTGAAATCGAACCTAGCGAAAAACTAACATCGACGATCGTCGAACTCGGCGAGCCCGAAGGTCACAAAAAGGCCGTCCACCGGCTGCAGCCAACGTCGGGGGCCTCACGAAAAAATCGAATCGCCACTACGCTAATTGCAGTTGCCGCGGCCGCTATCGTCATAGTGTTTATCGGCAGCAGGCTGAGGATGGACGACACCGTTAAGGCCGACGATCCAGCGGATTCGGTTCACCAAACCGAAAGCCTCGAGGAACTAGCCGAACGCTATATCGGCCAACTCGACGACTGTATCGAAGAACAAGGCTTCGACCCTGACAACCCTCCAGTAAGAGACCGGTACGTTGACACCGATGATCCTGAGATAGCCCGGTACCACTCTGCACTTCGAACCGCCGACGGTTGTATGCAGCAACTGTACGACTTTCGGAGCGACGAATGGAAGGAATACAGGGGTCTCGAAGAACCTCAAGATCCTGAGATCCTCCCCAGGACACCTAGCAGAACTGAGTACGCTACCCGTTGGGCCGAGAAGAGGCCAGAGTTCATTCGTTTGGCCGCCATAGATATTGCCATGGCCACGGTGGAAGACCGGTCCCTGGACGAATTTGAGTACAAGCCGTACCCTCACATGGAGCCTCTAGACGATCTCGGCGAGATTTGGATAGACGAGTGGAACGGCGGAGACACGTGTGGGGTGTCGCCTTATCGAAACCAAATCGATGGTTCATACTGGGAAATCGCCGATCCGAGCATCATTAACCCCGAAACCGGGATTCCTGAAGATTGGCCGAGGCGGTCCGAAGACGGGCTGCTAGTAGTCAAAATCAAATGGGTAGAACAAGACCTGGTACACGTGACCGGCTACAACACCGATACGCCGGTTGAATACAAACGCACCGACAAAATCGTCGAATGCCCCTAGTCCAAATTGACCCGCCAGCGCGACCACTATCCGGGAACCGTCATATCTAACCGAAAATACCCTTAAGTTAGGCGTATAGACCACTTTTGTACCAGATCTTACCCAAATCATACCGTAATTGGGCCCATTCTTCGGGTGGTTTGTGGTCTTGCAGGTAATCTAAATTCCTTGAAGTACGTTGCCGTTGACTCGATCATTCCCAACCACCTTCAGCCACGTAAGCGCTTCGATGAAGAAGCGTTGTTGGGGCTTGCGGATTCGATTGCCGAGCTTGGTGTATTGCAACCGATATTGGTTCGCTCACTCGACTCGGCGTCATTCGAGCTGATTGCCGGCGAACGTAGATGGCGGGCAGCACAGCTCGCGGGGCTGGCCGAAGTTCCGGTAGTTGTACGTGAGGTCGATGACCGGGAATCGCTGGAACAAGCAGTTGTCGAGAATCTCCATCGATCCGATTTGAACCCGATCGAGGAGGCCGCTGCCTACCAGCGACTTATCGACGACTTCGGTCTGACTTCCGACCAAGTCGCGGCGCGTGTGGGTAAGAGTCGGCCTGCAGTGGCGAACACACTGAGACTTTTTCAACTTCCGGCCTCGATTCAACGCCTTTTGATGGACGGAGACCTTTCAGCCGGCCACGCGAGGGCTCTTCTAAGCTTGCCAGATCCACACAGTCGCCAATTGCTCGCTGAGCGAGCAATGCTGGAAGCCCTCAGCGTAAGAGCCCTCGAACGGGTCGTAAAGCGTTACACGGCCAATTTGGGCGGCATTCAGCCCGGAAAAGACCCGGTAAGAGCCAAATCCACAGCCGACCCTGGCTTACTCGAAGTCGAAACGGTCCTCGCCGATCGTTTGTCGACCAGGGTCTCAGCCGTATTGCCCCAGCAGGGCCCAGGTCGCCTGGTAATCGAGTTCGCAGACCTCGAAGACCTGGACCGGATCTTCCAAGAACTCGCCTGAAAAGAATCCAACCCTTGCCCACAAGCTGTGGATAGTCTTGTGGTCAATCAGGCCGTACTTGTGGGTAGTACTTGTATAAGTTCTCCCTGTTTCACGTGAAACGGGGGTGATATCTGTAAATAGAGGTGCAAATAGGGTCCAAATTTGAGAAGAACTGGTGGATTGTGGGTATAGGTGGTTACAAAGTGGTGGTGTGTGGGCAGTTTGGACCGAGCGAATAGTCGAGCATACGTCGAAGTGGATGAAGAATACTAGCCTCCGGTGACCGATTGGGGTGGCGTCCGAGCCCAGAGGATAGGCCCTAATCTTGGCTGGAAGCCGGGTTTGGGTGGTACGATTCTTGGCTTATCCCAGAATCGAGGGATACCGGCCGGAAGAAGGTCATGGATAGCGATGTACAGCGAGTTGCCATTGTAACTGGTGGAGCAAACGGTATTGGGGCCGCGGTGTCGCATGCCTTGCGCCAATCGGGCGTTCGAGTTGTCATTGCTGACCGTGACGCAGAAGCAGGCCGAACTATGGCCAAATCTGGCGAATTCGACTTTTTGAATATTGACCTAACTGATCCGCGTGCCTGTGCAGAATTGGTCGATACGACTGTTCGGCGATATCAACAGGTCGACATTTTGGTCAACAATGCTGGATTTCAACATGTTTGTTCGTTGGGAGAGTTCCCCGAAGACACATGGAACGCGATGATTGACCTGATGCTTAACGCTCCATTTCGGCTGACAAAATCTGTTTGGCCCCATATGCAAAGGAACAACTGGGGAAGAGTGATAACATGGCGTCGATTCACTCGCAGGTCGCTTCTACCAACAAGTCGGCCTATGTGGCAGCCAAGCACGGTCTAGTCGGTCTTACCAAAACAGCGGCCCTGGAAGGAGGCGAATATGGTATTACCGTTAATGCGATTTCGCCCGGGTACGTGCGTTCAGCCTTGGTCGAGAACCAAATCGCAGATCAAGCCCTGGTCAACAACATGAGTGAAGATGAGGTTCAACAGAAAATTTTGTTCAAGAACTCGTCGGTAAAACGATTGATTGAACCTGAGGAGGTCGCAAAGCTAGCGGCAATGCTGTGTTCAGATGAGGCACAGTCAATCACGGGTTCCAATATCACTATCGATGGTGGTTGGACGGCTCAGTAGCGTTCACAGAAAGCAATTGTTGCACAACCCAACCTGGGGGTCTTTGGGTATAAAAAGGTTTGATATGGTTCGATAAGGTTATTTTTGGGGGCCGAGTTCCATCGTGTCTGGCATAAGCTCGAAGGCCACGAGGACGGCCACCGTTTCGGACCGGTTCCATCCGCGCCCTTCGCCAAGCCTAATGACCTTGTCGAAATCGGCGTCGGTCAGAGATAGTCGAAGCCGCGAACGACCTTTGCTAACCGGGCGTCCGCCTGCGCCAGCATAAATGGCGTCACCGTGGCGGCGATAGGCGCTCATGACGATATCGGCCGGGTTAATAGCAGTGTTCTCCAGCGCCTCGGAGATGTCGTGTGGGACCGAGAGCTCTCGCCTCTTGCGCCTCGTGTCTTTAGTTTGATCAACACGAGTCGTGGGTTTTGGTCGTGATGGTTTAGGCGATTCAACCGGATTAGCCGCTTCTGGAGCGGGTTCTTCGGGTTCGACGGGAGCGGTTGAAGGGTCGGTGGGGGTCGGTTCTCTACGTCGCCGACCAGCTGTTCCCCGAAATGCGGACGGGTCGGCGATCGAGTTGAGGCCTCGTGCCTTACCTAAGGTCTTGTCACTCATGATGTCGATGTCTCCAGCAGTCGTTCAGCTAGTGCAATTCGGTCGTCCACTTCGTCCGCAAGTTCGTAAAATTCGTGAGCTAGGTCGGTCAGGTTGGTAGGAATTTGGATCCTGCCCTTGATTTGGTTGGTAATAGATACCGTGCTAGCCCATTCAGCGTACTCATGCAAGAACAACTTCGCCTTTCGGCTGTCGTCGTATGCGGTGCTTGCTTCGCGAATAACAGTGCTGAACGGATCGGCGACGCCGTCGAGGATCTCCGAGACTTCTTGTTGCGCTGCGGCCCGTTTTCGACTGGCACCTGCTCCGATTCGCATCAAAACAACGCCCAGGAGCAAGATTTCGGACTCCAGAAGCTCGAGTTCTTCGGCTAGAACCCGCAATCCCTCGATGTTGTCGACCCCCGAACTTGTCGGGACTAGAAGGTACTTGCCGGTTTGCATTGCCATATCGGCGAGCCTAGACGAGCCCGAGGGTGGAAGGTCGAAGACGATCCGGTCAAACTGATTAGCGTCCAGCAGTCCGTTAAAGCTCTGGGCAAAGGCTTCTGGGCCGCCCTCGGCCGTGACGAGGTGATGCGACAAGGTCTTGGTGTGTTTACCGGCGACGACCACATGAAGTCGATCGCGGGCCTTAACGGTGCTGAGTTTGTCGCCATACATGACCGAATCCATCAGATGGCGTCCGTCGCCATGGTCGTTGGGATCGAGTCCACACACTTTCGTCGCAGAAGCCTGAGTGTCCAGATCTGCGATTAAGACACGTTTTCCTTCGCTGGACCAGATAGCGGCCAGTTGGGTCGCGAGGGTGGTTTTACAGCTGCCGCCCTTACCTATGCCAACTACCACGGAATGATCGATCGTCACCATGGCGTCCAATCTAGTCGTTGATCTCCGTAACCGTGGTTATAAGCAGACCTTTTTTGGGTATCGCTAGGTGTATACGCGGTATGAAACATACCTGGCCGGGTAGTTCTGGGTATATATGGGGTGCGCCGGCAAAAGTGAAGCCGGGTGTCTTCAAGCCTCGCGACTCAAGACACCCGGCTCAACACCGTTTAAGTGGGAAGGTCTCTAACCGCCTAAGGCGCCCAGCATTCCACCGCCGCCTCCGCTCGCAGGTAGCGTCGAGCCCTCGGACGGTTGAACCATCACGAAACCTTGGCCGCCGAATGCCATCTGGAACGTTTCGCCGGAGCCTCCCCGAGCGAGCGACTTCAAACCACCAGTAGTGTCTTTCTTCATCTGCATTTGCACGCCGGACGACCACATGATAGCGGCTTGTGGATCAGCAGCTGTTGGTGCTGAACCGACATCCAACATAACCGGAATTCCGTCGGTCGTTATCGCGATAAACCCGGTGCCTTGAAGCATGACGTTATAAAGACCGCCAGCGACGGCGCCAGCGATTCCGCCACCGACTCGTTGAATATCCCACTGGACGGTTGATGAGAATGCCAGAATGTTTTTACCATTAACACTAACCTGGTCATTCTCTAAGTAGAGAACGATGATGTCTTTAGCCTCGTCAGCGATGAACACTTCACCAGTGCCGCCGACGTGCATGATTGGAACGCCTTCACCGGTGGTTGCCTTCTTTAACATTTTGCCGACGCCACCGGAGCCCTTGTTCTCGAAGGTCGCTTCGCCTTGGTAGGCGACCATCGAACCAGAACGAGCCTGAAACGGACCATGTCGAAGGTCGACCTTCAACAGCTTGCCGTTCTGTAAGGTGAAGTGGTACTCTGAACCCTGAATCTCGTTGTACTGGGACAGATCCCCATGAATTGCCATTTTAACTCCTCAGAACTGCTGAAATAGCAGAATATTGTTAGCGCTAATTTGCCAAACACTACGCTAGATAGTATATGCATATACAGCGGGAAGTTCCTTTCAGGCCACGTCTTAGGCCAGGCCTTCAACCGTCCCACATATCCAACTCGTCTGTCGGTAGGACCCTGTTAGTTGGAGCAGAATGTCCCCGACCGTGAATCTACGGATGATCGCAAAATCTAGCTGGTCAAATAGGTGACAATCGCTTCGAGCGACTCGACTGCCTTTGGGTCCGATGTTGTCTTGACCACCTGACGGTACGGGGCCAACGCCAGCATCGGGTCGTCGTTCTCCCGTAACCGGCCGGGGCGATCATCGACTGCCGTTCTGCCCAACTCGAGACCCAGCAGAACCAGTTCAGGGCAGACTGTTGCCGCACGAGGTCGGACGAGCTTGCCTATAACGATGTTGGCAGCACTTGGTAGTGAATCGGTTGCCCCGCTGGTCTGTCGTTCGGTAAGAAGCGCCGACAACACACCGGAAATGATGGGCTGAGCGGTCTCTCGGATAGCGGGTACAAAGTCAAGGGCTCGGTTGGCAAGATGGGGTGCTACCTGGCTGAACTCGAAGTTGGCCATTTGTTTCACAACTTCTTCTCGAACCCAACCGGAGGGGTGAGCGCTTAATACTCGCAGAACCTGAAACGCTTCAGCGTCAACCACCGACTTAACCACATCAACATCACAGGCATCCCAATGTTGGTGTGGTTCGCGGATACGCCGCACCGCGGTGTCGATACTCGTTGGAAACGAATGAACTAGCCGTTCGTCGGTCTTCGAGCGAATCGACTCTTCCCACCGGTCAGCGAGCCTCGCGGGCTTGGCCAAGGCATAGTCCGCTCGGTTCACGAAACCCAACGCTCGTTCAATCGACTTCACAACGTTTCTCCCGTCCCTACGATCCTATGCGCCTGAACGAAGAACCAGCACCCCGCCACGGATTGCGGCACGGATGCTGGTTGTGGGCAGAAGGTAGTTGGAGGTCGAGGTCCAGAATAGGGGAAACTAGATCCCGAGTTCAGCGACCAATTTGTCCTTCGGCATAGCGCCCTGGACTCGCTTGTCTACTTCACCGTCGCGAAAAACGATCAACGTTGGGATGCTGCGAACCTGAAACCTGAGACTGCTTGCAGAATTGGCATCCACGTCGAGCTTGGCGATGGTGACGTCTTCTTTTTCGCTAGCGATTTCGTCCAAGATCGGAGCGATTTGTTTGCACGGGCCGCACCAGTCGGCCCAAAAATCGACGACAACTGGACCAGTTGCGCCATTGATCACCTCATCGAATGTAGCATCGGTGAGCGTTACGACTTTTTCAGACATGTAATGGCCTGCCTTTAGGTTTGTGGTAAATGCGAATGGTATAAGAATTGGGGATTGTTTCGAAGCAGTTGCTAGTTTCAACCCAGGGGATGTTCGGAACTATTCCCCATCATGGTGTGCCTCTAGCCACCGTTCGGCATCGATAGCGGCTGTGCAGCCCGAACCCGAAGCGGTAATGGCCTGACGGTAAACGTCGTCTTGAACGTCACCGCAAGCGAATACACCTTCGACGCTTGTTCGAGCGCTGGGTGCTTGAGTAATTAGGTAGCCGTTGTCCTTCATGGCCAGCTGTCCATCGAACAGTTGAGTGTTGGGGACGTGTCCGATCGCAACGAAGAGACCAGTGACATCGAGCTGACTTGTCTCACCGGTCACGTTGTTTGTAACCGCGAGGCCGCTCAACGAATCGGATCCGAGAATCTCTGAGACCTCGGTGTTCCACATGAAGGTGATCTTGTCGTTGTTACGGGCCCGGTCCTGCATGATCTTTGACGCTCTTAGTTCGTCTCGACGAACGACGATTGTGACCGACTTAGCGAACCGGGTAAGAAATCCAGCTTCCTCCAAAGCGGAATCGCCACCACCGACGACGGCGATGTCCTGGTCTCGAAAGAAAAACCCGTCGCACGTAGCGCAAGTCGAAACACCATGTCCAACAAGTCGTTCTTCGTTCGGGAGCCCAAGCATCAATGCCTTGGCGCCCGTCGAAACGATCACAGTAGTAGCGACATAGGCAGGTTCACCATCGGTATCCGCTCCGATCCAGAGTTTGAACGGACGGGAAGAAAAATCTACTTTAGAGACTTTCACCGTCTCGATCTGGGCCCCGAACCTAACGGCCTGTGCCCGAAAATTGGCCATCAACTCGGGTCCTAAGATTCCGTCTGGAAAGCCGGGGTAGTTTTCGACATCGGTGGTCATCATTAGTTGACCACCGGGCTGGTCGCTCGTCGAAGAGGGTTCCCCCTCTAACACGAGGGGTTTGAGGGCTGCCCGAGCTGTGTAAATAGCAGCGGTCAATCCGGCAGGGCCGCTTCCGATAATCGCTACATCATGTACTTCGGTCAACTAACTTCTCCAGATGTTCGTTCAATTTATGATCGTCGGTTGTTAACCCAACTAAAGCGAGAATCTATTCCGTTCCTGCTTCGTGGGTCGATTCAGTTCGTGTGACTCGTTTCTTCCAAAGCAAGCCACCGACGATAGTAAAAAGCGAACCCAACACGATGTATGCGAGCCATGGTTCTCCTGGATCGATTATTGGAAGGTAGCCGGTTGCCAGCACAAAAACGCGTATAGCTAAGATCAACATCAAAATCAGTAAGACAATGCCGATGAGAGCTATCGCCAAAAAATAGACGGCATACCGAGAAGCTACCAACGCGGGGCCAGTGGTCTTATCTCTTACCGACCCGACATAGTGGACTACCATCTCGGAAGTCTTAACTGGCCAGTCTTTTTCGGTGGTCGACTCGGTCGACCCGATTGAATCAAGTTCGGACATTACATCCAAACATATCTGATTGAAGGCCAACGTGTTGACGCCCCGAGAACTGGTTCATGAATTCTTTCGGATATAGCCAGCTCGAGTGGCAGTTCTTAGGACAGTCGACCACAGTCGCCATCGACGGCGATGACGCTGTCGACAGAACTGGCTCCCGACGTGAAGACCAACAATTCGGCTGGTTCGCCGGCTAGCAGGATTGGTATGAAGCCGACCAACGAACCTTCAGCGAAATCGCTTGCTCCGGCAGCGCAATTCGAGTTGGCGAAGTCGGTCTCCAATTCGGTTTCGGCTATGAATTCGTCGAGTTCATCTCCGGTCGGTAACTCGTCGAACGTAGCAATCTCTTGAGGGCTTGCCTGAATGGTTGAGAACTGCTCGGGGTCTTCAAGGGTCGTCGCCGGGCTTTCTAGATCCGAATCCGATTCCGCTGGTCCGATAGCGTCGGCAGGAATCTCCGGCCCGGCATCTGCAACGCTGCCGCTCTCTGAAGCTGACGGGGCTGTGTCCGGTTGACTCGAACTGACCCCAGAACGGATTTTTTCGGTTGCGTCGTGAACACCACCTTGAGATGAAAGTAGTGCGAAGCCTGCTCCAACGACGAGAACTACGGCTGCTGCGCTGGCGACTGGGGTGATCCAACGGCGTTGAGGTCGATCCGGCATTGGAATGACATTTCCTGAACGTCCCTGAATTTCTCGCTGGTCGACGTTCCGTGTGACGGCACTATCCACATTTTCAACGGCGGTGGTACCAGTAATCGAAGTGTCGTCAAAAGCCGCTAACGCAGCGGTAATATGGCGTTGCTTGACCGCCTCACCCTGAGGTTCGACCGACCTAATACGCTTTGAAACTCGTTGAATGTTGTCAACGACTGACTGGGCCTGGGCGTTGGTTTCGACCCAGGCAGATTCCTCAGGCGTCGCCTCGCCATCAACATATGCAGATGCAATTTCGTTGAGTTTCTCAGTCATCTCGCTACCTATGACGCTCGGCGGGGCTCGTTTTGTTCCCCGATTGTTCAAATTCTTGCAATAATTGTTGCCTTGCGCGTGAAATTCGGGAGCGAACAGTGCCCAATGGGATCTCT
Source organism: uncultured Acidimicrobiaceae bacterium (assembly GCA_964551835.1). Taxonomy (GTDB): domain Bacteria; phylum Actinomycetota; class Acidimicrobiia; order Acidimicrobiales; family SZUA-35; genus JAHDCC01. Next base: position 704 of record CAZKEM010000060.1, on the reverse strand, counting down.
AGGCACTCCGAAATTTCTTTGTAATCCATCCCGACAATGTCGCGCAGGACTATGGCTGTCCGGTAGCTTTCATCAAGAGTCGACAGCGCGCCGTCGACAAATATTTGTTCGACGATAATACGGTCTTCGGTTGGAGCCGTATGAACGTCGACTTCAATATCGATGTCCGTTGGGACCGGCCGACGCTTCTTTCGGCGTAGCTCGTCAAGGCATGCATTGGTGGCAACTCGATATGCCCAAGACTTAAACGAGGATTTCGAATTGAACTTATCGAGACCTTTGACGATTGCGATCATAGCCTCTTGGGTACAATCGTTCGCGTCAGCTTCATTGCCCGCCACCCGTCGACAAACCGCGTAGATGTAGTCGTAGTGGCGACGCAATAATTCGTCGACCGAGCCACGATCGCCTTTTTGGCTACGTGCGACAAGCGCTAAATCCGAATTGTTGATAACGTTACGCTAGCCTTGTTGGGCTGATTTGTCGCCCCAAAACATCTACTTGACAAAAGAAGACGGCTACGGAGAAATGATCACTTCGTTTAGCCGAAATGTGTTTCGACCGTTAGTTGAGCCATGGTCGGTGATCCATAACAACACCTTGGTGCCATTTGGAACGTCCGCGAGGGTCGGCTTGGCAGAACCTGTTTAACCATTAACCGTCACAACGGCTGGAGCCCAGTCCTCAGCGTCTTCGCCGAACGA
>CAZKEM010000059.1:0-9315 GCA_964551835.1 uncultured Acidimicrobiaceae bacterium | reverse complement strand
AGGTCGCCGGTTCAATTCCGGCTTCGGGCGCTGGTGCTTGCGCACCTGACCTGGTAAAACGTTGGTTATAAGATCTGTCGTTAGTGACTAAATCAGGAAATGTCTCGGTTGACTTGCCGAAAGTCGGGTTGCTCGGATTGGAGCGAGTCAATTTTTTTGGCGCTTGGGTTTCCGCTGGCTGTCTTCTGTTAGGGTCTAGCGTTTTGTTGGTGTGGCTACTATTCTTAGCTTATGGAGCAGCGGTCTACGGAGCCAACAGTTGTTGAACGGTCTGGTGTGTCGTTTTTGACTTCGGATGAGGAATTGACTCCAGGCGCGGTTGAAGCGCTGAACCGTCGAACTCCAGAAGAGCTTGAAGTTCTAGCGGAGCGAGCTGCGCGACATTCGTGAGAGCGGTACGAATCGCTGAAACCGCGCTCGAAGATATTGATACGCAAGTCTCGGGTCAGCTCGCTTCGGATTTTCGTCGCCTTGATCTTGTCCCGGTCCTAGACGCGTTGGCTCAGGATGTCGCCATCTGGGATGAGGTTGGCGTGGCTCACGGGCCTGGTCGGCGGTTCACCATTTCTGGTCGCACCGTGGCTGGGTTTCACGTCTTTGTCGTCGAGGATGTTTCTGATCCGAGACCTGGAGCGTCAGTGGTTTATGCCATCGATATTTGGCTTGAAGACTTCCCCGCCTAAGAATCCGCAACCCAGGAATTCACCCAGGAAACTTTCGGATACCACATGGAATCATGGGTACGCATCAGACAGTATGGAACGACGAGCCTACTACTTAAGTGGTATTCGGCACGGGTTGGACGATGGTTGGGGCATTCGTAATGAGTAGGTCGCCGGTTCAATTCCGGTTTCGGGCCCAAGGCGCTTGCATACTCTGAACAGCTGATGCCTTCCTCGGCTGCGGTAAGAGCTAGTTCTCGGTGCAGTGATTCGGGAACGCGGACGTTGAATTTACCCGAATATCGCCGATTCGCAATCGGTTCTGGGACCGACTCGTCAGCTGTTTCTAAGTCGGCGACGACCTGTTCGACGAGTTGGACCAGACCGCTCAAAGCCTCACCTTGCTGAGGGTGCAGCCACGATAGCGATGGGAACTCGACGACGGTCGCCACGAATTCGTTGTCTTCGTCGGACCATGAAACTCGGTAGGTGTAACGTTGGATGTCAGTCATTTGGGTTCTCCGTTCAGCTTGTCGATCGCTTTCAGTACTTGTCGGACTTGGTATGCCTTGGCTTTGCCGCCCTTGGACTTTTGGATATTTACCCGTGGATCTCCGAACCATGAGGTTTCCATGTATTCCACGGTTGTTGTGTTCGACGGTGTTGGGTCTGACGGTAAGCGTTGAAACTCTAGGACTCTTCGTGCCAGAGCCGACGGTAATACTCGATTCGATCGTTGTCACGTTCAATCCCGTAAGCGTCGAAGAAGACGCCCTCGAAACCAGGCCCATAGTTCCATTCAAGGGCCATAGAAGCTACGGCAAGATCCGCCCAACGATCGCCAACCGCCATATCTACGAAGTCGACGTTGCCAACCCAATGCCCCTCGGACGAAACGATGGTATTGGGCGAACAGGCATCGCCGTGCACTAGCACTTCGACGTCTGCAGAGGGGGGCATTAGGGTCTTGCCTGGGTCGCAGTTCACCCACGACTCGCTGCTCCACTCCGTTGGAAAGCTCTCCGTATCGATGGTGTGGAGCGCTCGGAGCCCGTCTGCGATGGCGTTGACGGCTTCAAATGGTCGTTCTTTCCAGCGGGGGGCCACGGCAGACTCGCCAGTAAGTGCTGCTGTGATCAGCCACTCAGCGTCCCTAGTTCGACCGAAGTCGACCACGACTGGAGCCGGGTGTCGGCCTTCGAGCCACCTGAGACGCTTGACTTCTCGCACGAGTTCGATTCCGCTTGTAACTGGATTCCACTTTACGAACACGTCGTTGGCGTACCAGGTAGTGCCACCAAGTTCGTTTCTCCATATCAAATCGAGGCGCCCTATTCCTGTGATCTCCTCAATCTTTGCCCGGATCAGTGACTCATCGCTCACAACCGTCAGGATAGGCCTCAGCCAAGAACCATTGGGCAATGGCTAGAGAGAGGACCTTTTTTACCTCGACTGGATTCGGATGGAGATGAGTTCGGCCGCCAAGGAACTTCAATTGGAACGGCCCTAGGGTAACCACCTAGCTCTGAACAAACCTGCACCATCCAGACAGGAACGTCGCTGAACAGTTGAGGTTGCTCGTAACTCTAAGGGTGTTCGAGCGGTTTGAATTTGAGCTGTCAGGTCGGGGCAATCGTTGTTCGGCCAAGTCAGCCGCACGGACCGCGGTAAACCGAAGTAGACGTCTAAGGCAAGTCAGCCCAAAGTGTCGGCCGCGTCGGTGGTGTTCATTCGGCCTTCGTTGACCGCTGCGTTATGTGTTCGGCAGAATCGATGTTTGCCCATCGGTTAGGGGTTTCGTGGGTGGCCGGTGTGATGTTCGATCACCCAACTCTTCACCGTCTCCCCGACGGCATGGGTCAACGGATGCTCTCGGCCGAGCGTCTCCATCCGATGCTGCAGCACCTGTTGTATCACCTCAATCGCTTGTTCCATATCGCCAACCATGCGGAGGGCATTTGCGTAGTTTGACCGGCATACGACGGTGGAGTCATGAGTGGGCCCCAGCATGGCTTCGGCATCGGTGAGGGCCTGACGGCACGTATCGACGGCCGCCGGGTTGAGCAAGCTGGTGTAGGTTTCGCCCAGATTGGAGCGAGACGCGATAGTTTCTGGGTGAGTTGGCCCAAGCGTTTCGATCCGTCGGGCCAGTACCTCTTCTTCGATCCTCACCGCCTCGTCACGACGGTCAGCCTCCGAGAGGAACACGGCCAGATTGGCCATCGCCATAAGTGTCAGTGGGTGGCTCGGACCCAGCTGATCCCTTCGAACCTTGAGCAGTTCCTCACCTGCCTCAACCGCCAGGTTAGGTTGACCGGTATTGAGATATGCGGTTGCCAAAATGCGAGTGTTTTCCAGTGTTAGATCGTCGCTGTTGCCACGTGTTCTGTTTGCGAACCTCACTGCCCGCTCTAAATGAGGTATAGCCTCGGACCATCGGCTCGAATTGATCAACACAACACTAAGGAACCCGAGCGCTTCCAAGATATCGGGGTTGTCCGGGTCGGAGAAGTCATCGGAGCGGGCTAGCGCCGCCTTCAGGATACGACAGGCCCGATCCGGATCGCTGAACAGAAAATCCTTCGCGTCCTTCAGGAGGTCTTTGACCTCTAGTTCGGCGGCCCCAGGCGAGTTGCCTGCAACCTTTGTCGTATCGTTGGGTGCTGAAAGGTCGCTGTCCGCAAGCTCGAAACCTCGTAGCCCTTCCGACGCCCGGGTTAGTTGGTTCTTGGCCTCGACCGCGAGTTTGGCCGAACGACCGAAGGTTTCCTTGGCGCATCTGTGGGCGTCCTTGGCCACCAGACGGGCCTCGTCGTACCAGCCTTGCCGAATGAGAAGGTCGCCTAGACGCAGCTTCGTGGCGATGGTAGCTCGATCTCGAACATCGACCAGTAGCTCGTTTTTGTCAAAGGCCGATCGTAACAGGTTGACAGACTCGGTTTCGTTGGTCTGCGGCGTTTCCACCCGATCCAGTATCGACGCAAGATCTTTGTAGGTAAATGGCTTCGCTTGATAGATGCGCAGATTGACGGGGCGGCTCGAACTCCATCGCTCACGCGTGGCCAGCACTGATCGAGTTGTCGGATGATCCTGCCCGAATTCACTCAGGCGATGTTCGATTGTTGTGTCGATCATGGCCCTGGCTTCGTCCCTACGGCCTACGTGCCAAAGGCTGACACACAACGTGGAGAGATACTCGACCGTCGTAAGATCGTCTGGCCCGTGCAGACGTCAGGCCAGCTCTGCTCCTTCCTCCAGAACCTCGACCGATTGATGAAAGGCACCCCATTTAGAGAGATTCCGTCCCCACAGCAGCAGGCCGAGTTTACGCCAGGCGTCAGGATTCACAGATTGCCGGGCGCTCTCATTGAGCTTAGCCGCCAAGTCGCTCGCCTCTTCCCAGAGCGAGTTCGTCTCCAGTCTCACGACAAGGTTCGTCCAGCAGGTCAACACGGCGTCGTGGCTCGGACCGTAACGCCGGGTAAGTTTCTCGATGAGTGGTTCGAGTTCGGCCAGAACATCATCGGGGTCTTTCTGCCCGAAACAGTTCATAGTGCTGGTGATCTGCGCTAGAAGAAGTTTGGGATCTCCGACCGGCTCTGAAGTAGGCTTTCCGGCCGGTTTGATCGTGAACCCTTGGTCCTCCTCCTCGTCCTCGTCCTCGTCCTCGATCTCGGACGCGGCAACGTCAGATGGAGGGACCTCACCGAAGCCGACCCCGTCCCACCGCGTCGCCGGCGTAGGCGTTCGGGGGGCGTCCTCCTTAATCGGCAGTTTCGTTCCCGAAGCGGCCGCTGTAGTCCACAGGTTACCTAGGTTGCGGCTAGGCTTCCAGTCCTTGGTTCAGATAAACCGAGAATGCTGTCTCAGCGTAGATCAAGGATGTCTTCAACTCCACCGTCTTCCACTTTCATGAAAGACCCAATCAATGGCACAATAGGCTGTATGACACAATCAAGTAACGATAGGCTCGCTGGCTTCCTTCTGATTGTTATTCCAACAGTAGCTTTTGGCGGAACTTCTATTCTTAGGATGCTAATTCAAGATAGTAGATACATCGAAAATGAACTCCGCCGTGATCTGTGGGCTGCCGGCCATGCCCATGCAGGAGTATTCCTTGTCTTGTCTTTAGTTATGTTGCAATACGGCGAGAGGGTCAATTTGCCGAAACCTTGGCAATATATCGCAACCCATGGTGTGCCGATTGCTTCAATTTTGATTCCCGCCGCGATGTTTCTTTCGGTCATGGACCCAGAAGCAGTAGAGCCGAATAGGTTTATAAATTTGGCGTATGTGGGTGCGTTTGTTTTTGTTGTGTCAACTATTTCCATGGGTGTTGGATTGCTTAGATATAGAGTCGAAAAGGAATCCATTGGTGGTAATTAGGTATCGAGACTGCAACTTCTAGAATTTGATCTAACTAGGAGGCCCTATGCGCCACCATCGTTCAGGGCTCATTTCGCACCAAATTTTTAAGTCATACTTCTCGGCCTTCTGATTCGTTTAGGTCGAACAGAGTTCGTTCATGCGGTTTCGCTCGCTACGCCGGAAGTCTCACCCCCGCCGAAATCCGAGGCCAGCTGACCCAGGAATAGCCCAGGAATCTCTTTCAGCGACTTCCGAATGAGCCGCGCAGTTCAGGCGGTGCGGCCCGGGTAGTCGACGAATCGCTGTATAACTCACGGGCCGGAACGGCCCGTAGTTGATGCGCGGTCCGGAATATGGTTTCGGGCACGCAATAAATTGTGGCCAAAGTTAACAATCTCTTCAGAGGTCTTGTGATCTGGTGAACCAACGGCGAAGTCTGAAACAAGATAGCCACGTTCCTGTTAAAAGTAGTTAAAAGTAAATATCTACAGAGAGTGATACCTCATCGATGGAACACGCTGCTTATCGCCCCCACAAGCCCGACACGTTTTCGGGTTTGCCAACGGTTTCCGCCAGCTCTATTTCGAGCCTGCTGCCCGGCGACCAACGACTATTTCAGGCATATGGTCTAGGCTCCAATGCGGCGCCTACATTTACCGACATTGGCTCCGCCTTTTCGCGGCAAGTTGTCGAGCATCCAGACGCAGTAGCCGTGCTGCACGAGAACGAATCGCTGACCTACGCCGAGTTGGACTCTCAGGCCAACGGTCTCGCCGATCGCCTCATCGAACATGGAGTGCAGCCCGGGGACAACGTCGGACTATTCCTGCGACGGTCTACATCAATGGTCGTGGGCATTCTTGCGATTCTTAAAGTGGGCGGAACCTACGTGCCTCAAGATGTGTCGATCACACCGGATCATCAACTCAAAAAAATCCTCGAAGTTACCGGCGCAAAAATTGTGTTGACAACCGAACTTTGGTTCCAGCTCGTACCCAACGTTGCGACGACGACGGTGCTTAAGATCGACGAGTCGGAGCCCTCGGAGCACACAACGCTCAACACTTCAGCTGTCGTACACCACGGGGCAGACGCCCACGAGCAGGCCAGCAGCAACGACGACTGCTTCATTCTCTTTACTTCCGGCACGACGGGTGAACCCAACGGTGTGCGGGTGACTCATCGAAACCTTTGCAACCTGCTGTTGACCAAGCCGGGCAACCTCGGCATTGGACCGGGCATGAAGGTAAGCCAGATACTAAATATCGCGTTTGATTTGGCGGCCTGGGAGATTTTGGGCGCCCTCGTCAACGGAGCGACGCTCGTCATTCGAGGCTCAGATATTCAAGAAACCGTCAGCCAGGTAGACGTCGTGATCGCTACTCCGTCGGTACTCGGTTCGCTAGACGCATCACGCTGTCAGAACGTTCAGGTGGTAGCGGTAGCCGGTGAGCCGTGCCCTCGACCCCTAGCCGACCTTTGGAGCACCTTCGCCTCGTTTCATAACTCGTGCGGGCCGACCGAAACTACCATTGTCAACACGGTCCAGCAGTACGACGCCCAAAAGCAGCCACTCAGCATCGGTCGACCTACTCCTAACAACGCCGTCTACATTCTCGATGACGACCTGCAGCCGTTACCGATTGGCGACGTGGGCGAAATGTGGGCGGGCGGCCACTGCGTATCCGCTGGCTACCTAAACAACTCAGCCCTAACGGCCGAACGATACCGGCCTGATCCATTTCTCGGCCATGGTCACGTTATGTTTCGAACTCGAGACCTCGGCCGATGGAACGACCACGGAGAACTCGAGCACCACGGCCGCACCGACCACCAAGTTAAGGTACGTGGGTTCCGAGTAGAGTTAGGTTCGGTCTCGACCGCTCTCGAATCGTTGGCCGGGTGTTCTGCCGCCGCCACGATCAAGCTCGACAGTCAGAATCTGATCTCATTTGTTCAACCCGCGACCGTCGACACCGAACTGGCACTGCAAGAAGTCGATTCGCAGTTGCCTTATTATGCCGTGCCGTCAACGATTCTTGCCCTCAAAGAACTACCGCTAACACCGCGGGGCAAAGTCGACCGAGCGAGGCTAGCGGCACTAGCCCAGGCGTATATTGAATCGGAGACAGTCGACGAACAACTGATAGATATTCGCGACCCCCAACCTACTCGAGCAGCTGAAGGGGTACGACGATGACCAATCTCAGATATCACGCCGCCGACAACCTACGAACAGGGTTCGACCACTACGGACCATCTCCAACTACCCTTTTCCTCGATCATCCCCTCGAAGTCGCCGGTTATCAGAATGACCAGCTCCCGCCAGAGATACCGAAGCTCCGAAAGATCTTTAAAGATCGTCGACTAATGCTGCACAACCGGTTAGCGGCACTAGTGGTCGTCGTAAACCTGGGATGGTTAGTTTATGGCACAACGTTTGGGAACTGGCGGTCGAGCGAAGGACACAACCTGGGAGCGCTCGGAAACGCCGCCGTGATCAACCTCTCGATGGCCATCATCATCCGCCAACAACTCGTGATCAATCTTCTGTTCAAAATGGCGACGTCGGCTCCGACCTCGTGGCCGTTACGGATTCGCTGGGCGTTGGGGAAGGTGTATCACTTCGGCGGAATCCACGTTGGCGGCGCTATCACCGGAACCTTTTGGTTCACTGCCTTTCTGGCAAGCACGGTTTACCATGGGGCTAAGGGCTTGCCAGGTGTGTCGGCGGCCATGCTTGTGACCTCCCATCTGTTACTCGGCCTTTTACTCGGCTTGATTGGGATGGCCCTACCCTCGATGCGTGCGAAGCACCACGACCGGTTCGAAATCTCTCATCGCTTCGGCGGCTGGCTGACGCTCGGACTCTTCTGGCTTCATATCTCATTTTCTGCCATGGCCGCCAACCCTCAGCGGTCGGTGGTCAGCGCCCTATCTTCATCTCTCAGCTTCTGGCTGCTCACTATTGTGACCATCAGCGTCATCTTTCCCTGGCTGCATCTAAAGAAAGTTCCGGTTGAGATCGTTCGGCCTTCCGACCATGTTGCCTTGGTCAACTTCGACCATGGCGTAACTCCGTTTGCGGGTTCTTCTACCCCGGTCAGCCGAAGCCCGTTGCGTGAGTGGCACTCGTTCGCCAACGTCCCGTCGCCCGGCAAGGAAGGCTTTCGCCTAACGATTTCTCGGGCCGGAGACTGGACCGGACAATTTATCGACGACTGCCCCAGCCACGTTTGGGTCAAGGGAATTCCCACCGCCGGGGTCGGCAACATCGACAGGTTATTTACGCGAGTCGTGTGGGTGGCGACCGGCAGCGGAATCGGGCCCACGCTTCCCCACCTTCTTTCCCAAGAAGTGCCGGCCCACTTGGTGTGGGCGACCCGTGACCCACGTGAGACGTACGGCGATCAGCTCGTCGACGAAATACTGGCAGTTCAACCCAACGCAACGATTTGGAACACCCAAAGCGACGGCAAACCCGACATGGTAAAACTAGCGCACCGGGCTGTGCAAGCGTTCGACGCCGAGGCCGTGATCTGTATTTCAAATAAAAAGCTCACATGGGCGGTTGTCGAAGGCATGGAGCGGGTCGGAATTCCCGCCTTTGGCGCTATCTGGGATTCGTAACATGAAAAACTCCACGTCAAAAATGCCTCAACTCGACACACCCGACGCGGCGGAACCTCCCGTGTTGTTTCAACGATCTGGGCGGGTTATGACCGTAACCCTTAACCGGCCGTCGGTATTGAATGCCCTCAACCAAGAAACAGCCACGACGCTGGTCGAAACGTTACGCGGCTACGACCAGGACCCGTCAATCGGTTGTTTCCTTCTTTCAGGCTCGCCGAAAGTGTTTGCCGCCGGCGCTGACATCTCCGAACTCCGACAGGAGTCGTACCAGTCAATGTCGGCCCGAAACTACTTTTCGGATTGGGATACCTTTGCAGCGTTGCGTACTCCTAAGGTGGCGGCCATTTCCGGTTATGCGTTGGGTGGCGGTTGCGAGTTAGCGATGATGTGCGACGTGTTGCTCGCCTCGGAGACTGCGGTCTTTGGTCAGCCAGAAATCAAGCTGGCGCTGACGCCGGGGATGGGGGGAAGTCAACGTCTGACTGCCCTCGTTGGTCGGGCTGTGGCCATGGACATGATCTTAACGGGCAGGATGTTGTCGGCCGAAGAGGCGCTCCAAGTTGGACTGGTTTCGAGAGTTACCTCGTCGTCAGACCTTATGGCCGAGGCCACCGATGTTGCCACTACGATTGCCTCGTACAGCAAACATACG
>CAZKEM010000058.1:0-63495 GCA_964551835.1 uncultured Acidimicrobiaceae bacterium | reverse complement strand
CCTGAGTACAAGCTGAGCTAGACCCCACGGCTATTTCTTTCAGGGAGATCCGCGTTCGACACGACGAACATCGCCGGGCTAGGAATTTGTCATCTCCTCTTGTGTCGGCGGTTCGAAAAGCGCACATATCGAGTTCTTTGGCGTGTCCGTTCTTGCCGTGTTTGGTTTCTAGGTGCGCGAGTATTTGGTTGGTTTCAAAGATTTTGTCAGGGGTGTCGGCGACTACGTTTTCGACTGCAGCATGGTGGGCGCCTGAGTGTGAGGCCGCTTGGCTACCAGTTTGGCTCCCATTCCGCAGGCCTTCCGGCCTTCACGCTGTATCGCCGCCAGTCGGCACTATCGATTGGGCCTACGCTTTGCAACAACTCAAATGCGAATGAAAGCCCGACTTCCTCAGGGTCCGAATTCGAAGATATCGGAAGTTGATAAACCAACCTGTGTTCGGATGCCCATTGGTCACTGAAGTCGGCTTCGCCTAGTTCGATCTGGACTTCTGACATAGTGGTCGCCCACGGCTTCAGATCATCAACACTGTTGATCGACGGTAGTGGAACTCTATTCGCTGAACCTATGACGTTCGCCGTTTTCGCGTAGCTCACGTTGAACCGAAACCGTCGGATCAGTCTTTGTCAGGTGACCACGACACTTCGAAATTTTGATCCCGGTTGAACGATCTTAGACGGCTGCCGAGTCGGTGCAGACTGGCAGGGTCGCACAAGATGCTGAAATCAGCTAACTGTTGGGACGGAAACGGTTCGTTGTTGTTGAAGCGAATTGACAGAGCGCAACGGTTGAGTTTTCTGATATGCCGCCGGTTTTTGAGACTATGTTCGTTGATCCATTTGTCGGTGTTTAGAGGTGCCGTACTCTTGTCTGATAGATGGAAATCTTTGTTGGTTGGGTCGAGTTTGGTTAGTTGCTGGTTAGTGGTTTGTTGTCGGGGATGTGCCAGTGTTTTCGGTATGCGGCTTCGAGTTTTGGGCCGAGTAGGTTGACGATGTTGTAGCCGGGTTCGTAGGTGTAGGGGAACATTCCGAGGAATGAGTCTTCGATTAGGAAGTCGGTGTGGTCTTTTTGCCGTGTTTGGTTTCGAGGTGGGCGAGTATTTGGTTTGTTTCTGAGATTTTGTCGGGCGTGCCGGCGATTACGTTTTCGACTGCGTGGTGGGCGACGTTGGTCATGAATGAGGTTGTTAGGATGTCTTGTTCGCGTCCGTAGGTTAGGTCTTTTGCTAAGGGTTCGAGTTGGGTAAAGGTGGTGAGGATTTTGTTCACTAAGTCTCGGCCGTCTGGATGTGAACGCCAGTCCCATTTCTTGTCGAGAGAGGCTCTTACTTCAGGGCTGAGCAAGGCTGCAAGTTCAGTATCAACTCCAGGGTCAGGTAGGCGGCTGATGAACGCCGTCCCAAGTATCGTCTTGCCTCGTGTCTCGAGGTCATATTGGGTGTTGACGAAGGCGATAAGTGACCTCAATTCAGATGAGATATCGCCCGGGTTGCGACCATCGAGTAGTTCTCTGCTGACTTCATCCAGAAGCCCGTCAAATGTTAGTTCGGGAAAGCCTTTCGCTTTGAGCTCGGCGTGGATCCGGTCGTATTGGTGTTGTCGAGACGGAAACTCCTCGAAGTATTTTGTGGTCAGGGTTGGGCTGGGTTCGTCCATCACGCTGTTCCTAACAGTTCTTCCAGTTCTTTTTCGAGTTTCTTGGCTTCCAGCCAGTCATCGTTTCGTGTTGGGTTGACATCGAGCCACTTGGTCAGTCGGTTCAATTGTTCTTTGACTTTGATGGTATGCGATGCGTTTCCGGGTTGGCGACCGGTAAAGTTTTCGTTGCGGACGGCGTCCATGGCTGAGCCGTCGCCGACGCGGTTTGGGTTCGGGTATCCCGCTCCGTCGTATCCGCCTTTAAAAAGCGTGTTCATAATGTTCTGCAAGGTGGGGTCTTCGACTTGGGATGGTCGGGCTGCGGGTCGTTGTGGGATGTCGGGGGCGGTTTTTCCTGCAGCGCCTGGTTGGTGGTGCCAGATACCGTCGGCGTCTCTAAACACGTTGTTGCCGCAGGCACACGCCAACGACCGACCTTACAAACCCCGACGCAACGCGAGAAAACCATGACCGTTGGAGTGTGCCGGGGGCTTGTTTGACGGGGATCGTCGTCGGCGCTGTTTGCGGTTGTCCGCCTGAGTGTAGGCCGCCTGGCTACCAGCTTGGCTACCATTCCGTCGGCCTTCCGGCAGGCACGCCGTACCTTCGCCAGTCGGCAGTATCGGTTGGGCCTACGCTCTGCAACAACTCAAATGCGAACAAAAGCCCGACTTCTTCATGGCCTGAATCGAAGATATCGAAAGTTGATAAGCCAACCTGTGTTCGGCTCCCCACCTGACTAGAACCGGCCTGTCATGCGGGCACGGTGTCTATCGACCCGGTACTGCCCGCCGAAGTCTTGTATCTGAACATCGAAGGGGTACGCATCGGACCCGGACATGTCTCGATTCGAGTAGACGGAGGCCAGTACGAACTCATCGGCCTTCCGCCTGAGTACAAGCTGCGCTAGACCCCACCGCTATTTCTTCCAGGGAGATCCGCGTTCGACACGACGAACATCGCCGGGCTAGGAATTTGTCATTTCCTCTTGTGTCGGCGGTTCGAAAAGCGCAGACCACCTATCGAGTTCTTTGGCGGAGACCCTGAACGTAGCAGGCGGAAGGTTTCGATTTCTGTAGGCAATACGTTGATGAAGTATCTCAATGGGCAGCTCAAGAAAAATCATCTGTACCGATACCGCCAAGTCATGAGCGCGCTGTCGGTAGTGATCCCGTTCAGATCTGGTCCAGAAGCCCCAATCGAGGATGACGTCAACTCCACTCGTCAAGAAGCGTTCGGCGACATCCCATTGCAGCTGCTCGATAAGGTTCTTACGGTGGTCCCTCGCCGCGGCCTCGGCATCGTCCGGATACAACGTCCAGACCCAAACGTCCCCACTCAGCAAGACCCCATTGCCAGCCCCCTCAAGCTCATTGGCCCGTGTCGTCTTGCCAGAACCCGGCAATCCGCACAACATATAAAGAGTCGACTCCATGATCCCTGTACCAACCAGGTGCTCGGCATACCTGTGCCTGAGCATACCGCCAAAAGGAGCTTCGGGATGCCTAGGCACCCCGAAGGAACAACCTGGGATCTTGCCCTTTTACCCTCTCAGTTTCGGATTGAAGCCGAGAGCGGGGCTCCTGCTTTGGTAGACATTCGTCGAGCGCGAACTGCCTGATAGAGCCGGACGTGTTTGTCGGTCATCGCCTCGACCGAGAACGATTTCTCGACTTCGTCTCGGCAGTCCTGTCGTCGAATAGTGTCGACCTTGTCGACGGCCTCGACCATCTCTTCCAGCGATTCGCACACGAACCCCGTCCGACCAGAGTTGACGATCTCCGGAACAGAACCACATCGGCTCGCAATAACGGGAGTTCCGACCACCATTGCTTCGATCATGACCAGACCAAACGGTTCCGCCCAAGAAATTGGGTTGAGCAGTGCTTTTGCTCCTTGGAGAAACTCGACTTTTTCTTTCTGATTTAGTTCACCAAGATATTCGATACCATCGCCCAATAAAGGCTCCACGTATCGTTCGAAGTATTCGATTTCCTGCGGTTCCCGCATTTTGGCCCCGATCTTAAGCGGCATGCCGACTTCTCTAGCGACCTGACAAGCGGTGTGGATACCTTTCTCTGGCGCCATTCGCCCTAGAGCAGCCAGATACCCACCCTTTCCTTCACCCATCTTGAACGCTGACGGATCAAGCCCGTGGTGAATTACGCGTTCGATAGCGATCGCTTCAGCGGTGCTCGCTTGGTGTCGGGAGATAGCGATAATCGGGACGTTACGATCGGCCATCGCCTGCCAGATAGCCATCGTGTCATGCTGGAACGGTCCGTGGTTGGTTGTAACGACGGGCGGCGAACCAAGAGGTTGGCTCAGTAATGGGCCTATCAAAGTATGGTCGTGGATGATATCCATATCTTGCAGCGAGCGGTAAGCAGCAAACACGTGGCGAAGTTCGCTAATGGTGCCGTTGCCTTTGAACCCTTCGGCTTCTGGAAACAAGTTCAGCCGCTCGACCGGGCAGGTGCTGTCACCTGTTGCAAATAGTTTGACATCGTGCCCTGCGCTAGACAGACCACGACACAGCAGGTCAACGGCTAACTCTGTTCCACCATAGGCGTGCGGGGGTACAGGAACCCAAGGGGGGGCAATCATCCCAATCTTCACGCGAACTCCTTATCATTTGTACTGATGGAGTCCATTCGGCGAGCCAAATCGAAAATTGAGCTACTCAGGTTTTTACCCGGACAACCGTTTGACAACCTCGGTTATGTCTCGAACCGAGCGTAGTAAGTCCCAGCCGGGCCGCCGAGCTCCGTTCGAATTCGTGAAGACATGGTCCAAGACCTTTAACGCTGCGGTCCCCTCCCAGTACCCCGCCTGATGTGGAGGGTCGAGAAACAACATTGGACTGGGCTCCCCGAATGTCTTGTAGGCGTTTTGCGCTGCGTCCTGGAAGACTTCCTGCATGGTTCCAGGACCGCCAGCGAGAAACACAATTCCCGCCTTAGCGATTGCCAACAACCCGTCTTCTCTAATCGAGTTAGAGAAGTACTTGACAATATGAGTCGCGAACGGATTTGAAGGTTCATGTCCATAGAACCAGGTTGGTACCGACAGATTCTCACACGGCGCCGAGATTTCCTCGAGTATCTCCAGAGCACTCGAGACGAACATGTCGACATCTTCGTCAAAAGATGGGGACGCTGCCAAACGCTCGAGCAATTGGTCGACCTCGGAATCGCTCATCGAGGAGGTTAAGGCTCCGAAATTGGCCGCTTCCATTGCTCCTGGCCCACCTCCGGTCACAATACAATATCCGCTTTGGGCGACCTGGCGCCCCAATTCGACTGCCTGGTTGTAGCCGGGCGAACCGCGTCGCAACGAATGGCCACCCATGACTCCAACCAACTGTTTCCCGTGACAAAACTGGTTGAGGGCGAGCGATATCCCGTGGTCATGTAGCCGTTGAGCTAGTTCTTCAACCGGCCCCGGTAACGGGTGCCCGGCTTTCTGCGCCCGGTCGTATATGGCCTGATCGACGGTGGTTGAGAAACCGGCGTCTTCGAAGCCAGCGTACAAGTCAGCAGCGCAATAGAGCCGTTCGGGCGTCGGGTCATAGGGAAGGTCTCCAAGTGAATCGTGAAGGTTGTCGATTAAGCAATCGACCTGTTCAACCCAGGAGGGAATCGGCTCCGGCCTCAGCATCGACAAATTCTCAAATTCAACCATGCGACATACGATACAGCTCGGCAAGCTCAAGGTCGTTGATCTCGATGCCGACCTCAATCCCATCGCGACTAGCGGCAAACCAATTCGACCGGTACTGTCATGGTGAGACCAAAGAAGAACATGATGAACGACGATGACATAACTTCGACCGAACCAGTTGATGGCGACAGTAGCCGCGCATACCCAGCTAGCCCATCTAAGAGAGCCCGCGCCGCCGTTCGACGCGGTGGTTCGAAGTCGATTCTCGTCGCCGCTCTTTCCGGTATTTCTATCGCCCTTGACTGGGAACAGCACAAAGATGAGTCGACGATCGTCGTCGAGGCCCCGAATGACCAGGACTGGCTCAATCTCGACGTCGGACCCCTAGAGCACCTCGACCATCGAAAAGATGCCTAGTTCGCACCGGCGACAGCCTGGTCGGTCTCCAGCCATGGGGAATACTGAGCCGAGGAACTAGGTTTGATTGGTATGGCTATTGAATTCGGTATCTCAGATGACGCAATCGAACTTGTCCGCTCGAAAGGCGGAAAGGCAGCTATCGACTTCATCTCGGCCGTCGGTTGAGGCAAGAGCACTGAGGTATCGGTCGATACCTATCTCAAGGGAAAAAATACAAGCGGATACCATCGGATCCGGCACGAAGGTGTGACAATCCTGATCGCACCGAAACTTCTAAGCCAAGCCTCCGAGGTTCATTTGGCAACGAAGAAGAAACTGGTCGGACGCAAACTCGTTGCCGTCGCATTTCACCAGCACTCCGCTAATTGCCGCCACTGAGGCCCGCAACGTTGGTGTCTGGCCTCGAACAAACGACGCTGCCGTAAGACGGCCAAGAATATCTTGGTTCTCTATGAACAGCTATCGACTTCGGCCTCTAGCCTTAAAGGACAGTGTCTGTTCTCCTAGATTCGCATAAAGCGTCCTCAACCGCTGCCTCGAGAGAGGTTTTTGGGTGGAAATTGGCCGACCTCGCATGGTCGACCTTCGATACAACGGTAACAACCGCCCTGCTTGGGCCATACTTCATCGCTCTGATCGAGGACAACGGCGGAAGCGTTAACGTCGCTGGGTTGTCTATCAACCAGGCTTCCTACTTTCCCTACGCGGTTGGCATATCGTCGCTCCTACAAGTTCTGCTTCTCCCTCTCTGGGGTGCGTTAGCCGACCACACGGACCATAAGAAGCAGCTTATATTGGCTCCCGCCTACCTGGGCGGACTCGCGACGATAGGCCTCTATTTCGTAACCGGTGACACCATTTTGCTCGGCGGAGTTCTTTTCCTCGTAGCGTCCGTCGCGTTCGGAATGGCCCGCGTTGTGTACGATTCCCTCCTCCCTTTGATCGCCAACCCCGATGAACGAGACCGCGTATCGGCCGCGGGTTCTGCGTGGGGATATTTCGGAGGCTTTGCCTACCTACTGGTAAACCTTCTTCTGTTTAACACCATGTCGGACGATCTCGGCTTAGCAGCTCGTCTGAGTCTGGCTGGAGCGGGGCTCTGGTGCGTCGTCTTCCTAGCGATTGGCCCCGGCCGCTATCTGCAAGACCGACCTGCGGCGCGCGGAAAACCCGCCACTATTTCTTGGATAAGTTTTAGCTTTTCGACCCTTTTTGCCCTGCTGAAAGAAATGCGCAGCAAGTATCCTCAAGCCTTCAGATACCTAATCGCTTATCTGATTTTTATCGATGCCGTGTCCGCGATTCTCGCGCTAGCGACTACGTTCGCCGATGAGGAACTAAAGATCGACAGCGGGACCCTTCTGTTAATTATCTTGATGATCCAGTTTGTGGCGATCCCAGGGTCGATATTTTTTGGGCGTCTGGCAGAACGATACGGGGCGAAGAAAGCGCTCATACTGAACCTTTCCATCTGGTCGGTTTTGGTGATCTCGTCATACCTTTTTATGACCACCGAGCGAGATTTTTGGATCGTTGGTGGCTGCATAGCGATCGTACTCGGTGGCTCTAGGTGCCTTAGTCGCTCGCTGTTTGCCCAAATGATTCCAGAGGATGAAGAGGGTCAGTATTTCAGCCTCTACCAAATATCAGCTAACGGATCCTCTTGGGCGGCTCCGTTTATTTTCGGCGTTGTTGCGCAAACGACCGGGAGTGTTCGTCTCGCCATTCTTCCTTTGGCGGCATTCTTTATCATGGCCATCGCCGTCATGGCCACGGTGGACGTCCGGGCGGGTGCTCTCGATGCCCGACCCGACGAGTACAGCGCAACCAGCTGAGTTAGGCTAGGCCCAACAAAGCGGTCCCAAGGTTGTGGTTGCATACTTAGTATCCATACACTAAGAAGTTCGCATACTGAGTATGCAAAGACGCCCGAGTCCTGCCCGACAGCCAAAGGATCGCCCCATGAAATTCCACCTACCCCTACGATTAGTAGGCCCATCGCTTGCCGTCACACTCTTGGTCCTCACAAGTTGCGGATCTGCAGACTCAAACAACGCAGCTGGAAGCGACCAAGACCCGCTTTCGGAAGCTCTTGGACTCCCCGCCGACGAAGATTTCTTCAGCGAAGAATCTCAAATCGAGACGGAAGAAAGAATCGCCGCATGTATGAAAAAGGCCGGGTTCGAATATGTACCAAATATCTCAACTGACTTTGTTGACTCTTTCGAAGACTACGGCACGCCCGAATGGGCCGAGGAGTGGGGCTTTGGGATATCGACTCAGTTCTTCAGCCAAACCACGGTCGGGCCAAACCTAAAAGGTTACGACGACTCCGCGTCTGAGGACATCTACGAAGACCCAAACACAAAGATCCGCGACGCGTTAAGCCCTGAAGATCTAATGGCTTACGAAGAAGCTCTCTACGGTCACAGCTTCTCAGACGACGGCGACTTGAGCGACGAAGAGTTCGAGGAAATTATTACAGACAACCCCGGCTGCATAAACTCTAGCCTCGCTGAATCTGAGAGCATTAAGTTCTTTGAAGAGTATGAGGACGAACTTGAAGAGGCTTTTACACGCTATGAAGCCGACCCCCGAGTCGCCGAGGCCAAAGAAGACTTTGTCAAATGTATCAAAGATAAGGGCTACGAATTTGAAGGCGAACAAGAATTCTCCGACGCAACATACAAAAAAATGGAAGAAACATTCCCATCCGTAGGAGGGATCGAAGAGGTCCCTGTTGAACCAGGCGAAGACGAAGAAACTGCCGCCGAACCAGGCGACGAGGGCGACTTTGAGGACTACGAAGAGCCGGAATTGACCGACGACCAAAAAGCCAAGCTCGGAGAAATTCAGACTGAAGAAATCGCCACCGCTATGGCCGCCCACGAATGTGGCCTCCATGAAGGCGAATACGCCGACAGGATAAAAGAACTCGAGAACGAACACCTCCAGGAGTTCGTCGACGCCAACAAAGAAGGCATCGAGAAATACAAGCAGTAACAGTCAGGCGGTTACGGGACCGAAACGATTGAGGAATGGTGGATGAGGCGAAACAGGTTTTTGTTAGCAGTAACGGCAGTAGCGGTAGTCTCGTCAGGTTTGACGTGGCTCGTCGGCCAACAAATCCAATCTCCAGCGGAGCGAGCCGCCGCGGCTGCTCCCCCGGACGCCTCGGTCTTGACGGTCCCAGTCGAACTAGAACAGCTCGACCAGTCAGTGGTTACCAGAGGAACCGTGAAGCCAAGCGACTTCGTTGAAGTAACCGCTGCTTCGGCCGAAGGGTCCAAGGTAGTAATCACCGGACTTCCTAAGAGCGCTGGCGACGAGGTGATCGAAGGTGAAGCAGTCGTAGAAGTTTCGGGCCGACCTGTCTTTGCCCTCCAAGGTTCTTTACCTACGTTTCGAGACTTCGGATTGGGTACCGTCGGGCCTGACGTCCGTCAGCTGGAAGAGTCGCTGTCGCGACTCGGCTATAGCCCAGGAACCGTTGATGATACATACGACTCGGCGACAGGGACCGCAGTCGCAGCCCTGTATGAGGACAAGGGCTACACGGCGATCGGTCGATCCGATGACGACCAGAGGGCGCTCCAAGAAGCTAAGAAACAAGTAGGCGAGGCTGAAACAGGCGTCGCTGAAGCTAAAAAGCAAGTAACCGAAGCAACCAAAGGTCCAAGCAATTCGGAGAAACTACAACTCGACCAGGCGGTCTCAGAAGCCGAAGCGCAGCTGACGGCGGCCCAGGCCGCCGCCGCCGTTGACCCAAGTCCCGAAGCGGCACAAGCCGTCAGGTCGGCCGAGGCCAGCGTGGCACTGACTAAAGCTCAACGAGAAGAAGGTCTCGCTACACCAGATGCCAGCCAAGCTCAAGCGGAAGTAACCCGAGCAGAACTATTCCTGGCCGACGCACAAGCCGAAGTCACCCGAATCGAAAACGGCACCGGAACCTCGTTCCCGGCAGCCGAGCTTGTGTTCGTCTCGACGCTACCTCAGCAAGTGATACGGGTCGACACCGTGCTCGGGGAGACACCCCAAGGTTCTGTCATGACCATTTCAGGGTCCGATACCGTCATTCGTTCGTCAGTCTCGGCGACCGACCGCAAGCTGCTCTCTGAAGGAATGGCCGCTGATATCGACCAAGAAGACATCGGGCTCGAGGCCAAGGTCAAGATCTCAAAGATCGCAGCCCAACCCGGCGACGGTGACCTTCCGGACAACCAGTACGCAATCGAATTCACCGCAGACCAGCCGTTACCCGAAGAAGCTCTCGATGTAAGCGGGAGAATAACCATCCCGGTGACGTCGAGCGACGGAGAAGTACTAACAGTCCCACTAGCGGCCGTTTCTGCCGGGCCAGATGGCAAAGCCCGCGTGGAAGTCGAACGCAACGAGGGCGAAGTAGAGGAAGTCGATGTTACCGTTGGCCTCACCGCTGGAGGACGGGTGGAGATATCTGGAGAAATCGAACAAGGCGACCGCGTAGTCGTCGGCCGTGACCTGGCGACATCCGACTCAGATGACGAAGAAGACCAACAAGACGAAGACGACGAATGACTACAGCCATAGTCGAACTTAGCAACGTTACCCGTAGCTTCGACGGCACTCCCCCAGTTCACGCCCTCAGCAAAGCCAACCTCGTTGTCGACAAAGGCGAATACCTTGCCATTGTCGGTCCATCAGGCTCCGGAAAGTCGACGCTTCTGAACCTTTTAGGTCTGCTTGACTCCCAGACCTCTGGTAAGTATTTCCTTGCCGGCGTCGATACCAGCGAACTTGATGAGAGACAACGAGCCGGAATGCGGGCCGAGCAGATCGGATTCGTGTTCCAGTCCTTTCACCTTCTCTCAGACCGGAGTGCGTTGGCGAATGTAGCACTTGGCGACGTCTATCGTCCCCGAGGGGCGACAGAGCGGAAAACCCGGGCCGTCCGTGCTCTCCGCCAGGTCGGCCTGGGACACCGCCTCGATGCGTTGCCGACGACACTGTCAGGTGGCGAACGCCAACGCGTGGCAATCGCACGAGCATTGGTCGGGGAGCCGAATATTCTGCTCGCCGACGAACCGACGGGAAATCTTGACACTGCGACCGGAAACCAAATCCTCGAACTATTCGACGAACTCCATGAAAGTGGCATAACCCTAGCGGTCATTACCCACGATCTCGATGTCGCCGACCGAGCTCAACGGCGCATCCATATACGAGACGGACACGTCAGCGAGTCGCATGTCAGCTGAAACCCCTGACTCCACTCCGACGACTGGGCCTCGACCGGTCAAGCTACCCTCGAAGGCCCCCGGACCCGGACCCTCAAGATCCGCGTTTCCGTTGCGCGACATCGTCAATGAGGTAATAATCGGCCTGACCGCTCGACCCGGACGCACAATTCTCACTGCCCTTGGAACGGTTCTCGGAGTTGGAGCGTTGGTCACCACATTAGGCCTGGCGAAAACCGCGGGAAGCCAAATCGTCGACCGATTCGACGAACTTGAAGCCACGCAGGTAACGGTAGAAGCAGAAGAAGTGCGTGGCCGTCAAGGCGAATCCACCAGGGCAATAGCACTGCCCTGGGATGCCCAGAGCAGACTCGAACGTCTAAATGGCGTGACCGCGGCGGGCACAACGAGCGAAGTGAACGTCGGTGACCAACTGGTCCGTTCAGTTCCCGTCAACGACCCATCTGGCCAAACCGAATTTCAGATCCCAATGGTGGCAGCGAGCCCCGGACTCTTCGACGCCGCTCAATCCCAGCTCCGCACCGGACGATTCTTCGACGAAGGTCACAACGAACGAGGTGACGCCGTCGCTGTTCTTGGACCAGCAGCCGCTGAACGACTGAATATTACGCGGGTCGACAACGCTCCTACCATATTCGTAGGAGAAGAGCCGCTGACCGTCATCGGGATTCTGGACACGACACGGCGAGAGGCATCCCTTCTTAACGCCATAATCGTCCCAAATCAGTATGCCGAAAACCGGTACGGCTTGGCATCTCCAACGAAATTGATTATCGATGTCGATGTCGGTGCTGCTGAAGTTATCGCTAACCAAGCGCCCACCGTATTGGCTCCTAACAACCCCGACCAGATCCGAGCGGTAGCGCCGCCTTCACCCAAGGGCGTAAAGTCCGATGTCCAGAACGACGTAAACTCGCTGTTCCTCGTCTTGGGAGCGGTGTCACTAATCGTCGGCGGCATCGGCATCGCCAACGTCACCCTCGTTTCTGTCCTGGAACGAACCGGCGAAATCGGTCTACGGCGGGCCCTCGGAGCAACGAGGCGACACATCGCGACCCAATTTATTGCTGAGTCAACAGCGCTTGGTCTCCTCGCTGGAATTCTTGGCGCTTGTTTAGGAGTCATGGCCATCGTCGCCGTTTCGGCTTCGAGACAATGGACGCCGGTTCTCCAGACATGGTTGCCTGCCGCCGCCCCGGTCCTTGGCGCACTGATCGGGCTACTCGCGGGAACATACCCTGCTCTTAAGGCGAGTTCGATAGAACCAATCGCCGCGCTACGCGGCAACGCCTAATCTCAAACCCTTACACACTGCGCAGAAGACGGCTCTTCGTCGACTTCGCTGGCGTGGACAAATTAGTCCTCGCGCATTATCTGGACATCATGAGGGTGACTTTCACGTAGACCGGCTCCCGTGATCTTTGTTAGCCGCGCCTTGTGCTGTAAGTCGTGAAGATTACCCGCACCCGCGTAACCCATACCCGAACGCAGTCCACCGACAAGTTGACCGACTAAGTCGCTCAATGAACCGGCGTAACGTACACGAGCTTCGACGCCTTCGGCCACATGCTTTCCCGGCACCTTCGACGAACCATAACGGTCGGCGGCCCGACCCTTCATTGCCCCAGCCGAACCCATGCCACGATAGGTTTTCCACATCGCTCCGTCGACAAGTTCTAACTCACCCGGAGCTTCGTCGACACCCGCCAATGCATTTCCCAGCATGACGGCATCAGCACCAGCGACGAACGCCTTGACAATGTCTCCAGAGGTCACGACTCCCCCATCTGCAATAACTGGAATATCCAACGCCCTGGCAACCTGAGAGCATTCATAGATAGCAGAAAGCTGGGGCATGCCGGCGCCTGCGACTATACGGGTCGTGCAAATAGAGCCCGCTCCAACACCGACTTTCACGACGTCGGCGCCCGCTTTGATCAACGCCTCTGTTCCCTCAGCAGTCACAACATTCCCGCCGATTACCATTGTCGATGGCCATTTCGCCTTGACCATACTGACCGTGTCGATGACGCCACGGGTATGCCCGTGAGCGGTGTCGATTACCAACACGTCAACGCCAGCTTCGATCAATGCCTCGGTGCGATCTGCTGCGTCGGTTACACCTATCGCCGCGCCTACCAGAAGGCGACCATCGGAATCCAGAGACGAGTCAGGCTTCTCTATTCTTTTCCGGATGTCTTTGACGGTGATCAAGCCTGTTAGGCGGCCCTCGGTATCTACGAGCGGTAACTTCTCGATACGGTGCTGATGAAGGGTCTTGACAGCATCGTCAAGCGATGTCCCGACCGGCGCCGTGACCAGCCCTTTCGATGTCATAAAGTCAGTTACGGGCTGCCCGTACTGTGACTCGGTAACAAACCTAATGTCGCGGTTGGTTAGAATCCCGACCAATCGCCTGTCCGCGTCGGCTATTGGAATACCGGAGATGCTGTGTCGGCCCATCAGCTCTTCGGCCTCCGCTAAGGTAGCCGTCGGCAACAAACTGACCGGGTCATTAATCATTCCGCTCTGAGCCCGTTTGACCAAGTCGACCTGTTGGGCCTGCTCCTCGATCGACAGATTCCGGTGCAACACCCCAATACCACCCTCTCGGGCCAACGCAATAGCTAACGGAGCTTCGCTCACCGTGTCCATTGCCGCTGAAAGAAGAGGCACCTTGAGCTCAAACCCGCCAAGGCTGGTTGTGGTCGACACCTCATGGGGTAGAACATCACTCCACCCAGGTACGACCAATACGTCATCGAACGTAAGGGACTCTACCTCGGAGAACAGATTGCGATTCGGGCCGGTCATCTTATTTACTCCTTAAGCGGTAGATTGCCGAGGGCGATATTGATCGAATTTACCAGAAGCTCATGCTCGACTTCGTGCACTCGCTGCTCGAATGTTTCAAGGGTGTCATCAATACTAAACGGAACCGGAGACCAATCGATCACCGGACCGTCATCGATACCCTCATCAGGGACATAATGGACCATAACACCACCGGCTGCCAGTTCGCCATTCTTGTACGCCTTGTACGCTCGCTCGATGGCGTGCAGTCCAGGGAACCTTCCCGGTTCAGCAGGGTGAAGGTTTATTGTCGTGTGATGCGAAACAAAGTTCGCAGTCAGCAGACGGTTCCACCCTGCGAGAACCACCAAGTCGGCTCCGATCACCGAAACCAGGTGCGCAAGTTCAGAATCGTATTCAGAGCGCTCCCTACCTTTATGAGAAAGGACCGACGTCGCAATATTGGCCTTTTCGGCCCTGGTTAAGGCGAACGCATCAGCATTATTTGATACGACACCGGTGATGTCGACCTGAAGGCGTCCCTCGGACCGCGCATCGATTATCGCCTGCAGGTTTGAGCCATTCCCAGAGACCAGCACTACTAGCCGTGGCCTCACGCCAGGTTTACTCCGCTGCCAGCAATCACTTGACCAATCAGCCATGTCGGCTCTTCGATGGCGGCCTGGAGTTCTTCTTGTTTCTCTGGAGCCACGACCATTACCATACCGATTCCCATGTTGAGAATCTGATGAGCCTCACGCATTCCCAATCCGCCCCGCGATACCAGGTACGAAAAGAGAACTGGTCGTTCCCACGTCAACGGATCGACTGCCGCCCCGCATCCATCGGGCAGAATTCGAGGAAGGTTATCGATAATGCCCCCACCGGTAATATGCGCTAAACCGTCGACCAAACCTGCGTCAAGGGCCGCCGACAACGGTTTGAGGTAACTTCGGTGAGTGGCTAAAAGCGCATCGCCGATAGAAACTCCGTCGGCTGCACCGGGCAACTGCTCGTTGAGATCGGCATCTTGAAACACGCGCCGAGCTAAGGAATAGCCGTTCGTGTGAAGCCCAGAAGATGCCATCCCGACAAGGATGTGCCCTGGCCTGATCCCTTCCCGGGGAAGCAGCCTCGACTGGTCAACTGCTCCCACCATCGTCCCCGCGATGTCGACCGACCCTGTGGTCAAAACGCCTGGCATCTCTGCGGTCTCTCCGCCCAACAGGACACAATTATTTTCGCGGCAAGCTTCAGCCATCCCATCGACTATCCGACCGACAACTTCAGGGTCGAGATGAGCGGCAGCTACGGTGTCGAGGAAAAACAGCGGTTCGGCTCCTTGAACCAGAACATCGTTGATCCCGTGGTTGACGATGTCGGCTCCGCAACCTTCCCAACGATCCAATTTTTCTGCCAAGACTGTCTTCGTACCCACACCATCGGTGCTAGCAACCAACAACGGGCGGTCATATTTCGCCAACGAACTGATGTCGAAGACGCCGCCGAATCCGCCTAGACCCGACACGACTCGTTCATCATGGGTACTCTTTACCGAATCAGCGATGCGCCTGTTTACTTCGGCCCCTGCCTCTAACGAGACACCGGCCTTGGCATAAGCATCACGTGGGGCATGCCGCCAACCAATATCAGACCTGGCGAAAAGACCATCAGAGGCAACCAGTTGATCGACTACCAGGTATGCGGAGGCTAAGGCTCCGGCTAAATCATCACCATGCCCAACGACTCCAAGAACTCGACCGCCAGAACTTCGAAGTTGTTCGTCTTCAGCTTGAACACCAGCAAGCACGACATGTGAATCTTCGGCCAACGTATAGTCGGGAATCGGAATCTTCTTTCGAGGTGCAACCGGGTACCCCTGGGCGGCGACCACAACGACAGCGGCCGTCGTATCCTTTTTTACCTCTACCTTGACGTCACTTAGTTTGCCATCGACGGCGGCGCACAACAGTTCGAGCACATCCGATTCGATGAGCGGCAAGATCGCCTGAGCTTCGGGGTCACCAAACCGGCAGTTGTATTCAATCAGTCGAGGCCCATCCGCAGTCAGCATGATTCCGGCATAGACAACGCCAACATATGGCGTCCCTTCTGCCGCCATGCCGTCTACGACTGGAGCCAGGAACTTCTCGACCAATTCGGCCTCGACATCGGCGTCTATTCCTGGAACCGGAGCAAACGCCCCCATTCCACCCGTGTTGAGGCCAGTGTTGCCCTCTCCAACCCGTTTGTGGTCTTGGGCCGTAACCAAAGGAACGATCGACTTGCCGTCGGCAATACCAAACAAAGAAAGCTCTTCACCGACAAGACGCTCCTCGATGAGGATCCGCTCGCCTGCTTGACCCATGGTTCTCTCAGCCAAGAAATCGTAGATCGCCCGCTCGGCTTCTACCTGACTTTCGGGAACGATCACGCCCTTGCCGGAAGCCAAACCGTCGGCCTTGACCACAACCGGTTTGTCGAGTGCGTCAAGCCAAGCCACAGCGTTGTCAACATCGGTGAATGATTCACAAACCGGGCCCGCTATGTCGTACTTCTTGGCAAAATGCCGAGCGAAGGTCTTCGAACCTTCTAGCTTGGCTGCGGCCTTACTCGGACCGAAACAAGCGATACCGGCGGCCGACAACGCATCGGCGATGCCGGCGACTAACGGCATTTCGGGCCCGACGACAACAAGATCAACGTTTTCCTCGACGCAGTATTGGACTACAGCATCGTGGTTCTCGTGTTCGAGGTCGATGTTATATTTGGTTGTTCCCGCATTCCCTGGTGACACGGACAAGCGTTCGAGTTTCGGAGAGTCTTCGATAGCCAATACGATCGCGTGCTCTCGACCACCTCCACCGCCAAGAAGCAACACATGTAGTTGGCTGTCTTTCATCCTAGAACTCCATCGAATCGTTGTTTCGAATTACCTAACGTCAGTTGAACAGGGACCGGGTACGAGCCGGTGAAACACGCGTTGCAGTAGCCATCATCGCGCCCTAAGGCTTTCATCATCCGTTCGACCGAGAGGAACCCGAGGCTATCGGCGCCGATGTGTTCGGCGATCTCCGGCACACCCATTTTGTGACCGATTAGCTCTTCGTGGGTGCCCATGTCGACACCGAAGAAGCAAGGATGAGCAATCGGCGGGCAGGTAATGCGCATGTGGACCTCGGCCGCACCAGCGTCACGCACAAGCTTGACGAGTGGTCCCGATGTCGTACCACGAACGATCGAGTCGTCGACCATGATCACACGTTTACCTTCCAGGTTCTCCGGAAGCGTGTTGAATTTAAGGGCGACTCCTTGTTGGCGGAGTTCGTCAGTCGGCTCAATGAATGTTCGCCCGATGTACCGATTCTTGACGAATCCTTCGTTATATGGGATTCCTGAGGTGTTTGCGAACGCAATTGCGGCTGGCGTCGACGAATCCGGCACAGGTATTACGACGTCGGCCTCAATTGGATGTTCTCGAGCTAGCTCTTCACCCAGACGTTGACGGGCCTTGTGAATCAGAATGCCGTCCCATACGGCGTCGGGCCGAGAGAAATAGATATGTTCAAACGTGCAACGGGCCTGACGTTCCTTCGGCTTAACCGCCTGATGACTTCGGGTATGTTCACCTTGAAGGACTACCACCTCACCAGGTGCAATTTCTCGGATAGCGTCGCAGCCGATCGTTTGAAGCGCTCCAGTCTCCGACGCTACAGCATGGCCGCCTGCAGGCATCCGCCCGATACTCAACGGGCGGAAACCCCAAGGGTCCCGGGTAACAATTATCTTCGTCCCAGCAAGAATGGCAAGTGAGAATGCGCCCTCCCACTCCGACATAACCTTCGATAGTCGATCTTCCCAAGTTTCGCCGTCGGTGGCGGCCAGCATGAGCGCCAGGATCTCAGAATCAGACGATGATTGGAGACCGGCACCCCGCTGAAGCAGCTTAGAGCGGAGGTGGTCGGCGTTAACGATGTTGCCGTTGTGCGAGATACCAAGCGGTCCGTGCATTGTCTCGACTACATAGGGCTGAACGTTACGGTCACTATTATTACCGGTAGTTGAGTAGCGTGTGTGGCCGATCGCAAGCGAACCTGTTAGCGGCTTCAACTTCGCATCATCAAAAACTTGACCGACCAAACCCTGCCCCTTATGGAGCCGGACCGAACGACCATCAGCTACCGCTATTCCGGCTGCCTCTTGACCACGGTGTTGCAGGGCGTACAATCCAAAAAACGCGACCCGTGCTGCGGCCTCGTCAAGTGATGAGACCGCTATAACTCCACACTCCTCTTTGGGGCTGTCCAGGTCCGTAACCAGACTCGTGTCGGTCGGCACTGGTAGGTTCAGCTCGGCGTCACGGTGGTTGGACATGGCTACTCGGTCACCAGTTGTTCGTCGGCGTCGAGCACCCGCTTGGCTGCGGCCCGCTGATATTCGGCAACATGTTTACCGATTTGAGGGTCCGACAATGCCAGAACCTTGGCAGCCGCGATCGCTGCGTTTGCTGGGTTGAGAGCCACGATTGGGGCGACACCGGCTGGAGTACGCAGACTTGAAAGTACGTCTAGGCCACCGAAACTGTTGGACGCCGGTGGGCACGCTATTACAGGTGAGACGACGTTTGCGTCGGTCAGACCTGACAGAGCGTCGCTCATGCCAGCGACAGTGATAAACACTGTCGGTTCGCTGTCGGAATCGTAAGACCTGAGCAATTCTAGAACATGTTCTGGAACTCGGTGCGCCGAGCCAACACGCCAAATTGAGGTCACGTTGAGTTCGTCGAGGACCTTAACGATCTTCTCAACCCATTCAGCGTCTCGGGGCGAGCCCGAGAGAATTACAACTTTCACTTGTTAACACTCCTGATCTGACGGCCTATACATTTTGTAGAATTGTTTATAAATCGGCGACGAGCGGCGCCAAATTCTTCGCAAGCCGATCCGAAACTGGTTGCTGCCCCGGGACAAAATTCTCCCCGGTTAGTCGTTCATAGATCTCGACGTAGCGGGCTGAAGCTGACTCCCAGACTTCGTCGTCCATTTGGGGAGGGCTTCCATCACCGGTATACCCAACGGCACGCAACGCCAGTCGTACCGGCTCCTTGTCGAAGCTTTCAGGCGTTTTACCATCAGCCAGTCGATCGGCCAGCGTGGATTCAAGCCAGAATCGAGACGAATCAGGGGTGTGCATCTCGTCGATAACGACCAAACCACCTGCTGGATCTAGTCCGAACTCATACTTAGTATCCGCAAGCACGAAACCCGCCTCGGCAGCCACTTCGGTTCCACGCATAAACAGAGCCATCGCAGCATCTTGAACCTGGTCCCAGAGCGCTGATTCCACTAATCCAAGTTCGGTAACTTCGTCGCACGTCACTGGCTCGTCGTGTCCTCCCTTTTCAGCCTTAGTCGTAGGTGTGATTAGCGGCGTCGGAAGTGGACCGTGCGGTTCCAATCCATCAGGTAAGTCGTATCCGTAGAGCCGGCGTTCCCCCGCCAAGTAACGAGGCAAAACTGATGTTGATGTTGATCCCGTGAGTCGGCCACGGACGATTACCTCGACCGGGAGCGGCTTGGCATCGACTGCGATCAACGCGTTCGGGTCTGGCAACGACACCACATGGTTAGCGACGATGTCACTTGTCTGTTCAAACCACCAGGCGGCCAGCTGGTTAAGGACCTGCCCTTTATGGGTTACCGTTCCTATCACACGGTCGAACGCACTCAGCCGATCAGTCGTTACCAGCAACCGTTGGTCGCCAGTCAAGGGCCAGCTCTCCCTCACTTTCCCGGACTGTCGCCCCGGAATGTCAAGATCGAATGCGTCAAGATTGTTAGATGTCATCTACTTCCCGGACTTTGAGCTTTGTAGGTATAAGGCTAGACCGCGCGTCGCCAAAAGTTAACCTCCAGCGGCCTTGACGCCAGATTCGAACAATGACAGGCAGGTGCCGCGGTCGGATCGACCGCGTAACGGGTTCTGCCGCGCCCAAATATGGTTCTCTGGATGTGGCATAAGACCAAATATGAGTCCTGTCGGATCGGTGATGCCGGCAATGTCATTTACAGACCCGTTGGGGTTTGCCGGGTAGACGCCGTCAGCTTGTCGACCTTCCGTGCTATACCTGAGCGCAACCAGACCCGATCGCTCGATCTCATCGACGTCAACCGCCGTGAAACGACCCTCTCCGTGAGCCACTGGACACCAAAGAGGATCCTCGGAACCAGCAAGCCAAGGCGACGTCGATCCAGCCGTTGAAAGTTCTACCCAGCGACATTCGAAACTTCCACTAGCGTTCTCAGCGAGCGAGGCAGCTGGGGTGGGTTCCCCGGGCAATAGCCCAGAAGCGACAAGAGCTTGGAAGCCGTTGCAAACCCCGAACATCGGCATTTGTGATTCGGCGGCCTCCATCAGCTGGTCCTCGAACCAAGTACGTAAGTCAAGCGCAAGTAGACGCCCAGCCCCTAACGCATCGCCGTAGGAAAATCCCCCAGGAAGCGCCAACATCTGGTGATCGGAAAGCTTCGCTTCACCCTCGCGTAGAGCCTGGAGAGGAACTTGGTGAACATCGGCACCTGCGGCCACAAAGGCGTCGGCAAGGTCCTGGTTTCGGTTGGTGCCAGCGGCGATCGGGAGCAGGACAGACGGTTTCGATGTCATTGGTTAGCTCCTCGCTCTACAAACGAACGGTAAATGTCATCTAGACTAAGCTCGAATTTGGTGCCGATCTTGACGGTCGTAGTCCCCGTGACCGAACCAATCTTTGTCGCCCATCCAACAGACCGAGCAAAATTTGCACTATCTCCTGGCGCAACTTCCACTAAGTATCGCGCCGGGCCTTCACCGAAGAGAACCTCGGGTTCAAGTTCTTCGCCACTTTTAAGGTGTAGGCCTAGACGACCTCCCAGAGCCCATTCGCAAGCCGCAACCCCCAGACCCCCTTCGGAGATGTCGTGGGCGCTTTGGATTAGGCCTGAAGAAATTGCATCGGCTACTTGATAGTGGCGGGAGACCACCTCGGGTTCGACGGCTGGCAGTTCACCACCGAAGTCAGAGCCGAGGACGTCATCGAGGTGTGATCCGCCAAGCGAGCCCCGGGCCGGGCCAACGAGCCACACCTCATTTCCTACTGTGGTCACACCGGTCAACGGCACCTTGTCAATGTCGCGGACCAGGCCAACGGCAGTGATGATGAGCGTCGGGGTTACCGGATCTTTGGTCCCGTCCGGGTTAACAAATTCGTTGTAGAGCGAGTCTTTACCCGAAACAAACGGCGCTTGGTACAACAGGGCGGCTTCTTTACACGCTCGGCAGGCCGCTACTAGGCGGGCCAACATATCTGGGTCGGTTGGGTTCCCCCACGCAAAGTTGTCGAGTAGCGAAAGCTGTCTTGGGTCGGCGCCAGCGACGACGACGTTTCTAACCGCTTCGTCTACGGCGTTCATCGCCATCAGACCAGCGTCGTACCTGCCAAGAACGACATTGACGCCAATACCAATAGCCATTCCTCGGTCGCCTGAGCTACCGGGTGGGATCAGTACCGTGCCATCAGCTGGGGCGTCCATTTTGACTCCGCCGTATGGCCGAACGACGGTACCTCCCATGACTTCATGGTCATAGGTCCGAATGACGGCCTCGTTCGATCTGATCGACGGATGAGCCAACAATTTGAGCGCTACTTCGGCGTAGTCAAACCTGGGAGTCGCCCCACGAGGTAGACGGGTCAGTTCAAGGGTTGAGGCCACGAGTTCAGCTTTCGGACGACCGTCGTGAAGAAAGGTCGTATCGAGACTGATTAGAGAAGTCTCGCCGTCGACGACCTTCATCTGGCCATCACCGGTGAACGTCCCAATGACGGCAGCGTCTACTTGCCAACGATGAGCCAATTCAAGGAATGGCTCCGGATCTGGCACCGCCAACACCATGCGTTCCTGAGCTTCGGACAACCAAACTTCCCAAGGCGAGAGCCCTGGGTACTTCCGTGGAACATCCGTCAGATCTACTCGAGCGCCGAGCTCCTCGGCCATTTCACCGACCGCAGACGATAGACCACCGGCACCACAGTCCGTCACAGCGGTATACAAACCAGCGTCTCGAGCTTCGAGAATTATGTCTATCAGACCTTTTTCAACAATCGGGTCGCCGATCTGGACCGACGATCCGGCGATCTCGGCTGTCTCAACCCCCATGCTTTGCGACGAGAACGTTGCGCCACCGACACCGTCGCGCCCGACCGCTCCGCCCAACACCATTATCGAATCACCCGCTTTGGCTTGGGTTGGGTTCGAACCATGGGGTAGCAAACCGATACAGCCGGCGAAGACTAGTGGCGTCGTTGTATAGGTATCATCGTGAATGATAGCGCCCGCTATGTTGGGGACGCCTATCTTATTTCCGTAGTCACCGATGCCTGCGATGACGCCCGATCGGATTCTTTTAGGGTGCAGGACACCTTCGGGCAAACTCTCGGGTTCGATATCTTCCGGTCCAAAACACAAGATGTCAGTAATCGCAATGGGTTTGGCTGAAACACCGAGAATGTCGCGAACGACTCCGCCGACTCCGGTGTTTGCGCCACCAAATGGCTCCAAGGCTGAAGGGTGGTTGTGAGTTTCAGCCTTCAATGCAAGGTCAAATTCGTCATCAAAAGCGACAATTCCTGCATTGTCCACGAACGACGAACGAACCCAAGGCGCATCCATCTCTTCGGTTACCGATCGAAGGTAGGTCTTCATCAGACCATCGATTACACCATCAGCGGTCGTGATCTTTCCTCGGAACGTCTTGTGTGAACAGTGTTCGCTCCATGTCTGGGCGAGCATTTCAAGTTCGGCGTCTGATGGATCCCTACCCTGTTCAACGAACCACGACTTGATTGCGGTCATTTCCGGGAGGTCAAGGCCTAAGCGGCGTTTCTTACTTAGTGCCATTAGCTCGCCGTCGGTAGCGTTGATGACCGGGAGGTACTCGATCCCAGAGCCAACGGCGGACGGATCTGTGTAGGCGCCCGGAAGGGATGATTTCGACCAACGTTCGATGACTTCGTTATGGAGCACCCGGCGGGCTAAGAGGTTGCTGTCTTCATCGGACAATGTGCCGTGAATAACCCACCGGCGGCCAAACGACGCCGCTTCGAGGGTGATCCCTAGCTCTGTGCTGGCTCTCACCAACTCAGCTGCTTCTCGGTCTGTAACCCCTGGCCGCAACCCGGTTTCGATAACCGTTATCGGGTCGCCCTCAGGTTCATGTTCGCTGCGATGAACCCACCATTGTTCGACCGGGTCGACGACCAGCTTTGCCAGACGGTCGATTTCGTCGCCCATCAAGTCGCCCTTGATGTGGACGACCGTGAATTCTTCGATCTTGTCGACGTCCACTCCAAAAAGCCGAGACCTGGCCAACGGCCCATCGGGCCCTAAATCTGTTGAACCTGGCCCAACCAAGAGGACTTGTTCAGTATGGGTGCGTTCGGAAACATCAGAGTTGTGAACCACAGACTTAATCATTGCGCAAGTTCAGTTCGAGTCCGTACACGGCAGCCAAATTTTTTATGATGGTTATGTTAACGATTACGTTGAAGGTCAACGCCGTCACCGGCATTAAGACAGGCCCCGCAACAACACCATTGACGGTCAACGGCCTGGCGCGAATTCGGCTAGATCCATAGTTCTCAGTCTGCAGGTGGTACCGTCGTCGTGTGGGCTTTCGATATGTTTTAGGCGTTGATCTTGATGGGGTTTGCGCCGACTATAACTCTGGGTTCCGCGACGTTGTTGCCGCCGATCGAGGAATTGACCCGGTTGAGCTGTTGCCAAATCGTTCTTGGGGCTTCAAAGAGTGGGGTCTCGATGAGGCGGAATTTGATCGGCTCCACCAAAAGGCCGTTACAGAAGACCGCATGCTGGCAACTCTGCCGGTTATAGATGGGTGTTCCGATGTTTTGTGGCGACTATCGGACGCAGGAGTCTGGATTCGAATTATCACCCACCGACTGTACAAAAACTGGGGTCATGCGGCAGCGGCCACCGACACGGTGACCTGGCTTGATAACGCCAAAATTCCGTACCGAGACATTTGCTTCCTAGGCGCCAAGCCGGAGGTAGAAGCCGACCTCTACATCGACGATGCGCCCCACAATATCGTTGGCCTCCGGGATGCCGGAAACGACGTGATCGTGTTCGATCAGTCCTATAACGCCGGACTACGTGGTCCTCGAGCTAAGAACTGGGCCGAGGTCGAAGAGATAGCTATGAGTTATGTGGCGTCAGCATCGGCGGTCCAACCGCAGCTGCCCGGCATCGACGCTGGCGCGGACCGTATCGACACGAATAGACCTACTGTTCAGGACAATACCCGCTCTCGCTAGCCACAAGACCCTGCTTGCCGCCCGACTCAGCAAGCAGATCAGCGTTTTTCACGTACCACTCCCAAGGATTATCGGGAGCGTTGACCCACGTCTCGGTCTTGGCCGCATAGCAACATTCTGTATCGTCTAACCCGGTCGTCTCGATACCTGAATCTCGCAATCGCTGCTCGACGTTTAAGACCTCGTCAGCGGTTTCCACCTCGACACCAAGGTGATTCAGAGTTCCGCCTACCTCTTGGTTGTCCGCTTCGAGGAGAACTAGCTTGAGGGGAGGGTTTTCGACTGTGAAGTTGGCATATCCAGGTTTTACCTTCGCCACCTTGACACCAAACATCTTTTGGTAGAAGTCGATGGATGTGTCGAGGTCGGTGACGTTGATGGCTAATTGGACTCTCATTTTCGTACTTTCTTCTTCGTTAGGGACGATACTTTCGTATCGACAATGTTCAATACGTTAACCCTAACAATCATATCGATCAATGTCAATACGTAACTAGGATATACTGGTTCACATGACAAGCACCGACCAATCCTTATGCTGCGGCTCAATGACCGAAGCCCTCATTAGCGACGACGACGCCGCCGAGCTTGCAACCATCCTGAAGGCGCTCAGCGACCCAGTCCGTCTCAAGCTCGTCAGCTATATCGCATGCAACACAGAAGCATGCTCATGTGATTTCGACCAAATCATCGACAAAAGCCAGCCGACGATCAGTCATCATCTAACACAACTTGTCAAGGCCGACATTCTCGAGCGAGAACAACGCGGCAAATGGGCCTGGTTCAAGATTAACCCAGATCGCCTAAAGGCTCTTCGCACCGCCCTGGGCTGCGACCCGGTTCCCGGACCCACAAAGTAGACCCAAAAATGGCGGGTTGCCGCTGTTGTTCTACGTCTGCGTTGCTAGTTTGCTGGTACTTTAGCTGCGACTTGAAGCAGCTCATCCAGCGTTTCAGACCACCACTGACTCTCGACCACTGTCAGGCCTGGCACGTCACGGAGTACGTCGTCGATCTTAAGTATGAAATCTTGTCGATCCGCAGCGTCAAGCCGCAAATCGAGCAAACTGTCGATAATCCGTCCTCGATCGACCAGAAGGCCGTCGATTTGATCTTGAAGAGTTTCAACCTGAGATTCAATCACCCTTACATCTTGCCACCAAAAGGGTACCCTTGTCTCATCACTCGGGAATAGCTCCCTACAATTAGCTCCAGAAGAGGGCTAACGGTCTAGACGTACTGGGCAGAATATTATTTTAATGGTCACTATTGTGGGTCTAGCGTCGGTAGCCGTCGTCGTTCTTAGTCTGGTTTTAGCTTGGGCGGCAATCGCAAAACTCAGAAACCCGAGGTCTACCGCGAAAGAGTTCCAGCAGCTCGGTTTACCTCGATCCGCTGGTCGCCTTGTACCAATCGCAGAAGCAGTCGTTGCCCTGACGCTGATCGCACTCCCCAGCTGGGGGTCGATTTTTGCATTCTTTCTGCTCGCCGCATTCACGTCGATACTGGTCACCATCATCCGTTCAGGCTCGGGACAGCCGTGCAGCTGTTTTGGTCAAGCTAGTAGTGGTCCGGTTACCAAGTTTGATCTGGCGAGAAACGCAGTCCTACTGCTGTTTTCTGTCTTCGGCTCGACTATCGACCGGCTCCAGACTCCGAGGCCCGCCGATGTGGTCATTGTCGGCCTGATCGGCGTTGGCTTGCTCGGCTTCTCCCTCGTATCAAAAAAGGTTCAAAGCAGCTTTGGCGTAGCTAACAGCGGACATGATGGCTACAAAGGATGACGTATGAAAAGCTCTAAATCTTCGAAGATGAAACTCGGCGTATTGGCGGTTTGCGCCCTTGCCCTCACAAGCTGCACAGGGGGCGGCCCCGGAGACGAAGCAGACCTATCGGAGGCACTTAGTCGTGGGGATGCGTTTACCACCGCTGAAGCTGACTGCATCGCCGAAAAGGTATTTAGCGAATACGGTGACGATGAGGAAGCCCTGAGCGCAATTTCGAGCGCTGACGACATCAAAGAACTCGAGTCTGGTGATAACGCCGTCGACGGGTTCGCCGAAGCCTTCACTGGTTTCCAACAAGACTGTACTAGCGCGGACGCAGAACAGACCGAATAGTTACCTTTGGTAGCGGCTCTACCACAAGTCTTTGCCTTGGATCTGCCGCGACTTCTTCTGATGCTCCTAACCTAAGACATGGTGGCACTGTTCCAAACCGATACCTCGGTACTCGACCAACTTAAACCCGCAATTCGACCTCGTTCCGATTGGGCTCAAGGCTTAGCGCCGACGGGACCTTTAGAGGTCGAAGATGACGTCCGGTTTCTTCTCGTCCACCACACCGCATCCACAAACAACTACGCCGAGGATGAGGTCGCTAACCAGATTCGCGGCTTCTTTCGGTTCCACACTGGGGCGACCAAAGGCTGGCCGGACGTTGCATACAACTTTTTCGTAGATCGGTTTGGCGGGATCTGGGAAGCACGCGAGGGTAGCTTGGCTCAACCCGTGCGAGGCGACGCCACCGGCGGATCCCAGGGTCATGCCATCCTTTGCAGCTTGATTGGCGACTATCGCGAGGAGCCCGTTTCAGCAAGCCAAGCGGCCAGTCTTACCCAACTACTTGCCTGGCTCGCCGAACTCTACGACATCGACACAGCTGTGGGGGCACAAACTACCTTCACTTCCCGTGGTTCGAACAAATGGGCAGAAGGTGCCACCGTGTCAACAGCGACAATAGCCGGACATCGGGATATGTCTCAAACATCTTGTCCCGGCGACGTCGTCTACGCCCTGATCCAGAATCAGCTACCAGCCGATGTTTCTGCATTACGCCAGGGACTAGTTGACGAGGTCGAACCAGATACCAAGACGAAGGCGGAGACGGGTCGAACTGATCTAACAGGACCCGTGGTGGGAGGGCCGACAGCGACTGAACCAGAGGTCGATGACCGACCCATTCTAAAGTCCTCCCCCATCACCGAGCCTGGTCCGAACCGGCGCGTTCCCGTGGTCGCAGGTGCCTCCGGGGCCGCTCTTGGTGTGGTGGGCGGCCTACTCGCCTTGCGGACCCGTCGAAACCGAAAGAACAAGACCGGAGAAGAGGCCGACTCAACCAGTCCCGTCAACGAGAACACAGACGACAGCGACAACACTGATGACACCGACAACACTGATGACACTGACAACGGCGACACCGACGCCAACACCGACACTGACACTGACACAGAGAACGGCGACACCGACGCCAGCTCCGACAACACAGATGGCTAGGGCCTAGAGCTCACTAACAATAGGGCGATTAAAGCCGACCTAATGACCGTGGTAGCAAAAGAGCAAGATCGCTTCGAGCGACGGTTGGCCGAAATCCGCTCCGAGCAACAAGAAACCGCGAGCTCAAACAACCTATGGCTCAGTCACCATTGGCCAACCGATCAGGACGAACGGTGCGTTACCGTGGCTGGCCGACAGGTCTGCCGGCGCTGTTTAACCCTGCACCCATTGGCCATCGTCATAGCGGTTGCATTCGTATTCGGATTCAGAATTTGGCCGGCGTCGCTCGACCCTGTCGTGATCTGGGCTCTGTCGACCCCGGCGACCATTGCGTTTGTCGGCGAAGCTCTTGGGTGGTTCAACTATTCTTCTAGGTGGCAGGTAGCAACCACCGCGTTAGCGGCTTTGGCCTTTGGCCGGGCGCTCGGCTACGAACTTGAGAATCGTTGGCATCCGTATTTCTGGGGACCCATAGCCGTGTTCGGCGGAGTGTGGTTCTTCGCTTCCTGGTACGGCCATTGGGGTCGCGGTCGCGGCTCCATAAACGGCTAACACTCGACAAACAACGATTTCAGCATCGCCAACGTTAGCTATAGCTGTGATAGACAATCCGCTAGACGGTTCAACTCCGAGCTTGTATTAAAGTAGTGCACCGATGCCCTAATTAGCGCCTGATCGACTCTGCGAGTCGGGTCGAACGACGCATGCGTTGGAGCAACTACCGACACGTTTACGTCATTGCGATAGAGCGCGTCACGTACTTCAGCTGACCTATGCCCATCAACGACGAACGTCACGAGCCCGCTCTGTGGTCCTTGCAGTTCCCGGACCTCGACACCGGATAGCCCAAACAACAGGTGACGTAGCTCTGTTGATAACACGCCAATGCGTTCAGAAATGTTGTCCAACCCGAGTGAAATCGCGTATTCCAGGGCTACACCCAACCCCACCCGACATGCAGCCGACGACTCAAACGTTTCAAACCGCGAGGCCGTCGCCGCCAATTTATAGTCCCAGGCTGAAACCCAAGACGCTGACCGAAGGTCCATCAATGACGGGTCCTCGAGACCTTCCAGGCCGTTTCGAACATACAGCAGGCCGGTTCCTCTAGGGGCACGAAGGTACTTCCTTCCAGTCGCCGCCAAAAAGTCGCAACCCACTTCACGAACCGAAATGGAGAGCTGCCCAACGCTCTGGCATGCGTCAAGTAGATACAGGGCAGGCCAGTTCGAAACCACAAGACCAACCTCGGCGACTGGGTTAACGAGACCGCCCTCGGTAGGCACATGCGTCACGCAAACCAACTTCACGCGTTCATCCATCATTTCCGCCAATGCGTCCACTGAGACTCGCCCGTCGCTCTCGGAAGGAATCAGTTCGACTTGAACCCCTCGTTTCCGGAGCTGTATCAGTCCGAAGACATTGCTTGAATATTCTGCGGTCGTGGCCAGGACCCTGTCTCCAGCTTCAAGACTGACAGCGTTGCGGGCAGACCACCATGCAGCAGTCGCACTTGGAGCAAACGCTATTTCTTCCGGCGCACAGTCAAACAACTGGGCCGCAAAACTTCGGTAAGCAAAAACGTCTGCGTGACGCTCGGCTTCAAGCCGGTAGCCTCCGACACTGGCTTCATCCCGTAGGTATTGGGTTACCGAGTCAAGCACTGGCTGAGGGGCGAGTGAACATCCCGCATTGTTGAAATGTGTGAGTAGTTCAGTTCCTGGAGTGTCGTTTCGCACGACTTCAACGTCGATCGCCATAGTTTCCAAAATAGCCGACCACTACGTAAACACCAGGATGTCGGCCAACCGGGTACGTCAGATTGGATTTGAAGCTTCGATTTCTCGAAAATCTCGACATTGTGCTGGAATTCTTCGACAAAATAGTTGGCTCCAAAGCCGCTGTTAAAGCTGGTTTACTCCACCCTTGGGAACAATTTTAAAAAACTTTTGGAACTTCTGGAACTTTTAGGCCATCAATCGCGACAAATACCCACGTAACAAGGAAAACCGAGGCTAGTTCGGCGGAACGGTCTCGTGAAGATGGAACCAACACTTGTAAGGAGGCAACATATGAATGCTCTGTGTGAACTGAACACAGAACTTCCGATTTTGCCTCCGGCGGCTGGTGTTGGCCCATCGACCTTTCCAATGTCTACACCCCCCCAAACTTCCACCCCGGTGGTTGAATCACACGTCGATCCGCTTGGACCGCTAAACCTCAGTGCGCATTTTATACAAAGTCGGGTTGCTAGTCCCCTCTTTGTTCTTGCTAGCAGGTCCAGGCGGGGTCGGCCTGTGAACAGAACTAACACAATTTCTCAAGTCTCTGGTGCCGACAGAACACCAGTAGGGAGCAGCTGAGTAGCGTCGAACCTTGCCTGCGGTCGACGCTATTCAGCAGTCTCTCCCATATTTGTTTGGCTTAACCCTATAGCGGCAAGCTATCTCGCTAGCGTAAACAGCAGCGAGCCCATCACGACGAGTAACGCCAAGACTGCGACAACCAGCACTATCGAAACCGTCGGGGTTCTTTGATCTGCTTCTAGCCGCCGACCGTCAGAACCCAACCGTTGGGTATGAAGGAGTCTCAAAGCTTCGTCGCGCCACTCGAACATGTCTTCAAACCGGTCGGCGGGGTCGACGGCTTTACCGGTAGCTACAAATTCTGACAAGTAGCTAGCGTGGCCGCCCTTAGAACCGGCCCAGGCCAGAACGGCTGTCGATCCGTAAATATCGGCACGTTTGTCGACGATGGAAACCGAATCTCGTTGTTCCGGAGCCGCAAAGCCAGCGGTTCCACCTCCAGAAGTGATACCCGACGCTATTCGAAGGTCCTTCGCATACCCCAAATCGCACAGAACCAGCCGTTCGTCCTCATCGACGAGCCAAACATCATCCGCCCAGTTATTCGGTGAACCGTGCTGAACAAGGATGTTCTTCGGTGTCACGTCGCGATGGACGAGGCCGCTGGCATGGACCGATGCGAGCGAATCGGTTAACATCTCGACGATTACGATCAGATCACCTGCGCTGAGCGCATGACCGTCTTCCCAAACATCACGGATCCGAGTCGAAAGATCGCCTCTGTCCGCCAGGGCAAGCACCATATATGGTTGCCCAGAATCGGTCTCTCCAAGGTCGTATAATGTGGCTACTGAAGCGTTATCGACCCGGCGCAAATGTTGGGCCTCGGCAATAAACCGCTCGCGACTTTCAGGCACCAAGCTGTGGTTCTCTGCCAGAACCTTAATAGCGACTTCGGTGGCGAGGCGGTCATCCATCGCTCTATAGACGGTTGCGAAACCGCCCGAACCAATGGGCTCCAGCACTCGATATCGACCTATACGGGAGCCCGGACTTTCAGCCATCGACGACCGGTTCGCTAATTATCGAAGCGAGCATTGCTCGCCCTCGAGCTAATCTGGATCTTACGGTGTTCAATTCTATCCCAAGACGTTCTGCGACCTGTTCATACGATAGGTGCTCTACGTCCCGAAGCAAAACCGCATCCCTATAATGTTGCGGCAATTGCTCGACCGAAGATCGAACGGCGGCCCTTTCGGCGACGATCGAACTTACTCTGCGCTCTGCCCCGACTACATTGGATGAGTCTTCGAGAAGTGAGTCTGGCCGACGACGACGAAGGTAACCAACAGCGGTGTTACGCGCTAGCGCATGAAACCAGGTCGAAAACTTGGATTCGGCCCGGAATTTACTCACAGAGCTTGCCACCGCGACGAGAACGTCTTGTATCGCCTCTTCGGCCATGCCGTCGTCGATTATGAGCTTTCTGACAATCGGGCTTGCGAGTTGGTGCACGTCGAGCAACTCTAAAAGCAGCTCAAGCGCCCGGCCAGAGCCGCCGCTCGCAGCATGCGCAATCTGATCGAGCATTACGTTGCGCTCGTCATAGTCGGCATCATTAAACTCGGCACGATAACGAGCGACTATGAACGCAGACTTTTCACCTGACTGATCAAAGACATTCGACATCCTGATCCTCTCTCGCCTGCATCCCCCACCACAACAACCTAAATCGAGCCCCGGCCTTTGACTGTAACCCCATTCACCCTCGTCTGCCAAGGCCAAACTTGAATCTCAGACAAATAATTCGGAAACTCACCATCGCGGCAGCCCAAAACCTACTAACACCGCCGTCCACCTCAATGGTCGATACCCTTTTTGGCGAGCTTCCCACTGTCGAAAGCGTGCCTGATACTCAGCATTTCGGTCACCGTGTCAGCAGCGTCGATCACTTCACTAGCCATATCGCGCCCAGTAAAGAACAAACTGACGTTTGATGGTCGGTTCTCAATGGCGGCGACAACATCGCCGACCTCGATCCATCCCCAAGCAATAGGGTAACTAATTTCGTCCATGACGACCAGGCGATGATTCCCAGAAGCTATTCTCTCAGCCGCTACTTCCCACGCGGCGACGGCCTGGGCACGACTCTCGTCAAGATCTGAAGAATCCCAAGTGAAGCCATCGCCGGCCGCCAGCCACTCGACGCCCAGTTGGCGACACATTTTTTCTTCGCCGACCTGCCATTCTCCACTTTTGAGGAACTGAACAACCGAAACCGGCCAGCCAACGGCAACCGCCCGAAGCACTGTTCCGAACGCTGCAGTAGACTTGCCCTTCCCGTTCCCCGTGGTCACCAAAACTATTGATGACGGTACAGAATGACCTTCTTTGGTGGGTGTTTCGGTTGGCGGTTGCTCATTGTCAGATTGGTTCGGAGACATGTAATTCTTCTTTCAAGCGATGGCGAGGCACTACCGTGGACTCGAATCCGACCTAACGTGGCAAATTCTGGAACCCATGCATGGACTAACATACTCCCAGCAGCTAGATTAGGCACCGCGTCTATTTTCGATTTGAGAAGGCCTTGTGAGCGGCACCATCCCGGCAATCGACCAATCGGTCTCCATCGACAGGATCGAGGTTCGTCGACTGATGCTGCCGCTAGCCGCTCCCCTAGTGAGCCGGCATGGTCAGGTAAGCGGTCGAGATATCGTCGTCGTTCGGATAGATTCCGACGAAGGCGTAGGGTGGGGCGAGTGTTCAGCGTTACCTGAACCTACTTATACCGACGAATTCGCGTCAGAAGCATTTGCCGTCGTCTCCCAGGAATTAGCTCCACGACTCGTTCGACGAACACTATCTGTAAACGATTTACACGCAAAGATGTCCGCCTTTCCCGGAAATCCGATGGCTAAGGCAAGCCTTGAAATGGCTCTACTCGACGTCGTCTTACGTGCTAGGTCCACGTCGCTTGCTAGGTGGCTCGGCGTCACGAGCGCTACAGTTCCCGCCGGCGCGACTATCGGCATATTGGCCGAACCAGAAGCATTAGCGCAGGTCAGAGCCTTCCGTGAGGAAGGTTACCGCCGGATCAAACTAAAGGTCAGTTCCTCGGCTGGGCTGGATTTGGTGCAGAGAGTCGCCAGCGAATTCGACGATGTCGAACTTCAAATCGACCCAAACGGCGGCTGCAGGCCAGACGATATTGCCCGCCTTGTACGGATCTCTAAACATCTCACCGCTATCGAACAGCCCTTCGACCCGGACCAGGTCGAAGCTGCCAGACAACTAGTCGCTCAGGTCGATATCCCGATAATCGCCGATGAGCCCATCGATAGTGTCGCTGCCGCTGAGGACCTAATCAAAAACAAGGCATGTTCTGCCATCGCAGTAAAGCCGCCACGACTCGGCGGGCTCTTGCAAACCATCAGGCTGCGAGACGCATGTCAACGATGGGACGTGCCACTTAGCGCCGGAGGAATATTGGAGAGCGGTTT
This sequence comes from uncultured Acidimicrobiaceae bacterium, assembly GCA_964551835.1. GTDB lineage: Bacteria > Actinomycetota > Acidimicrobiia > Acidimicrobiales > SZUA-35 > JAHDCC01. The sequence goes on along the minus strand of CAZKEM010000058.1, from coordinate 30,289 downwards.
AGGTCGCCACAGTTTGGCCGCCGTCGCTGCAATGGACGGATTCAACATTGCTGGCGACCTCTGCCCAGCTAGCCGGTGGGTGAGAATCGACCCCTGGCCTGACATTGAACTTGACGGGTCTGGTTCAATAATTGTCCCGACCGGCGATGGCGTCGCTCCGCCACCAGACTTAGCGGTTCTCGAATCGGTTACCACCAGCACGACAATGATCACCTAACTTTGTCAACCCCGCTGCCTCAGGTGCCTCAACCCCCGATGAACTGGTTGACGGCGGCTGCAACGGCCTTGGGATTTTGGAGGTGAACCGCGTGTCCACCCGGAATCGTACAAGTCTGGGCTTGCGGAATGAGACCAGCGGCCCGTTCATTCAGCAACCCGTATTTCTGGTCTGCCTGGCCAGAAATGAGTAGGACTGGCATCGTTAGCTCGCCAAGTCGCTCCCACAACGGGACCTGACAACCGACCGAACGCGTCAGCAATGTCGCCTCCAGGCCAGACAACCGATTTACGAGTCGATGTTTCAGACAGGCCGCTTCTTCACTTAGACCGCCGAACATCGGGTTGTGTAGCCACTTTCTGAGAAACACGTCAAGACCTTCTCGCCGAAGTTGGAGGGCTAGTTCAGTGTCGTTGGTGCGGCGTTGCTCCCTATCCGATGCGGCTTCCAAGCCCGGGTTGACGCCGATCAAAATTAGCTTTGATACTTGCGACCGGTACTGAAGCGCGGTATGTAACGCTATTCGGCCTCCCATCGAATACCCGACGATGGCAGCCTCCCCACCTGCTTCAGCCAGCAGGTCGCCGCTCGTAACCAAGTCAGCGTCGTCATGTTCGCTTTGTCCGTGACCTGGCAAATCAACCAGTTTAAGCCGACGAGTCTGTGCGAGCTCTGTTGAGAATGAGGACCAACAGCGAGAATTCTGGGTGAATCCGTGGGCCAGAACAACTGACGGGCGACGTTGTTCAGCCGCCGAGTTGAGTTCCGAAACGTATAGGGCCATAGGGCAACACTACACAATCCGACTCGGCCGTCAGCATCCACCTTTTGACTTGACAGTTTTGACCTCGATCTCGATCGTGGCTTAGGGACGCGGTTATGGTTAGCTTTAACTACCGATGAACAGCGAGAACCACTACCTGTGAAACCATCCCCAGAGCCCTCTCTAGCCATTTCCGCGGCGGCGACGTTTTGCGCCACCGTCGTGGACGAATGGTCGCTAAGTGGGGTCGAAGCCGCTTTCGTGGCTCCTGGTTCGCGATCAACTCCGCTGGTCGTTGCATTACTTGAACACGACTCGATTGCCGTTCACCTGTTCCACGACGAACGTTGCGCCAGTTTCGCGGCTCTCGGCCACGGGTTAGCGACCGGAAAACCGTCGATCCTGATATGTAGTAGTGGTACCGCTGGCGCCCATTTTTATGGCGCTGTGCTGGAGGCTTCAGCGTCAAGCGTGCCTCTTTTGGTCTGCACCGCGGACCGGCCAATTGAGCTGACTCACGTAGCGGCCCCCCAGGCGATAGATCAAACAAAATTCTTCGGCGACGCCGTTCGGCGTTTCACCGAACCAGAGCCTGCACAGCTCGACCAGAGCAACTGGTGGCGTTCGTGGGCGTCACAACTGGCGGCAGACGCTGTCGGATGGTCTGGACGTCCTGGACCCGTGCACATCAATTTGCGTTTCCGGGAGCCTCTTGTTGGCAACCCCGGCCCGATCCCACCTGGGCGTACCGGCGGCGAACCATGGCACCAGCCGTCGCCGACCGCAACCGCCGTAGATACAACAGAGCTCGAGCGTCTAGCCGCGCTCATAGGATCAAAATCGGGGCTGCTGATCTGCGGCAATCAGACACCGAACCCGGAAGCCGTCGTCGCCCTCGGCGAACTTCTTGCATGGCCGGTTCTCGCTGACCATCGCAGTGGGGCCCGAATTCCTAAACGCACAATCTGCCACAGCGATCTGCTGTTAAGAAGCTCGACGTTCGCCGCCGCCCACCAGCCAGAAGTCATCATGAGGTTTGGTGAAATTCACTCCAGTAAGTCCCTTAGTAAATGGCTCAGCGAAACCGACGCCATCGTACTATCGGCGGTTCCGAACCAACGTTGGATAGACCCCGAACGCGTCGCGAGCACAGTGATCGCCGACCCAAACCTCGCCGAATCCTTACTCGATACGCTCGGGCCAGATGTTGAACCACTCCCGGCGACAGTCGCCCTAAAGAAATCCTGGTCTGACGCTGACAATATCGCCAGCGATGTAATCGAGCAGACACTCGAAAATGCGAGACAGCTAAGCGAACCAGAAATTGCCCGTCGAGTGCTTGCTGCCGCGCCGACCAAATCGACGTTAGTCCTCTCGTCATCGATGCCCGTTCGCGATGTCGAATGGTTCGGAAAGCCCAGAACCGATATCAGGGTTGTTTCAAACCGCGGGGTAAACGGCATCGACGGCGTCATTTCGACCGCTATCGGAATAGCCCTAACCGGTGTGCCAACGACCCTGTTGATCGGCGACGTTGCTTTCCTACACGATGCCAGCGCTCTAACGGCATTGGCAGCTAGATCCATCGACCTTCATATCGTCGTAGTTGACAACGACGGGGGCGGCATATTCTCTTTCCTACCCCAGGCCTCCGAGTTATCGCCAGAATCGTTCGAGACGTTGTTCGGGACACCCCATGGCACCAATCTAGCTGCCCTGTGCGCGGCTCATGGCATACCGAGTCGGTACTGGCACCACGGCTCAGACGGCATCGACCAAGGGTCCGAAACCTTCGCTGCCAGCGTTCGAGTCACAATTGCGGCGACCGACCGAACCTACAATAAGACCATTCACGATGAACTGGTCTACAACGTCGCCAGCGCCCTCGAAACTAAGCCACTATCGTAGAACCCAACATACTTAGAGAGCTCATTTATGATTTCCGAAATTTTCGATGCTGAACAATGGGAAGAAGTTGAGGGTTTCACCGGAACCGACATCACATATCACAGAGCCAAAGCCGTCGGAGCCGTTCGAATTGCCTTTGATCGGCCACAGGTTCGCAACGCTTTTCGACCTCAAACCGTTGACGAGCTATACCAGGCGTTAAATCACGCTCGGCAATGCAGCGACATCGGAGCGGTGCTGTTGACCGGAAATGGCCCCTCACCAAAGGACGGCGGTTGGGCCTTCTGTTCTGGTGGCGACCAGCGGATCCGGGGCAGAGACGGCTACCGCTACGCCGAAGGAGAAACGTCGGAATCAATCGACCCCGCACGTAGCGGACGTTTGCACATTCTCGAAGTTCAACGCCTCATTCGTACAATGCCGAAGGTCGTCATAGCGGTCGTACCAGGCTGGGCGGTCGGAGGCGGCCACAGTCTCCATGTCGTTTGCGACCTGACCATAGCGTCGGACGAACATGGCCGATTCAAACAGACAGATACCGACGTCGCAAGTTTTGACGGTGGATTTGGGTCGGCCTACCTTGCCCGCCAAGTTGGGCAGAAAACCGCTCGAGAGATCTTCTTTCTCGGCCGAACTTACACCGCTACCGAAGCGATGCAACAAGGCGCCGTCAACGCGGTCGTCGACCACGAGAACCTCGAAACTGAAGCTTTGGAATGGGCGGCCGAGATCTGCCAAAAGAGCCCGACCGCACAACGGATGGTCAAATTTGCATTCAATCTCATCGACGATGGGATGGTTGGTCAACAGGTGTTCGCTGGTGAAGCTACCCGTTTAGCCTATGGAACTGACGAAGCCCAAGAGGGGCGCGACGCCTTCTTAGAGAAGCGCGACCCCGACTGGTCTAGGTTTCCCTACCACTATTAGGCCCGCAACAACCACGACTCGCGAACCAACGACTCCAAGGCTCGCTTGGCTCAGATTTGAGACCGAAGTTCTATCCAGCGCGATCAAACGGACGCCAGTCGAGTTCTACGGCCGAAGTATCGCCCCAAGCATCGCCTTAAATTTGTTTCGGGTCTCTTCCAGCTCTGAGGCGGGGTCGCTGTCGGCCACCACACCCACCCCAGCCCGTAGTTCAGCGACACTACCCTCCACCTGCGCCGAACGAATACCAACCACAAACGCACCGTTGCCATATCCGTCAACCCATCCAGCCGGACCCGCATACCGTCCACGCTCCTCACCCTCTAGCTTTCGGATGAGGCTAAGGGCTTCGGCCTGTGGGTCACCGGCAACCGCCGGCGTAGGGTGAAGGGCTGCGACCAGTTCGAGAACCGACGGGTGAGGTTTACTCAAGCGTCCTTCAACCAGGGTTCCGAGATGATGGACATTCGCCAAGGTAACGATTGAAGGTTCTGGTTCGGCGTCGACGTAAGAACAGAACGGAAGTAACGTATCCAGAAGCCAATCAATCGTTATTTTATGTTCCCAGCGATCTTTGGTCGACGCCAGCAAGTCGACGATTGTTCGATTGTCGGCATTGGGGTTGGACGAACGAGCTGCCGTTCCAGCCAAGGGGTGAGCGCGCACCATGTCGTCGTTTCTAGACACTAACAACTCGGGCGAGGCGCCGACAAAGCCGTCGATGTTAAATACAACTGCGGTAGGGAACGCTGCAACGAGACTGTTAACAATCGTTGGGACATCAAGGGGCCGGTCGCCGGTCACAGTCAGGCGGCGCGATACAACCACTTTGGTCAATTCACCTGCAGCGACAGCTTTGAGAGCGCCAACGACTAATTCGTCGCGCCACCGCTCGGGGCTCATGGCCGACTTGACTTCAAACGACGACACCGGTGGAGCAACTGCTAACGAGTCGACGACGGCTTCGATTGCCTGAAGCGAACTGTCGAGATCGAAGCGGTCGTCGCCGGTATAGGTTAACCAACGTCGGCCGTCGCTGTCTTGGCCAACAAGATAGGTCGGGACTACCAGTTCCCCGTCGAGTTCGCGGTCAAAGGGCATCGCCGCAAACGCCACGGGGCCAACGCCAGGTCGATCGAGTTCGGATGTGCTGGCGATTTCGGCCAGCTGCCGATGGGCAGCCTCCGCTCCGCTCGGCCGTTCAAGAACCATCCGCTTAGCGCAACCCACGCCCGCCAAGGTTAGGTCAGCGTGGTGCCATAGCAAGCCTGTACGGGCTCCGATCGCCAAAGGGTCTATGTCTGTGTTCATACGAACCGTCGTTGACTTCACATTCAGAGAATAGATCCGGCAAACTTAAAACCGTGCATCAGAGCTTTAAAGTCAACACATCTAGTAGCCCAAAGCGGCTATTCGAAGTTCTCTCCGATTTGTCGCAATACCCCAATTGGCTAGATTTAGTCGACGAGGCAGACAGGGTCGGCAGCGCCGACGATCCACCAGCGTGGAATGTTACGTTGCGGGCGAAACTCGGACCGTTTGCTCGATCAAAGAAACTCCGCATGGTGCGAACCATCGCTGAAGATGCAACTCATGTTCGTTTCGAACGATCAGAGGTCGACGACCGAGAGCACTCTCCCTGGGTTATGGATGCCCAGATTGTGGCCGGCGAGTCGCCCGACACCAGCTCCGCCACGATCGAGCTCTCCTACGGAGGCGAGCTATGGTCGAAGGCGTTGGAGGCTGTGCTCATGTCTCAGGTCGATGACGCAGAACCGAGGCTGCGAGCACTCGCCGAGCAATCCTCAGATTGACGAAGAAAGTGGCGTTAACCACCGCTGACTGAGAGGATGGTCGTCGGCGAGAACCGCGTTCGACAGTTCAGTGAGACGACGCGACACCGGCCCAGGAGCGTCAAACGTTTTGGCGTCCAGGTTCGCGACTGGCAGTACCACCTTGTTGGTCGACGAAAGAAACAGTTCATCTGCTTGTTCGACTTCGTTCCAAGCCACCGGACGGACTTCGATTGCGATATTGTCTGACTCGGCGATATCAAACAACATACGCCTCGTAATTCCATCCAGAACTGTGTCGAGCGGCGGCGCTATCAGACGTCCGCCTGAAACAGCGATACAACTCAGCGAAGACGACTCGGCCAAACCGCCGTCAGTTGACTTGAAAAGAATCTCGTCGAAACCTTCCTTAACGGCTTGGAGCTTGTGCCGGATCCCGGGGGTATAGCTGGCCGCGACTTTCAAACTCGGCGGCAGTACCGAACTCGGGACCTTAGGCCCAGGAGCAGTCTGTACCTTTATCGGCCTAAGAGGATGTGACCGGTCGCTTTCTGGATCGATGGGGATTGAAGCTACGAACAACGTCGGTTTGGTGGTTTTCGGCAGTACACCGTTGGCCTCTTCGACCCAGGAGCCAACAAGTTTGATAGTCCCGACCGACGTATTCGCGGCAACGACAGCGGCCACCCCGTCGATGAGTTCATCCGGCGACACCGAATGTTCCATCCCCATCAACTCCATCGACTGGATGAAACGCACTACGTGCTCGTTAAGGCCGACAGCACATAACCCCCGACCGGTCTTCTCGACCCGAAGAACGTCAAATACTTCAGACCCACGATGAGCGGCGTGTGAAAGGACATGGATCGTGGCATCCCCGTAGGGAATCAACTCGCCGTTGCGCCAAATCTGGTCTGGGTTCTTCGTCATCCAACCGAGTCTAGAGCAGGCTTTGTCAATCAACCAGCGTTATGCTTTACGGGTGGTCAAGCTCGTCGCCATCTCGTTCCCCCCTGGCCAGACGTTTGTGGATGCAATCGAACGGGTTTGGTCGGATGGGAACGCCTTTTGTGTTCTCGACCCGAGGTTGCCGAAACAAGATGCAAACCTAGCAATCCAATCCCTAGGGGTCGACACCGTTCTGGGAGAAGATGGGTTTACTACCCTGCCCAACGATGTTCGCTCTCTCCAACCGCTTGACGAAGGTGACGCGCTTGTCATGGCGACCAGCGGTTCGACGGGCGAGCCGAAGGCAGTCATACACACCCACGCCAGTATCGCTGCCTCAGCTTCAGCGACCAGCAAGGCAATCGACGCAAACGCATCGTCGGACAAATGGCTTGCTTGTCTTCCACTGTCACATATTGGCGGATTGTCGGTCGTTCTCCGGGCGCTGCACACCAATACCCCGCTTGAACTACACGAGGGGTTCGATGCCAAAGCGGTCGAACTAGCGGCCAGAGGCGGCGCAACGCTGGTCTCTCTCGTCACCCGAGCCCTGACCCAAATCGACCCGACTCTTTTTCGAACGATCCTAATCGGGGGCGCGGCACCACCAAAACAGAGACCCGCTAACGTAGTCGCAACCTATGGCATGACCGAAACTGGATCTGGCATCGTGTACGACCAAGCGACGATCGATGGCGCCGAAATCGACTTCGATACCAATGGTCAGATACTGGTCCGAGGTCCGATGCTCTTCAGACGTTACCGGCGCGGTCCTACACCAATCGATCAAGACGGATGGTTCCAAACCGGCGACTTCGGCGGCCTGGGTGACGCAGGCGAACTTGTCGTAGACGGCCGCGGAAGCGACGTGATCGTTTCGGGCGGAGAGAACGTCTGGCCCTCAAGGTTGGAGGCGGTATTGCGAACTTCACCAGATATATCCAATGCGATGGCGCTCGGCGAACCGCACCCCGAATGGGGCCAACAGGTGATCGCCCATATCGTTACACCCGGGGTTGCCCCGACGCTCGAAGCTGTCAGAGACTTGGTCAAACGTAGCCTGCCTGCTTGGTACGCGCCCAAAAAAATTGTAATCGTGAAGGAACTGCCGAAGACAGCTACAGGCAAGTCTGTAAAGCCGTTCCACTAGCAGCAGCCAGCCGCAAAAAGCAGTGTTGTATCTAGGACCCTTTTGAACCATACTGAGGCCCGTATGAACTCAACATTAGTAATAATGGCAGCTGGCCTAGGTAGCCGCTTCGGCGGAGTAAAACAGTTAGCCAGGGTCGGCCCCAACGGTGAAGCATTCCTGGACCTTTCGATCAAAGATGCTCTTAACGTTGGGTTTACCGACGTGGTGGTAATAGTCCGTAGCGAAATTGAACAGGATGTTGCCGACCACATCGAAAGCCAACATGCTGGAACTTCGTTCTCTTACGTGCGTCAAGATGACTTCGGACCTACGCGTGAGAAGCCATGGGGAACCATGCACGCTATTCTCAGTGCCGCCAAAGCTATCGATAACCCGTTCTGCGTTGTTAACGCCGATGACTACTATGGACCGACCTCATTCAGATTGGCGTTCGAACGTCTCGCCAACGTCTCACCAACGACTTCTGCAACCGTGGCGTTCGAGATGGGTAAAACGCTTCCTCCCACCGGTTCGGTCAGTCGAGGGGTTTGCCAGGTGGTCGACGGCAAGCTTCTCACGATCAATGAAGCAGAAGTTTGTGAGCGCCATGCCGATGGCACGATAACGGCCGATGGAATCGAAATGGAAGCCACCACTCCTGTTTCGATGAACATGTGGTGTTTCCACCATGGCTCCTTAGATAACTTCAATCAACGCTGGCTCGACTTCTATGAAGAGTCAAAGGACGAACCAAAAGCAGAATGCCAACTGCCAACGGTGGTCAGCGAGTTGATGTCCGAACACAAAATGATGGTCGAGGTGGTTTCGTCGCCCGAACAGTGGATCGGAATCACCAACCCGGAAGATCTCGAACTGGCAAAAGCTGCGTTGTCTCGCCGCGAGAAGCTGACCAAAGAAGGGCCAAAACAGCGTTAACGTCCAACCAGTTGAGGCTGGACGTTAACGCCTGATCATCACCCGTTCGGAGAGCTTCGATCGCTCAGGCCTTCGCAGGCCGAGGCCGGAGCGACCTAATTCCGAAGGTATCTGGCTTCGGTCGGTGTGTCCAGCGAACCCAAATATCTACCCATGACATCCAGCCTTTGGGACCCAATGACCTAACCTTAAAACGTGGACGATTCCCCAGTAGGAATGTTTGATAGCGGGTTTGGAGGGCTGACGGTCGCTCGAGCTACCATCGACCTTCTACCAAACGAGAATCTGATTTATCTGGGGGACAACGCCCGCTACCCGTATGGGGCGAAGCCGTTGGCGAAGATTCGAGAATATTCGCTGCAGATTGCTGACTACCTCATCCGCGAACGAGAGGTCAAAGCTCTCGTCGTCGCGTGTAACACCGCAACGGCAGCGGCATTGCCAAAGCTTCGAGAGTTATACGACATCCCGATCTTGGGGGTGATCGAGCCGGGAATTCAAGCGCTAGTCCAAGCGTCGGTCCGTAGACGCGTCGGCGTTATAGCAACAATCGGTACGGCCGAATCGGGTGAATACGAAAGGACAATGGCGACTATCGAACCAAACATTTTCTTTCGGTCCTACGCCTGCCCAGGCTTTGTCGAATTTGTCGAACGGGGCGAACTCGCCAGTCGCCAGCTTACGGTTTTGGCGCAGCGACTCTTGGCTCCGGTCATATCGGACGAGATAGACACGTTGCTGTTGGGTTGTACCCACTACCCGTATTTGGCTCGGACAATTTCAGATGTCATTGGACGGTCGACTGTTCTTGTTTCGTCCGCCGACGAAACTGCGTTCGCTCTCCTCAGACTACTTAAAGAATTAGACCTCCAAAATGGCGGTAAGAGCGCTCGGGGGCATGCAGAGTTTGTATCATCGGGAGACATTGCTTCGTTCACCCGAGTTGGCAGCCGCCTCTTAGGACCTGAACTCGGCGATGCTAAACCATGGACGTCGCCCAGCTAGGCGACCGAACGACCCAATCAGCTAGGACACTTCAATGCGACCAGACGAGCGACAGGTTAACCAACTGAGGCCTTTGAGCTTCCAACGAGACTTCACCGAGATGGCCGACGGATCGGTTTTGGTTTCGTTTGGACGTACCCAAGTTCTATGTACGGCATCTGTCGACTCCGATGTCCCACGGTGGATGAAAGGCACCGGCAAAGGTTGGGTGACAGCGGAATATTCGATGCTGCCCGGTTCAAGCCCAGAACGTATTCGTCGCAAGATTTCTGGACGGACCCAAGAAATTCAGCGGTTAATCGGCCGAAGCCTGAGGGCGGTATGTGATATGGACGTTTTAGGTGAGCGGACGATAACCGTCGACTGTGATGTGCTACAAGCTGACGGCGGCACACGTACTGCCTCAATATGTGGCGGCTACGTCGCCCTGCACGATGCGTTGACTCGTGTCGTAACTTCCGGCGAGATAAAGAAGCACCCGTTAACCGACAATTGTGCTGCGATTAGCGTCGGAATTGTCGACGGCGAATGTGTGCTCGACCTGCCGTACGTCGAAGATGTCAAGGCGGATGTTGACATGAACGTCGTGATGACTGGTTCGGGTGGGTTTGTCGAGGTTCAAGGCACCGCCGAGGGCGCCGTCTTCGGGCGTGACCAATTAACGACGTTACTCGACTTGGCTAGTTCGGGCATCGCCGAAATCGTCGTCAAACAAAACGAAGTGTTGGCCGCCCCTCCAACAAAGCGCACCGACCGGTAGACGTCGGCAGTTATGACGCAACCAAGATTGGTTTTAGCGACTTCCAACGCCGGTAAGGTCGTCGAGTTAACGGCGATGCTAGAAAACACATTCATCGTCGAAGCTCGTCCAGACGGTTTGGCCGAAACCGTTGAGGACGCCGAAACGCTGGAACTCAACGCCATCAAGAAGGCATCGGAGGTCGCCGTGTTCTCACGGCAAACGTCATTGGCCGACGATTCAGGACTATTTGTCGATGCATTGGGCGGCGAACCCGGCGTCTTGACAGCACGTTACGCAGGACGACAATGCAGCCCAGGTGACAACATCGACAAAATGCTCCGCGAGATGCAAGACGTTGAACGGCCGGACCGAACGGCGACGTTTCGCACGGTTATCGCGGTAGTTAGCGCTGAGGGTGAAACAGTGCTGGCTGAGGGTTCAGTCGCTGGCCAAATCGCAACACAACGCCGAGGTACTGCCGGGTTTGGATACGACCCAATATTTGTCCCCGAGGAAGGTCCAGGTTTGACATTCGCCGAAATGATGCCCGAAGCTAAGCGTCAACTGAGTCACCGGGCTCGTGCCTTGGAAGCAATTCTGGACAAACTATCGCCTGCTAGTTTCTAGTCTCGAAGTGCCGGTCCGAAGCTTCTTGGTCGGCATCCAACATCAAACTATCGACAGTTTCGTCGGCAATATTGTCGTCGACTTGGTTGAACTCTAAACCAGTCCAGTCCACAAGCCAGCTTCGTACTTTTGCTCGAACCTGTTCGTACCGACCGCCGCTAAAGGCCCACACGGCGCCAGCGGCAAAAACCCAACCAAGCCATATGTCAAAGAAGTAGTGTTCCGAGGCAACCATCAATGTAACCGCCATCACAAGTGGAAAGAGGAACAGGATCGGGCGCGTCCACTTTGCTCGTGGCCAAATCATCAGGGTAAAGAACAGTGAATATCCCGCGTGGAGCGAAGGCAAGGCGGCGACTGGGTTCGAAGCAGCCCTACCTTTGTCCAACAGTTGTTCAGCCCATGAAACGTTCAGGACCCGCCAGCCGTTTCCAGCGGTGCGGGTTTCTCGGCTAATGTCGGGAATTAGACCTTGATCACCTGCAAGCCAAGGGGGCGTTGTCGGAAGCAGGATATAGATCAACAGTCCGGCGAAGGTTAGCAAAAAGAACGTATCGCGGAACCGGTAGAAGCGATTCTTGTCTTTTAGCCAAAAAACAGCCGAGGTCACATATGGCAGGAGAAAATGGCTCGCGTAGGTAACAGAGAACACGGCTTCGTACCAGTAGGCGTCGGGAGAGTTTGTCTTCGGGTTAGTTGGGATCCACTCTCGGATCACCGTGTTGACGTAGCAGTCACAGAGGAGGCGATCAGCCACGATTGGAAGCTGGGTTTGTATCGGCATACCCAAATCATCGGCGGCTCCTCGGGTGTAGTCGTAGATAACCATTAGAACCAAAAACGGTAACCAATTGAGAATTGTGGAGGCTGATCGGCGCCAGTCGGTACTGGCTGTCGCTACCAAGAGGGCGAAACACAACAAGCCGATGGTCTGTTCGCGTTCGGGAGGTAGACCACCTCTAAGTAAATAGTAGGCCACCAGGATTGAGGCGGCCACGGGGAACCGAAGTGTATCCCACACATGTTTTCCAGGATGAACGATGTTCATCCTATCTTTGTATCAGGTTTACGGGTCGGTTACCGATCGGTTGGGGCCAATGAAACGACAAGTTCGACCAATGTCACATATTGTCTATCTACTGACTGACGGGTCGGTTTGGACGACTCTAGTTCGAATGGTGTAGACGCTGTCGCCAGACAAAACGGCTCCGCGCGAGAACAGTCTCCCAAATTGCCAGTTCGAGAGCCCCAGTTCTGGCTTTGACAGAGCATATTGACCATCTACCCATCGTGTGAATCCGTTGCCGACAAACGGCGCATCGATGGCCGACCAAAAGTGATCCTGTTCGCCTGGGTCTTCAGATATCAGACTAACCGTGAACCGGGGTGACTGTGAATTACAGAGTTCGACCCCCTCAGAAACCGAATCGACAAGCACCAGCGTGACCTCGGGAGACTCTTCCCACTCCCATTCTTGACCTAAGTTGTCCCGCTCGATCAGTTGGGCCTGCCGCTCGCTGACCTGACCTTCGGCCCTGTCGATCGAAACAGTTGCGTCAAACCACGGCTGGAGGTCGCCGTGCTCGGAACCTTTTGCCACATGTAACTTCGGTGTCGTGCCACGGGTTCTAGCCGCTTGATTCAACCCATCGAGAAAGGCGGGAACTAACACGTCGGCGTCAGCGCGCAAGATGCAACACGTGTTTAGGGTGTTACAGACTTTGCGGTCGAGTGAGTTTGCTACCGACTGGGTGAAAACCGCCGGGTCACAACGCTCCCCCGTTATGATCCAGGCTCCACCGGTTCCGTGCAGGCTGACCGGGATGCCGTTTTGTTGGGCGACGGCACCGAGTTGGGCGACGGCTGCACCGCTACCGCGTGCGACCGCTAATGCAAGGCGGGTGTCGCTAAACAATGCCCAGCCTGCACTACGGGCGGCACTTTCAACCAGCGAGGCCGCTCCCGCTGGCAGGCCAGCAGCCTCCAAGGCTGGGTTCAGGGCATGCTCGACAATAGCTTTTGCTGTTCCTAACGCTGCTGAACCAATCCTGAAGACAACTGTATTTCCGCTCCTTAGGACACCACATGCATCTGCGAAGACGTTTGGGCGACCTTCGAATACAAAACCGACGACTCCGAGCCCAGCTTTTCGCTGCTCGACTGACCAACCTTGGTGATCGACCTTGCCGACGACACTGTCCCGGCTCGACTCCATTTCGCGCCACATCTCAAGACCCGAAATCATGTCGCCGCGCATCTGCTCGGACAGTTCGAGCCGGGTTGTAGACCGCCCTTGTTCCTTTGACCGCTGCACATCGACCTCGTTGGCGGCCTTTATGGGGTTGAAGGAGGCATCGTCGGCGAGCCGATGGGCGAACTCATCATAAAATCTAGTGATACTAGCGTCGTCAACGGCACCCATCTTGTTGAATGCGGCGTAAGCCGAAGCAACAGCTGCCTGTGAAGTGTCCCATTCGCCGCTTGGAATATGCAGCAACGCTCCATCAGCAGCGACGACAACCAACCGGTCACCTGGACTGAATGATTCAGCGAGTTCGGGAGATACGTGAGTCACTTGATTTCCACCAAAGACGATCGGCTGGCCAGGTTCCAGATGTTCGAGAAGTTCCATTCAGGTAGTGTCGCAGCCATATCCCCTTTTTGCTCAACGTCGGCCTGATTGGGCAAGCTAATGTACCGATTGGCTTGAGCCCGTACTACTGTTTAGGTCATGGCGACCGGCCGATTTGCCCCGAGCCCATCGGGTCGACTTCATTTGGGCAATCTCCGCACCGCTCTGGTCGCGTGGCTCGCCGCCCGAGCTGACCAAGGAATGTTCTATATTCGATTTGAAGATTTGGGAGCCCGGAAACTCGAACACTATGACTCCCAGCTAACGGACCTTGTTAGCTTCGGCCTCGATTTTGACGGTACACCGGTTCGGCAACTGGACCGGCTCGATATCTATCGAGACGCAATCTCGGATCTTCAAGCCGACGGACTTCTCTACGAATGCTATTGCTCACGTAAGGAGATTCGCGAGGCTGCATCAGCGCCGAACCATGCGTTCGCCGGGCACGGCTATCCGGGAACATGCCGTCGGCTAAGTACTGGCCAGCGTGAAGCAAAGTTGGCGTCCGGGCGCCCTCCTGCACTTCGGTTAGCGGCAGACGCTACCACGATGCCGTTCGTAGACACCGTGATGGGCGACCAGGCCTTTATGGTCGACGATTTCGTGGTGCAACGTAACGATGGTATACCCGCCTACCACCTGGTCGTTGTGGTCGACGACCATGATCAGGGCGTTGACCTTGTCGTCAGGGCCGATGATCTTCTTGAGTCGACTAGCAGGCATCTTCTTCTCTACCAGCTTTTTGGGTTAGAGGCTCCTATGTACGCCCATGTTCCGCTAGTACTTTCGCCAGACAACGAGCGCCTCGCCAAACGTCATGGGGCGGTGACGCTAGGCGACCAAGCGGACCGCGGGCGGACGCCGAGTCAAGTATTGAGTTATTTGGCGTCGACGTTGGGGCTGTGTACCGCAGACGACGTCGTTACTCCAGCTGAGCTTCTAGCTGATTTTGAGCTTGACCAGCTGCCGACAGAACCATTGACACTTCCCGAATCGATGATCTAGAGCAGGAGTTGGGACAATGAATAGATAACAAGACCGGCGACACCGCCGACTAGGGTTCCGTTGATGCGAATAAACTGAAGGTCTTTGCCGACCTGAAGTTCGAGGCGGTCGGCCGTCTCATCGGCATCCCACCGTCCAACCGTAGTCGAGATGAGATCGGCCACTTCGTCTCTAAACTGTTCGGCGACGTAACTCGTCGCGTCGAGGACCCACATGTCCAGCTTCTGTTGGAGTTCAGGATCGTTTTGAATTGACCTACCAGCGAGCATGAGCGATTCTTGCATCTTCAAGCGCAGATCGGACTGCGGGTCATCAGCAGCCTCGAGCAGCGCCGACTTTATGGTGTGCCACAGCGACGCAGACCAGGCACGGACCTCGGGGTGGTTTAACAATTCGGCTTTAAGCGAGTTCGCTTTAGCCGCCAGCTCCGGAGAGTTTCGCAGCTGTTCAGCGAACTCCGCTGTCCGCTTGCTGATATCGCGGCGCATCTCGTGGTTTGGTTCGTCGCCGACGTCGGAGACGAACTGCTGAATGGCGGAATAGAGCTTGTTAAATAGACGATCGTCTATCGGCTCTGGAACCCACCATGGCGACTCCTCATCTAGCCGCTTTCGAAAGCTCGCCTGATTATCGTCCATAAACGAAGCCAGGGCGGCGAGGACGCTTTCGAGTAATCGTTGATGGTGGTCTCCTTCGACCGCAGCGTCGATGACGCGTCCCATCAGTGGAGCCACTTTAACCTCTTCGGCCCGATCTCTAACGAGCTGTTCGACGCTTGCCGCAACTACGTCGTCTTGCAGGACTTCGGTAACTCCACGGACAAGCGCTGCGCTCTGTTCGCAAGTAGAGGCTGCGTTGTCAGCATCAGTCAACCAGTCGCCGACTCGTCGGCCAATCCGAGCGCTTCCAAGCCGGTCTTGCATAACTTCGCGCGTAAGAAAATTGTCCCGGACGAAGACGCCGAGGCTCTGACCGATTTGGTCTTTGCGCTTTTGGATAATAGCAGTGTGAGGAATCGGAATACCGAGCGGGTGTCGGAACAGTGCGGTGACGGCAAACCAGTCGGCTAGCGCTCCGACCATCGCTGCCTCGGCGGTAGCTCGAACATAGCCAGCCCAGTCGATCGGCTGGTCGGTGATACGACCGTTTTCCGCTAAGGCTGCGATGATAAAAACTGCAGCGGCAAGAACGAAAAGGCCGGTAGCGACAAGCTTCATCCGGTCGAGTTCTTGACGGCGTCCGTCGTCGTCGAGTGGGCCCGAACCGGGGGTCTGCGGTTTCGAGTCTGCCACTGAGTCAGACCCCTGGTCTAGTTGATGATCGAGAGTTCGTTTCGACGAAATCACAATAGGCCCTTAACATATCAAACAACCGCCGACACAAAACAACACAACCCGACGCTGGGTTGAGGTAGCGTCGGGTTGTGCCGGGTTTGTGTTTGGTTGGACCTTAAACGATAACAGCCTTCATTGCCTATTTACGCTGGGCACAACGCCCCAAATTCGACCGAAATTCTTCCACTTCGATAGTCGATTCAGGTACTTTTACCCAGAACGTTCGACGCGAAGAAAGATCCAAGCCGGAACGTTCGGTCGCATCGCAATCACCGGCGTCGTTTCCCGTGGACGACGATACCGTACTGAGCGGTGTGCGCAATCGTCTGTAGAAACTTCAAAGCTAGGCGATGGGTGCTACTGGTGGCCGGACTCGGTCTGGTTTCGACCAGCTGCGGCGCAGCCGAGCCTTCAAATAGTTTTGACCAATCATTCTTCGTCGGCACCTTCGATATTGTCGAATTACGGACAGACGACACTTCGTTTGCTCTATCCGGAGATCCAACGGTGGTCATTAACCAGACCGACGCCAGCATCGCCGTCGACACTAACTGCAACACCCATCTCGGTTCATACAGTCTCTTCGAAAGCGGCACCCTCAGCATTACATTGACGGGCGGGACGAGACGACAATGTGATGGAGCGGCGCAGCGCCAGGACGATTCGATTGTCGGCACAATCGAGGCAGTTGACACCTGGACCGACACTTCGGAGACTTCCATAACGCTGTCAACGGCCGACGGCGACACGATCGAGCTACAACGGTCGTAAGAAGCTAGTCGGTGGTCCGGTTCGACGCTCCGCGGTGACGAACGGCGACCCGCAAACCGCCATGTCGGAACGACGCAACGTTCTTGAAGTTCCTATCTGCCCTCATCGCAAGGTTACCGTCTGCACATACGATCGTCAGGTCTGATCCGGCCATACGTTCGCGTGCCAAGGATCCGAATTGTTTGTACAAGGCTCCGAGTCTTTGACCGCCAACTCGTTTGCCATAAGGAGGATTGGAAATGATGTGACCGGGCCCGAAATGTGGCTGCAGATCGGTGACGGGTCGGGTAGAAAATTCGATGTCGTCCACCACACCTGCCCGTTCAGCGTTGCGGGTAGCCCGAGAAACCTGTGCCGAATCGCTATCCGATGCCAGAATCGGCGCAGCACATGCCGCTTTTCGCCGCGCCGCTACTTCGCCTGAGACGCTCCCCCATGTACCCGGTTCGTAGTCATCCCAGTGTTCAAAGGCATATGATCGTTGCCCTCCGGCGGGCATATCTCTCGCCTGCAACGCGGCTTCGATGGCTATGGTTCCCGACCCGCAGAATGGGTCAACCAACGTTGCGGCCCCCGACCACCCACCCAGTTGGAGCATCGCAGCTGCCATTGTGGTCCGCAACGGCGCTGGACCGGTTTCGGTGCGCCACGGGCGCAAGTGCAGCGCTTCGCCCGATGAGTCGACCCTCATCGTGACCGTGTTCCGCTTGATCCGGACGATTATCAGCTGTTTGGTTTGACCCGGCGTCGCGGGTGGACCGATCTGTCGGTGCAACCGTTCGGCGACCGCTTCGGTGTGATACAGCTTGGATTCTTTGGAAGTGACCCGAAAGGCGGGCGCAACTTCTTGGCGTACCCATGGACTCCAATCAATCGCAGCCACCGCCCGCTCGAGGTGGGCAAAGTCGGTCGCCCTGAACCTGCCGACCTCAATCATGATCCGTGACGCTGTCCGGAGCCAGACGTTTGCCGAATAGAGCTGGCGGGCATTCGCCGAGAACTCGACCGTGCCAGGCCCTGCTGGTTTTGGCCTGCATCCGAGACGAGCTAGCTCATCTGAACAAATCTGTTCGAGCCCTGGGGTGCAAACTGCCGCCGCTGCATATCTTCCAACCATGCCCGGATCATACCGAATCCCGACGGCGGCGAGAACTTCCCGGCCCCGACCAAGAACTCCCCAGGGCGCAGAACTGTACTACGATTGACATCTACTTATCTGGGACAACACCCCGTACACTGGGCCATAGGAGAGTTGGGTCGGATTTGTTTGTCTGGCTCATGGCGAGCACAGAAAGTACTATATGTCTTGGTCATCTGAATTCGAGCCGGGTTCAAACAATCCCGCCGAAGGCGGTCGTTCACTGACGTTTCCCGACCAAGAAACGCAGCGACATCGAGGCTCTGAAACAACTCAGGATCTGGCGAGACGGACAGTCCGCCTTTCAGCCCCTCAGGAGCCAAGCACGGGACCGTCAACTCTGATGGTTGTTGCCGCGGCTATGGTGGCTACCTTTGCATTAGTCGCTGCCGTGGTTTACTTCAATTCTCCAGATGAGACCGACGCGTCGGATAACTCCGCATCTTCTTCCGAGAACGCTGCTAACGGCTCCGGAGAAAATGTCCCTCTAGCTGAACTGGTCGGAGGTTTCGACACGACCCGCATTGCTTTTGAGCCAGGCACATCTCGGTTCACTCCAGCAGGCCTCGACGCGCTACAGTCATTACGATCGGCTCTTGTATCCAACCCAGAAGCCAGCTTGGCCTTCGATATACGCACCTATACAGAAGACAACGCTGCGAACAATCATACGTTGAGCATCGAGCAAGCCGAGGCTGTTACTACTTTTATGCTCGAAGATGGCAACGTCGACGCCTCGCAGATCTCTACCCGCGGACTTGGCTCGGCTGACATTGACGCCGGAGATCACCTTTCTCACTTTGTAACCATCTCGTTGCCGGACGCCAGCCGGTCGATCCAAAATTCGATTGCCGAAACAAGCGGGTTTGCCTTTGCCACGGACCCTGGAGAATGGCCACAGGCGATTCCTGAAGCCTCCGCCTTAGCGGCAATAGTCTCACTTGTCGAAGAAGAAGGAACGGAGGTCTCGATAGCGGTTAGCACCTTCGACGAGGCCCCCTCCTCAGACACTTCGGGTTTAGAATCCGATACGGCACCCGACCCAAACGTGACGGGTGATGGGTCCGAGTTAGTGCCTGGCAACGAGGCTGAAGGGACCGAGCCCAGTATTGTTGTCAACTCAAACGAGCTGTTTGTCTTTGAGGCCGACGCGGGACAAATACGAGACTCTATCCAGCAAGCATTGATTACCAGCGGTGTCGATCCCTCGATGGTTACAATTACAGAACTGGCAGGCGCTGTTCAGGTTCCATCAGGGGTCAACAACGTAGTCAGTGTCGTCATGGGCGAACAGGCTGAACTTACTCGAGCCATCGCAGAGATCGATAGTCTCCGTTTCCGACCAGGGACGGGACAACTTGAAAACAATAGTAGGAAATCACTGGAAGACGTAGCGGACCTTCTAGTCCAGAGTCGCCAAACGCTTATCGTCAACGTGCACACCTTTAGCCAGGCGACCGCCGAAGACAACTTGTCGCTAAGCATAACGCAAGCCGAAGCCGCAGTTGCCTTCCTCGAGGATCAAGGAGTACCCGCTGAAAGGCTCCGACCCGTTGGCAGCGGCAACTCAAGCCAGTTCGACGAGTCCGATCTCCTAACACTAACCGTTCTCACGATTGCTCAATAATCGTTTCGGTTAGCTCAAGTCCATAGTTTGTCGACTAAACGTCGGTAGTTTGTTTCTATGCGCTGGTCGAATCTGTTTGTACCCACCCTCCGCGAAGCTCCTGGCGATGCCGAAGCTAGGAGCCATGCCTTGCTGATTCGAGCCGGGTTTATACGCCAACTTCATGCTGGGCACTATTCGCTGCTACCTCTGGGCTGGCGGGTTCATAACAAAGTCGCCAATATTGTCCGGGAAGAAATGGACTCGCTCGGTGGCCAAGAATTTCTCTTGCCAACCATGCACCCTGCCTCGATTTGGAAGCAATCAGGCCGCTGGGACACAATGGGCGAAATCATGTTCCGATTAAACGACCGTCGCAACAACGAGATGGCGTTGGGGATCACCCACGAGGAGATCTTCTCCACCGTGGCAACCGAGCTGTCCTCGTACAAGGAACTTCCCCAAATTTGGTATCAGATCCAGTTGAAGTTTCGAGACGAAGCGCGAGCCAAGAGCGGCCTCCTCCGAGTGCGCGAGTTCTCGATGAAAGACTCCTATAGCTTCGACGTTGACTCTGCCGGTTTGGACAAGGCGTTTGAAACCCACAGAGAAGCCTACACCCGTATCTTTGACCGTTTAAAGCTAACCGCAATGCCGGTTGAGGCCAGCAGCGGCGCTATGGGCGGCAACGCCAGTGTCGAATTTATGGTTCCATGCGATGCTGGCGAGGATGACGTCGCTTCGTGCGACGACTGCGGCTATTCAGCCAACGTTGAAAAAGCGACGTCGGCGCTGCCTCCGCTGACGGACGAACCAGGACCCGGAGCACCCGAACGGTTCGCAACTCCTGGCGTACGCACCATTGAAGAGCTTGTCACTTTTGAAGGCGGAGCCGCATCAGACCGCCAAATCAAGACCTTAGTTATGGTGATCGACGATGAACCGACGCTCGTGACGCTGCGTGGGGACCACCAACTCAACGATCAGAAGCTGATCGATGCCACGGGGGCAATCAACGTTCGACAAGCAAAAGCTGACGAAATAGTGTCGCTGCTAGGCGCGCACCCGGGCAGCCTAGGACCCGTCGGCGTCACGGGAACCAACGTAATCGTCGACGAAGCCTTACGCGGCCGAACCAACATGACCACAGGGGCAAACGAGGATGACTGGCACCTTCGGGGTGTGTCGGTTGAACGGGACATCGATGCCACGGACTGGGCCGACCTTCGACAGGTCGTCGCGGGTGAATCTTGTCCACGGTGTGAAGGAACCTTACGGCTTGTCCGATGTGTCGAGGCGGGCCACATCTTCAAACTTGGCACCACCTACGCCGAGAAGTTCAATCTGAAGGTTGCAACCTCTGACGGCGGTCAAACACCGATATTCATGGGCAGCTACGGCATCGGTATCGGACGGAATATGGCGACCGTTGCCGAAACCCACAACGACGAGAACGGCTTGGCTTGGCCGGTATCGGTGGCTCCGTTTGAAGTTGTGATCACGACCGTCAAGAACGACGAAACCTCTATGAGCGCCGCTGAGTCGATCTATGAGGAGCTGAAAACACAACGAGTCGATGTACTACTCGACGACCGCGACGCCCGGGCCGGGGTAAAGTTCGCCGATGCTGAGTTGGTGGGTATTCCGTACCGAATCACAATCGGCCCACGTGCCTTGAAAGAAGACGAGGTCGAATTCACCCGGCGCAGCAATGGGGAAACTTCACGAGTTGGAGTTGACGAGATTGTTCAGTTCGTCACCGACGCCGTCAGCGCAGCACGTTAACGCCTCTCGACTAGGCTCGAATCACCAAAGAAACGGTTTGCTTGATCATCGGATTCATCAGCCGATTGATACGTGTGAATTTCCGCCAAACCAACTCCGTTGCGCCGGTAACAGTTCTTGTAGCATTTGTCGTCTCCGGGCTCCTGAGCGCGTCTTGCAGCCCATCGAAGGACGCGTCATCGTCATCCGATCAGCCCAACGAATTGGCATTCGTTGAGTACACCGAGTCGCCCGCTCCGCCTACCACGCTCGACCCTGTTTCGTTAGGTACGCCCGAGCGACCCTTTGTCAACCTGCCGAGCTGGGACACCCCGGCAGCGATCAGGACGACTAGCGGCGTCATCGTCCCCGTTATCGACGAAACCGATGACGGCTATGAGATTCGTACTCCCTGCGACGCATCGGCAAGCTATCAAGGTGGTGAACCGATTGGGCGCGCCCACGTCGTTATCGACCCAGGTCATGGTGGACACGAGTTTGGCGCAGTCGGAGCGGCAGGAGCAGTCGAAAAAGAGTTGAACCTCACAGTCGCCAAACTGGCCAAAGAGCACCTGGAGCAACAGGGAGCCACCGTTGTTTTGACCCGCGAACACGACCATGCCGTGACGCTAAAGACCCGTTCCCAAATTTCGAACCAAGTGAAACCGGCTCTGTTTGTCTCAGTCCACCACAATGGGGGTGCGCCTCCAGGAGGATCTACGCCCGGCACGATCGTGTTCACCAAGACAGGCAGCCTCGAATCAACCCGGTTCGGCGGGTTGTTTTACGACCAACTAAACCCTCTATTAGAGGCAGCGGCTTCTGAGAAGATAACCCGTTGGAACGACTACGAGTCGCAGCGACTCGCCCACGAGGCTCAAGTCCTCGCATACGAAGAATCTGTAGCGGCTTACAACGAAGCCATCGCCCGAAACAAGGCGATTGTTGAGAGCGCTCAAGCATCGCCAACGGTAACGCCAACTACGGTGACCGTCGACCCCGCCAACCCGATGACACCACCAGTCCCGACAGCGCCACCCGCGCTAGAGCCTGTGCCAGAGGTACTGCCAGTTCCTCCGAGCTTTGACGTCGAACCAGTTCAGCCCTTTAGTTGGGCTGGTAGCGGCAACGCCGGGGTTAGGTCATGGGCTAAGCCCAACGGCGAGGACTACCTCGGCCTGCTTCGGATGTCCGATGACGTCCCCTCTGTCCTCGCCGAGTTTATATATGTATCGAACCCGGCTGAGGAAGAGCTTCTCTTAGACCCCGCGTTTGTCGAAGGAGAGGCTAGGGCTTTGGCGGACTCAATTGTCCGCTACTTCGGGACCGAAGATGAAGGTTCGGGATTCGTGCAAGATCAGACAGGAGATCAAGACATCGGCGGCGGCGGACACGCCGATGACTGTATCGAACCTGAACTTAACTGACCGACAGTATCAATTGATTGGGTCGACTGCGCTATTGCCTGCCGTGGCTACGTGCTCAGTCCAGTTGACCCCGTCATGCCAACGATGATCGTACCGTTCGGTAGGGTCGGCATACCAATTTGCTTCCTTGATCTCACCATCGCCAGCTTGTGTTCCGGGTGCGGCTGCTTCCTGAGAAGGGTATGCGGCCGCGGTGGGTGTGTCGATTTGCTCGGCTCCACCAAACGCTCCTGGTTGGAACTGAGCCTGCTCAGACGCTTGCCCGGGGGCTTGGAATTCCTGTGCGGCGCCGAACTGACCGGGAGCGCCCGCTGCATTATTTGGATCGGCCTGCGGAAACCCTGAAGCTGGTTGATTGAACGCTGCCTGGTTCGCCGGGTCAGCGATTCCGTCAGCTTGCTGCTGACCAAAACCGGCTCCTGGATTTTGGTTGCCGACTCCACCGACCGGCTGGCCAAATCCGGCGCCCGGGTTTGGATTGTTGAAATCTTGGCCACCGTTGCCTTGGGGGAATTGCTGCCCTGGGAATGCTGGTTGCGCGCCCCCCGGCATAACTGCGTTGTTGGCCGCTATTCCATTCATCGCCTTGGCGACACCGGGAATAAGGTTTCTTCCAGCAATCGCTAGTAATATCAAGGCGAGAACAACTATGACCAGACCACCAGCCCTGTTGTCGAAGCTGGAATAGAGTCGAGCCAATGAAACAAACATGCCGACTGCGCCAGCCCAAGCCGTACCGCGGCGACCGCCCCAGGCACCGACCCACAGAGCTGCTGCTCCCAGAGCAAACGCGAGAATGCTCACTCCGGCGTTCGGCCCTTGACCCACCCCAGAGCCAGCCGCAACGATGCCGACGGCGGCGAATGGTGCAGCCAAACCTTGGGCATTACTGAAATCAAGAAACCATACGGCGATAAGGCACACAACGGCGAAGCCCAGCGACACGCCTGACGTGACACTCGAGCTGAAGAACACGCCAGGAAAAACAGCGTTAGTTAACATAAACGGTGTCTCGTTGTCACTAACTAGAACAACGAGCAGAAGCCACATTGAGTACAGGGTGGCGCCGAGAAAAAACAGGTTGCGAGTTTTTGGGAAGACAAACAGACCAAGGCTCAAGAATGTAAGGAGAACAATGGCGAAGCCACCTTTGGGTGTGTCCCCAATTCGACTGACCGACTCTGCCAGCATGAACGCGCCAGCGCCAGCACCGCCTAGTGCGGCGGCACGGAACTGCGCAAGGGCAGGCACAAACAGGAAACCGGCTGCGATAGCGAGCGAAACAAAGCCCGCCAATAGAAATGGGACGGGGCCTGTAGTTGTCGCGGCGAGTGGACCCGCAATGTTGAGGTTTCCAATTGGGCCATCGGCGAACAATCGAGCTAGCCCGACCGGAAGAACAATCGCTCCAAGGGCCATCACTATATTGTCAAAAGAAACTTCAGCCCGCGCGTTTGGTATCTGCAACCATCTCACTAGGCCGCTTATCGGGCTTTCTTGCTGTGCTGTAACCATCGTTAATCTCCACTGGTCCGTCCATCACACCATACCCAAATACTCCAAGTTGCGGCATTTGACAGCATCAAAGACCCTTCGGACGGGTACCCCCCGACTAGATCGACCGCAATATCTTTCAGAGGCATTGTAATCTCACAGATCAACTATTGCCTCTTGAGAGCCGTCATTTATCCATGGTTTCTCTCAATTGTCGTCAAACAGCGGGCCATGCTTCGGTTCAGGCCCGTACCGCCCGACCGTTAGCGGTTAACTGCTCGGCGCGAGGATATCTTCGCACGAAAGATCTACTCGTTCGATCTTGTCGACGTCAGAGAACGGAACCGACTTCTTAACTGCTCCCAAGGATTGCAAACTGTCGGCACATGGTTCCGCTACCCAGGAACGGGTCGCCGAGTCGGCGTCAACCCACCAGTAGAAACCCTCACTTTCAAGAATTTCACCTTTGGGGCCTTCATCCCCCGACAAGACGTACATGGCTGAAAGGCCTATCACGACAACGCCGATGATTCCGGCCAGGACCGCACCAACTTTGGACCGTAGTAGTTCCCGACGAGGAACCGAAGACGACTCGTGGTCATCGCGGTAGTCGCCATCGTCGTGATCTTGTCGATAACCATCGTCTGGCCTATCACCATGAGTCCGCCGTAGCCGTTGGCTCTCCGGCCGCCAACGAGAATCTTGGGGCGCAGCGTCGGCTCGATTTGCCGGCTGTCTACGACTCCATTCGTTCCTATCAGCGTCCATGCTGTCTGGATGCTGGCCGAAGTCCCGTTGATCGTCGTAGTTAGAGCGTTGTCTCCGACTACCTAACCCGTTATTTGAAGACTTCTGTCGACTAGCCGCACCCAATTCCGTAGTCGAGTTCGTGCGTCCAGGCTTGACGATGTCAATTTCGCCGCTCGGGTCGAAGAAACCTAGTGGGTCGTGAAGGTACTCGTCGAATGGGTCTACCTCTTGAGCCGAGTCGTTCTTCGTCTTCGAATCTCGAGAGTGTGGACCCGATGGCGTGACTGGTCGTTGGGCTTGCGGCCGCTGGCGTTCTGGCTTGCGAGCCTCAAATTGTGGTGGAGCAGGGTGGCGTCTGCGGCGCTTGGGGGGACCAGTCTGGGAAGGGTATAAGCCAGATGGCTCGACCTCATCAACCTCATGAGGTTCATCCAGGGCAGGAACTACCGAGCTTGGGACTTCATCGACGGGCAAGGGTTGATGTCCATGCGAACCATTGGATTTGACATACCCGGAGAATGCATCTGGTTCAATATCTCCGGTGTGCTCACCCGGTGACTCATCGTCTGCGTAGCGTTGTTCGGAACGAAATTTGGGACGGGGAATCCCCAGTATTTCCGCAGCATCTTTTTCTGGGTTGGGTCCTGGAGGCGCTGCGGTCACGGTTTTCGGTGACCCAATGTCAATTACTTCTGGAGCCTCAGAGCGGCCCGATTCATTCGAGTGATCGGGTTGAAGCTCGCCAGCTCCAGGGCGTAGAAAAAACGCTTGCCTGCGTTGGTTCACGCTCGGCTGCGCCTTAAACCTGTATGCACCAGGACTTGGGTCTTCCTCATTGACTTCGACAGCTTGATAGCGTCGTTCGGGCACCTCGATCCGCTGACTCGATGGTTGTCGCTGCCCCTGCCCGATTGGGTGTTCGCCCGATTCTCGAAGTTGGGCCTCGATTATAGTCTCGTCTGCGGCGACCGGCTCTGACGGATCGCTGACTGACAGATCCCGGTTGAGATGATCCGGGGCCGGGTACTTCGAAGGTGGAGGCCGACTCGGGATCGACGTTCGCTTGACCCCCCGGCTCGCACCATTCACCTCGGGCGACGCGTCTAGCATTTCTTGGGCGCGGTCGGCTGACGAAGTTTGCAACAGAGAAGGCGCTGAATCTTGGGGCGACGCGTGGATTCGCTCGACTCGGACCGATTCCGATCGCTCGATCCGGACAGCATCCGATTCGTCGTCGTAAACGGTTTCCGTCCGTTCGATCCTGACGGTTTCTGACTGCCCACCATCGTCGGTGCCAGCCCGTTCGACGGTGACTCTTTCCGAACGTTCAACCCGAACACCGGCGACTCGCTCAACTGGGATTAACCGATGGCGTGGAGGTTCGAGCCGCGACAACGACGCCTCTAAATCAAAAGCCGGATTCGGAGGGTCTGCGGCGCCGACGGGTCGGCTACCACTAACCGGCCCTATATCCACCATTTCATCCTCTGAAGTTTCACTACTCATACCGGTAGATCTCTCCAGTGCCGTCATTTCATATGCACCGCGCTCTTACTAGAACTGTAACAGTAACTTATACAAACATAGACTTCCTACAACAATAGCACCAGATTCAAAGTGCCCATTTCACCACCATCGCTGCAAACACCGAGCAATCGATCACAGCAATGAACTAGCATAGAACTAGCGATATTGGCAACCGGTACTGGATGAATCGAAGCATGAACGACCTTAGGCGAACCTAGTGGATGCAATTGATCTACTTTTAAGCCGGCGATCGGTCGTAGCTCGTACGATGACCGATCCGGGCCCAACCCCAGCGGAACTCGAGAAGATCCTCACCGCAGGAATCCGGGTGCCCGACCATGGCAAGCTGTTTCCGTGGAGAATCCAGGTGATTTTGCCAGAAGCCCAGGCTGAGTTGGGAACCCGCTGCGCTGAGCTCTTCAGTAAAGACAACCCCCATGCTTCTGATGAACTTCTCACCGCTGAGCGTCGTCGACCGACCCACGCCCCGGTACTACTCATAGTGTCGAACCGAATCACCCAGGACCATAAGATCCCGGAATCGGAACAGTACCTTTCCGGTGGAGCGGTCTGCCAGAACCTATTGACTGCGACCCACGCTCTGGGCTACGTAGGACAATGGTTAACCGAGTGGCCCACTCGTGACCGTCGAGTCAGCAGCTACCTCGGCCACCCCGATAGCGCAGACACCATCGGTTGGATTTACATTGGGTCGTGTCACGCCCGGCCGTCCGAACGGGTCCGAGCTACGTTGGACGACGTTGTGACCTACTGGGAAGGGCCCCAATAACCGGATGCCATCATGGACATGTGATGATATTTTGGACGGGTCCGTGGTCGTTGCAGGAGAGCCAGAATGAGGAAGAATCGTCAGGTACAATCCGCGTTAGCGTTTTTCCCAACGACTTCAGGCCGTCAGTGGCATATGTTCGAAGACCTAGTCGAGAATATATCAGCCTGGGAAATGACGGAGGTAACTGACGCACTTGCCCGAGCTGAAGAGGCAGCCAGCGAAGGCTACTGGGTCGTTGGAATGGTCTCCTACGATGCCGGGCCAGCGTTCGACAACGCTATTTGTAGTCACCGAAACGACTCTGTCCCGCTCGCGGCCTTTGGCGTGTTTCGTCAACCGTCGATAGTCGAAGTGCCGACCGGCGGAATCTATCAAATCTCAGCCTGGGAGTCTAGCCAGACTCAAGCTCAGTTCGAAGAGTCCGTCCGAAAGATAAAGGACCCGATACGCAGCGGCGACAGCTACCAGGTCAACCACACGATGCGACTGAAGGCCAAGTTTGGTGGCGACAGCCGAGGGCTGTTCGCCCGAATGGTGCGAGCCCAGCAAGCAAAACACTCCGTCTATATCGACCTGGGCGACGCCGCTATCTGTTCCGCTTCGCCCGAGCTATTTTTTTATCGGACGGGCCAGAGCATTACGACGCGTCCGATGAAAGGTACACGGCCGAGAAGCCCTGACCAATCAGCCGACCTAGCCCTCGCAGCCGAGCTGACTACCAGCGACAAAGACCGGGCGGAGAACACCATGATCGTCGACATGGCCCGAAACGACCTGGGTCGAATCGCTACCGTCGGAAGCATCGGTGTTCCGTTACTGCATGAGGTAGAGACATACCCGACTCTGCACCAGATGACCTCAACGGTCACGGCTGAAACCGACGCCAGTCTTGTCGATACATTCCGGGCGCTATTTCCGGCCGCTTCGATTACGGGAGCCCCGAAGTTTTCGACATCAAGGCTCATCAAAGATTTCGAGCCATCACCTCGCGGCATCTACACAGGAGCGATCGGCGTAATCAGTCCATATGACCAGACCGAATTTAACGTATCGATAAGAACAGCGTGGATTGACCGGACGACGCAGACGGCGGAATACGGCGTAGGCTGTGGCATCGTTTGGGACTCAGACCCGACCACCGAATGGCATGAAGCCCGCCAAAAAACAGCTGTCTTGACCCGTTGTCAAACCAACTTCGGCCTTCTTGAAACAATGCGGTGGACCCCCGACGCCGGAATCATTCAATTCGATGCCCATATGAGTCGCCTGAAAGCGACTGCAAACCACTTCGGGTTCGAATGCGACAGCCAAGAAATATCCAACAAACTGAAGAGCATCACGGGCACTTCCGACCTTCGAGTCAGGCTGATCGTCGACGAGTTTGGGTCGCCAGATATTGAACTAACACCGATCGAACCTCTCGATCGAGCAAATTCGAGCGACACTATTCCAACGCATACGAAGCCCGTTCTGCCTTTTGTTGGCTTAGATTCAGAACCAGTTCTCCCAACTAACGAATTTCTCTACCACAAGACCACGGATCGACGACGGTACAACGATGCTAAAGATCGTCAATCAGAACGCCTGCGTAGAGGTGGTAAGAACAACGTCGATCGTGACGTCCTGCTGTGGAACGAACGAGGAGAGTTGACCGAATCAGCAACCGGCAACTTGGTCGTCGAAGTCGACGGCGCCTTTTTGACCCCCGCGTTGCGGTCGGGTCTGCTACCTGGAACCTTCCGCCATCGGCTCCTCGAACTAGGAATGGTGGCCGAATCGACGATCGACATCGATATTCTCCGGCGCTCAGACCGGGTCTTTGTCGTAAACAGCGTGCGGGGTTGGACGGAGGTGGCCGTGGACTATTCATACGTTCCTGACGATTTGGATCCGACTTCGTCGACAGGACCTCTAAGCGCCGGCTAGCCCGCATAATCCGGTTAGACTGCGACGACGAACGAAGAAAGTACCCTGCCAAATGGCGTCAAAATTTCCATTGAACCTGGCCGGGTTCGAACCAATTCGACGAATCGGTGCCGGCGGGTTTGGCGAAGTGTGGTTGGCCCGGCAACGAAGCTTAGACCGCGAAGTGGCAATCAAAGTCGGGTTCCAACCACTTGATACTTCGGCCGTAAAGAGACGGTTTGAGCGAGAATGTATCGCGTTAGGTCGGCTCAGCAGCAGCGGGGGAACCGTCGATGTTTATTCGAGCGGAGTTTCTGACAATGGACTTCCCTACCTCATCATGGAATACATCGACGGCGGGTCGTTGGTTGATCGGCTCAGCAAACTCAGCGAAGCTGCGTTGATAAAGGTGGGCGTCGAGCTTTGTTCCGCCCTTGTAGCCGCTCACTCCCTCGGCATTCTGCACCGGGACCTCAAACCGGCAAATGTGTTCATGCGCTCCAACGGCGAGGCGGTTGTTGGCGACTTCGGTGTCGCTCGCCTCGGAGACGGGAACAACACAACCACCAACCAGGTAGTCGCCAGCGTTGCTTACGCGGCACCAGAAGTTCTCGATGGTTCCGAACCTTCAGCCGCAGCCGACATTTACGGGATTGGGGTCACGTTAGCGAGTGTTCTGCTTGGGAGATCTCCGTTCTCAAGCAGCCGAGACGACTCTGTCTCGACCATTGTTCGGCGCGTAGTCACTGGGCGGCACGAAGACCTTGCACGTAGCGGGGTTTCAACTGGCTTAGCCGCCGTTTTGACACAAACGATTTCGCTCGAACCAACGCATCGACCTCCTAGTGCGGCTGCGTTGCAACAAATGTTGGCCGAACTCCCCAACACCGATGCCGACAAGACGAGGGTTTCCGGCAACTCCAAAATTCCAATCCAAACGTATTCCCCTCCAATACCCAATATCGCATCGACGTCGGTTCAAAATATCTCGCTAAGCCGGGGAACGGCACATAAGCCCAAAGAGTCTGACGCAACCCCACTTCGAGAAACGCCTTCTTCGAAAAAGGTGCTCTTTGCCGGTTTGGCGGCCGCTGTCTTAGCGGTGGCCGGCACTGGGATGTTTATGATCCTCGGCAGCGACAACG
>CAZKEM010000057.1:0-22588 GCA_964551835.1 uncultured Acidimicrobiaceae bacterium | reverse complement strand
TCTACTACCAGACCGCGACCAACCACAACGGTTGCGCCCGAAGTCGACTATGACCAGGCCAATGCCAATTTCCGGGCCTACGCCGACACGATCGGTGTGGATACTAGCGGAGCCACTGACCAAAATCTTGAAGACGCCGGTACCCAAACGTGTGACGTTGCAATCGCCTCGCCTGATCCGGCCTCGTGGGCGGAAAATTCTGAACTGTTAGTTGATGCATTTGAAAGTTCCCAGATGGAGTCAGGCACGGAGAACCCCCTTTCCAGAGAACAATGGCGTGGCCTTGTCGACGCTCGAATAGTGTACTACTGTCCGCCTGAAGCTACCAGGCTTGGCATAACTGTTTAGCCAGTCAGAACGCGATTTCAGAATTCGATCCATGGCGGATCACCACGGCCGATACCTTATTGAAATTGTGACCGAAAGCAGTAGACAAATGGGGATATTATAGAAATCGACCCTGGGAGGCTGCGCTAATGAGTAACCAATACACCGCTTGGAATGGCCAGCAGTATCAAGGGTACCCGCCTTCCGGTTGGCATCAGGCAACTGACGGACGTTGGTGGGCTCCCGACACCGGCCCTCATGTTTCTCAGCAGCACATCTCTGACGCAAGCACTGCCCAGCAGCCCGGTCGACCAAACGCGAAACGAGCTGGCCTTATCCTCAGCTTGAGCTACCTTTTTATCGCTGTCTGTCTCATCGGCTTCGCTATGAGCAACCGAAACCAAACGACCGACTACGCTTCGTTGACACCATCAGAGCGCACAGACGCGTTTCGGACTTATCTGGAAGACCAGGGCATTCCGATCAAACCCGAGACAACCGACATTCAACTAAGGACGCTTGGCGAAGCAACATGCGACAGTGCAGCCGAAGCCGAGAATGGGGCCGAGTGGAACCGTTCCTTAAACGAATCAGCACAACGGAGTTCGGTCGACCCAAACGATTCGAGCCAGCTATCCGACGAGCAAGCGCGTGACTTTTTGAACACGAGCCTGCGGATTTACTGCCCTGACGAAGCTAGTCGACTTGGAATTTCTTAAACAGGCCTCTCTAAATGCTGGGGTCCGCCATAGTTGAAGTTTACCCATGAGCTACAATCAAACAGCTGCTGGACCATGACTGCCGCACGGCTTGATGTTCCTGTAATTTGACACCCGTAGCGGAGGAAATCTTGAGCGAACACTATCTTACGTGGGACAACCAAGAGTACCCGTGGCCGCCGCCTGAGGGCTGGCACAAGGAAGCTGGTCGTTGGTGGCCACCCAACTCAGGCCCGCCCACCGCACCTCCAACGACAACGACAACGACAACGACAACGCCAGGCGATGCACGGGACCAGGCGTCCTTTTCGGATTCTTCTCCGACCCTTCCTACTCCGGAAATCCATTTGGACAACACCGGGGCCCGCCTACCCACCCCGAAGACTAGCCAAGACGTAAACGCCACGAGCCAAGTACCTAAGATCAGTATCGATCAAGTTCCCGCACCAAAGTCCCGGCAACCGCATTTCGGCACCGCGCCGCGAATCCCGGCATCGAAGTCCGAAAAGCCACAACTCGACCAGACAACGGCGAGGGATGTCGCTGGTTCCCGGTTGCCGCAGGCCAGCCGCACCTCAATACCCAACCAAGGCTTCGAGCCACGACGACACGGGGACCCAACACCACGTAGGTCTACCACGAGTTCTCTCACCGATGGCAACAACCTTCTTATGATCCTGGCTGGGGTCTCAGCACTAGTATTTCTTGCCGGCCTCGGGTTTTACCTAGCAACGCGAGGCAGCGGCGCTTCGGCAACCGACCCGAGCGTAGCGTCCCAAGACACTCAAGCTGAGACATCGACTTCCACGGAGGCGACGCCGTCGACCGAAGCTCCAGTCGACCCGGAAATTCTTGCGGGTTTTCGGACGTATGTGACCGAGTTAAACATCGTCGGGTTAACAGACGCCAGACTGAATGATATTGGAAAAGAATCTTGCGCAGCCGCTAACCTATCTGCGGATGCCGCCGGGTGGGAAACCCAGATGGGGAATATCATAGCCACGATCCAGGAAGCTCAAGCTGCCACACCTCCCGAAGATGGAGACCCGCTCGACGAAGAAACTATTCGCGAAATATACGAAGGCGCAGTTACGTTTTACTGTCCAACCGACGCTGAACGTCTAGGCCTAACGGTCTAGGCGGGACTCGTGCAGTTATTGGCGCTCGAAAGTTGTCTCGATGCCTGAAGGCATAGAAGTCGAGATCTACCGCAAAGCAGCCGACCAAGTTGTTGGCCAAACAATTGCAGCGACTGAAAGCCCCGACGACTGGTTTCTTAAAGAAGGTATCACGGTCACCCACCTCGAGGATGCAGTTTCAGGCCAATACGTCCAAGCGACCCGCCGGATAGGCAAACTGTTACTCATCGACCTTTCAAACCAGATCTCTATCGGTTTCCGATTCGGCATGACTGGACGCCTACTAATCGACGGAGCAACACCTATAGATGAACTCGAATACGGGCCGAAGTCCACCAAAGATAAATGGATCAGATTTGGCTTGACGTTCGAAGATGGCCGCCAGTTGCAGATACATGACCCACGCCGCCTTGGAGGGGTACTGCTCAACCCAGACCTTTCAAAGCTGGGCGCCGACCTATTCTCGATTACGTTAGAACAGTTACGGCACCGGGTTCTGACAGGCAAGGTACCGTTGAAGGCCAGGCTCCTCGATCAGAAGCGAATAGCGGGAGTCGGCAACCTTATCTGCGACGAAACACTATGGCAGGCCGGAATTCGGCCAGACAGGCCAGCGGGTTCGTTGACACCAAACGAAGAGTTCGACTTTCACGCGGTACTGCTGACTACTGTGCAGCGACTCCACGAACAAGGAGGTTCACATACCGGCGAGCTGCAATCTGAACGACATCGGGCTGGCCAGTGTCCGCTTGACGGACAACAACTCAGCCGAGAAAAAATCGGCGGGCGGACTACCTATTACTGCAAAGTCCACCAGAAGTAGACAAATCTCGGTACCCCGAGTTCGGTATCGGGACTAGTCGTAGTAGTTTTCATAGTGTGGATCTACTTCTTCAGTCCAACGCGGCGTTGGACCAAGACCGCTCGACGCTGCAGCTCATCATCATAGCGTTACTAGTTGTCGCCGCCCTTTTGGGGGTTTTGACGGTTTGGTACTGGAAACAGACCAAACCCGCTGCTTCCAACTCAACTATTGTCGGAGCGGCTCGCTACGGCGACACAGGCTACGACGAATACGACGATGGGTTCCGAGAGCAACCCGAGATCTACGCAAACGACCAGTACGCCCACGACGACGGGCATGGCTGGCATGCCTCTCATGACGATCGCCGCAGACCCGTGGTTCGCCGCGGCGACGACCAAAGACCAGCTCAGTCAGTTTCCGATGACGATGCCTGGGCAGCGATGACGGGGGCCTCGGACAACGAACCCGACCGCTACTGAAAGTAGTTACTCGACCACCGACTAAACAGAGCCGATACCCGGTCGAATAACTGGCACAATGTCGTTCGATCGCTCTAAGGTAAAGCGTATGTCATCATTCGATCCAGATGTAATGATCAAACGGTTTAGCGAACGAGCTGAAGCAGTACGGAAGCGCAATCTTCCTCCAGTAGGTGGCGACGAACGAAAGATGTTCATCAAACAAGCCGAAGAGGACTTTATGGACTTTTCGATGATTGCCGACGCCAAGCCTGAACTGGTCGATGGTGTCCTGACGCTGCGAATTGACCTGCGCCCCTCGACCGAATAGGCACCTGCTGATCACAACTTGGGAACAATCGCCTGATTCTGCAGAATTGATGAGCGAAGTTCCAACATTCCGCTATCATCAATAATCGCTGCGGACGTAGCTCAGCTGGTAGAGCATCACCTTGCCAAGGTGAGGGTCGCGGGTTCGAATCTCGTCGTCCGCTCGCAGAATACGCAGGTCAAGCCCCATCCCAACAGATGGGGCTTTTCCAATCCCGAACTGCTACCCCCAACAACCCACTTCAGCCGGCCAGGCCCAACCGTATTAATGGCAACCGCCGGCGAGTCTTGTGGTTCAATACTGCTTTGTCAGAAAGGTCTCGATGGTGGGTGCCAGTTGCTTACATTCGACCAAAAACCCGTCATGGCCGTGTGGTGACTCGACGGTCGTAAATTCCGTTTCGACACCGACCTTTACCAACGCGTCGAACATCTCATGTTGTTGTCTCGGCGGATACAAAATATCGCTGTCTACCGCGCCTACCAGAAACGCTGCCTTGATACGAGCCAACGCATCCGAAACGCTACTGCGCCCACGCCCAACATCGTGTAAGTCCATCGCCTTGTTAAGCACCAGGTAGCTATTTGCGTCAAACCGTCGAGCCAGCTTCTGCCCTTGATAGTCCAAATAGCTTTCGATCTGGAAACGGCCCCACAAGTCGAACTTAGCTGAAGCTTCGACCGTTGACCGACCAAACCGACTCTCGAACGACTCGTCGCTTCGGTAATGGATCTGGGCTATACGTCTGGCCAGCATCAGGCCCTCGTGCGGGCCTTCGTCTTCGGCCGCATCATAGTAGTCGCCATCATTCCACTTCGGGTCTTGGACGATCGCGAGTCGTCCAACTTCGCTCCAACCGATCTGCATTGGGCTCGCAGCTGTTGCGCTGGAAAGCGCTACGGCCGAATGGACTCTGTCGGGGAACATGACGGCCCATTCGAGGACCAGCATCGCACCCATTGAGCCACCGATCACAGAGAACCATTGGTCAACCCCAAGATGATCTGTTAAGAGTTGCTGGGCGCGGACCATATCTCGAATAGAAACTATTGGGAACCTCGAGCCGTAGGGCTTGCCGTCGTCAGGGTGAGGCGATGCGGGACCCGTAGTTCCCTGACAACCCCCCAGAACGTTACTGCAAACAACGAAGTACTTAGACGTATCAATGGCTTTACCTGGGCCTATGAGCGGGTCCCACCAGCCAGGAGTCGGGTGACCGCGTCCTGATAGCCCGGCCGCATGGGCATCACCAGTAAGGGCGTGGCACAAAAGAATAGCGTTAGAGGCTTCAGAGTTCAGCTCGCCCCACGTTTCGTAGCTGAGAGTCACTTCGTCTAACCTGCCGCCGCCTTCCAACGCGAACGGTCGGCTGTGTCGTTGATCGGCCCCCGATTTAAAGAACGTTCGGTCTCCTACCAGGTCGCCCGGTTGCCACCCGCCCGAAGCTGGAATCGGTATAGCTGAATGCGGTTGAGGTACTCGCAACGGACGTTCGTTCACGAACTATATGGTACCGATACCGACTCCCAGCCGCTTTCTTTATCGATCATGTGCAACGTTGGCTTTACCCCACCTGTTCAGCCACCATTCGAACACCGCTCGATCAGCCCCATATGCTTCTGTCATCAACGAGGCAACCTCAACGGTTACTTCAGTTGTGGCCGCCCGGTCCAGACCGTCGGTAGTAGCAACCAACGCTGCGGAGGCAGACCATTTCTTGCGGTTCCGCGGCAGGGGGAGCTGTAAAAGCTGCTTCGCGGACAGCTTGACCGCGTCGACCGACAACGCTGCCCCGAACCAGGTCCGCCACGCCCACGCAACGACCGGTGGTGAAAGCAGAACGGCCGCTACCCTGTCGAGTTCCTCAGGGTCGCAGTGGACGGCGAGCACAGGCGTCACCGGAACGAGAGTTCCGTCGCGGTCGATAATCGGTTCCAGCACTTTAGCCTGAGTGGCTACCAGGAGCTTCGGGCGCAATTGACGTTTGGTCCATGCAGCTGTCTTTGGGTCTAAGTCATCGAGCGACACAGCCGGGTGACTCCATTTCTTACCCGCGAATCGAACCGAATCGCTCCCCCAGCGGTTCTCAAGCGGGTCAATCAGACCGACGGTCACCAGCTTGAGGCAAGTGTCTCCTCCGTCTGTTCCGCTCGCCGCCCCCTGCTCGACACAAGCTTCGGCGAGTCCATAGTATTCGTCGCGAAAACCTGCCGTCGCAGTTACCCCGATCTCAGACAGCGTACCGTTTAGGTCGGGAAGTCTCGGCGCACCGAGCGCGTCGGCTGCCAAACGAGGCCACGCTGCAGGATCAACCGGGTCTCGCGGTTCGACTTCTCGTCCAGCAGCCAGCAACACTCTCGGCCGTGAACGGTCCGACCTCCGCGCTCGCAGCACTGGCGCACAAGCCCTCACACCTGCGTCGAAAACAGATTCGCGCGCTACCCATAGACCAGCAAGCGGCATGGTTTCATCGAGTCGGGACCGAAGTCGCTCAGTGTCTCGGCTAGACAAGACCGATTGGGGTTGTACCAAAACCACCGTCGAGCCCTGACCGACCATTTCGGTTGCTCGGAGAAGATGCATGGCGGCGAGGTCGGCGTAGGGTCCCAAAAACTCTTCGTTTTCTTGTCGAAACTCAATGGCCGGCTCTGGTAAAGCCCCGGAACGTAACGGGCTAGCGAAGGGCGGGTTGCCGACAACGAACTGGTCGGAGCCCGGGTCCACAGGCCAGGTTTGCAACGCATCGCCTTGCAAAAGCACTGGCTCGACGCCGCTGCCGATGGCATGGTTGGCAGCCCAAATAGCCAATGCCCAGCGAGTCACTTTGACGGCCAACCCGTCGATATCCTGGCCGCACAAATCGGCATATACCGATGAGGCAGAACGACCTTGCGAAACCAAATAGTCAGCGGCCGCGAGAAGAAAAGCGCCTCCCCCACAGGTCGGATCGACCACCTTGATCGACCCGGTCAAGTCGGACTGCATGGCGGCAAACCGCACGAGCCCGACAACCAATTTCTGAGGCGTATACCATGCGCCACGGTCCCGGCGCTCCGTCGCTGAAACCACCTGTTCGTGAATCGCTCCGATTAACCACGGGTCGTTCCACCCGTGCGGAGGTTCACCGACCTCGGTTCTCAGTGACTGAACGTCTTCGTCATTGGCTACCGCTATCATCGTTTCGAAGACCGATTGCAGTAACGGTTCAGGCTCGACACTACCCGCTGCCTCTACAAATTTCTTGGCCCAACGCCAGCGAGCCTCGATCTCTTGGCGACCCAAGACAACCTATTCTTTCGTAGGGTCCCAGGTCGTTAGCTCTGTGAGACGCTTGTCGTTCGAGAACATTTCAACAATTGGGATATCGAGAGACAAACGCTTCTGGAGGCGCTTGACTTCTAACTCTTGGTTCCAAAGTACTAGCGTGACGGCTACGCCCGAACCTCCAGCACGTGCTGTCCGACCTGAGCGGTGAAGATATGTTTTGTGGTCGTCGGGTGGGTCGAAATGGACGACGATATCGACGTCGTCTACGTGGATCCCGCGAGCGGCCACGTCGGTAGCTACCAACGCCTGCAACGTTCCGTCCGTAAATTTCTTCAAGGCCTTCTCGCGTTGACTTTGCCGAAGATCACCGTGAATAGCCGTTGCCGTAACATCCAACGTCTGGAGTTGCTTAACCAATTTGTCGCACATCCGTTTGGTGTTACAAAACACCATCGTTCGGGTAGCCGAACCGACAATCGCCGCAACGACCTTGTCCCGATCCATATCGTGGACGTTCACGAACCGGTGCGACATTTGTTCGACGGTCACTTCGCTCTCTTCCAGTTCTTTCTTAACCGGATCGGTTTGGTAACGCTTGACGAGCCCATTTATCGCTCCGTCCAGCGTCGCAGAGAACAGCAGGGTTTGGTGTTCATTCTCGATGCGCCGCAATATCCATTCAACCTGCGGCAGGAAGCCCATATCGGCCATTCGGTCGGCTTCGTCCAAAACGACGTGGCGAACCCCTTGCACCGAAACCGCCTTACGCTCGAGAAGGTCAATCATTCGACCTGGGGTAGCGACGACCAGGTCAACGCCTTTACTCAAACGGCGTATCTGCTTATCGATATCCGAGCCGCCATAGATGGCCAAACTCGTCACTCCGACAGAATCGACCAGGGGCTTCATTTCGTCTTCGACCTGGGTAGCCAATTCGCGGGTTGGGACCAGAATCAACGCCCCCAATGCCTTGGATTTTGGGTTCTCTTTCCGGTATTCGCCAAGCTGCTGAATCGTCGGCAGCCCAAAAGCGAGAGTCTTGCCCGAACCAGTCTTAGCTTTTCCCGAAACGTCCTTACCTGCCAAAGCGTCAGGAATTGTTAGTTCCTGGATTGGGAAGGCAGAAGTGATACCCTTAGCCGACAATGCAGACGCGATCGGCTGGTAAATCCCCAACTCGGTAAATAACTTACTCACATAGTATCTTTCTATCGAAACCGCTGGTCAACTAGGGAGAAGCGGCCCTAGCCAGGAGAAAGCAGAGTTCCCATCAATGCGGTGTTGGGTAAAGGGTATCTAACACAAGGCGTCGAACGGTGAAATTCCCGGTACGGTCTTTTTGTGACTATGCAACAAGCAGCACTTGATATTGTCGCCTCATGGCCAGTCGACGCTGCCGCTGCAGGGTGGCGGACGAACGCTGGAGATGGCGCCAAAAGCGGTCCCGTCTCACGTGTATTCGAACTTGCCTCTGTCACCAAAATCCTTGCCGCATACGGGGCGCTCGTCGCTATCGAAGAACGCACGATCAGTCTAGACACTCCGTTAGGTCCACCGGGTTCGACCGTGCGCCACATCCTAGCCCACGCATCCGGGCTCGGGTTTGAACAGTCCGAACCAGCCCGCGGCCCTTGCCAGCGCCGAATCTATTCGAACACAGGGTATGAGCTTCTGGGCGATCTAATCGCCGAAGCAAGCGAGATCGACTTCCACACCTACGTCACCGAAGCCATCTTTGAGCCGCTCCGCATGTCCAACACAGACTTTTACGGCTCACCGGCTTTTGGGGCTCGAAGTACCGTCGACGATTTGTTGTTATTCGTCGATGAACTCCTGAACCCGACGCTGATAAGCATCGAAACGCTCGATCTCGCTGTGACGCCCCATTTTGTTGAGTTGGAGGGGATTCTGCCCGGCTATGGACAACAGTCGCCGAACACGTGGGGTCTCGGGTTTGAGATCCGTGCCAACAAGTCCCCTCATTGGTCTAGCCCGAACAACAGTGTCGCTACGTTCGGCCACTTTGGTCGGTCCGGTAGCCTCCTTTGGGTTGACCCAATCAAACGGATCGGCTTCGTGGCACTAGCAAATCAGGACTTCGGCCCATGGGCAAAAAAGGCCTGGCCAGTAGTTTCTGAACGGGTATTAACCGAGGCAGCCGAAAATTCGTCCGTCTAGCCGCTTCGGACTGGCTTCGCCCAGACCAAACTTTGAAGCCGGATTCCCGAAAACCTGAAATAGAGCGGTATTAGTTTTGCATCCGTCACACCTAACCCACTGTTGGCGACTAAATTGGATTGGGTGACTCAGCCAGATGCAATACCTCATCAGTCCACAACCTCCTGGGTTGTCAACCCAGTCGGACCTCTTGTCGGTGACGTAGCCGTCCGAGGCTCAAAGAACGGTGTAACCAAGCACCTCGTCGCGGCCATGCTGGGAGACTCCCCTTCGACCATCAGTAACTGTCCCGACGTTGGCGACGTTCACATCACCGGTGGAATGATCTCAGCGCTCGGGTGCGAAATCTCGTTAGATGGCGTAAATGCGACCGTCGACCCTCGTCCCCTAAACTCAAGTCGGGTACCGCTTCG
Organism: uncultured Acidimicrobiaceae bacterium; assembly: GCA_964551835.1. Lineage (GTDB taxonomy): Bacteria > Actinomycetota > Acidimicrobiia > Acidimicrobiales > SZUA-35 > JAHDCC01. Next base: position 12,951 of record CAZKEM010000057.1, on the reverse strand, counting down.
TTTCAGCGGCATGAACCGTATTCCGATTCTAATGTTGAGCCCTCTGCTCCACCGCACCGGCGAAGCGTTTGTACCGTTGGTTGGTGGCGACGACATCGGTGCCAGACCCCTCGACTTTCACGTCGACGCCTTACAGAAAATGGGTGCGCACATCGAAATCACGAGCGAGGGACTAGAAGCCAAGGCCGACCGGCTCCGAGGAGCACATATCAAGCTGCCGTACCCGTCGGTCGGAGCAACCGAAACCGTTCTAATGGCGGCGTCGAAGGCCGAGGGCCGAACGGTTCTGGACAATGGGGCCCTCGAACCCGAGATTATCGAACTCGCCCTGTTTCTTCAGCGGATGGGGGCCCGTATCGAGATGCGACCTAACCGTCGCTACATTATCGACGGCGTCGAAGAGATGAGTGGCGCTTCTCAGAAACTCAAAGGCGACCGTATCGAAGCTTTCTCTTATCTCGTTGCTGGACTGATTTCCGGCGGTGAAGTTCGAGTACACGGCTGCAGCCAAGACCGTCTGGTCACGGCCATATCAACGCTCAACCGGATGGGGGCCTCGTTTGACATTACCGATACGTCGGTTTCGGCCAAGGCCGACCACCTGTCCCCTGCTGCAGTTGAGACCAACACCCACCCGGGGTTTATGACCGACTGGCAGTCACCTATGGTCGCTCTGTTCACACAATGCGATGGCCTTTCCGTTATGCACGAGACGGTTTATGAGAATCGGTTTACTTACGTGCCGGCACTTAACAAAATGGGCGCACAGATCGAAGCGTATAACACTCCGCTGGGAAGCGGTGAGAGCAGATTTGTTGGTTCCTCCACCCCATGTTCGGTGGTTGTACGGGGAGGGGCACCCCTGCAAGGCGCGGAGGTAGTCGTACCCGATATTCGTGGCGGTTTCGCCTATGTTCTAGCAGCTGCTGCGGCGTCGGGGACCACAACCATCACGAACACCCACCACCTCGACCGGGGTTACAACCGCCCGATTGAGAACTTCCAAGGTTTGGGTCTTGACATCAAACGAATGACCAGCGCAACACCACCAACGCCCGATACTGAGCAACAGACGCCGGTCAAACCCCCTGACGCTAGTGGGGTTCCGATCTCGTCGACTTCGGAGTCCGCTACCGCTGCGATCCCAGTCGGCAAAGAGCCAGAGGCTCCAAGTTCCTGACAGAAAATTCTAGGATCGCCGGTGCCAAGTCAGGTGAAGGGCAGGCCGGTCAGCATCGGAGTTGTTGACACAACCCGAGTGAACCAAATGTCCAGAGAAGACGACAGCCGAACCCGCCTCGAGCAGAACTGACTGTTCTTGAAGGTGACGGCTGGCCTCGGTAGGATTCCGCTGAAGATCGACACGACGGTGACTCCCTGGAACTATACGGGTGGCGCCGTTACGAGCAGTAAAGGGAACCAACGCCACCACAGCCGTTGCGACTCTACAAGGCCCATCATCGACTTTCGGTACGTCGTCGGTATGGAGCTGCTGCTGACCGAAGGCCGGCTGAGGGCAGCGCAACGATGCCTGCACCAACTCGGAGTTGTCTCCAACAATGTCGGCCACGGCCCCAACCAGATCTGTGTGGCGAATAAGCTTTGCAACACCTTCGACCCTGTCACGGAGCTGTTCGAGATGAACCGTTCCGCTATGAAGTTTATCGCGAGGCACAAGCTCAGTTTCTGGCCCGCCACGAATAGCGTCACATTCGGCGAGGATGGCTCCGACTTCGTCGCGACTCAGAACATTCGCCAGAACCACGTAGCCACTTTCAGGGTCGTAACGCATCCCATGAGTCTCGTCCATGGTTCAGACCAAAGTCAATCTATTTTATTGCCCAAAGCCAGTTGGGTTCTTCGACTGCCAGTGCCAAGCGTCGGTAATCATGGTGCGAATATTGCGATCGGCCCGCCACCCCAGCTCGTTGTTCGCTTTGGTGGGGTCAGCTAGTGAGATAGCGATGTCGCCGGCACGCCGTGGCGCTATCGAATACTCAACCGACGTTCCAGTAACCAACTCCGTTGTTTTAACTACCTCCAAAACCGATGCACCAGTCCCGGTGCCGAGGTTGTAGACATCCCAACCCGGTTTCAGGTTTTCCAAGGCCGCTACGTGGCCGTCGGCCAGGTCAACGACATGAATATAGTCTCGGACCCCTGTCCCATCAGGGGTATCCCAATCATCGCCGAAGACGTTCAGTTTCTCCCGCCGACCGACAGCGACCTGCATAACAAACGGGACGAGGTTGTTAGGTATACCGCTTGGGTCCTCGCCAATCTCTCCGCTAGCGTGGGCGCCGATCGGGTTGAAATAACGCAGCATTGCGAGACGCCAGTTTGAGTTCGAGACGGCTACGTCAGCGCAGATGTTCTCGATCATCAACTTCGTCTGTCCGTACGGGTTAGTGGCACCAGTCGGGGCCGTCTCGGGGATTGGCAACTGTTCCGGATCTCCGTAAACGGTAGCCGAAGACGAGAAAACGAGATCCCAGACGTCGTGGGCTTCCATCTGAGCTAATACGTTCATGGTCGATACGAGGTTGGTTTCGTAGTACCGGAGCGGCTTCTCAACTGACTCGCCAACAGCTTTCAGGCCTGCGAAGTGCACAACGGCTTCGATCGGATAAGCGTCGAACACCTCGCCCAGGCCATCGGCATCGGTCAAATCCAGTTCGTGAAATGCGACTTCTTTACCGCTAATCCGTTCGATTACGTCAACCACGTTGACCGAACTGTTGGAGAGGTTATCGACAATCACAATGTCGTACCCTTGTTCAGCTAACGCGACGCACGTATGGCTGCCGATATACCCGGTTCCCCCGGTTACCAAAATCGTTCGTTTCATGACGGCTCCTAAAAGCGCTGCTCGGGAGACTTCCGTTATAACCCAGGCACTATTCGTTTGAAAACCACAACATCGTCAGATGAGTACAGTAACTCAAACGATTGTGCCATACCGAATGTAAAAATGTAATGGGCTACGATCTTCGATTGATGCTCTATTTACGGCGACAAAGGGTTACAACTGGTTCGAAGAGCCCTTAATATAGTCGATCACGGTTTCGCCGCCTAGGTTCGGACCGCTGGTGTGAAGGTGACATCGAGCGAAGCCGCTGGCTGTCTTTGTCAGCTCAGGCATTTCTTCTTTGCAGACGTCCATAGCCACCGGGCATCGATTTGCAAACGGACACCCAGGCGGCAGGTTTGATGGGCTTGCCGGTTCGGCGTCGATGAACGATTGACGCAGCGCTTTGCGCTGTGCTTGCTGCTTTGGGTTGGGGACTGGAATCGACGCAAGAAGCATTTCGGTATAGGGGTGAGTTGGAGAGGCATAAAGCGTCTCCGTTTTTCCGACTTCGACTAGGTAGCCCAAATACATCACACCTACATCGGTAGCTATATGTTTAACTACTTCCAAATTATGCGCAATGAATAGCAGAGCGACCTGCTTTTCTTTCTGTACTCTCCTGAGCAAATTGACGATGTGGCTTTGGATGGAAACGTCGAGCGCGCTTGTTGCCTCGTCGGCGACTATCAGCTTGGGTTCTACCGCTAAGGCCCGTGCCAGTGATACCCGTTGACGCTGACCTCCGGACATTTGATGCGGTTTTCGATGGAGGAAGTCACCGGAAAGGCCGACAACGGTCAACAGCTCTATGATACGTTGGTTACGCTGCGCACCTTTCTTAATGCCGAGGTGACGCGTGATTGGATCACCGACGATCACACTGACATCATGGAGTGGATTCAGCGAAGAGTACGGGTCTTGTAAAACGCCTTGAACATCTTTGCGAAAAGACAGCAACGCTTTTTTATCTAGTTGCGTAATATCTAGGCCATCGAAGGTGATCGTCCCAGCCTGAATATCGGTCAATCTCAAGATCGCTCTTGCAAGCGTAGATTTACCGGACCCCGATTCGCCAACAAGACCCATAGACCGTCCGGAGTCAAGCGAGAACGTGACACCGTTGAGCGCCTTAACAGGTTCTACCGCTGGGGAGAGGAGCTTGCGCGCCGGCCTATAGTGGACGTGAATATCTTGCAGCTCCAGCATCGTCACTGTTGGGCCATTTCGTTTGGAGAGGTAGGTGTGAGGTCAATTATGTCTGCCTGTAGCTCCTCAGCCCGCATACAAGCGACAGTGGTCATGCCGATCACGGTGAGCTCAGGCAAGTCGATCGAACATTGTTTTTGAACATGGCGACAACGAGGCGCAAACTGACAGCCAGCATCGACCGATGTTTCCGAGGGCACGGTGCCTTCGATCACCGTCAAAGGCACGTTAAGTCCGCCGCTATGGTTTTGTGGCATGGTGGCCAACAACGCTTGGGTGTAAGGGTGAGCGGGCGCAGAGAAGATACTCTCAGCGCTGGCTTGCTCAACAACTTGCCCTGCATACATTACCATCACGTGATCAGCTATTTCGGCTATAACCCCTAGGTCATGGCTGACGAAAATTATGGCCATATTTCTGCGAGCCTGGATGTCGGACAGCAAGTCGAGAATTTGGCCTTGAACGGTGACGTCCAGCGCTGTAGTAGGTTCGTCTGCAATGAGCAACTTTGGCTCACAGGCAAGAGCGAGAGCAATGCCGACTCGCTGCGCCATGCCACCGGAGAACTCGTGCGGATACTGTCTAACTCTGCTGGCTGGGTCTGGAATGCGGACTTCTGCAAGCAGCTCCTCAGCTTTTTTCCAAGCTTGTTTTCTCGTCAGGTTGGTGTGGATCAACAACGGTTCGACAAGTTGTTGACCGACTGTTAACGCTGGATTCAGCGAGGCGACAGGTTCTTGAAAAATGTAGCCGATCTCGTTGCCCCGGATTTTTTGCCACTGCTTTTCTGACGCTGCTGTAAGGTTCGTTCCATCAAAGAAGGTCGTCCCTTGCGTCGTTCGTCCCGGAGCTGGCAACAGGCCAACAGACGCGAGCATGGCTATAGACTTACCTGACCCTGACTCACCGACAACACCCAACACCTCGCCTTTGTTGACCGAGAATGAGATATCATGAAGCGCTTTTTTGGGCGTTCGTTTCTTCGCCGCCGGAAATTCCACGCTGAGTCTATTGACAGAAAAGAGTGCGCTGTCGTCTCCATATTCGCCTGCACCATTACCCGCAGGAGACAGCCGCTGCGAGGATCCAAGCGAGGTAACAGAACCATTCGGGACGTAGCTATCTCGGATCGCATCGCCTAGCAAATTAAGCGAGAGTATCGTCAACAACAGTGGTAAGCATGCTGGGACGAAGAGCCAGTAACCTTCGGAGAGAGAATTCTCCGACGCTCGCAGGATCATGGAGCCCCAGTCGGCGTCTTCGCGTCCTGCTCCAACTCCGATCACGCTCAAACCGGTGCCGATAAGAATGACAATGCTCGACAAAATCGAGACTTGGACGACGAGGGTAGGGATGAGGTTAGGAAAAATATATCGTCGCATGGTCGTCAACGACGGGATCCCAGATATCCGAGCCGCGTCAATGTATAACTCTTCTTTTTCAGCGAGGCATGCTGCGCGTGTAATGCGAGCAAAGCGGGCAACCATCGCAAACCCGACACCCACCATGGCCCCCGTGACACCACTCCCCAAAATTGCGACGATAGAGATTGCGAGCATGATGACGGGAATAGAAAAGAGCAGGTCAACAATCCACATGAGCGTTCTATCGGCGCGGCCACCCTTCCAGGCGGAAAGAAGACCTAGGGGGACGCCTAAAAGAGCGCCAATTCCTACGGCGATAAGAATTGAACGCACGGCATTTTGGCCGCCGTAGACAGCGAAACTGTAGAGATCTTCGCCTACCTGGCCACGTCCAAAAAAATGTTCTCCGCTAGGTCCGTCAAACGCAAAGGCGGTGTCCGAAAACGTTACTGGATGTGTCGCTAGGAGAGATGGGCGAACGAACGAGACCAGCAAGACAAATATCCAGAGGCTACTCATCACAACAAGAGGCTTGCGAAAAATGAATGCCATAGTACTAACCGTTCTCTAATCGAACTTTGGGATTTAGGAACCCGTACGCAACATCGATTACCAAATTGACTGCAAGTACGAGCGTTGCGATTACAAGCATGGCTCCTTGCACAACTGGAATGTCATTGCTTGTTACCGCGTTAGAGAGAATTTTTCCCAGTCCATCGATACTAAAGATACGTTCGACAACCAACGTGATTCCGATCGAGGCTGCGACTCTGATACCGATGACGGCCAAGGTCGGGATCATTGCGTTCGGCAACGCATGTTTCGCTACCAAAGCGTTGCGTGAGACACCTCGCGAGCGAGCAGCCAGCACATACCGGGATTGCAGAGCAGATGCCATAGAACTTCGGAGCTGACGTTGAATTATCGCCATCGTTGGCAATGCCAACGATGTCGCCGGCAGAACAATTGACTTAAACCATTCAAAATAGCCATCTTCAGACGGGCTATACCTGGTTGGATTAACCCAACCGAGTTCAGTTGCGATAAAGAAACTAAGAAAGATTCCAATGACATAGCTTGGAACTGCCAGAAACGAGGTGCTTAGGACCGAAACAGTCGTGTCTCGTAGATCACCCGGTTTCCTTCCAGAGAATATGCCAAGCGCGATGCCTAACGGAACCCCGAGAAGAAGGCTTAACCCGACGATTGAAAACGTTGGCCAGAACCCTTCGAGGAGCAGGTCAGTGACGGGACTACTCGTTTGACTTGAAGTTCCCAAATCACCTTGCGCTGCATTTATCGCCCAGCTTGCGAAACGCTGCGGTAACGGCTTATCGATGCCCAGACTTTTTTCAGTTGTCTCAACGCAGGATTCGAAAGACGTATCGTTCGCACAGACTTGTACAGCGACAGAGCCGTTGACGTTTTCTCCTATGACAGCAAGCGAGAACGAAACAACGGAAACTGCGAAGACCAATGGAACGAGGCTGAGAAGGCGAAAGAAAATGTACTTGGTCATAGTGCTACGTAGCGCCGCTACCTCATATCGAACGAGGTAGCGGCGCCACCGATGAACTGCGCCGATTAACCTTCAGAATTTCTTACGCCCTGCAACCAAAAATGGTTCGGGATACCTTTGGTGTATTCAAGTCCAGACACGCCACCGTCGTATGCCCAGCGCTGGTTAGCAAAGCCATAGAAGTTCCAGATGCATTCTTCGATCATTATTTTCATCGCGTCTTCTACGTATTGCTCGCCTTCTTCAGTTGATGCCGCCGAAGCCTTTTCGACCAACTCAGCTACACCTGGAGGGCTTTGTTTCGTCGCGCTGAGCGGACCTTGCCCTGTCCGGTTCATTAACGTGGCGAGAACGTTGGGCTCGTTAAACGGGATGATCTGAACGGGATAGGTTCCCGCACTGAATGCTTGGTTCATTTTGCCGACCTCATTGCCCAGGTCTTCATTCTGTAGCGTGATGCCCACGTTGGAGAGCTCCGCCGCATAGCCTTCTGAGAGTCCAGGGAAGATACTGATGCCGACATGGCCATGAGGTAATGTCAGGTCGGTAACGCCTGCTCCTTCAAGAAGCTCCATCGCCTTCGCTTCGTCGTATTCGGGAGCGTCAAGGTCTTCGATATAGCCATAGTCGTCTGGATCGAACGCAAACTGTGAACGTGTTGTGCCTGGCGCATTGCTGTTGGTGGCTAACTGTTCTTTATCGATCGAGTGCGCAATCGCGCATCGGACGTCTTTGTTTGCCAGGGCAGGTTCTTTTTCTCCCAGCCAGTCGTTGATCACAAAAGCCACCGGGACAGCGGGAGCATGCGAAATGGTACCGTTCTCAGATACTTCGCCCTCGTTCTTGCTCGAGACAAGCGTTGCGTCGTATTGGCCAGCGTTGAAGGCTTGCACTCGTGCTGGCTCTTCCGGCGTCCGGGTAATAACGACCTCCTCTAGACCAACGAGTTCTGGCTTCCAGTACGTCTCGTTTGCTTTGAAGGAGAACTCTGTTCTTTGGCTGTTGACACTTTCGAATACGTACGGACCAGTCCCTGCTGGTTCAGCGTCCCCGAGCGTGTTAGGGCTGACCATCAGGCCGCCCTGACGTAGTAACGCAGCGAATAGTTGCTGCTCCCCTGGCGCTGTCAGCGTAAAGGCAACGGTTTTTTCATCCACGGCTTCGACCGCATCAATAATTTTGAACTGATTCTTGAACGAATCGGAGACCAGCGGCGTTTCACCAGCAGCTGGTTCGGGGGCATCTTTGACAAATTCAATATTTTTGATGACAGCTTCGGAGTCGAAAGGTGCGCCATCGTGGAAGGTAACGTCATCATTCAACGTGAAGGTGACGGTTTTCCCATCTGGCGAAGTCTCGTAGCTTTCGGCCAACCAGGGTTCAACTGTTCCGTCTGTAGCAGTGCGGATGAGGCCTTCGAGGTATGTCGTGTAGTAGAAGAAGGTTGCTGCGTTCGGATCATCGAAAGGGTTCGTCGTCGCTGGCGCAGCTATCTGATTTATAGCAAGCGAACCGCTGGGTTTGTATTCGCCTTCTTCGACGGTGACCGATGCAGGGTCCTGGCCCTCATCGGCTTGGTCCGAACCGCCGCAGGCAGCGGCGACCATACTAGTCGCCAAAAAAATGGCGAAAAGGTGCTTACTCATTCTCATCAGGTAACCTTTGGTCGATGTAAGTATCCGCAACCATACAGGTACAGGTTCTATCTGCCACACGCATAAAGAAGAATTTGGCAATACTTTGAGGCGGAACTAGGCAGATACCGGTTCATCTCAGTGCTACACTCTGAACATCTTTAGTCATTCATATTGAAGGAGAAAAAGACTGTGGCGGATGGGTCGATTGAGTCCTTGGGGTTCCCTTTGGTTTATAGGGCAGCTTCGCAAACTCCTGATGGGTCGTTAGGTGCTTCTGGTCGGCAGTCATTTCGTTCGAAGTTTCGTGCTCTTGAGGGAATGCAGAAAGAGGCGTTGGTCACCGACCGTCGCACCGGTGTGTGCTGGCGAATGGTTTGTGACGAAGGCGCATATCTCAATGGCAGCGATTTGTCGGCATTTCCTCTTGGTTTCTTTGCTGCGGGTGCGGCGTTTTCTTTTACAAAAGAGCTGTTCAGTCATGCACGAGTAGCCGGTGTAACGCTTCGTGATTATGAGTTGAAACTAGCTACCTTCTACGCGTTGGAAGGTTCGGCCCTCCGCGGCGACATGACCGGGCATTCACTACCGGCGAAGATTGCGGTCAGCGTTACTAGCGGCGCCTCCGAAGATGTGGTTGCTGAGCTGCTTGCTGCGACCCGACGCTCTTGTCCAGTGCAAGCTTGCATGGAACAGAAGTTAACAAATACATTTGCTCTCTATCGCAATGGTGAACGGGTTGATTCTGGTGCGGTGCCTTCGTCAGAGGCAAGCGATCTACTCGATCCGTTGGCAGAAATAGCTGCAGCTTCGCCCGAGACGTCAACACACTCTTTGACGAACGCGTTGGAGAAACTCCCCTTCACAAAACCGCCTAGCACCGACCATGCATCGTTGGCAGGTAGTTCATATAGCGATGAACAGAAACGTACCCTACATATTGACACTGTCTGCACGGTCACAGCAGACGATGTAATCGAGGCGAGAACGCGACCTATTAGGCCTAACGGTTCGTTGTTTCGTTTCCGTAGTGATCTGACCGATCAAGGTCGGGCGCCAAGCCCGTTAGCGTATCTTTCCGCTGGTATCGGCTTTTGTTATATGACCCAGATCGGCCGATTTGTCGTGATTACGAAGAAAGACCTCAGCGCGTACAGCGTCATTCAGGACACCCAACTTACCGTCGAAGACGGTGTCGCCCGGTTTGAACCCGTCGACACACACACGTTTCTCACAACGGACGAAGATGTAAAGGCAGCCCAAGATGTCCAATCCATGGGCGAACAAACCTGTTTCCTCCATGCAGCGTCACGTGAAACAAACACCAGCGAAATAACTGTTGAAACGTAACTGTTGGGACTCACGGACCGACGGCTGAATGATACTCCCAAGGACTGCAGAGCCGTCTGCCAGAATTCTGGCCCGCTTAATCGACTTTGCGGCCTGGTCGGTCTTCTGGGTATTCAACGGGACCATCGTCTCTGGCCTTAGCAGAACCTTTACAGGACTCGAACCTTGGCGCCTACTCGTGAGTACCGCTCTGACTCTCGTTTGCGTCGGGGTATACGAACTTCTGTTTAGCGGAAACGGTTCGGCGACGCTGGGCAAGCGCTGGCTCCAGATCCATGTAAAGACCGTTGAAGGGCAAGTCCCAAATTTGACTGTTGCCTGTATTCGCACCATGCCAATGTTGTTACTCGGTGGTCTTGTTCTAATCCCTTCAGTCCAGCCATTTGCGCTCCTAACGTTAGGCGGTTTGACAATTAGCGGTTCGGTTCTTATCGTCGTAGATCCTCAACGTAGAACCGTGTGGGATCGCTTAGCCAAGACGCACGTCGTCAACAACTAACCTTCGAACTGCGGCCACCTTGTACCGCCGGGCGTATTTCAGCTGCTAAACTTCGAACAATATGTCTAGACCCAAGGGTTCCCAACGAGTGACGGCGAAGGGGAAACCGGCGTCATCTTCGGTACCGAATCAACGTCTTAGCCTTCGAAAACGAAGCCCGTTGGTCTTCTATGTCCTAATATTGGCTGTCTTTGCAATGCTTCTTGGCACAATTGCTGGGGTATTCGGTGCTTTCTAACGAAGAACAGGCCATCATGGGTACTAGAGGTTCTGTAAATTCGCGGCGCCTGTCCAGATCGTAGGAGTCATATGTCGTTCAAGCTGGGAGACCGGGTGGTTTACCCCCACCATGGCGCTGCAATAATCGAGAAGACAGAGGTAGTCGAATTTAACGGCGAAGAGAAAGAGTACTTCGTGTTAAAGACGGCCCACGATGATTTAACTGTGCGTGTGCCGGTCGACCGTGTGGACGACGTAGGCATGCGTCCACCTATCAGTCTTGAAGACGTCGAAGATCTCTTTGCTTTGCTTTCCAAGAAGGACGTGCGCGAGCCAGCTAACTGGAGCCGAAGGTTCAAGAACCACCAGGAAAAACTCAAATCTGGCGATGTCTATCAGGTAGCAGAAGTTGTAAGAAACCTCGCCCTTCGGGACAAGAACAAGGGTCTTTCTGCCGGTGAGAAAAACATGTACACCAAGGCTCGGAAGGTCCTTGTATCTGAACTGTCTTTTGCCCTTGATGTTTCCGAAGACAACGCAATGGACCAAGTCGAAGAACAGCTCGTTTAAGCAGCTGACACCAGGTGTAATCGAACGTCGGTTGTCAGCCCATTCCAGGCTCGGGCTCGAAACCTAGGAGAGCAAACATCGCGTCAGGGACAGCGTCGTCGCCTCGCCGTAACCTCGCGGCTCGTTCAATATTTACCGCGTGGAACTCCTGGTTGGACCATTCTGTCCAGGGACCCGCTCTGAGGTTCGTTGGGTCTCCATCGGCAGCTGCACAGGCTCTAAGGTAATCTGCCTGGTCTGAGATGTCAGCCAGTCCGCCTACGGGTCCGTGGCCTGGAACTATCGTCTTGGCTAGCTCCGCTAACTGGTCGAGACTTTTGGCCCAGGCCAGCGGGTCTCCGTCGTAAGCTAACGGCACAACCCCGAAACTCCCCAACGCGCCGGCAAAAATTACGTCGGCCGATTCGACGTAGGTGGCAATGTTGACCGGGGATTCTCCCGGCAACGTTAGCCCGTATGCCGCACTTCCGATCGGCGAGGGTTCAGAAACGAGGTGTGTGATCGGTCTGGTGTCGTATCGGTCATGAAAGTGCTCTGCAAGGCCGGGTAGGAGTCGTCTAAAGGCGTCGGGGTTCGGCGGTAGGTCGAGTTGGTCGCTTGTAGCTTGCGAGCCGTAGAAGGCAGCCTGCCAGTACACAGATGACCCACCGGAGAACGGGATTCTGCTGGACGATAGGACTACACGTTTCAACCGGGTGTCCAACGGTTCGGTAATGCGTTTAATTTCGTCGAACAGCTCTTCGGCATGTTTTGGGGTGGTGGTCGAATCTACGATCGTGAGACCGTCGGAGTCGATAATCAAACCGGAGTTACTGTTGCCGAAAGCGGGGTCTGGGTGAGTGAATCCGTAGACGCCGGGGCCTAACTCGATTGTGTTCATACGTTCACAATGATAGGACACAAATTCCTGAACGCGCCGCCGCCTCCACGGCACAAAACGCCAAAAATCGAAACATCCCAGCCATAGCGTCCAAGACGAAATAGCCGGGATGTCGATTTATGTTAAGGCGCTAGGCGTAAATCAAGCAGTAAACCCTAGTGCATTTCCAGGGGTGAAACCAGGGATAACTTGAGTTGGGTCGGCAACGTCTCCGCGGGCCGTGACGATGTCAGCGATTACCTGACGGTAGTCAACTGCGACTGGGAGTGCGTTGCGGTCAATTCGCTCGTTAGCGTCTCGAGTCAGCGCATCTGGGTAGTCGCCGTAGACACCACCGACAATGCCATTACCGAAGACAAGTTCGGTTCGGGCTCGACCGTGGTCAGTTCCGTTACCACCGTTGACTTCAACTGTTCGACCGAACTCGGTTGTTACCAGAACGGTAATCTCGTCGAGACCGTTAGTATCGTCAGCCAGCTGCTGAATCGCCTGCGAAACCTCACCGATTTTATCGCCAAACTGACCAGCCATGTTGCCGTGATGATCCCAGCCACCAAAGTCAACCTGAGCTGCCTGAAGACCGATGTTAGCGTTCAATACGGTAGCAATTTCTGCCATCGATCGACCAAAGTCATTGTTTGGATAGTTTGGACGAAGAATACTCGGATCAAGATCTTCGAGGCTGACAATTGACTCCAGCGCCCGTTGACCATTGAGTGAAATTGAGTCCGTACCGGAAACCATCTGTGTGATAGCTACTCGCGCCGTCTCGCCGTCGCGGAACCCATCAAGCCCACCGTCGGCCGTGAGAGACTCGAGATCGTTGATGTCGACCGTCGCTGTGCCGTTTAGGTAGTGC
>CAZKEM010000056.1:0-14996 GCA_964551835.1 uncultured Acidimicrobiaceae bacterium | reverse complement strand
GGTTGACGCCGATGATAATTCCTTTTTAGACTTTTCCGCCTCTTCACGTAAGCGCTGTAAAGCAAGCTTGTCGGATTTGAGATCAATACCCGTATCTTTTTTAAACTCATCACTGAAATATTCGACAATCCGCATGTCGAAATCCTCACCACCCAAAAAGGTGTCGCCATTTGTGGCTTTGACTTCAAACACACCGTCGCCGATTTCGAGAACGGATACGTCGAAGGTGCCTCCGCCAAGGTCGAATACAAGAACCGTCTGGTCATCGGATTCGTCTTGGTCGAGACCGTAGGCAAGGGCGGCCGCCGTCGGCTCGTTGATAATACGAAGAACTTCCAAACCGGCGATTTGGCCTGCTTCTTGAGTGGCGGTACGTTGGGCGTCGTCAAAGTATGCGGGAACCGTGATGACGGCCTGAGTAACCGTGGCACCCAAGTACGCTTCGGCATCGCGTTTCAGCTTCATGAGGGTACGGGCACTGATCTCTTGAGAGGTGTACTCCTTGCCATCAATGTCGGTGTTCCACTTGGTGCCCATGTGGCGTTTTACCGAGCGGATGGTGCGGTCGGGGTTGGTGATCGCCTGCCGCTTAGCAACTTCTCCAACGAGAACTTCGGCGTCATCTTTGCTAAACGCAACGACCGATGGCGTGGTTCGAGCGCCTTCTGAGTTTGGGATGACTACTGGCTCGCCAGCTTCAAGCACGGCGACCACTGAGTTCGTGGTTCCTAAGTCAATGCCTACGGCTTTTGCCATGGTGGTATTTCTCCTAATTGCGTGTTTAAGGTGTTCGATCTTCGAACTAACAAGATCTAACTATAGCGCCCGATTCCGGGCTTCACTCGATCATATCATAAAAGTTGAGTGTTATGGTATCAACTTTACTGATTCTTCTACTATTAACCTTGAACTACCTGGGGTTTACGTGGCATTAACCAACTGCTGGTATACAGAATTGCGATGGTTAACAACAAAAATGCACTGCTGAGGCGAGCGACCGCAGAATTTACTGGAACTAGCTTTCTTCTAGCCGCCGTCGTAGGGTCGGGAATCGCAGCCGAAACCCTGAGCGAAGACGTCGGTCTCCAACTTTTCCAGAATGCGTTCGCCACCGCATGTGTTTTAGCAGCTCTGATATTGACCTTTGGGACCATATCCGGCGCCCACTTCAACCCGGTCGTCACCCTCGCCGAGCGAGTGTTCGGAACGATTGACACCTCAACGGCAGTGACGTACATCCTGGCCCAAATCAGTGGAGGTGTAGTCGGAGTCATAGTTGCCAACCTCATGTTCGACCTTCCCGCCGTCGACTGGTCCACCAAAGACAGATCCGCCGGAAACCTGGTCTTCGCCGAAGTCATCGCTACCCTCGGACTACTGCTGGTTATCTTTGGCGTCGTCCGGTCGGGGAAGTCACCAATGGTCGCCTTTTCAGTTGCCGGATACATCGGCGGCGCCTACTACTTCACGTCATCCACGAGCTTCGCAAACCCGGCTGTCACAATCGCCCGAACGTTTTCGGACACATTCGCCGGAATCGCACCGACGTCGGCCCCCGGTTTCGTGGTTGCTCAACTCGTTGGCGCAGCTATCGGAATTGCGCTCATCTCGTTCCTGTGGCCGGCCAACAAGTCAGACGACACCGACGCATAACGCTTCGACCCTGTCGAGCTACGGCCACTATGGTAACTTTTTTATGTGGTCGACCTTGAACACCCCGATGACCAACAGCTAGCCACAACACAGCCGATAATTATCTTTGATGGGGTATGTGGACTGTGCAACCGTTCAGTCGACATCGTCCTCAAACACGACGACGCCAAGCGTTTCCTCTTCGCACCGAGTCAGAGCGAAGTAGGGCGTCGACTCCTCGACGGCAACGACATCGACCCGTCCGATGTCGACACACTATACCTCTACGACGATGGCACATTTTACGATAGATCAACAGCCGCTATTCGTATTGCGGCTCAACTTCAATGGCCTTGGAAAGCTGCTTCGGCGGCATGGCTGATTCCACGCCCAGTCCGAAACGGTGTTTACAGGGTGATCTCCAAAAATAGGTACCGGTGGTTCGGTAAACGCGACGCTTGCCGCATCCCCACACCGGCCGAACAAGACCGATTCTTGTCGTAGCGACTACTAAACCGCTGCCTCGGCGCACAGCCTCCATCAGCCACCCTGCCCGCAAGAAACCTAACGTTCAGGGTCACGCCACCCGATAACAAAGGTAGGACTACCACCCGTTAAACCTCTTGTCGTAGGTTGAGCCCAGTAGCTCACCCAGACGACAATTTACGGGACGTTACCAGGGCGTTGTTTTGACCATGCTCGTAACGCTCCGTCGGAGAGAACGAGAGCCGAACGCCAATGAGACCCGACAAAGGCAAGCCCGAGCAAGACAAAAACGTCATCGACCCCGAAACGTTTACCTTTAGTCCGGCCGAAGCCATCCAAATTATCAAAGACGCACCCGAACAGACCCTGATTCTAGACCTCGACCTAACCCTTGTTCTCGGTCCCACCACGGAAGCATTCCTTGATTTAGCCCGACCCTTCCGCGTTACATCAACAGTGCTCGCCGCGCTCGACAAGGTCTCTCCGTGGCGTCTTCTACCTGGGGGGCAAGATAATCGCGACTGGGTCCGGGTTGTGACCGTACTACTACTAATTCCATCGTCATATCCTCAATGGCGGTCGACTGCGAACGCTTGGACCGTTAGCCAGACCAACCACCCATTAGTTGACGCCGCCCGTAACCACAGGGGCCGCGTAATCGTCGTAACCCGGGGTTTCAGCGCCATCGTCAAACCGGTGATTAAGGCATTACGCCTTCGAGGCGATGACGAAGTGCTGACCATTGCATGCAAGGCTTGGCGCTGGCGAGGAGAACGGCAGTTAACCAAAACCGAGCAAGTCGCAAGAAGCCCTCGTCTCGAAACCGCAGCCGATGCAATAGTGGTTAGCGATTCGATTCACGACTATGACCTGTTTGTTGCATGCCAGAAGCCGGTACTAACCGAATGGGAAGGCGCCCACTGGATTACACCACATAAGAACACTCACCGCCTGCTAAGCAAGAAACGAACAAAGCCGCTGTTTAACTCGCCCCTCCAGCGTCAACGGTAACCCCGGCTATCTTATTAGTCCGTCTCTAGCATGGCGCCGCTCAAGAAACCGGGCAACGGGCGTTCATGGAAGAAACGAAGGCGATTAGTTGACCGAGTGCACGCAACATAGAAACCCGATGGGCTCGTGTCGAAAACGTCGCTCGGTTCCACAACGATGACCGAGTCGAATTCGAGCCCCTTCGCCTCGTCGGGGGACAACACCAGAAGGTTCGCGTTTTGGGCCATCGAGTCCCGGTCGATTTGCGCGACATGCGTGTTATCGTCGAGGCCAATCACGGCCACCGAACCTTCACTGATCGCATCTAATTCTTCGACAACCAACGCATTGAGACTCATAGCCGAAGGTGTGACAGCGTCGGGCTGAAAACCGGACGATCGAATAGCCTGGGCCGGAGAAAGCCCAGGCGCCACCTCCGCCAAGATCGCTGCTGCAATGTCATTTATCTCAGACGGCGACCGGTAGTTGATCGTCAGACCTACCTCAACGTAGTCACCCATTGTGTCGCCTAACAGCTCAACCCATGGCTCAACCGACCCGGACGAACGTTGGGCGACATCACCAACAATTGTGATCGACCCACCTTGGGTCCGTCGCTTAATCATTCGCCACTGCATAGGCGACAGCTCCTGCGCCTCGTCAACTATGACGTGACCGAACCGCCAAAACTGTTGGTCACCCGCCAGATCAACAACGCTCGCCCCACTGTCGACAAGCTGGTCGACGCGCTGCAAACCCAATTCGGAGTCATCGTTGACATCTTCGCCTCCCCGAGAAACCCCGGTGTGCGATGTTCCCATCTGGGCTGACTCAAGGTTCTCTTCGCCAAGGTGGGCTACCCGGTCATCAGAAGTATCTTCAACCACTTTCCGCCTCCCGCTTCTTGGCTAGCATCGCTTCAAACTTGGGGTGAGGGGCCGGTGTCGGGTCAACGATGTCGTCCCACTCCTGTTCGGCCTGATCATAGATGCTGTTGGACAGACCTAATTCCGCCGGCGTGACAACGTTAAAGCCCTCCAGATCGTCCTCGGACACGAAACTGTCCAAACTGACATCATCGACTTTTGCGGCGGCCTCGAACTCAGAAGTTGCGTCTCGCTCGACCTGCCGCTCGCTCTCACTATCCTCACCGACCGAACCAACCAACAGACTGAACGCCTCGTCAAGCAGCGGTATATCGCCGACTGACCAACGACGCCGGTCCAAACCCACCTCGTCAGTTCGGTCCCGGAATAACAGCTCAGCCTCGGCAATAGACACATTGGTCTTACGTGCCGCTGCGTGGAGCAAACTGACAAATCCGTACAAGTCGTTTAGAAACTGTTCAGGGGTAAGTGTTGGCCAATGACGTAACAAGAACGCCCGAACCGTTGTCGACGTTTTGAACGAATCTGAGGCATCAGCTCGGTTATCGAACGAAGGGTGGTAGACCTCCCGTAGTAATTGTTCGTGCAGCAGGTCTGCGAACACTCGAGCTCCAGCGTTGTGTGACCGTGCCCGCCGCGCCAACTCAAAAATCTGCGACAACCGATCGGATGCAACCGTCACTTTGGTCGAGCCGTACCAAACATCAAGATCACCGACGGGACGGCGCTGTCTGGTATGGACGGCCGCAGCCAAGAACGCCGCCATCCGCAGGTCACCTTTCAACGCCAGCACGTTGTCCGAATCGATAAAGCCGCGACGAACGCCCGGGAACAGTTCCGCCGGGGTAACCGAAACCACGCCTGTCTCACCCAACGACGGCAGAACACCCTTTATGTAGTTCAGAAAGTGTTTACTCGGCCCGATAAGGAGGACGCCGGTATCTTCCAATTCGGTACGATCGTTATAAAGAAGGTACGCTGCCCGATGTAGGGCGACGACCGTTTTGCCGGTGCCGGGGCCACCTTGAACGATCAACGGACGTTTTGAAGACGAACGAATGATCTTGTCCTGCTCCGCCTGAATGGTTGCCACCACCGACCGCATTCGTCCGTCGGTCGGTCCGTCTAACGCCACCATCAACGCCGCCTCGCCTCGAAGAGCGAGAGCATCCTCGTCGGACAATTCGCTCGAGTCGAGCAATTCGTCAGAATAGTCTTCTAACTCGTTGCGAACTTCATCAGAACTTTTGTCAACATAGTGGAAGTGGCGGCGGCGCCTAACCCCCATTCGGTCACCTGGGGTCGCCCGATAAAACGGTACCGCCACGTCGGCTCGCCAATCGACCAGCAGAACATCATCGCCATCAATCACGCTTTGACGGCCCACATACCAACGTTGTTCGACGTCGTCGGTGGTGTGTCCAAATGCGAGGGCGTCACCACGCTGTTCTAGTTCCCGCACTCGTTTCGCTGCATGCATTACCCGGGCGGAAAGCTGTCTGACCATAGCGGCTGCGATCGCAGCATCAGCCTCGGCATCTTCGTCGACCAGATCCCGAATACCTTCCTCGGTAGCCTCTGCTGCTTCGGTGGCCAACCGTTCGGCTTGGCTGCGCGCTCGGGCGAGATGTCGCCCGTGAGCTGCCTCGATGGCGCGAAGTTTCGACTTCTCGTAGTCGAGGTCGTGAACTTCGGGTGCTGCGCTACTATGCGAGCTTGTGGTCTGAGATTCGATACCTCTAGCATCTCAGATTGCTGACCAACTTGCGATATGCGCGACAAGAAAGTATTGGCTAGAGTCGACTGGAAGCCCTACTCAGAGGCATAAATATTGTCATCTCTTCCCAAAATCATCGGCGGTGGGTTTAATCTCGCCGGAATGGTCGCCCCCGTATGGGCCGGCAAACGACTTGCTGCGCTTTTCTTGACGCCGATCCCTCGTATGGGCGCATCGGAATGGCCAACCGAACTACTCGCACAATCTACCGAGACAACCATAAATGTTGGCGGCCGAGCCTTGCCGACGTGGAAGTTCGGCGACAGTTCACGAAAGGCCGTCTTCTGCCATGGCTGGGGAGGGTGTGGAGCAAATTCACAGACCATGGTGACCGAACTACTCGAAGCTGGTTTCGAAGTTCACGCCTTCGACGGGCCGTCCCACGGCGACGATCGACGCGTACCGACCAACCTGTTAGAGTTCGCCGAATCCATCGCCGAACTCGACCAGCTACACGGACCTTTTACGGCGGCGATTGGCCATTCATTCGGTGGAGGCGCAGTCGTGCTTGCATTGGGTCGAGGTTTCGACCCCGCCCATGCGGTTCTTATAGCCCCCATGATCGACTCGTACGCTGCGACGGACTATTTCAGTGACCAGCTTGGGCTTAGTGACCGGCTGCGTTCCCGACTGGCCACGGCACTCCAGGAGAGGTTTCGAGAGTACCCCGAAGCCGAGAAGGCCTGGGACCTTGCCGATTGGGCGAAGACTCACACAACGCCTGCCCGGATTTTTCATGATCCAGCGGACCCACGTGTTCCTTATGCTGCGGCGGTCCGAGCAGCCGACAATTGGGAGAATTGTACAATCACGGCCGTCGCCGATGTCGGACATCAAGAAATCTTGAAAGACCCGGCAGTACTCAACGAACTCGTCGATTTTGTGAGCGTCATAAGCCCTCCGACCTGACAATTTTTGGTCCAGTAGCGACGATTTAGTTCCGAAGATCTAATGGATGACCGTTCGGGGCCCCGACAAAGCCATCCAGGCTAAGCAGAACCCACCTGACCTGGGTGAACAGGCCGAAACGATGGCTTCCACAAAACGGTCGTGGATGGCCGCTCCTCGAATGCTCCGGCGACGGGACCGTTCGATCATGCTGAAGCTGTCCCGTGTTGCGACTTGGCTAGTAGTTGCAGGGATAATTTCGAGATTTCCCTCTCTGGGTGCAAACTACCAAATTGGTTCGCTTGTCTGCATCTTTGTTTTCTTTCCGACGGCACTGCTGATAGAACAATTCGTACCGGGTCGAAGAGTCGATCTATTTCATACGGTTCTTGAACTGGTCGGCCACGTGGCGCTTGCATCACTGCTGCCTTTGGGATTCGGTCCTGCTGCCGTTGCGAGTGCGGTGTCGACAGTGGCAAACTCACAGCACTTCGGGCGACTGAAATATCTTCTGGTGGTAGTCGCCGCCTGCAGCTTCGCCATCATCGGCTCGTATCGCAACGTCGACGACTGGACTGTTGTCGTGTTGGCCTTACTTGTGATGCCTTTGTCCGGAATCCAACTACTGACGCTGTTTTCTAAACAGCTGGAATCGATATCGAGCCGAATCAATCTTATCACGGCCTCTTCAGACGCCTTTCTCTGGGAATACAACCAAGAGACCAGAAGATTCGAAAACTTCGAAGGGAACTTGGCCGGTCTGTTCGCCTCCGGATCCGATGGACTCGAGAGAGTTCTGGCCAACTCAGCCGATCTACGTCAGCTAGTCGTCAACACCACACCTAGCGAGAGCAACACGGCAGTCATACGACTCGATGCTGAACACAACAAACCCGCATGGTTCCGGTTCACCACATTAGGAAAAGTGGCCGAAAACGGAGACCGTTACATTCAGGGTTTTGCGCTCGATGTTACCGAGCTTGAGGGATCTCGCATTTCCCTTCGTCAGCGGGCCGAACGAGATAGCCTGACTGGACTACCCAACCGAGACGGCCTTGTGAGTTTCTTGAAAGGCTTTGAAGGCCCCTTCCAGGAATCGACCATGACCGCCATCTTTATGATTGACATCGATCGGTTCAAAGATATCAACGACACGCTAGGCCACCAGGTCGGCGACCGAGTAATCGCCGCCCTAGCAGTCCGCTTCTCGTCATTGGTTACCGATACTTGTTGTGTCGCACGCCTCGGCGGTGACGAGTTCGCGATCGCTCTTGTAGCCGACCAAGAGACTGTCGAGACCGAAGCCGCCGCGCTGGCCAACCACGTACTCGAATCGAGTAGAACTAGGTTGGCGATCGACGAACTCGAGCTAGCTACGTCGGCATCTGTCGGCTACTCAATCAGCAATGAGTGTGGGTGGCAAGAGCAGTTGAAAGAGGCCGACATCGCCATGTATGAGGCCAAACGATCTGGCGTCGGGGTTGGCATGTTTTCTGAAACCGGGCAATTCTCGAACTGCGCTCGTTTCAACCTTCAGGCCGAATTGGGGAAGCGCCTTGAAGAGCAAATCGAACTATGGTTCCAGCCGATCGTCGATGCTCAGACGCTTCAAGTGACAAGCCTTGAATGTCTGGCTCGCTGGGTCCGCGATGGCGACATCATCTTCCCGAAAGACTTTCTCGGTCTCATTGAATCGGCGGGCCTTACTACTCGCTTCGACCGTCACGTGCTAAACGCCGCCGCCCATACTGCCGCATATCTCGAAATATTGGACAAGCCGATCTCGGTTTCGGCAAACATTTCAGCGCGCAGTCTATGGTCGAGCGAGCTCTCCAAACAACTGCAGTCAATGAATTCAAGGGAACGTTCTCACCTGACTATTGAGATCACCGAACAGGGACTACTCGACGATCATCTACGAATCGCTCCAACGCTAACTACTTTCCGGCTTCTTGGATTTCAACTTGCCCTGGACGACTATGGAACCGGTGCGTCCTCGTTGATTCGGCTACGAAATCTTCCCTTTACACAAATCAAAATCGATCGATCGTTTGTCGCCGGTATCTGTAAACCCGGTGCCGATCGAAGCATTGTTCGTTCGTCGTTAGACCTCGCTCGAGAACTTGGACTGGAAACAGTGGCGGAAGGAGTCGAAACGGTCGAACAAGCTGAACTTCTCATCGAATGGGGATGCGACTATTTACAGGGCTACTTATTTGCCGAAGCCGTTCCATTCGATGACCTCCATCTAGGTCGCTACGATCTAGATCGGATTACTGTCAAAGCTGTTGGACCCGCCAATATTTGAAGGAACCTTCACGCTCAACGCCAACCGTCGTAACCGGCGCTGGAAATCATGACTTTGATCGTTTCACGCTGGCCGGTCAGAGACCAACCAGGTTAAGAACAAAACGCATCGCTTTCACGAGAGACCCCCACGAAAGACCCCGACACCTAGAAGGGTCGACGGTGATGTGGTACTGTCGTGAAGTATGGGCCTTGGTGTTGGTGTTGGAACTGGAGGACTACGCTTTGTTGAGCGGGACCGCTGTATCTGCGGGGACCCGTCTAGATCGACGGTTTGGCAACAGAGGTTCGACGAACCAGACTGTGCCGAGTACCTCGATCGGTTCGGTTATGCCGTTGCCTGGCGAGAACACATCGGTGAAGAAGAGTTCGAGCTAGTTCGCTGCGCGTCGTGTGAGATGGTCTACCACCGGTGGATCCTTGACGAAGATTCGTTGGGCGTGTTCTATTCGACGTGGATTGACGACTCGCAGAATGAGTCGTTGTCGGTGGAGCTTAGCCTCGGACCGGCCGCTCAGTTTGAGGCTGCTGGCCAGATGGTCAAGCATGCGCTTCGGCTTCGTTCACTATTGCCCGACGTTGAGGCCTTTCGGGTTCTTGACTACGGCTGTGGGAGCGGCAGATTTCTTCAGATTGCCAGCGCGTTCGGGTTTAGCGCCGTTGGACTTGACCTGAGCACAACTCGTCAGGACCAATCAGAACGTCGAGGTTTCACCATCGCTAGTTCCTTGAGCGAAATCGATGACCGAGACCCAGGTCCTTTTCATGCAGTTACAATGTTTCAAGTTTTAGAGCATCTTGCTGACCCGGCAGGGGTATTGACATCCTTACGGGAACGGATGGCCCCGGACGGGGTTCTGGTGGTCGAAGTCCCAGACTGCTCCGGGGTTGACGTCGCCGCCGATTTCGAATCGTTCCGCAACGTTCACCCTCTTGAACACATCAACGCGTTTACCCCGGCAACCCTTAAAGCAACATGTGAGCGTGCTGGCTTCACCTGGATCAAGCGCCCACCCGCCTACGTAACCACCCAAGTAAAGAAGCTTCCTAAGACGATGATTTCAAAGTTCGTGTCGCCACCGAGAACTCAAAGCTATTTCAGAAAAATCTAGCCCGCTACGCTGGAGGGGTTTGGCCAAGATCTCGCTGATAGATAGGGCAGTTTCATCCCAGGAATTACTAATGGGACAAGCCTCCGGCAAGGCCGCCGACTACAACATCGGCGCGCTGTCGGTGGCATGGACACCCGCTTTCATCCTGCACAAAGCCCGGACGACTACACGTGTGACAAACCTAAAAGGCGTAACAGGCCTCATATAGGCTAGTCTCGGTATATATGAAGGTGCGGTCTCCCGAGCTAATCGAAGCGGCGCAACTACTGCGCAGAACTTCGCTGCGCGTCGACCATTCGGCTGTGACCGAACTCGCCGGCCGATCACGAGACGAGATGCTCGACCGTGTGCTCGTCCCGACCGTCGACCCCGAAGCGGTCCCCGAGACCGACACAGCCGAAGATGCCCTCATCTGGTGGGCTCAAAAGATGGTGCGCCCCGGCAGCGGAATTCATGAACGCATGACGTTCTTCTGGCATAACATTTTGACCAGTCACCGCTACGCCACCGGCTACCAGCAACTCGTCGCCCGCCAACTACAAACCCTTCGAAACAATGCGCTCGGAAACTTCCGGGACCTATTACTCGCCTTTGTCACCGACGCCAACCTATTGATCTACCTCAACGCCGACACGTCGACGGCCGAAACGCCCAACGAAAACTTGTCCCGAGAAATAATGGAACTATTCACCCTCGGGGTCGGCAACTCCACCGAGACAGACGTCAGAGCCGGAGCGTTAGCTATGACCGGCTGGACCGTAAATCGGGACAACGACTGGGCGGTCGAATTCGTTAAAGAACGAGCCCACAACGGCACCGTAACCTACCTCGGCGAGACTCGAGTGTGGGACATGGCCCAGGTAGTCGATCGCCTTACTTCCGACCCGACAACGGCCACGCGCATTTCAAGCAAAATATGGGACCATTTTATTGGCACCGAACGAACCGACGAACAACGTAGTGAATTGGGCCGCTGGTGGATCGAACAAGATCTCGAGATTGTTCCGCTGCTAGAACGGGTCCTGCGAGACCCGTCGATGCCCGACCTGCAATACGCCCGCCCTCGATCCGGGTTTGAAGCTTTCGCCGCTTTCTCATCAGCGACGAACCGTGTCCCAGAAACGACGTGGCGGCCCCGCCAAATGGGCCAAGCGTTGTATGAGCCACCTAACGTTGCCGGTTGGCCCGACGATCTATGGCTGTCGCCGGACTCCATGCTGCGCCGACTAAACATCCTTGGGTCCATCGATTTCGGCAAGATAGAAGGGGCGCTCCAAGCTTCTCCTAGCGAAATTATGGATCGATGTGGAATCTATGTTGCCGATGAGACAACATTAGCGGCAATCGAAAACCCTCAGCTTGACGGCGACTTCGGCGACGAAGGCATCGCAAATATCCGATGGCGTATAACGCTCGCCTGTCCGGAGTTTCAATTCGCATGAACTATTCCTCCGACAACTCAACCCCCGAACCGCAAGACCCCAACGAGAACCCGTGGCCCAACGTTGCGCCTCCGCCTGACCACCGGAAGCCAACTTCTAACGCTCCGCCACCAGGACCACCCGGCCACGCCACACCCACGCCGCCACCAGGATCGCCGTACTTCACCAATAAGGAAGTCCCCCACGAACCGGGATCGCCATACTTCACCAATAAGGCAGTCCCCCAAGAACCGGGATCGCCATACTTTACCGATAGCGTGACCCAACAAACGACGCCGGCTGCGGGCGAACCCGGACAACGGTCTCTCTCAGACCTTCTCGGCAAGGTGACCCCCATTACGAGACGTCGATTCGTGCAAGGGATGGTCGTTACCGGTGTTGCCGGCGCAGGCATTTTCGTCCAAACAGCGTCAACGTCTCGCGACGATGCTCCCGGCGACCCCGACGAGGCAGCACCAGCTCCGCGCCAACAAAGTGGGCTGGCCGGGCAAAGCCTTGACGCTGCCCCACCCGAGCAACGCATACTGGTTCTGTTAGAACTCGAAGGCGGCAACGACGGCCTATCCACGGCGGTACCCCGAAACATCGGTTCGTACTATGATCTGAGACCTGGGCTCGCCATTCCCGAAGAAGAACTCTTGGAGTTCGACGCCGACCTGGGACTCAATCCAAACCTCATTCAACTATCGCAGCAACGGCTCACGCTCGTTGAAGGTGTCGGACCAGTAAACGGCAACCTGTCCCACTTTGAGATGGTCCGGCGATGGGAACAGGGCGACGCCAGCGGAACCGGTAGCAACCGAAGCGGTTACTTAGCTCGCCTGGTCGACGCGCTCGCCGACGACTCACCCATGACCGGCTTGTCTGTTTCGGGCCACACCCCACGGTTCACGGCGGCCAAAGGCTCGGTCATGTCCCTGGAAAACGCCTCCCAACTCGACAGCCTTACCAACGACGACTGGATCTACCCAACCTACCGAAACGGTCTACGGACATTCGGGGGCGGAGCCATGAACGTTGAAGTAGCCGACTCCTTCGCCCAGTTGTTCGCTATTGGAGACAACCTCGAAATCGATCTAGCCGAAGTAAACGAAGAAGACCCGATGATCAAAGAAGGCGGGGACCTTGGACGACAGCTACAAACCGCCGCTAACCTCATCAAGGCTGATATTGGGGTCAAGGTCGTTCACGTTCAACTGACCGGTTTCGACACCCACCAAGACCACAAGTACCGACATGGTGAACTGATGAAACAGTTCGACGCAGCGGTAGCAGGATTTATCAACGATATGGAACTCGCTGGCCTCGCCGACCGAGTTTTGTTGGCAACGACAAGCGAATTTGGTCGACGGGTCGAGGAGAACAACAACGGACTCGACCATGGTTCTGCATCGACCATGCTTCTTTCTGGGCCGATAAAGACCGGACGACTAGGTGAGCCTTCACCGTTGGACAGTTTGGACGACGACGGAAACTTAAAGACCACAGTCTCGTTCGACCGGTATCTAGCGACGTTGGCGCAAACCTGGTTTGGGATCGAAGCCTCAGCTGTTCTTCCGAACAACCCAGAACCCTTCGACCTATTTTAGGATCGAACTAACGCAGCATAAACTAGGCTGTTCCCATGAGCTTAGAACTGCAACCACACCAATCGTTCACCGCTCGACGCGGCCCCGTCCTCGTCGTTATCGCTGACGGCGTTGGCGTTGCCCCCAAAGGCCCATCGAACGCTGTTACCGAAGCGGACACGCCGACCCTCGATGCCCTGGCCAATTCTAAGCTGTCCACCCAACTAGCTGCCCACGGGCCAGCCGTTGGGCTGCCGTCAGACGACGACATGGGCAACTCCGAAGTCGGACACAACGCCATTGGAGCCGGACGAATCTTTGCCCAGGGAGCAAAGCTCGTGAACGCGGCGCTACAAAGCGGTTCTCTATTTAGGTCAGATGTTTGGGCTCGGGCCATCGAGCACGGCAAACAAAACACGCTTCACCTCCTCGGCCTACATTCCGATGGAAACGTCCATTCAAACACCGACCATTTGTATCAATTACTAAACCAGGCCGCAGCCGAAGGGGTAACGCAGGCTTGTGTCCATATTCTTCATGATGGCCGTGACGTCGAACCCCGTTCGGCGCTAGCTTACATAGCCAAGACCGAAGCCGTTCTGGCCGAAATCAACGAAAAGCACAACGGGGCGAACTATCGCATTGCTTCAGGCGGTGGCCGAATGACGATCACCATGGATAGATACGAAGCCGACTGGGCCATGGTAGAACGAGGCTACAACTGCCATGTTCACGGCGCAGGCGCGACCTTCACATCCGCAACCGATGCAGTCGAAGCCGCATACGCCAACTCCGACAAGGGAGACCAGTATCTCGACGAGTTTGTGGTCGTCGACGACCAGAACGAGCCAATCGGCAAGATGGCCGATGGCGACGCTGTCATCATGTTCAACTTTCGTGGCGACCGCGCCATCGAAATCTCCCAAGCGTTCGAACAAGACCACTTCGAAGGCTTTGACCGAGGCGACAACCCGAACGTGTACTACGCGGGAATACTCCAATACGACGGCGACGCGCTCGTCCCCAAGAATTTCCTCGTCGACCCTCCTTCCATCGATCGCACGATGGGCGAGTTCCTTTGTGCGGCTGGGAAAAGAACGTTTGCCATCAGCGAAACCCAAAAGTTTGGGCACGTAACCTACTTCTGGAATGGCAACCGGTCCGGTTACATCGACGAGAACCTTGAGACCTACATCGAGATTCCTTCAGACAACGTCGAATTCAACACGGCGCCGGGCATGAAACTGAACGAGATCACCGACAAGACGATAGAGCTCTTACGATCTGGCGAGTTCGATGGGGGCCGAATCAACTACCCGAACGGCGATATGGTTGGCCACACGGGTGACCTGCCAGCGACGATAGAAGCGGTGAAAATTCTCGATGCATGCATGAAGCGGCTCATCGATGTGATCGACGAGGTTGGCGGCGTTCTCGTCTACACAGCCGACCACGGAAATGCAGACATCATGTATACGGAAACCAACGGCGAGCGTATACCCAAGACATCCCACACGCTAAGCCCGGTTCCGTTCACGATCTACGACTCCGGGTTCGACGACGACTACTGGTTAGAAGCACCTTCTGATGCCGGACTGTCTCATGTCGCCGCCACCGTGTTGAACCTCATGGGGTTTGTCGCTCCGGACGACTACCAACCAAGCCTCATTCGTTTCATTACATCGACCTAGCCGGAAAACAAAGAGCGGTCCGGGACCAATTTTCCACCAACTCCGTTCAACGGAAGGTGGAACTTGGACCGGACCTTTACTTTTGCTTTTTACTGAAATTCTTCGTCTCGGTTCAGACTCTCCTCATGCTGTTTCCGACGACGTCTAAATAGCTCCTGTGCGTGTTCGTCCGCCCGTCTCCGTAGATCTCGTTCCACGGGCCCCATGACCCGCAGA
>CAZKEM010000055.1:0-21813 GCA_964551835.1 uncultured Acidimicrobiaceae bacterium | reverse complement strand
GGCGTACTCGAAGGGGGCGACCTCGGTGAGATCTCAGCTGAGCTCGAAGGTGTAGTTGCTTGGCTTGTAAACCTTGTCGGGCTTTCGAGTTATTGGCATTGACTTGGGCTCCAAGCGCGTTGGTGTTGCGATTTGCGACGCCGGTCAGCTGGTTGCGACCCCGTATGAAACGATCGAACGAGTCGACAATCGGCCACGTGAGCATGAACGGCTCGCTGCGATTATCGACGAAACAGGCGCCGAACTCATCGTGGTCGGTCTTCCGTTGTCGCTCGACGGGACACTCGGGCCAGCCGCCAGGGCGGTCCTTTCCGAGGTCAAGTCGATGCGAAAGAACCTTGACATGAGGGTAGAAACCCACGACGAGCGGATGACAACGGTTGAGGCTGAACGATCTCAACAGAAAATGAACCTTCGCTCCAAAAGGAAGCGTCAGACGATCGATCAGTTAGCGGCGACCATAATTTTGCAGTCTTGGCTCGATTCTCGTCGGAAAAATCCGTCGGAGACAGAATCCCAGTAGGATGACCCGGTGAGTATGACAGAAGACGAATACGGATACGCCGAAGACGACCTCTTCGACGACGACATGGTGTCGATCAGGCCGGAGGGTAGCCGGGCCAAGAAGGTACTGATTGTCCTCGGGATTTTGTTGGTTATGTTTCTCGGTCTGTTCGTCTTCGTTAGAGGGTGGATTAGTGGCCAGTTAGACCCGCCTGGTGAACCGTTCGGATCTGTCGAGCTGGTGATCGAGTCGGGATCCACAACCGGCGACATCGCAAAGCAGCTTGAAGACGCCGATGTCATCCCAGACTCGTTCTTCTTTCAGTACTACACCCGATGGAAAAATCAAGGCGACTTCCAAGCGGGAGAGTACACTTTTCAGGAAAACATGTCAGCCGAGGAGGCTGTCGTAGTTCTAAATGGCGGGCCGCGTTCGATCGATGTAGTTACGGTCCAAATTCCTGAAGGATTGTGGGTTGAGGAGACCGTAGCTCAGCTGGCCGAACAGCTGCCTAATGTGACCCAAGAAGAGCTTCAAGAAGTTCTCGATTCTGGTCAGTTGACTCCGCAGTATCGTCCCGATGGTCAAGCGAGCTGGGAAGGGTATTTGTTTCCAAATACCTACGAAGTCCGAGCCGACGCATCAGCTCTAGAAGTCCTCAGCTTGATGACCAATGAGTTTGCTCAGATTTCGGGAGGACTCGGATATGGATCTATCAGGCCCAGCGGACTGTCAGCTTATGAGGTGTTGATCGTAGCGTCACTTGTCGAGGCCGAAGCTAAGACAGACGCAGACCGAGCGAAGATCGCCCGCGTAATCTACAACCGACTTAATGACGGCGAATGGCTCGATATCGACGCGACCCTTGTTTATGAACAAGGTGAACGTGGTAAAGTACCTGACGCTCAGCAGATCAGAACCGAAACACCTTATAACACCCGAGCTCCTGCTGGGATTCGAGGGTTGCCGCCAACCCCAGTTGCTGCACCTGGCAAGGCTTCCATGGAGGCCGCTCTTAACCCGGCCGAGGGTGACTGGAAGTTCTACGTGCTCGCAGACGAACAAGGCAACCACTTCTTCACGGCTGACTTCGACGAGTTCAACGCCCAAAAAGCTCGGTCTCGCGAAGCAGGCCTACTGTAGATTGATTACTGGCTACACACGGCTAGCAGCCGTAATTGGAGACCCAGTTCGGCATTCGTTGTCGCCGACGATCCTAAACGCTGCGTTCTCAGCCGCAGAATTGGATTGGCGGTATGTGGCATTCCCCGTCAAGGCTGGCTCGGCGCCGAAAGCCCTGGAAGCGATGGCGATCCTGGGGCTCGAAGGCTTGTCGGTGACGATGCCGCATAAGGCCGCAGTCGCCGCTGCCCTAACGAACCTGACGCCGTCTGCCCAAGCTCTCGGCGCGGTCAACTGCGTCTTCAAGAAAGACGGTGAACTGTGGGGAGACTCAACCGATGGCGACGGTTTGGTCGATGCTGTCATACTGCACTCCCACGGGACGGCGGCAGAACCTGCGTTCGATCGCAAGCGGGTCCTAGTTGTCGGTACCGGCGGTGCGGGTAGGTCGATCTGTGAAGCGATTGGGCGCCGTTGCGATGCCGATCTTTATGTCGCTGGCCGCACGTTCGACAGGGTGGCCGATGCGGCTCGATTGGCCGACGGAGCGACGGCCATCTCAACCGACGAAGTAGATGACCTCGACAACATCGATGTCTTGATCAATGCGACCAGTGTGGGAATGACGGGTGGCCCTGATGAACAAGGCTTGGTCGTTCCGCCGGCCGTATTTGGCGAAGGCCAACTTGTGGTTGACATTGTTTATCAACCTCGGGTTACCCCGCTCCTCGCCGCCGCTCGTGAAAAGGGCTCCACCACGATGAACGGCGTGCCGATGTTGGTCCATCAGGCTGCGTTGGCATTTCATCGCTGGACCGGTCAAGAGCCGCCTTTGAACGCAATGACTCAAGCGGTTGAACTGGAACTTCCTAGTTAGCTTTCAGCGCCGAAATACGGATTTGTGGTAGATCCACTTTCAGCAGACTGATCTGGTGTATTCTCGAGTTTTCTTGGTATCTCAGGGCATCGAGGTATCAAGTTTTGGCTCAGATGAGCCGATTCGAGCTACTAGAGACGTAGCGGCAGTTTAGTTGGAAGGTTACCAATGCTTCAAGGTGCACTCGAGGATTTCGCGCTAGACGAGATTCTTTCGTTATTGGCCGAGACTTCGAAGTCTGGTCAGCTCGATATCAACGGCGATCGCGGCAACGGCGCCTTAACCATCGTTGATGGTAAGCTTGCTGACGCTCGGGCGAGCAAGTGCGAAGTCACCGCCCAGGCTGAAGACGTTATGTTTGAACTACTCCGGTACTCAAAAGGTTCTTTCGTATTCTCGAACCAGGTACTAGAGGTCACCGGCGAAGAAAAGGCCATCGGTGGGGTGTTAAGCGTGGCCGAGGGCAGGCTCGCCGATTGGAAGGCTATTGCCGCCGTTGTCCCTTCAATGGACCACGTTGTCGTTCCATCGGTAGAGTTGCCTCAAGACGAAATCACGATCGACCGTTCTGACTGGGCGGTTCTGAGTGTCGTAGCGAGTGGCTGTCGCGCAGAAGTTGTATGCCATTCACTCGAACTCGGTGAAGTAGAAGGTTGCCGCAAGATAAAGCACCTGATCGAACGCGGTCTCTTCGACCTCAACGAACCGGGATCGCAAGCAGATTCAGGAAAAGTGTTTTCTGAAGAAGAAAAACCGAAGGCAATGCCACCTGAGCTTAACTCAGATCTAGCTTCGAATGGAGGGGTTTTGGCTACCCCGGCAGTTGAGAGTCAAGATCCCGGCGACTCGCTGGTCGCCTCGCTGCGGGGTGGAACAAATGACCTCACGCCTCCAGCAGTACCGGACTCGTTGGCAGGGAATGGGGCTGTAGCCACAGTAGACCCCCTCGCAGACGAAGGCGGTGAAGGCGAAGGTCTTCTCATGCGCTATCTCCGAGGCGAAGATGACTGATGTCGGTAGTTCGCTAGAACCGTGATTTTTTGGGTACTTGGATTTGCGCTGGCGGGTGTGCTGGTGGGTCCATTCTTGGGGGTTGCCATCGACCGGCTAATCGACAGGGTGTCCCCAGAGTTCGAACTTCGTTGTTCGAACTGCGGCCACGGACTCGGTCCACGTTCGCTTATCCCAGTGTTGCACTGGCGCCAATCCTGCGCAGCGTGCTCGAGCGGGTTGGGCGTACGCTACGTCTCAGCCGACCTTTTGACTGGCTTGGTTTTTGGTCTGCTGGCTTTTAGGTTTGGGGTTTCGTTCAAGCTAGCGCCCTACCTCCTCCTAGGGGCGGTGCTCGTCGTGCTGTCTTTGGTAGACGCCGAAACTCACCTGCTGCCGAACGTCGTCGTGTGGCCCTCAATTTGGGTTGCCACAATCATGACATTGGTTCTGAGTCAGGTGCTCGACGATGCGCGGTTCGTAACGGCTGCGCTGGGCGGAGCTGTATTTGGAGGATTTATTGGGATCTCGCATTTGGTTTATGCCCGAGGAATGGGTCGAGGCGATGTAAAGTTGGCGTTGCTCCTCGGCCTCTTTGTCGGCTGGGTGTCGGTCGATCCTTTGGACGCTGTCCGGCTTGTCCTGTATGCAATGGTTCTGGCACTGCTCGGCGGAGCCCTGATCGGCTTGGCATTTAACGCGTTGATGAAACGCGGCCGGGCGGAGATTCCCTTTGGACCTTCTTTGGCCGCCGGGTCCTTGATCATCATTATTGTTTCGCAGCCGGTTCTTAGCGGGTTTGGTGGGTAGCGACGGGAGCGTCGTTGATACCATGGTCGCATATGTCTGCTAAGCCAATCGTTCTTATCGGTCTGTCGGGTAGCGGAAAGTCGGCCGTCGCTCCGTTGTTGGCCAACCGTTTGGGTCGGGCTTCGGTCGATATCGACCAAGTGGTTTCGGAGTTACAAGGTTGTTCAGTCGCTGACTTGTTCGCAACTAAAGGTGAGTCGTTCTTTCGTGATTGCGAAGCTCAGGCGTTTGCCGAGACAGTCGAATCGTCACCTAAGGCGGTTATCGCTGGCGGGGGAGGCTTGGTCACCGGGTCGGCCAATATGGGTATCTTACGTGACCGATGTGTTGTTGTTTGGCTGAATCCTCCGCTCAAAACACTCACACGTCGATTGGCCGGAGATGGTGAAGTCCGCCCATTGCTGGCCGACCCGGATGCGCTAAAGCAGCAATACGCTGACCGTCTTGGCTTCTATTCGATAGCAGCAGATGTCGTGATTACATCTGAGGCCGACCCGGGGGCCGTAGTTGAGCAGATTGTCGAAGAAGTTGACGGCTACAGCTACCAAACTCAAGCGGAACAAGTTCGTTTGGGCGATGGTCGAACCTATGATGTCCATGTAGGCCGCGGAGCTGTTTCGAAACTACGTGAGTTGCTCCCCGACACAGCCCGGCGTGCCGCGATCGTAACTCAAGGGCCTATCGGGGTTGACGTTGACCCAGGAATCGAACACCGAACGTTTACCGTCGAAGACGGTGAACGGGCGAAGCGGCTCGAAACGGTCGCTGAGTTGACGTCGGAATTTGCTCAGTGGGGGTTGACTCGTAACGACGTCGTTATCTCGGTCGGTGGCGGAGTAGTGTCGGACTTGGCAGGCTTTGTCGCCGCCACCTACCATCGTGGACTTCCCGTCGTCCACGTGTCGACAACCCTGTTGGGCCAAATCGACGCCGCGATCGGTGGAAAGACCGGGGTGAACCTCCCGGAAGGAAAGAACTTAGTCGGTGCCTTCTGGCAGCCTCATGGTGTTATCTGCGACTCGGACCATCTGGTGACGTTGCCGCCGCGAGAGTTCCGAGCCGGTATGGGTGAATTAGCGAAGTACCATTTTCTTGGCGGCGGGCACCTTGACGAACTCCCCATGACCCAGCGTGTCGCGGCTTGTGTTCGCATCAAGGCAGATGTCGTCGCCGCCGACGAACGAGAAGGTGGCTTGCGGGCGATTCTGAACTACGGTCACACCTTGGCCCACGCGTTGGAGACATCGGGCAAGTACGGGCTTAGGCATGGTGAGGCGGTCGCCGTCGGACTCGTCTACGCGGCAGAGCTAGCGTTACGTCTGGGTCGCATCGACACCGCAGCTGTTGCCGAGCACCGTCGTATCGTCGATGCTTACGGGCTGTCTTCAACTATTCCCACTGATGCTGATGCCGATGAAGTTATTCGCCTGTTTGCTAGAGACAAGAAGGCGCTCGATGGTATTACGTTCGTTCTCGACGGTCCAAATGGGGTAGAGTCGGTAATCGTTGATGACGAATCGGTACTACGAGACGCATTGGAGGCGGTCCGGTAATGGCAATCATCGCCTTATTGTCAGGTCCTAACCTAAACCTTTTGGGTGTTCGCGAACCAGAGATCTATGGCACCGCAACGCTCGACGACCATGTCGAGACCGCCCAGAAAACCGC
Source organism: uncultured Acidimicrobiaceae bacterium (assembly GCA_964551835.1). Taxonomy (GTDB): domain Bacteria; phylum Actinomycetota; class Acidimicrobiia; order Acidimicrobiales; family SZUA-35; genus JAHDCC01. The sequence goes on along the minus strand of CAZKEM010000055.1, from coordinate 15,841 downwards.
CAGTCGGTTCCGCCTAGACTTCGAACATTTTCAATCGAACCATGAAGGTGAACTGGTCGATGAGATTCATCGGAACCGAGATCGTTGGGACGGAATAGTCATCAACCCTGCGGCACTGACTCACTACGGTTGGTCGCTTCATGATGCTCTTGCCGCATTCGAAGGGCCGATCATCGAACTTCACCTTTCGAACCCGAATACTCGCGAATCGTGGCGACATGTCTCGGTCGTGGCCCCGGTCGCTACAGGTTCAATCATCGGCTTGGGAGGGCATGGATATTGCTTAGCGGTCGAAGCGTTAGCGCACGAACTGGGAGTGAGTAAATGGAGACGGTTCTACCGTTTGCCGACCAATCAGTCGGTTCAAGACACCGACGGATAGTCGATCAGTTTGAGACGTTAGCCGTTGATGCATTGCTGGTCACTTCGCTTGCTAATGTACGTTGGCTGACAGGCTTCAGTGGTTCGAATGGCTTTGTTGTTCTGTCAGGTGACAGGTTTGTATTGGTGACCGATAATCGGTATCAGACTTCGGCTGCTGCCGAAGTTGACGCAGCAAACTCTATGGCCGAAGTGATGGTCCCCGAGGCGTTTGATGACGAACTGTATGTCGGACTGCTGGGCTTGTACGACTCGGTTGGTTTTGAAGCTGAAGGCCTCTCATGGAAGAAACACGAAACGCTCGGTAACGCCATCGCTAACGTCGAGCTGGTACCCACGACTCGAGTTTGCGAAAAGCAGCGACGGTTCAAAGACGAAGGCGAACAAAACCTGCTTGCGAAAGCTGCCAACATCGCAGACGAGGCGTTGAGGCGCGTCGCCCCCATAATTGGGCCAGGCTCGACCGAACGTCAGATCGCGGCGGAACTCGACGTCCATATGAAGCGGCTCGGAGCCGAGGACGCAGCCTACGAAACCATTGTGGCGTCTGGACCCAATAGCGCTCTTCCTCATGCTCGCCCGACCGATCGGCGGCTTCAGACCGGCGATCTCCTCATTGTCGATGTTGGCGCCCGCGTTCACGGGTATGGCAGCGACATGACGCGAACTTTTGTAGTTGGTGCGGGTCCGACAGATGAACAGCAGCGCTGGTACAACGCGGTACTGGCGGCTCAGCAAGCCGGTGTTGCGGCCCTTGGTGTCGATGTTGAGGAACACGCGATCGACGAAATATGTCGGAGCGTACTAGCTGACTTTGGGTTCGAAGAGGCCTTTATCCATGGAACTGGCCATGGAATTGGGTTAGAGATTCATGAAGATCCAGTTTTGTCGCCCCGAAGCTCAGGTACGCTCCATTCTGGCCTTGTAATTACGGTCGAACCCGGCATCTATTTCCCTGGTGTCGGTGGCGTCCGAATAGAAGATGCAGTATCGATTTCCGATCCTGCCTGTACGACACTGACCAAAACCCCTAAATCTCTTAACCCCACTTCGATAAAGTAAGTCTAAGGACACAACATTATGGCAATGACCACGAACGATCTCAAGAACGGCATGTGTCTGAACCTGTCCGATGGCCTTTTCCAGGTACAGGAATTTCAGCATGTCAAACCAGGCAAGGGCGGAGCCTTTGTGCGAACCACCCTTCGGAACCTCCGAAGCGGCGCAGTCGTCGATCGTACGTTTCGCGCTGGCGAAAAAGTTGAACGGGCCTACATCGATAAGAGAGCCATGCAGTTCCTCTACAAAGAAGGTACTGATTTCGTGGTCATGGACAACGAGACCTTCGAACAATTAAACATAGCCAAAGAAACGATGGCCGATGCGGGCAACTTTTTGGTAGACGGCGCAACTGTTTCTCTCATGATGTACGGCGACGAAGTAGTCGGAACGGAACTCCCGACCTCGGTTGAGTTGGAAGTGAGCGAGACCGAACCAGGGCTCCAAGGCGACCGAGTGTCGGGAGCACGCAAACCGGCCACGCTCGAAACGGGGCTCGTCGTGCAGGTTCCTCTCTTCGTTGAACCAGGCGGTCGAATCAAGGTTGACACTCGCACCGGCGAGTATCTGACCCGAGCGTGAACTCGTCAGTTGACGTCGACGGGGGCGGAAGGCGCGAAGCACGTGAACGAGCGATCGAACTGGCCTATGAGGCAAGCATTCGTAGCTTCACCGTTGAAGAGCTTATTGAGTCCCTAACTGTAAAGCCCGACCCATTTGCTGTTCAGCTTCTCACTTGGTCGGCTCAGCGGCAGGAGGAGTCAGACCAACGTATTGAAGCCAAAGCAAAAGGTTGGACCTTAAAACGCATGCCTTCTCTCGACGTTTTAGTCATGCGAATGGCAATAGCTGAAATGCTGGAAGCTGACACGCCAACAGGCGTGATCTTGTCGGAAGCGACCGAATTGGCAGGGCGCTATTCAACCGACGATTCGGGTGGTTTCGTAAATGGGGTCTTAGCCGCTATCGCCGAAGATCTCCGAACCTAGATTACCTCCACGAAGATCGATGTTCGTTGGTTTGCTGATCGGGCCGACGGTTACATTTTGGCGGAACCGGCCGATGGATCTGGGTGCAATCACCAGAACATCTGGTCAGTGAACCGGCAGAGCCTCAACCAACGCACCCCAAAAAATCGACCCTTGTCGGACTTGGAGCGCTCGTCGGCGGCTTCGTGGTGATAGCTGCACTTCTAGCATTTTCTTTAGGCCCGGACCAAAGGGCGAAACCAGAAACGCCAGAACAGACCCAACCTGGCGTACCCAATACCTTGCCGTTTCAGGAGGGTTCATTGTGGATCGACACAACGGATGCAGAAGCTGTTTCTGATGCCTTTCTTGCTGAGTTCTCAAAATCTGTTCCAGCTATCGATTGGGAAGGCAGCCACGCTCGTTGCGATGGAGGAACTAGTTCGGCGGAGTTGCGAGCCTCAACTCTCGAACGAGTCAACTTCTACCGGGCAATGGCTGGGGTTCCCGCCAACGTTGTCGAAAACGAAGAATTTTCCGAAATGGCTCACTCGGGCGCTGTCATGATGAGCGTTGAAGGCGAACTGTCACACGAACCGCCGCCCTCGTTCTCCTGTTATACCCAAGATGGGTTCGAGTCCGCTTCGAACTCGAACCTTTACCTCGGCCGTACAGGGCCTTCAGCTATTGATGGCTACGTGGAAGACCCGGGTGAAGACAACGCTGACGTTGGGCACCGCAACACCCTACTTCATCCTCCGACCAAGGAAATGGGAGTCGCAAATATCGAGAGCCATCAAGGCTACGACGACGCCAACTTGTTGTGGGTCTTTGACGATGAGGTCTTCGAAACCGAAACCGGAGCTCGAGAACGAGACGGCTATGTCGCATGGCCGCCGAGAGGCTTCGTTCCACGGGAGATCGTTTACGATCGATGGTCCTTTAGTATCGCTGGAGCAGACTTCTCAGAAGCAATCGTCACCGTGACCACAGGCGGGGAAGAAGTCCCGCTTTCGCCGCTAACGACCGAAGGCCGGCCAGGTCGGGTTCCGAATCCGATTGTTGTGTGGGAGCTTGACCTCCAAGGTTCCTCAGAACCCGCCGTCTACGACGTGGAGATCAGCGACGTATCGCTCGGCGGAGAAACCCGCGACTACCGGTACTCGGTTTCGGTACTAGCGCCGTTGCTCGACCAGTAGCCCAAGGTCCTATGTGTTTGTGGATTGGTGAGCCGTTCTGGCAGCTCAAGCCAATGCCGGATGAATATCTCGGCACCTTCTTCGCTACTGACGGCGGAATTGGGTATGCTTATGCTGTGTCGTGAAGTGAGGTCCCGTGAGGCCCGCACGATGAAGGAGTGATATGGCAGAACGTGAACGAGGACGCACGCCCCCGTATGGGGGCGTTTTTGTTGCCCGAAGTACTATTCTCGACCAGGCAGCCGTCGCTCGGGCAGTCAAACGCATGGCACATGAGATCATCGAACGTAACCAAGGCCTCGACGATGTGGTTCTCATCGGCCTTCAAACCGGCGGTGTTCCTTTCGCCGAATCGATTGGTGCTGCGTTGCTCGAGATCGAGGGAGTGTCTGTTCTTAAAGGACGTCTCGACGTCGCCTTCTACCGGGACGACCTGAACCTTCGACCGGTTCTTCCCGAGGCGGCGACCGAAGTAGATTTCGATCTCAATCGCAAGATCGTTGTCGTCGTGGATGACGTATTGTTTACCGGCCGTACGATTCGAGCAGCCCTCGATGCCATCATGGATCAAGGTCGACCTAAAGCGATTCAGTTGGCGACGATGGTTGATCGAGGACACCGAGAGTTACCGATTCGCCCCGACTATGTTGGGAAGAACATCCCCACGAAGCGCAGCGAAGTGGTAAATGCCACACTCGAAGTGGTCGAGTTAGGTGAGGTTCAACGGTGAGGCATTTTTTGTCTACCGCGGACCTTGATTCCGACGATCTATCAGACATCCTTCATTTGGCAGACTCGTTCTCCGAGGTTCTGTCTCGAGATATTCCGAAGGTACCTGCGCTTCGAGGTAAGACAGTGGTCCTGGCCTTCTTTGAAGATTCGACCCGAACCAGAACCAGTTTTGATTTAGCAGCCAGACGTCTTTCAGCCGATGTGATAAACTTCTCCGCCTCCAGCTCATCGACCAAAAAAGGCGAATCTCTTCGAGACACTATTCAGACGATCGACGCGATGGGCGTTGATGGCATAGTCATCCGCCACGGATCTTCAGGGACTCCGCAGCAAGTTATCCCTTGGACGTCAGCGGCTGTGGTAAATGCGGGCGATGGGTGTCACGCTCACCCAAGCCAAGCCCTTCTCGACTGCTACACGATCACGCAAAATCGGAAAAATTTCGGTCATTCCGGCAACAGAATGGACGGAATGCGGATCGCCATATGCGGCGACATCAACCATTCCCGTGTAGCCCGGTCCAATATAGACGCGTTCACAAAACTAGGCGCCGAAGTTGTTCTCGTAGGCCCCCGGACGCTGATGCCGGCATCGTTAGATGGCTGGCCGGTCACAGTAGAGACTGACTTTGATAGCGTTCTCGGCGACCTCGACGCTATCTACTTGCTGCGGATCCAAAATGAAAGACTCGAAGGTCCCCTGCTCCCAAGTAACCGGGAGTATCGGACGCGGTTCGGTCTAACGGTTGAACGCCTGGCTAACGTCAAGCCGGACGCAATGATCCTTCACCCCGGCCCTATGAACAGGGGAGTTGAACTGGACTCCGGAGCCGCTGACGACCCCCGAGCTTTTGTGACCAACCAGGTATCGAGCGGCGTCCCCATCCGAATGGCGATCTTATATCAATGCCTGGGCCTGGGAAAATTCAGTGAACCATCCCCTCAAGTATGAAAGATGAATCCCAAAAATGAGTTCAGTCGTTCTAAAAGGCGGTGAAGTGATCGACCAGACCGGTCGACGAATCGCCGATGTCGTGGTCAACACCGCCAACGGGCAAGTAGTGGAAGTCGGTAACGGGCTCTCGGGCGACAGCGTACTGGACGCCGAGGGTTGTGTGGTTAGCAAGGGCTTTGTCGATCTTCACGTTCATCTTCGTCAGCCAGGTCTTGAGGCTGCTGAAACGATCGAAACCGGCAGTCGAGCGGCGGCCTTGGGTGGTTACACGGCCGTAGTCACGATGCCGAACACGACGCCCTGTACTGACTCGGCGTCCGTGGTCAACGAGGTCTTGCGATGGGGCGAGTCCGCCTTATGCGAAATCAAACCTTCGGCAGCTATCAGTGTCGGACGCGAGGGTCATGAGCTAGCTCCGATGGCAGAACTAGCAGGTCTTGGCGTGCGTATGTTCACCGACGATGGCACTGGCGTCCAAGATGACGCCATTATGCGCCGGGCGTTAGAATATGCGAGCGGAATTCCGACGAGTGACCAAAAACCAATAGTACTATCTCAGCACTGCGAAGCCGTGGCTTTGAGTGCCGGTGGAGTAATGCATGAAGGGGAGTGGTCAGCGAAACTGGGCCTAGGTGGCCAGCCGAGCGAAGCGGAAGAGTTGATGGTCATGCGCGATATCGTTCTGAGTCGACTGACCGGAGGGCGAGTTCACATGCAGCATCTCTCAACTGCGGGCAGCGTAGAGATGGTCCGCAAAGCCAAGGCAGACGGACTGTTAGTTACCGCTGAGGCAACCACCCATCACTGCTTGTTGACCGACGCAGCATGTGCCAGTTACGGAACCGAATTTAAGGTCCACCCACCGTTGCGAACCGAATCCGATGTTGCTGCGGTACGAGCAGGTTTAGCGGATGGCACGATTGATGCCATAGCCACTGACCACGCTCCACATACACCAGAATCGAAAGAACGGCCGTTTGATTCTGCGCCACCGGGAATGTTGGGAGTCGAGACTGCCTACGCCCTCGTCAACAGCGAACTTGACCTTCCGTTAGAGACAATTCTGGACCGAATGTCATGGACGCCAGCCAAGATTGCTGGTCTCGACCCAGCCCAAGGCGGCCAAATCGCACCGGGAATGGCTGCGAACTTGGTGGTTCTCGACCCGGCCTTTGAATGGGTAATTGAGGGTAAACGGCTTGCTAGTAAGGCCAATAACACGCCGTACGAAGGCAGAACGGTGACCGGAAAAGCCCGACATACCCTTTACCGAGGCGAAGTTGTTGTTCAAGATGGAAAGGCAACAAGATGATGCAGGCATCATCGACCGAATTGGTTACCGGAGCGCTCGTTCTGGTAGACGGTTCGATCTTTGAAGGAACCATGGCCGGGTCGCCTGCCGAGGACGGCTACGTGAGTGGTGAAGTTGTCTTTAACACCGCCATGGCTGGCTATCAGGAGGTTCTTACCGACCCTTCTTATGCTGGCCAGATAGTGACCTTCACCTACCCGCACATAGGCAACTATGGAACGACTCCGCTCGACGCCCAGTCACGATCGACGTTTACTCGAGGACTGGTCGTCCGAGACTTACCGCGACGACATTCAAATTGGCGAGCCGACAGTAGCTTAGAAGGGTTTCTTGCAACCAACGGACTGTCAGCGATTGGTGGGCTTGACACGAGACGTCTCACCCGTTTACTTCGTGACTCCGGTGCGATGACCGGTGCATTTGGGCCTCTCGACGGCCCAAATGCGGTAAGCCTAGAAACGTTGAAACAGCACGCCGTCGACGAACCAGGGACCGATGGCGTTGACCTGGTCGCCGAAGTTTCGACCGAAAAACCCTACACGGCTGCTGGACCGGCTGGGAATAACCGAAAGATTGTGGCATTCGACTTTGGGATCAAGACCTCGATCGTGGATCAGTTGTCGCAAATCGCCACGGTCGATATCGTCCCGGCAGCTACCACCGCTGAACAGGTGCTAAATCGTCAACCTGACGGCGTGTTTCTATCCAACGGGCCTGGCGACCCGCGTGAAGTGCCGTACGCCATCGAAGCAGTCAAAACCCTAGTTGGCAAAGTGCCACTATTTGGAATATGTTTGGGTCACCAGATCTTGTCGTTGGCTATCGGGGGCACGATTATCAAGCTTCCGTTCGGTCATCACGGTGTTAACCATCCAGTGTCTGACAAAAAGACGAAAGCCGTCGAAATTACTTCTCAGAATCACAATTTTGCAGTCGACCCAACATCGATTCAAGACGTGGCGGATATTACTCACGTGAATCTCAATGATGGTGTCTGCCAGGGCATAGCGCTAAAAACCGCACGGGCCTTTAGTGTGCAGCATCATCCTGAGGCCAGCCCGGGACCACATGATAGTCATTACCTTTTTGCCCGATTCGCCGAGTTGATGGACGGAAATGCGTAGTGGATAAGAACGTAGCGGAGAGCGCAACCTAAATGGGAAAACGAACAGATATATCGACGATTATGGTTATCGGTTCAGGCCCGATCATCATTGGTCAGGCCTGTGAGTTTGACTACTCGGGCACTCAAGCCTGTCGAGCACTTCGAGAAGAGGGCTACCGAGTTGTGTTAGCGAACTCGAACCCCGCGACGATTATGACCGACCCTGATTTCGCCGACGCAACTTATATAGAACCGCTCGATGTTGACATCCTGACCCGGATCATCGAAAAGGAGAGACCCGAGGCGTTACTTCCGACTCTCGGAGGCCAAACGGCGCTAAACCTGTCGATGGAATTGGCTGGCGCAGGAGTATTGGAACGTCTTGGGGTTGAACTGATCGGCGCCGATGCCGAGGCGATCAATACCGCCGAGGACCGTCAGAAGTTCAAAGACGCAATGATCGAAATCGGCTTGGAGGTCCCGCGAAGTGGCGTCGCCCACAACATGGATGAAGCCAACCAGATAGTCACCGATATCGGTCTACCTGTCGTGATTCGGCCGGCCTATATCCTCGGAGGACGAGGAACAGGTATCGCTTCAACTCCGGAGGAATTTGCTGATGCGGCAGCGAACGGTATCGCTGCGAGTCCGATCAATGAAATTTTGATCGAAGAGTCGATCGCAGGTTGGAAAGAGTACGAATTAGAAGTCATGCGCGACGGTGCAGACAACCAGGTAATAATCTGTTCGATCGAAAACGTCGACCCTATGGGCGTCCATACCGGGGACTCGATAACAGTCGCTCCAATCCAGACGCTTAGTGACGTTGAATATCAGTTACTCCGTGACGCTTCGTTTGCTTGTTTGCGCCGAGTTGGTGTAAAGACCGGAGGTTCAAACGTCCAGTTTGCCGTCAACCCCGAAGATGGACGCATCGTCGTCATCGAAATGAACCCTCGTGTCAGCCGTTCATCGGCTTTGGCGTCGAAGGCGACCGGCTTTCCAATAGCGAAGATCGCGGCGAAACTCGCCGTTGGCTACACGCTCGATGAGATCCCGAATGACATCACCGAAAAGACGCCGGCTTCGTTCGAGCCAGCGATTGACTATGTGGTGACCAAGATTCCCCGCTGGGCGTTCGAAAAGTTCCCTGGCACATCGGGTGTCCTAGGGACCTCGATGCAATCGGTTGGAGAGGCGATGGCCATTGGCAGAACGTTCCCAGAATCGTTACAAAAGGCTTGCCGCTCACTAGAGCTAGGCCAATCAGGCCTAAATGCTTCGGAAGCTGAAGTTCGCTTTGACGAATTAGGCGACGCTGAGCTCCACGCCCAGATAGCGATCGCCACTCCGGATCGTCTCTTTCAGGTTGAGGTCGCCTTGCGACGCGGCCTTTCGGTCGACCAAGTGTGCGAAATAACCAAGATGGACCCGTGGTACGTCGACCAAATTTCATCGATCGTCGAAGAGCGTTTATGGTTGGAACAACAGGTTGCGCTTGGTCTCACTGTTGAATCGTTGACCAGACCACAATGGAAGCGCCTGAAACAAATGGGTTTCAGCGACAATCAGCTGGCCTACCTAATGGACTCTGACGAGGTAGCGGTGCGTGCGGCACGGATCGCTTCCGGGGTCGTTGCCACCTTTAAGACAGTCGACACCTGTGCTGCAGAGTTCGAAGCGGAAACGCCATATCACTACTCGACGTATGAAGACACAACCGAAGTTATCCCAGGTAAGAAACCTCGAATCATGATTCTAGGTTCGGGCCCGAACCGGATTGGTCAAGGTATTGAGTTCGATTACTGCTGCGTCCATGCTAGTTTCGCACTGCGAGAAGCTGGGTACGAAACAGTAATGGTGAACTGTAACCCAGAGACGGTTTCTACCGACTACGACACCTCGGACCGTCTCTATTTTGAGCCCATCACTCTCGAAGATGTTCTGAACGTAATCGACGCTGAAGACCCAATCGGAATAATCGTTTCCTTAGGTGGACAGACGCCGCTCAAACTCGCTAACCAGCTTCCACCTGAGCTTGTTCTTGGAACACCGCCGGCCTCGATTGACGAAGCCGAGGACCGTGACCAGTGGGCTTCGCTTTGTGAAGAGCTGGAAATACCTCAACCCCCAGGAGGAACCGCCACAAACGTCTCCGACGCGGCCGCAATCGCCGAACGTGTTGGATACCCGGTATTGGTCCGTCCGAGTTACGTTCTTGGCGGGCGCGCCATGGAAATTGTCTATGATGCGGACGATCTGGCGCGAGCGATGAAAGCGCTTTCGCTTGACGGAAGTCTTGGTCGTGAAGGTGGACTCTCATCTGAACGGCCAGTACTAATCGACCACTTCTTGGAAGCAGCCGTAGAAGTCGACGTAGATGCAATCCGCGATAACGAAGGCAATGTGTTAATCGGCGGGGTTATGGAACACGTCGAAGAAGCCGGCATTCATTCTGGCGATTCGGCCTGCGTGTTACCGCCTCCGAACCTGTCCAACGAGACGATTGAAACCTTGTCCGACTACGCGGCAAGGTTCGCTCATCGCCTGGGAGTCGTCGGGCCAATTAATGTGCAGTTCGCCGTCAAAGACAACGACGTTTACGTGATCGAGGCAAACCCTCGAGCGTCACGTACGCTACCGTTTGTTTCGAAAGCAACCGGACGTCCGCTGGCGAAAGTTTCGGCCAGAGTGATGGCGGGAGCAACCCTCGCCGAACTCGAAGGCGAAGGGCTATACCCCGCTCAACCTGTTCAAGGCTACTATGCCGTCAAAGAAGCGGTTATGCCATTCAACCGCTTCCCAGAAACCGATGCCCTGTTAGGCCCAGAAATGCGGTCGACGGGCGAAGTTATGGGAATCGATGTGAGCGCTGGAGTGGCGTTCGTTAAGAGTCAGCTAGCCGCCGGGAACAAGATGCCTAACAGCGCCACTGATGGAGTGTTCTGGTCGTTGGGCGACAAGGACAAAGATGAAGGTGTCGCGGCGGCTAAAATGATGAGCCAACTGGGTTTGCAGTTCTACGCAACCCAGGGAACCGCTGACTCTTTCAAAGCCGCAGGCCTAGAAATTGTCGAGGTGATCGACCGCCTAGGCGGTCCAAACAGAACAGCCCTCGACCTTATTGAACGTGGAGACGTAACGCTCGTCGTAAATACGCCAAGGGGCGGAGGTCCCAGGGTTGATGGCGCGTATATTAGGACTGCTGCAGCCTCCCATGGCGTTCCTCTCTTAACAACTGTTGCGGCTGCAAAAGCGGCTGCCGTTGGTTTGTTGGAGTCCGGACGGTATCCGTTCGAGGTCAGGTCGTTGCAGCATGTGCACGAGGGTGCGGATCCAACGTCGCAAGATCGGTAACGATGTGATTCAGAAGCTAACCCGAAAACGGGCCAAGACCGATTTGTCGACCAAGGTCGGTTCACTCGAGTTGCGCTCTCCGATTTTGACTGCCGCTGGTACGGCTGGTCACGGTTCCGAACTGGCCGATTTTATGGACTTGTCTCAGCTTGGCGCTGTTGTCGTCAAGTCCCTGGCGGCCTACGAATGGGAAGGCAATAAGCCGCTTCGGGTTCATCAGACCCCCTCCGGCATGATCAACTCGGTTGGTCTTCAAGGTCCCGGGGTTCAGCGGTGGTTAGAAGAACAACTTCCACCGTTGGTAGATACGGGCGCAGCGGTGGTCGCTTCTATTTGGGGCCGTTCGGTTGAGGACTACGCGGCGGCGGCCGAACTTCTGGCAAACGCTCCCGACGAAGTAATTGCAGTCGAAGTCAACATTTCCTGCCCGAACACCGAGTCAGGCAACGAGCTTTTTGCTCATTCTGTTAACTTGACCAGCGAGGTTCTTACTGTGACGGAGGCTTGCAACCGGCCAAGATGGGCGAAGCTAAGCCCCAACGTCGGCCCGGAGCTGGTGGCGATCGCCGAAGCGGCAGCCCTTGCCGGGGCTGAAGCCGTGACTCTGGTCAACACGTACTTTGGACTGAGCATCGATGTCTCGACCGGCCGTCCTCACCTCGGTCGAGGTGCCGGCGGCGTGTCCGGTCCGGCTATTAAGCCGTTGGCGGTCAAGGCCGTAGCTGACGTTCGCCGTGAACTTCCAGAACTCCCGATCTTGGGCGTCGGTGGGATCTCCTCTGCCGAGGATGTCGTTGAGTATGCAATGGTTGGTGCCAACGCTGTTCAGGTTGGGACCGCCAATTTTGCTGACCCACGCATTTGTGCAAAGATACTTCAAGCGCTTGATCGCTGGTGTGTCGCAAATAGCCTGCCAAGATTTAGGGACCTAATTGGTTCAGCTGACCTGGACAAGTAATCAGATCGATCTAAGATAGTCAATCTCGCGTAGAAAGAGCTTCACCTAACGATGTCAGAAAAAATCCAGACAGAAACTTCGCCGGAAACAAAAGCTGGCGTAGCCGATGGACTACCACCGGAACTTCGGGCCAAAATGGCGCTGGCCTTGGACGTTGATGACCTGGTCCAGGCCTTAAGAATCGCCCGCCAACTGTCCCCGTGGTTCGGAGTGGCCAAAGTTGGGCTCGAACTATATTCGGCGGCCGGTCCAGATGCCGTAGGTGCATTGATCGACAATGGGTTCGAGGTTTTTCTCGACCTTAAGTTGCACGACATTCCTACGACCGTCAACAAGGCTGCGACTGTCTGTGGCGCGCTCGGGGCAAGTTACGTAACCTTTCACGCTCATGGAGGGCCTGCGATGTTGCGTGCCGGCGTCGAGGGTCTATACACGGGAGCCCAGAACGCTGAATTGGAGCGTCCGAGTGCCATTGGAATAACCGTCCTGACCAGCGACGTTGACGCTCCAGCCCACATTGTGCCAAATCGCCTACGGGTCGCCGTCGAAGCTGGTTGTGACGGAATTGTCTGTGCGGCCGATGACTTAAAGAGCATTCGTGAACTTGCTCCTCGAACGTTGCGGGTCGTCCCAGGGATCCGCTCTGAAGGGGCTGAACGTCATGATCAGCCGAGGGCGGTGACACCTTTAACTGCACTAGAAGGTGGAGCCGATCTGTTAGTTGTAGGACGTGCTGTTACCCTGGCTGAAGATCCAGCCACCACCGCCGCCGAGCTATTCGCTGATATTTCAGAGTAGTTGGCCTTACAGTAAAAGTAGGTTGTAGCCATGCCGATGCCACCACCACTAACCCCCGAACAACGAGCCGCAGCGCTAAAAAAGGCCGCTGAGGCAAGACGGGTGCGATCCGAGATAAAGAACCGACTAAAAATGGGGACGATCACGCTACCCGAGCTCCTTGAGAAAGCTGATGAGGACGTAATCGTCGCCAAAATTAAGGTTTTGGCTGTACTGGAATCTCTTCCGGGCGTCGGTAAGGTGACCGCCCGACGAAAATTGGAAGAGTTTGGAATTGCTGAATCCCGTCGACTTTCCGGTTTAGGGGCGCAACAGCGCAAGGCTTTGCTAGGAGACATGTCCTGAGTCGAGCCAATGAGCCCCTGGTGGTTGTGATTTCCGGGCCTGGAGGCGTCGGAAAGGGCACGGTCGCCTCGGCGCTGATTGAACACGACCCAAGACTGTGGTTGAGCCGCTCTTGGACTACGAGAGACCGGCGTCCAGGTGAAGACGAAGAGGCATACGTTTTCGTGAGCCGAACCGAATTCGAACAGCGAATCGAAAATGGCGGTTTCTTTGAATACGCCGAGTTTCTCGGCAACTTGTACGGAACCCCACTGCCCGAACCGCCCGACGGCTCCGATGTTCTCCTGGAAATCGAGGTGCAAGGGGCACAGCAAGTGTTGGACGCTACTCCGGACGCGCTGCTCATTCTCCTTGAGGCTCCTTCACGTGAACAGCAACAAGCTCGTCTTCGAGGACGGGGAGATCCTGAAAATAAGGTTCAAGAACGGCTTGAAAACGCAGCCAAAGAAGTCGCAATTGCGCAAGAACTGAATGCCCATCGTGTTGTGAACGAGACGGTTGCCGAGACGGTTGATGAGTTGGCTTCGCTGATCAACAAGGCGAGGTCGACCCGGTCCTCACGAGTCCGTGCCGAGCAATCGCAACAAGCTCAGCAATAGCGGTTCGACATTACTTGACTAACATCAGAGGCTCCGGAGGCGATGAGGCCTATAATCAGCGGTGGAACTTTGAAGGAGAACTATGGACCACGATTCAATGATGCATCCAGAGGTTGAGGGCCTACTCGAACGAGCGGGCTCAAAGTTTGGTCTATGTACCCTTGGGGCGACTCGTGCTCGCCAAATCAACGCATACTTTGGACAACTCGGAGATGGTGTAGGAACGATGGTTCCGCCGCAGGTGACGTCGTTGTCGAGTAAACCACTCTCGATTGCGTTTGAAGAAATTGCATCCGACAAGATTGTCCCGATCAAGTCCGACTCCGCCAAATAGTTAGCAGACCCGTGAAGTTGCAAAACCGGCGGGTCGTTCTAGGGGTCTCAGGCGGGATCGCGGCCTACAAGGCTATCGAAGTGTGTCGTCGCTTGGTCGATGAGGGAGCGCATGTTTCACCCGTTTTAACAGACGCGGCTACCAAGATGGTTGGCCCCACAACCTTTAATGCACTCGGTTCTGAGCGGGCCAAGACCAGCTTATGGAACGACTCCGATGTGATTCCTCACACGAAGTTGGGCCAGACCGCAGACCTGATTCTGGTGTGTCCGGCAACGGCTCGCTGTATCGCTGATCTTCGAATAGGTCGTTCTGGGGATCTGTTGTTAGCAACATTACTCGCTACTGAGGCTCCGATCATCGTTTGCCCGGCCATGCATACCGAAATGTGGAACAACGCTGCCGTTCAAGAAAACATTGCCGTGCTACGGAACCGCGGGGTCACGATAGTCGGCCCTGGCACTGGCCTGCTGGCTGGTGGTGACGAAGGGCCTGGTCGCCTGGCCGAGGTCGATGAGATCGTGGGAGCGGCCATTAAGCAACTAACCAATGAACGCTCAGCGGCCAGACGTGACTATTCCGAACAGACTGTGGTAGTAACCGCCGGCGGTACTCGTGAGCCAATCGACCCGGTTCGCTACATCTCCAACAGGTCTTCGGGTCGACAAGGTCATGCCATCGCCGAAGTCGCGGCTAGTCGCGGTGCGAACGTTGTTTTGATTACGGCCTCTCGTTTGCCGGCGACCGGAGTCGAAAAACGGATAGAAGTCGATACCGCCGCTGAAATGGCCGACGCAGTTGCCGGACACCGAGACTCGGCTGACGTGATCGTGATGGCTGCAGCCGTGGCGGACTTCCGTGTTGCCGAACCTGAGGCCCAGAAGATAAAGAAAGCCGACGGCACGCCGACGTTGACTCTCATTGCGAACGAAGATATTTTGGCCGGCCTTGCCCGAACTAAAAGACCAGGTCAAGTGATCGTAGGGTTTGCCGCTGAGACTCAGAACGTCGATGCTAACGCAACCAAGAAACTTAAGGATAAGGGAGCGGATCTTATCGTGGCCAACGATGTGACCGATGCTGGTGTTGGATTCGACCACGACACTAACGCTGTCTCAATCATTGAATCTGACGGAACTCGTCATAGAGTTGGGCTAACCTCGAAGCACGAGGTCGCTTCGGCGGTCCTCGATGTTGCTATCGCATACCGGACGTCAAATGCAAAGGAACCCCGTTGAGTAATAGTTTCACGTTCACCTCAGGATCGGTGACTGAGGGTCACCCCGACAAAATGGCGGACCAGATCTCAGACTCGATCCTGGATGCGTTGTTAGACCAAGACCCAACGAGTCGAGTAGCCTGCGAGACAATGGTTACCACCGGTCTCGCCTTTGTGGCCGGAGAGATTTCGACCAGTGCCTACGTTGACATACCGTCGGTGGTTCGCGGAACCATCAACAAAATTGGTTATGACAACGAAGACTATGGGTTCGACGGCAACACCTGTGGAGTGATGGTTTCGATCGATGAACAGTCGGCCGATATCGCCCAAGGCGTGGATGAGTCAGAAGAACTTCGTTCGACCGGTTCCCTGAATGATACATACGACAAACAGGGTGCGGGCGACCAAGGCATGATGTTCGGTTACGCATGTACCGAAACCGAAGAGCTGATGCCTCTTCCAATCCATGTGGCTCATCGCATGGCGGAACGCCTAGCCGATACCCGTCGGTCTGGGGT
>CAZKEM010000054.1:0-73429 GCA_964551835.1 uncultured Acidimicrobiaceae bacterium | reverse complement strand
GCCGTGGGGTCTAGCTCAGCTTGTACTCAGGCGGAAGGCCGATGAGTTCGTACTGGCCTCCGTCTACTCGAATCGAGACATGCCCGCGTCCGATGCGCACCCCGTCGATGTTCAGATACAAGACTTCGGCGGGCAGTACCGGGTCGATAGACACCGTGCCCGCATGACAGGCCGGTTCTAATCGGAGAAACGAACGTAGGGCAAGTAAGGGGGCTGCCGCAGCCCAGGCTTGTGGTGAACAAGACGACGGGTAGCCGATTGGGCTGCCGACTTCTAGCCGGTCGAACCCGCTCATCAGTTCTGGCAAGCGGCCGTTAGAGACGTAGCCACAGTCGAGCATGGCAATAAGGAGCCGATGGGCCTGATCTATGAGACCGTATTTGGTTAAACCAGCAGCGGCTATTGCAGTATCGTGAGGCCAAACCGAACCGGTATGGTAGCCGGTTGGATTATAACCAGGGTTCGCCGATGACAGGGTTCGTAGACCCCACCCTGAGAACATCCGAGGTGACAAGAGGTTTTCGGCAACAATAGGCGCTTTGTCATCGTCGACAATGCCAGTCCACAAGCAATGGCCGACGTTACTAGCAAGCGAATCGATCGGGTTTTTGTCGCTGTCTAAACCAACAGCAAACCACCCGAGGTCTTCCAACCAGAACTGCTGGTTGAATGCCTTCTTCAGTTCGTCAGCCTTTTCGGTCCAGACCTGGGCTTCGTCCGTTTCACCAAGATACGATGCGAGGTCTGCGCGGGCCAGGTAAGCACCATAGGTGTAGGCCTGAACTTCGCTGAGAGCGATTGGGGCCCGACACACGGTTCCGTCCCGATACCGGATGCCATCCCAGGAGTCTTTCCAACCCTGGTTTTCCAGGCCAGTCGTGGTCGATCGTTCGTACTCGACAAATCCGTCTCCGTCCTTGTCGCCATAGGTTGCTATCCAGTCCAGGGCGCGATCAACGTGGGGCAGTAGCTCTTGAACGAGTTCTTTGTTCGGCGTCCATCGGTTCAATTCAGCAACGAGCATCACAAACAATGGGGTTGCATCAGCCGTGCCATAGTAAACATCGCCATCGTCAAACGAGTCGCTGTCAGCTCCCGAGAACCTGACTTCGTGAAGAATCCGGCCCGGCTCTTCTTCGGTGGTCGGGTCTACGTTGGTTCCCTGGAGTCGAGCGAGAGTTTTTAGTACCCCAACGGCAAGGTCAGGGTCGACGAGCAAGGCCATCCACGCTGTTAAAAGGGAATCGCGCCCGAATAGGGTCATGAACCATGGAGCGCCCGCCGCGACTACAGGTTGATCTTCATACCGGGAGTCGAAAATTCGAAGCGATCCGACATCGCTGATTGCCTTGTGCCCACAAACCGACAACGCAGCGTAATTGGTAGCGATTTCCGGAGCCTTCGACTTCCAATCTGAAAGCCGTTGGCTCGCGGACACCGGCATAGTGTCGGTGCTTGCTGTAACTGGCTTTCCGCCGAGCAGCGCGGCGACCGAAATAATGTTCTGCCAGACATCTCCTGGTTCGAGATCTATTGTCCAACTCATCGAACTTCCAGATAGCTGGGTTGGCTTGGGATCCGATGTAATTTCGACTTCAAGGGTTTCGGATGAACCGGTCGAGAAACGCAGACGATCTCGGAGTTGGGTCGGTCTAACGACTCTGCCCGTCTCAGCGCGACCCTCCTTGACTTCGAACAGTCCGGCGAAATCTGTCTCAAACTGGGCTGAAAGAACCAGCTGCATCGGTGAATCTCCGAAATTGTGGATCATCACGGTTTCGGACATTCCGCCACTAATCACTCGTGACCGAAAAACGACGATGGGGGCATCTGCAACTCGTTTGGCGCCATGAAAACGCCCAACAAATTGAGCGCTGAAACTATCGATCACATCATGGCCAAGAGGTTCGATCGGCTGCCCATTGAGTAAGAGTTGGAATTTCTTCAGAATTCTTGTGTCGAGGTAAAAAAACCCCTGCGGGTCGGCTCCACTGATGTCGCCACAGACGCTACTCAATGAAAAAGAACGGCCATCGACCAAGGTCAGCAAAGGGCCCGACGTGTTCAGGGGTGCACTTTCGTTGTCGAACGTCCAGGGTGAATTTGAAGTATCCATATGGTTGTCACCCAGCCTTGGCTCACTCATATATCGTTATCGGTACGAATTTTGGCCAAGTGTAGTTGGTTCGCCTCGGAGAGGCTTGGCTACCTGAGTAAGTTGGCCTCGGCGGCATCTAACGCGTAGTACAAGCTGTGGTAGAATTGTTTAGCTTCGAGCAATTCGGCATGGGTTCCCTGCTCTACGAGCTTGCCTCGATCTAAGACGAGAACCATGTCAGCACGTTCGGCCGTCGACATGCGATGAGCGATCGTGATGGTCGTTCGGTCCTGGCTGAGTCTGGTCAGCGCTTCGGCTAAATCCTTTTCTACCTCTGGGTCGACCGAGCTAGTTGCTTCGTCGAGTATTAGAAGTCCAGCTCCCGCTACCTGCGCCCGTACGAGAGCGATAAGTTGCCGTTCACCGACCGAAACGTTGTCTCCTCGTTCGCCGACCGGGGTTTCGAGGCCCTGAGGAAGAGATGCCAACCGTTTGTCCAGACCAAGCTTGGCAGCAGCCTCGACGATCTCGTGGTCGGTGGCTCCGGGACGACCAAACCGAATATTCTCACGGACCGTCGTATCGAAGAGAAATCCGTCTTGTGTAACCATCCGAATGGCGCTATTTCGACTCGACTTGGTTACGTTGCGAAGGTCATGGCCGCCGACGCTCACAGTGCCGCTGGTGGGGTCGATCAATCGAGAGATTAGCTTTGCAACGGTGGTTTTCCCCGCTCCGGTTTCGCCGACAATAGCGACCGATGCCCTGGCGGGAACCTCGAAGGTCAGATCATCAAGAATCTGGTCGCCCGTTCGGTACCGAAACCCGACAGCGGAGAATTCGACTCGTGGGGGAGCGGAATCGAGAACGACAGCGTCGGCATCGGACGGTTCAACGAGGTCTATTTCGATGTCGAACAGTTTTTGGACCTTAGCCCAACCTGCCATGGCGGTCTGAGTCTGATCGAGCACTTCAGCGATCTGACTCACCGGCCCATTAACAATAGTCAACAGAAATATGAATGCGCCGAATTGGCCTATTGTAAGCTCGCTCGGTCCGAGCCAGAGCGCGACAAGAATCGACGCCGAAAAAGCGATTGCACTGAAGAATGCCAGAACAGGGGAGAGAAGTGCGAAGTACCGATGAGCATCGATCTGGTTTCTGGTTAGCGAACTGGAGCTTTCGAGTAGCCGTTGCGAAACCACCTTTTGGTACCCGTACCCGCGAATCGTCGCCGCCCCACTTATACTCTCCGCTGCAAGGCCGATCATTTCGCCCACACTTGTTCTGACCTGGCCATACGCGTCAAACTGGCGGCGCTGAATGTATCGAAGCGATGGGAACAGTGGTGAATACGCGACGAGAACGACAAGTGTAAGTTGCCAACTGAACCAAGCCATCGCGAGTAGGGAGCCAGCGATAACGGCGGATTGTCGGATCCAGGTCAGGGCACCCCATTGAAGGAAGCGCGAAAGTGTCTCAGTGTCGCTCGTTACTCGAGCGGTCAGCTGACCCCGCTGGCTCTCGGAGTGCTCAGCCATGCTTAATTGATGGATATGGGTGAAGGCTCTGACTCGCAACGCTGAGAGAGCGCTTTCTCCGGCGACCAAAAGACGCCACAACGCCAGCCGGTCCA
Organism: uncultured Acidimicrobiaceae bacterium; assembly: GCA_964551835.1. GTDB lineage: Bacteria > Actinomycetota > Acidimicrobiia > Acidimicrobiales > SZUA-35 > JAHDCC01. Next base: position 69,695 of record CAZKEM010000054.1, on the reverse strand, counting down.
TGACAAAGACAAACAATGCCGTGATCGCGGCGACTGCGCAGATCATACCGATACGTTCCATATCGACGTCAACGGATCCATCAGAGCCTTCATCGAAGCCGCGATCGAACGCTTGTTGTACCACAATCGGAAGGATCAGTTGCCCGGCGGAGCCGAGTAGCGCGGCAGCGATGGTTGGTATCAGGCCGCGCTTAATCTCTGGGGTTTCAGCGACTCCGCGACGCAAAACCGCCCATGCTCTGACCTCCGGTTGGTTCATGGGGTCGTCCCGTCAAATTCGGCGGCCACAAGTGAACGGTAGTCGGCGTTTTGTAACAGCTCTTCGTGTGTTCCCTCGGCCGCTATCGCCCCTGCCTGCAGGAACAAAACTCGGTCGGCAAGACTAATTGTTGACAGCCGGTTGGCGACGACCAACATCGTCAATCTCTGGTCGCGGAGAGATTCAAGAATTGCGGACTCGATGACCGGATCGATCGCTGAAGTAGCGTCGTCAAGGACTAGAAGCCCAGGTTGACGGACGAGCGCTCGCACAAGGGCAACTCGTTGACGTTGTCCGCCCGAAAGTGTCACCCCTCGTTCGCCGATAACGGTTTGGTAGCCCGTTGGAAGGTCCGAAATGAACTTGTGAGCTTGAGCCGATTCGGCGGTTAGGTGGAGCTGTTCGTCACTGACTTCATGACCGAGCGTAATGTTGCTGACGACTGAATCGTTGAATAGGAATGCTTCTTGCAGTACGGGGACCACTGTCAACCCGCCTTGTTTTAGAACGATGCCTTCGGAAGGTTCCAACAGTCCAGATGCAAGCTCGGCCAAGGTCGTTTTACCGGCACCGGTTTTGCCAACTACGGCAACTACTTCGCCTTGTCGTACCGAAAACGAAAGACCGTCAAGTACTGCGTTATTCGGCGGTTCACTATCCTGGTCTGCGTTAGCGGGAACGGGGTCCGATGAGCTGACGTAGGCGAGGCCTACGTTGTCGAACCGCATAACCTCAGGTGGTTCCAATGCTTCTTCGGCGTGGTCCACGGCATCGTCAGTTCGACCGTCGTAGGCAAGGAATGCATCGATCCGGTCTAGTGCGACTACTGAAGGCGGCAATGACTGAAGAAAGAACGCGAAGACTCGAAGCGGCAACGCCATGATGCTCAGTAGTGTTACAGCGCCGATTAGCTCGCCGAGCGAAACCGATCCTCGGTCAATCATCGCGGCGCCAACTACGATCATCAAAATCGCTCCGACGTTTGGAAGTAACCGGAGCAATGGTTGATAGAAGGTATTGATCCGGCCAAGCAGCTGTCGTCGGCGGTTCAAGGACTCGGACTTGGACCGAAATCGTTCGACCTCGGCGTCTTCTCGTCCTAGCGTTTTCACCATGATTACGCCGTCGAAGCTTTCGTGGGCGACCGACGTAACGTTGGCCACTGTCCGCTGAACATCGGCCGCAGGTTGCTCGACGATGCGAGAAAACCGTTGATTCAGTAGTGCAAGTGTTGGGAACAATACGCTTCCGACCAACCCGAACCAAAGATGAATCTCGAATAGACTCAACAAACCAGTAATAGCCAGGACGACTGTGCCAACGGCAAAGGCCAGAGGTTTTATAACCGTTCCTGCTGTGTTGACATCGCTGTCAACATGGGCGATCAGTCGCCCAGCTGGGTGGGCGCGCACAACTTTGAGCGGCTGGTCGATGACGTGGGCAAATAGGTCTGACCGCCAGAGTTCTTCGGTTCTAAATTCTGCAATGGCTAAGAAGTATCTCCTGGCTGATGTGCCGAGACCTCGTAGTAAGAGAATCCCGATAACGACTGCGGCACAGACAAGGGCATCCGTTCGAGAAACACGTTCACCGTTGAGGGCTGGGATGACCGTCGTGTCCGCCGCCCAACTGATCGTCCGGGTGAACTGGACGAGAGTCAGAGAATATAACGTGGCTCCAGCCATCGCAATCGCATGATTTCTGGGGTCGGCTTTGAAGCTTCTGACGATAAGCCGCAGGCCTCGGCGAGCGACTCCGGCACGTCTATCTGGGGTTTCTAGGGCGACTGCCACAGCCCTAAGCGTACGGCTCAATGCCCCCAAAATGGCATGACTTCTGGCTAGGACGTGGTTGAACGCGTAGTGATAGTTCAAACGTCTACCATCTAGCTACAGTGACAAGTATGAACATCGTCACCATGGGTTGGTAATGGTTTCGTAATGCAGTTCCCTATTAACCAACGAAATATAAGAACTGACAATCTTTATGCGGCTAGGAATCAAGGATTTGGTTTGTGGTGAGGGCTGCAAGGCGGTACTAAAATGAACGAGTTTCTACTCAAATTGCAGGATGATCGGAAGCTTTCGTTCATTCTCCTTGGCTTGGTTGCGGTTCTGGCTTTGCTCGTAACCATGGTTGCGATAAACAAATACGGACCAGGCGAACGTACGGTTTCGGCATCGGCTGAAGCCTCGGAACGCGTTTCTCAAGAATCTGGGGAAGACGGATCTGAAGAGCCAACTGCTGATGAACCGAGTGGTCCCGAAATAGCCGAATCACAAGATGAGAATTTGTTGGACCAACCAGCAGCCCCTGGTCAAGCGGCCGGACTTGGAATTGCCACAACCACGACCACGGTTCCTCCGACGACTGCGACCCCCGAGCCGACTCCGGCGCCCGAACCGACCGCTGCTGAGCCAGTCCCCGCTCCAGAGCCCGTGGTAGGCGAAGAGGACTTTGTTGACGCCGGAAACGGCGTTCTAGTTCCGCCCGTAATGCTAAAAATCAGGTTCTGCGAATCGACAGACAACTACACCGCGAAGAACCCAAATTCGACGGCGGCTGGCGGGTACCAGTTCCTGACCGGGAGCTGGAGAGCCTACGGCCATGCCGAACGGTACGGTGTGTCAACGGCTGACCAAGCATCCCCGGCCCAACAAGATGAGGCCGCGGTAATAACGTGGCAGGCAGATGGGACGAAGCCATGGAAAGCCAGCGAGAGTTGCTGGAGCAAGCGTTAAGGCAACGTCTTGATAAACGCCGGCGCTTCGCCGTGATAGCCCACGTGGGTTAACCCATCGTTGGGTTTGCTTCGAACGAACCCCAACGACTTATATAACCCCATTGCCGCTGACATAGCTGGCAGTGTGTGTAAACCGACCGCAGGCATTTGGTCGGCTACGGCCTCGTCAAGGCATCGTTCGGTTAGAAGTCTGCCAGCCCCTAACCGGTGGGCTGACGGGTCGACGGCCAGGTAACGTAGGTACACGGCCGACGTGTCCGCAAAGACGTGCAATGGGCTCGAGCTCTCTTTGACATAGGTGATGGTTCCAACGATATGGCCATTCAACAAGGCGGTATATATTTTGGCGCTCTTGGCGCGGCCTTCGATGTCGGTCAGTTGCTCGGAATATCCGTCCGAGTACATGGTTGGGACCACGGGTTCGTACGCCCGGAGACTCAATCCCTTGATGGGTTCGTAGTGGCTGGGTTCGGAATCGACTATCTCAACTGACGCCGTAGAAAAGTGTTTAGCAGCGTATCGGTGGTTGGCCGAATCATAGATTTGTCGCTGGAGTGGCGTTAAGGCAGATGAGCTGCCAGTCTCGTAGGTCATGAACCTATTCTGCCACGACGTTTGACCGTGACCTTCGCTTGATGTCCCACCCGTAACGATATGGTAGACGCCGATGGCTCATCGATGCATCGTCAACGTTCGCTTCAATGAACTCGACCCTAACAACCACGTTAACCACGCCAGCTACGTAACCTATTTCGAGGTTGGTCGCGCAGAAGCCCTTCAATGGTGTGGGGTGCCGCTGGAGTCGCTCAGCGAACGCGGTATCCGAGTGTTTATTACATCAATAGAAGTGAACTATAAGGCACCTGCCTCTGCCGGTGACCGGCTGATAGTTGAAACGTCTGAAGGCACCCAGAATCGTCGGGCTACCACCCAATGGTCCCAACGTATCCTTTGCGGCGAGAAGGTTATCACTACGGCGGTGGTAGTCGGGGTAACGGTTAACAAGGCCGGTAAACCTACCCGAAGTCCCCGGTGGTTCACCGACGCATTATCGCGGTTGACGACCGACGACGTTGCCTTAACGGCCGTAGATTAGGTAACGCTCGTAGGGTCTAAGCCTCGGAATTCTTAGTGTCAGCATCTTCGATATCGTCGCGACTAACCCCGAGAACAAACAGGACGGCATCAAGGTACGGTACGTTGACCGTGGTGTCGGCAGCCTTGCGAACGACTGGTTTAGCATTGAATGCAATGCCGAGACCAGCCACATTTAGCATGTCCAGGTCGTTGGCTCCGTCGCCGATGGCAACGACCTGATCCAGAGGGATCTTTTCGGCGGCAGATATTTCTCGGACGAACTGAGCCTTCCTCGCTCGATCGACAATCTCACCGCTGATTCTGCCAGTAAGTTTACCGTCGACGACCTCAAGGGTGTTAGCTAACGAATGGTCAATCGACAGCTCGCCGCTTAGGTGATCGGTAATGCACGTAAAGCCACCAGAGACAATACCGGTTCGATAGCCGAGACGTCGCAGCGTGCGCATAAAGGTGCGAGCTCCTCGAGTCAGCGTGATCTGATACTTGACTCTGTCGAGGGCTTCGGCCTCGAGCCCAGCGAGAAGGGCGACACGAGCCTCCAACGACTCTGCAAAGTCGAGCTCGCCAGCCATTGCCTGGTCGGTGATTTTCTTAACTTGCTCGAGGCAGTCCGCCTCTTTAGCGAGTAACTCGACCGCTTCGTCCTGGATTAGGGTTGAATCTACATCGAGAACGACCAAACGGGCCGCTCTTCGACCGATTCCGCGGTGGTGGACAGCGACGTCGCAGCGCATATCTTGACCAAGCTGCAGGCTAGCCAACCGCATCTTTTCTGTATCAGCACCAGAAATCAACAATTCGAACGCCATAACCGGGTATTGAGCCAGGCGGACTATCCGTCGAATGTTGCCCCCTTCGGCTGCTATGACCGAAGCGAATGCGCTGAACTCGGAAGGGTCGATAGTGTTTCCAATGAGTGTCGCAACAAGCCCCTGCCTTGTAGTTGTCGATGTCGATGAAACCTCTTCAAAGTCGACCGCGATTTCTCGGTCGTAGCCGAACATCAAAAGATCTCGTTGGATGTCAGCCCATTTACAATCGGCGACTACCACGCCGAGGGTGAGATGGCCACGGATCGTAATTTGTTCAACGTCTTGAAGAGTCGCTTCATGATGCGAGAGTAGGTCGAATAGAGCAGCCGCAATGCCTGGCTTGTCAGGTCCAGATAACCGAATGAGCATTGAGTGTTTTTCTGACACGCTTTCAAGCGTAGCGTCAAAACGATCGTCGCCTGGGAATGTGGAACTGGTCGTTCGACCACCTTTTATGTTGAGATGCAACGCCGCCATTTTGGCGTGTTGCGGTTGGCTAAGTTGTTTGGCGTTTGCGGCGTCCGGTGATAGTGAGGGTGGCGCCGAGGATGGTTCCCGATATCTGTTGGGTCCCGGTGTAGTTTGACGGGTCTTGGTCAGTGACCGGGTCGACGGGTTCGCCGTCGCTGCCGAGTAGTGCCACATATGCGGTTGGGTCCTCGGGCCAGGTCTCTGGTTTTTCGGGGTCGCAGCCACAGGTTTCGAAGTCGGGCATGATCGGGTTACCGGTGACGGTGGCGTTGTTGGTGTACGGTCCACCGACAGAGGTTCCGCTACCTTCGCAGGTAACTGATGCACCCGGTAGTAGGAATGGGATTGCGTTGGTTCCGTAAAGGGTTCCGTCGCCGTCGATATCGCGGTCGACGGTGACCCCATGGTCATCGGTGATGGTGGCGTCAGCAAGAGCCGTGTTGCCAGTGTTTTCAACCACATAAGTCCAGGTGACGGGGTCGCCGGTTTGTATGTTTTCGCCTGGGGCGGTGTCGGAGTCAGAACCGTTGGTCGCCTTTCGATGTCGATACCTGGCCCGGCGCCGACGTAATGGCTATCGTCGGTGGCTTCAACCTCGATTGGGTTGCCGTCGGGGTCCAGATTCGGAGCGTAAGCATCGGTGGTTGTCGCGGAAGGTCCCGACGGCTACGTCGACTAGTTCAGATGGGCCAGGACTGCCGACTAAGTTACGGCGAAGTTGAATCTCTCCCGGCGAATCGCGCTATGGTCAAAGGCGTTAAACGCTACTAGAAATGAGAAGACCAATGGCCCAAATCTCACTTGGCGGAGACCCTATCCACACTGCCGGTGCAGTGCCCACATCTGGCCCCGCTCCTGATTTTTGCCTTACAAACAAAGATCTCGGACCAGTGTCCAAAGCTGACTTTGGTGGTCAGAACTTGTTACTCAATATTTTTCCTAGTGTCGATACACCAACGTGCGCATCGAGTGTCCGAGCGTTCAACGAGCGCGCGGCCCAGCTTGATAACACAGCTGTGCTTTGCGTTTCGGCGGATCTTCCGTTTGCGCAAGGTCGTTTTTGTGGAGCTGAGAATATCGAAAATGTTCAGACAGCCTCAACTTTCAAGAACCCGGAGTTTCTAGAAAGCTACGGCGTTTCGATGACCGACGGTCCACTTCAAGGTCTCTGCGCGCGGGCTGTCGTTGCGATAGACCCGGACGGTCAGGTCGTCTATAGCGAGCTGGTCTCGGAGGTAGCCGACGAACCGGACTACGACGCCGCGATCGACGCGATCTCATAACCCAAGTTTGGGCCGTATAGCTGCGCCACCTAATAGGAGTAGGCCACGTTGAAAGACTTTCTGCTGACTTCGTTGGTTCTGTCGCTGGGGTTCACCTTCGTGTTGAATGTTGTACCGCGCCTGTTCCCCAACGCGACCCGCAAGGCTGAGGCCAAATTGCATCGACGGATGCAAGACGTCGCCTCAATGAGCAGGCCCGTGGGGAAGGAAACAGGCCGGCAGAGTTCGTCCGGGGGCGTCAAGGTATTCTTCCCGTGGAAGGTTATGTTGATCGCCTCGGTCGTCCTGACCGTGTTGTTGAACCTTGGGCGATTTCTCTAACTCGCCCCGATCGGGTGAAACCAGGTTCGTCTGAGAGCAAACAAGACGACCAACGAAATGAAGATCATCAAGAGACTCAAGACGAGTGCCTGACCTCGGTCTTGTTCGAGTGAGAGCGCGATTTGAAGGGGAAGGGTTCGGGTTACTCCCTCGATATTTCCTGCGAACGTGATCGTCGCTCCGAATTCGCCTAAGGCCCGTGCCCACGCCAACACGACGCCCGCCAAAATTGACCGACGAGCTAGCGGAAGCGTGACATGCCACAGTTTCTGGTTCGGAGTAGCGCCGAGGCCGGTCGCCACGTCGCAATAGCCGTTGTCGACGTCTCGGAGTCCACCTTCGACCGATAAGACTAGGAAGGGCATGGCGGCAACCGTGGAGGCAAGAATTGCCCCGAGGGTGGTGTTGGCGAGGCCAAACCCAAAGAGACGACCGGTTAGGCCAAGACGTCCGAAGGCAGCCAAGAGTCCGACCCCGGTAGCCACGGGTGGAAGGATGAGAGGTATAACCACTGCCGTCCGCAAGAATGAGACTGCCCTCGACGTTGTACGGGTAAGTACGAGTGCCAACGGAATCCCAAACAAGGTCGCCAAGGCCGCAGCGCCCAGACTGACAACAATCGAAACTCTAAGTGCCTGTAGCGACTGGGAATCAGTGACCAAGCCTAGAGCATCGGACCAGGGAGCTTGTGTAAGAAGGGCGATGGTGGGCAGAACGAGAAGAGCTAGAGCTGCCGCTCCTAGAACTACCTGCCATCTTGGCTGCCTGTCCGTAATGCCCATGAGGACAATAGTAGAGACCAGGCGCGACGAAGGGCGCATCTTTGTCGGATACGCCCTTCGTCTCTTTACTATGTCGTAGATACTATGCTGGGATAAGAACCGTGTCGATGGCGTGGATGACGCCGTTGCTAGCTTCATCGTCGGCAGTTACGACCGTGGCTTCGCCAACTTTAATGGCGTCACCGTCGAGAGAAAGAGCAAGCTCTCCGCCCTGAAGAGTCGCTACTGATTCTGCACCTTCGGCAGCCGTGGTGGCGGCTGCACCGTCAACCTCAACGCCTAAGACGTGGAACAGGAGGATGTCGGCTAGATCTTCTCGAGCGAGAAGTTCATCTTTGGTCGTATCATTTTCAGTTAGGAATGCTTCGAATGCGTCATTGGTCGGAGCGAAAACGGTGAGCTCACCGTCAGCGCTTAGATCCTCAACCAAGTCAGCTGCAACAACAGCTTCAACGAGAATCGAGAAGTCATCGTTACCTTGAGCAACCTCAACAATGTTTCCAACTTCTGCCTCGGCAACCGTGGTGTCGGTGGCTTCTGGCTCTGTATCTGCTGGTAACCCAGTCGTGGTTCCGGTGGTGTCGCCAGTATCAGCGGCTGTCGTGACCGCTGATTCTTCGTCTCCAGCGCAAGCGCTGGCAATAAGTGAAACAGCTAGGGCTGCTCCAATCGAACGGGCAAGCATTTTACTCTTCATGTGTCTCTCCATTGTTATGTCTGTCTACGCACGGTCTTTCGGCCGTTCAAGCAATGTAGATGCAGTCACGCGGGAATACTTGTCGGGGGTATCGGACGTCACCCCTGAGGGTTACAGTAACGAGTCGAACCCGGTAGGTTCGTCGTCGAGTAGACGCAATGACAAAGATGTATGTCCGTTACGTGACCTGGTGGACCCTAATGTTCATCGGTGTCTAGACCTTAGGCCACCGGCGTTTCGAAGGGGAGTTGCGCTTCTCCGACGGTTTCGGACCGAGGGCCCACCTACGCCTCCAAGCGCCCGCATCAGGTCCTTTTTCGTCTGGTGTCTGGTCCCGGTATGACTGCTTCTTAGCTTCCCACCAGCCGACACTAAACTCATGTGCCAGTTCGGCGACCCGGGACTCTACCTTCTTGGCGATCTCTCGCGGGTTTTCGTCGTCCGAAATCGTCATCGGTGCGCCGAATACCACGGCACATTTGGCCCTGGTGGGCCAGTTACTTCCCTTAGGCAGGACTGATCCCGTGCCGTCAATGTAAACCGGTACAATTGGAACGTTTTTGCGCTTGGCGACGAACGCAGCTCCGGGCTGGTGTTCCCCCGCCCAGCCGTCGTTACTCCTGCCACCTTCGGGGAAAATCAACAACGATCGACCTGCGTCAAGGGCAGATTCGGTGTTTTTGATGGACAACTTGGAAAGTCGGGTGCGTTCGATCGGAATCGCTCCCAGGAATAGTGTTGAAAGAACCGAAGTCACTCGGTTGTTAAAGAAATAGTCCGCTCCAGCTGCGATGGCTAGATCTTGGCGGAGGTGGGACGGGATTGTTGCCAGCAGCAGCGTCGTGTCGGCGTGGCTGTGGTGATTAGATGCAAAAACGACCGGCCCATCGACTTCTTCCAGCCTGTCGGCACCGATTACCTTTGGTGACCCATACAGGCCGATCGCGGGTTTCATGAACCCCCAAACGCTGACCGCGCGGACCAACCTTGCGGCTTTGCCGTTCGACCACTCAGTGTCGTAGTAGACGCCCGTCGTTGGTTGTTCGTTTCGCTGCTCAACCCCTTCGGGGGTAGCGGGTTTATCGAGAATGAACTTAAGCCAGCTCATTTCACATCAGCCATCAAGATCGGAGGGTTGTGATAGTGAGTAATCGTAGGCTGTGGCCCCACGACATCTTCAGCCATTTCTAGACCATCTTGAAGGGTGGTAGCAGGCTTGAAACCGAGGCGACGAACCGCTCGTTGGTCGCCGCCGACGATGATGACTTGACCGAGGTGCTTCATGGCGTGCGCACCCCAGTACCACATATAGAACGGGTGAACGCCGTGGTATGCGTAGCTGGTCCGGTAGAGGTGTCGGTACCACTCGTCCTCGGCGAATTGCTGCTCGTATTTCTTTTCTATTTCTGCTGGGTTGGTCGTATCGGCGAGGACTTGTTCAAAAAAGTCGATGTAGGAAGGGTGATGCACTGGATGGAACTCCCACGGCGTTGGGTGGCTCATAATGAGCACGCCACCTTCCCGGACCAGAGGTTTTCCTTTGTATAAGTTGAAGAAGTACCCGAGGCCTTGGACCATAACCAAAATAGGGTTCATGATCGAGTTGACGTTGTACGGCGTCAGATACGGCAGGCCCATTGTCAAAATGTCGGTCTGGCCTTCGACGGGAACGAGATGTTGCTTATAGACCATTTCGGTCGTCTTCTTGTGAACGGCTTCAACTTCGCCCGCTTGGACAGAGGTGATATCATACGGTGCTTTCCACGAATGGAACACCTTGCGTCGACTGGCTGAGGACATCGCCTTTAGCCCGGTGTTCATAGCGGTAAATGAGGCTCGGTCCTTTATCGACCATTCCCATTCACGTTTTTGGAGGAACGACATTGGCCCGGAATCGCCAAACGAGTTGGTGTTGATCGTGGTTTCGATCTGGAAAATACGGGGGCCGTGCTCCTTAATGACCTCACCTTGACGCCAGTTTGATTTGTGGAGTTCAGACTTCTTCTGGTCCATGAACGACTTGGATTTCTCCATCGTGTGAACATTGTGGTGGGCGCTCACTCCCTTGTAGCCAGATAGCCCTGTGGCAGTGCTTTTCCAGCCGCCATCCATCGACACAATGTTGATGTTTACATAGATGACGAGGTCGGAGTCGGCAGCCCGCTTGTTCATTTCCACGGCTTCGCCATGTTTCGTTTCACCCAGAATGACCATTCCGTCTGGGTCTTCAGCATCGTGATTGTAGAGCTGACCATCTGGAGCGAACGACTCATAGATTCGGTCACCTAACGCGTGGCGAAGTTCGGCTTCGGTCATTCTCCGGTGTAAGGCCAGTGCTGCGATCAAGTGGACGTCGTCAACTCCAGCTTCGGCCGCCATATCGAGCACAGCTTCGATTATTCTCTGTCGAACATCTGGACGTTGCATAGGCGGCAATGGCAGCGAGACATCGTCGAACGCAATCGTCAATTTCATCCCTGGCTTCAGTAGTGAAGGTAAAGGGTCGTCTTCAATCGGGTTATTCAGCGCATCGACAATAGCTGCATCCGGGTCATCTAAACCTCGAAGTGGTTCGGGGGCATAGATCACCCTGGTCCGTCCCACAGGGAGTTTTTCCATGCGGAAACCCTCTCCATGGTGAAACAGAATTGGGGGAGTTTGTCTATCCACCTCGAGGACGAATCCGGGACGAGGGGCAGTTGGTTGTTTACTCACTTGCGACTCCGACGTAGTGAAGGAAGAGGACCTAGGGGCAGGGTTCGGTCAGATCGGCCGTCTGACTTAGCCCAATATTCGATCAACCAGCCTCGTGTAAGCGCCATCGAGGTCAGGCGTGTTTCAGGGTTGACCGCCACCGGGAATCCGACGGCGTCAAGAAGTGGTAGATCTGAAGAAGAATCAGCATATGCTACCGCCTCGTTAAGGTCGAGATCATGAGTGGCAGCATAATCCTGAAGTTCCCGAGCCCGGACTTCGCCGGTTGGGGGGACTTGGGTTAGCTCGCCGGTGTAATATCCGTCCCGCTGGGTCATCTCAGCACAAATGATGTCGTCAAACAGCGGCCGTAGCGGGTTGACGACTACATCGAGAGCACCCGTGATCAGTAGCGTTCGGTGTCCGAGCTGACGGTGCTTGCGAACGCGTCGAAGGGCAGCTGGAAACGCCTTGGTCAGAATGTGGTCTGCCAGTAGTTCAGACCCGAGTCGGTCGAGTTCTTGAACTGAGGCCCCCTCATACCGGCGATAGAAATGGCGGAGGAAGTCGGTCCGATCCCGGTTGTCCAAAGCTAATAAACTCGGGCCCTCCCGTAAGAGGTTCGCAGCGAATTTTACTCGTTCACGTGCGCACAGGTTACGGGTCGCCAACCATGAGTAGCTGAAAACCACATTAGAGGAGATCAGCGTGTTTTCAAGGTCAAAGGCCGCCAGTTGGCGTTCCGGGTCGAGCACTCGTTTGCGCAGCCTCTTGGTTCGGGCATCTGGGTCTGTGCGACGGCTGGTGGTCTTTGCTCGTGCATGATCGACGACGGTCGGTAGATGAATTTTGGTGACGTAGGTTTCCCAGTTAACTACGCCAGGGTCGCAGCAAAACGTCGTCTTGTCGTCTTCGGTATGGGATTCGTGCATTTCCATGAGGTTTTCAACCCCATAGAGGGCTTCGCATTCAGCATATGCGCCGTAAATCTTCACGTAACCGATGGCGGTCTCGACGACTTCTTTTTGGCTTTCGACATAGGCGTTGAATCTGGCCTGTTTGCCTCGTAGCGGCAGCCGCTTCATGACCTTGTCAGCAGTATCTAGTTGGCGGTGGACCCGGCCGAGCTGACGCTCGACGGCACCACGGCCAGGAAATGACCATTCAGGTGCCGAAATTGGCTGACCCTTATCGTCGTACAATGGGTGTTCTTGGAACCAGCCTCCGACTAACTTGACAAGGTCACGATAGTGGAGCGGGTTTCGGGTTCCGGAGGCCACCTGCGTGACGTCGATGTTGTGGTCGCCGGCATGGCCTCGAGCGGCGACGCCGATGATGGCGGCGACAACCATGTCAACGGGAATAACGTCGACGATGCCTTCGGGCACGCCGGGGAACTCTTTCAGTAATCCGCGGGCGTAGGAAATGATGATGGGTTCGGCCATTCGGAAGCCCTTTATCCACCCTGGATTCGGCTCTGCCCATGCAGACTCGATTATCGATGGGCGTACGATCGAGACGTCGATGTCGGCTTTGCTTTCCGCTAAGGCTCGCTCGCCGAGTGCCTTGGTATAGGCGTAGGCATCAGGCCACCCAAGCGATGCAGCCCGAGCCCGTCCAGCCTCGACCAGCTGATCTGAAACCCACCGCTGTCTCAACGTCTCGGTCTTGGCAGCTAATAGGGGAGTGCCAGCAGCCCCGATTTCATACTGGGCTCGCTTGCCGAACTCGGCTAGGCGGTCTGTCGAGCGACTCTCAGCATCAAAGTCTGACCGGAGTCGTCGAGCTGCTTTGACCTCTGATCTCCAATCGACGTCGATGTGGAATGGGCTATCGGTTAACAGTGCTTCGTTCGCCGTTCCGCGCTGGTTGCCGGCAACATAGCAGGTCGAGACCGCGATGACGTGTGGGTTCGCGTCAAGGTCTTGAAGGGTCTCGACGACTCGGGTTGGGCCTAGCAGGTTGACTTCAACGGCGGTGCTTATGGCTGCGTCGAAGCTTACGGTTGCAGCCGAATGGATCACGATGTCACAAGATGCCAACACTTCGCGGCCATTGGCGTCAAGGTTGAGACCATCGGTTCCAATGTCGCCTTCGATAACGGTAACTCGGTCGTCGATCATGGCAAAGAAACCCTCTTTGCCATGTACCTCGACGAGGCGGTCGAAGGCATCATTGCGGAAAATTTCTCGGCGAGCGCGTTGAGTTACCGTTGAGCGCTTGCCAGGCCGTATCAGAAGGACGATCTCACAGTCAGGTACGGACCGCACAAGGCGCTCGACCAACGCTGTGCCTAAGAAGCCGGTCGCTCCAGTGATGGCGATACGTTTACCGGCGAGATTGTTGGCGATCATTCAACGATCACCTTGGGCTCTTTGGCTTTGTTCATTCGCATAAATCCTCATGAATGTTGCGGTATTTCTAAACTGTCGTTGCCGCAGAACGACTTCGAAGCAATGATGAACACCTATTGTAATGCTGCGCAATGGTCTCTACCATTTGGTAAGTGACTACTAAGCATAGAGCGATGGCGGCTGCATCCGTCGGGTTCGCTAAGAAGGGCGTCGCCGCCACCTCTCTGGAGGAGATCGCCAACCAGATGGGTGTCACGAAACAAACCGTCCTCTACCACTTCGGATCGAAACAAGGGCTTGTTTCGGCCGTTTTCGCAAACTCAGCTCAGGTCTTAACAACAGAACTGCAATCGGCTAGTGGCCGCAGCGCCCCTGGCTGGCCAAGCATCCAGACAATGGTACGAGCATCGTTTGGCCTAGCACTGAGAAACCCCGAGCTGATGGGCCTACTTCGCGAAGTTAGCCGTATGGGCAAACCTTGGTCGACCGAAGTCTTAGAAGTCTTCCAACCACTGATAGATGAAGCAATACACTACCTTGATGAAGGTATGGACGCCGGTATCTTCAAACGATCTGATAGTCGCTTGGTTTTGTTCACCACGTATGCTGCGATTACCGCCGTGGTTTCCGATACCGAGGCGCTCCGTGCACTCGGCCTAAACCTCGACACCCGGGTCGCGGTGCGTCTACGAACCACAGTTTTGTCATTTCTGGAAGCGGCCCTCTCGCCTGAGACGGTCTAATTAGGTCAGGGTTGGTAAAAATTGTGACAGTCGGCCGCCCCGAACAATGTTTTTATGGTCGGACCACGTCCATTGAATCGCTACGGTTAGATCGTGTTCAATCAGACAGTCGTGCCAAATGTCCGTTGGTCGCTAGCTGTAGCTGCCGCAACCGTTGGGTTTGTCGTTCTCCCATTTGGGGTCGCTTCCGGGGGAATGCTCGAAGGGGTCGAATCTTTGACCAGCGAACAAGGGCGGGTTCTTGCCCAGGCTGACCTCACCAAGGTCGGTGAAGACAATCGTGGGAGTCGAGGCCTATTGCTCGGAACAGCGGCATTGGCGACCGCTGGTGGAGCAGGCGCAGTAATCGTCCTTAGACGACGTCGAGATCTAACAGTCAAACGCACCGCTTTGGCAGCCAATATTTCGGGTCCAGAAACCGGGGCTCGCGTCGTCGAACAGCGCTACGCACAGTTAACAAACCAGGTCGACGCCTGGAAACAGTTTAGTACCGGCACGACCGCTCAAGAGCTCGACAGTCATCAACGTCGAGCAGACGAACTCAGTCAGCGGATCCGCGAAAATCTCACGTCGTTGGCGGGAGCGACACCAAACGGCGTCGACAACGCATCCGATGATGAACTCGACAAGGCTTCTGGCTTCTTAGCAATTTTGGAAGAGTCTCTCGCCGATCAGCGGGTTGCCCTCGACAGGCTGGTCAACCTGGGCGCCAAGATTGGCCACCTTCGAGTTGCTGTCCCCGCCAAGCGTGAGCTATTACTCGACGAGGTTCTTTCAGCCACCCAACTTAGTGACGAGAGAGCGAGCGCCGATCTAGATGTTAGCGACGAGAAAGCAATACTGGTAAGACTATTGGCGGACCTCACAGACTTTGAGGTCGATGATCCGCCTGTAGTAGATGTTTTCGAACTCCATGATGAGCAAGAAAAACTCGAGGCGACGCTATTCTCGGCAACCCATAGGCTGCAGAGTTGGCCCAACAAGACCGGGCCGCTATTGGAGTGGCGTGACCAGCTTGACGCGTTCTATGATCTAGAGTTAGGTCGCATCGACCAAGCTAGGCGACGTCTCGGCGAGGTAACCGACGTCCATTCCGAAGAGTCGTTCACTTGGGCACTCGAGCACCCTGACCGTGCTTTGGGTCAGCTCGAGTCGGCCATGACACTACTTCGGGTGGTGACCATCGGACAGTCACCAGACTCAACGCTGGATGAAGTAGGACAGACATTGGAGGCTGCTGGTTTAGAACTGCTCGTCGCCGACGATCTAATGGACCAGATGGACGACTTGTTAGTGGACCTCGATAGGGCGCGAATCGAATCACACGGAATGATAGAGCAGTCGAAGGCGGTCTTTGAGTCCTTCGCTTCATTTGTGGCCACACATGCCGACGACCTGACACCCGAATTGATCGACACCTCAGACCAGCTAGCTATTACTATTTCAGAACTAGACCACGAATTAGGGCTCGCTCGTCCAAACTATTTGCGCGTTGCGCAAGCCGCAGATCGTTTGAACCGGGAAATCGATGACGTAATGATCGAGGCCGACGGCGAGCCTGTAGAGGGTGCCCTCGATCGAGCTGTAACTCGCGAGGTTGCAAGAGCGCAACGTTCGCTGCAGCGAACCAGAGCTTCGATGGGTTGGCAGGTAGTTGAGTCCCCGGACTCCGAAGCTCTGGATCAGCTGGCACAGAGGCTGCTGAACCTTCCCTCGGAACATTCAGCAGCTCTGGATGCAGCATCGAGAACCGCAGATGCCGCCATGGCGGTCCAGGAGCGAATCATTGCGAGACGGAGGCGGAAGGCTGCCTGGATTGTCATCGATGGAGGTTCGAGCTGGTCAGGTAGTAGTTGGTCAACTAGCTCTGGATGGTCAGGAAGATCATCTACGAGTGCTGGCAGCTCCTTTGTCGGGTTCTCCGAACGGATCGGCTGCGGGTCCTTTGGCGGGGGTCGCAGCAGTCGAAGTTGGTGAGCCGAGGTGTTGCTAGCTCGCCGCCCGCTTGGTCGAGCGGCGCCTGTGCCGTTCCAGAGCCAGTCCGACCAGCCTGTCGATAAGGGTGGAATAGCGCAGCCCTGATGCTTCCCACAATTTGGGATACATCGATATTGGTGTGAATCCAGGAATCGTGTTGAGCTCGTTGAGTAGTGGACCACGCCCGCCTTCCTCGAATAAGAAGTCTGCTCGGGCGAGGCCCTCAACTCGCAAAGCCTTGTAGGTCGCCAACGCAATAGTTCGCATTTGCTCGACGGTCGATGTTGGCAGCGAAGCCGGGATGGCAAGTTCGGCTGTTCCGTCAAAATACTTGTCTTCGTAGTTGTAGAAGTCGGCTCCTGGTTTGATTTCGCCAGGCACTGACAGCTCTGGGTCGTTGTTGCCTAACACCGCAAACTCTATTTCCCTGGCCACAACCGCTTCCTCGACCACGATGACCTCGTCGTAGCGAAACGCTTCAGCTAGGGCCGCAGTCAGTTCTTGTGTGTTGGAGGCCTTGGATACCCCAATCGATGAACCCATGTTTGCTGGCTTAACGAAACAAGGAAGCCCAACGGCCTCGACAGCGTCAGCCGCCATGGATGTAATGTCAGTTTCGTGTTCGAAGTAGCTGACCCACTTTGTTTGCGGGATCCCGTGAGCGTCAAGGATGGTCTTGGCCATGGCCTTGTCCATCGTGGCAGCTGAACCGAGCACGCCAGCTCCCACGTATGCCACATCAGCCATCTCTAACATGCCTTGAATGGTTCCGTCTTCGCCGAGTGGCCCGTGTAAGAGTGGGAAGACTACGGTTTCGACGTCACTGGTTGGTCCTGTGATCAGTTCCGAGATTACACAGTCGACGCCTACCGGAACCATCGGTGCAATTTCGGTCCCGGGACTCGAGTCCTCAATATCGGGCACATCGACCGATACGAACTGGCCGGTCTTGTCTATGCCGACAGCGAGAATCTCGTAGCGGTCCGGGTTAACCGCTTGGAGGACGTGAGCGGCGGTAAGGCACGAGACGTCCCGCTCAGCCGATTGCCCTCCAAACACTATCAAGAGGCGAATTTTGGCGTCAGTCGTCGTCACCTTCCACAGACTAGTCGGTTGCATGCAAGAAGAGCTCGCCAATTGCGGAATCCTCGGATCCTGAGTGAACGCTCGCCGGCGAAGTCTGACCACGCTGCCGGCTCCCGAGCAGGCGGAGTAAGGCATCGGCAGTCTGCCCGCTAGCGCTCGGCTCTTGGTGTTGGTATCGTTGAGTAGGTTGTGTTTGAGGCGAGATAGTTTTCGATCTATCTGCGAAGCAGCCGTTTGCTAGCTGCCTGACCGTAGTTGGAATCTTAGGAGCTCCTCGATGTCTCAAAAGCACAAACTTGAAGTGTTCGCAGACCTTGAAGAAGTGCGGCGACTCGGACCGTGGATATCGGCGAGGTTGAGATCGAGTCTGACCCAATCTCAGATTGCGTCGGTTATGCCCACCATCGAACTCGTAGTTCAAGAACTAGCGGTCAACATTGTCACCCATGGCTACCGGGCAACCGAAAGCGGAAGTATTGGCGTCGAGGTTAAAGTATCCCCCGAAACTATCGACCTGTACTTTACAGATACTGGATCTGCCTACGACCCTGAAGCGGTTGCGCTGCCGTGCATAGAAGACCTTCAGGTAGGAGGCTATGGTGTCATGATTATTAAGAGACTGACCACCGGTTTCGATCTTGAACGGACCGACGGGATCAACCACACGCACCTCAAATTTGGTGTTCCACCGCCCAAAAGTGCCGACTGTAACGGTGCGAACCGGTAACATCTCACTAGTTTTTACTCGCCAAGTGTTTTACTTGGCATATTTTCGGGTAAACCTGGCGTGTGCAGTTTCTACTTTCTGACCTCGCTACCGAACTCAATGGCCGACTAAGCGGACCGGATGTGACCGTTTCAGGTGTTTCGACTGACAGTCGCAACATCGCCGACGGCCAGCTGTTTGTGCCGATCGTTGCTGAAAGAGACGGCCACGACTATGTTCCCGCTGCGCTCAAAGGCGGCGCAGGTGGATATTTGACGTCACGGCCCCCTCAGAAAGGTTCTTCGATCGTAGTTCCCGATACCGCAGAAGCACTGTCCGAGCTTGGCCGCGTGGCGCGACGAAGGCTGACAGCCGAGGTTGTGGGGGTGACAGGAAGCGTTGGAAAGACCTCGGTCAAAGACATGATCAAGAGTGTTTGCGCAGCATCGAAATCGACTCACGTCAACGTTGGTTCTTTCAACAACGAAATAGGTTTGCCGCTTACGTTAGCGAATGCACCCTCCGATGCTGAGGTCACAGTTACCGAGATGGGGGCACGCGGAATCGGCCACATTTCGCATCTTTGTGGGATCGCACTGCCGACAATCGGCGTTGTGACGACCGTGGCATTAGCCCATTCCGAACTGTTCGGAACGATCGAAGCGGTCGCTGAGGCTAAGGGCGAGCTGGTCGAATCGTTACCGTCCAGCGGAACTGCGATCCTTAACGCCGCCGACCCTTTGGTGTCGGCGATGGCGGCTCGCACCGACGCGTCGGTTCTCACCTTTGGTCACGGCGGCGACGTCCATCCCAGCGACGTTATGTTCGACTCATTCCGTCGAGCCAGATTTGTGGTCAACACCCATGACGAGCGAACCGAAGTTTCCTTAAATGTCAGTGGCGAGCATATGGTCTTCAACGCCTGTGCCGCTCTGGCGACTGCGTTATCGGTCGGAGTTTCTCTTGAAGCCGCCGCATCTGGTTTGAGCCAGCTCGAGATGTCGCCATGGCGGATGGAAATCGACACAACGTCAACCGGACTGGTGGTTATCAACGATTCGTACAACGCTAACCCCACATCGATGCGCGCCGCCCTCGACACGTTGTACGGCTTGGACGCGCCGAACAAGGTGGCGGCGATCGGCGTCATGGGCGAACTCGGAGACGAAGGTGCAGCCGAGCATCTAAACATCGTCGAAGAAGCTTGTTCGCGCGGTGTTGACGTGCTTGCGATAGCGGCGCCGCAGTATGGGGACTCGGCGACTCACGTGAAGTCGATTGACGAAGCGGTCTCGGCCATTGGTCCGGCTGGAGCTGACACCGCTATTTTGGTCAAAGGCTCTCGTTCGGCAGGTTTGGAACGACTGGCGACAAGACTATTGGCTGACGCCGATGACGTCGACCGAACCGAACGATAACGGTGCCACTACATTGGCTAGATGAGTTCTAACTCATTAACTCACAACTTGCTCATCGGAGCTCGCCTGAAAACCCTACCGGCGGCAGTGGTTCCGGTCTTGGTCGGTACAGCTGCGGCTTCGACCGTCGGGCCGCTTATATGGTGGCGAGCTGTAGCGGCCATGGTTGTATCCCTTGGGTTGCAGGTCGCGACGAACTACGTAAACGACTATGCCGATGGTGACAGAGGCACCGATGACGACCGGGTTGGGCCGGTTCGGCTTGTCGGTTCAGGTTTGGTTTCGTCTCGAGTGGTAAAGATCGCTGCCGGAACGGCGTTTGTTGTTGCCGGTTTGGCCGGCCTCATGCTAGCTGCTGTAGTTGGTTGGGAGCTGCTTATGGTAGGGGCCGTCTCGATGCTGGCCGGTTGGGCGTATACGGGTGGCCCCGCTCCATATGGCTACTACGGACTGGGTGAGGTTTTTGTCTTCGTCTTCTTTGGCGTAGTGGCGACGGTTGGTTCGGCCTATGTACACACCGAGTCGGTTACCTGGCTGGCCGTTTTGGTGTCGGTTCCCGTAGGTTTTCTTGCTGTAGCACTGCTGGTGATCAACAACCTTCGTGACATCCCGACCGATCGTGCCAGTGGCAAGCAAACATTGGCAGTGAAATTGGGTGATCGTTCAACCAGGTTTCTATACGTGGCCTTGTTTGCCGGCGCGGCGGTAACGTGTGGAGTCACGGCCATCAATCATCCGTTCGTAGGGGTGGCGATGATTGGGTTGTTATTAGCGATCCAGCCAGCCAAGGTCGTTCTTTCCGGTGCTGTAGGCGAGCAGTTGATCGGGGTCCTTGGAGCGACGGGGCGGGTTCAGATTGTCGTCGGTCTGGCGTTGGCCTTAGGTGTTTCACTGTGACAAGTTGAATTGCCTTCAGGTGTTGTTTGATGAGGGCACTAGGCGATGTTCGTCCTACCATTAGCAGGAGAATAGGAGACTCCCGAACTTGAAGACTCACTACCAGGTACTTGGCGTAGGAGACGATGCTGACCACAAGACACTCCAGGCAGCCTATTATCGGGCTGCCCGTAGGTGGCACCCTGATAGTCACTCGGGGAGTTCACCAGCGCAGGCGAAGAAGGCCGAAGAGTCGATGCGTCGCGTTAATGAGGCATGGAGTGTTTTGGGTGATACGGCTAAACGTCGAACCTACGATGATGAGCTACGTCGAAGCTCAACGTCGGGGCCAAGACTGTATTCGACCGATGATGGTGTCACCCGAATCGACCCGCGATTACTCAATCGCGACCACCTTCACAATCGTCGTAACGCCGAACAGGAAGAAATTTCGAACCGTCATTCGTCCGTATTGCGAGCATTGCCAGTGGTGGGAATTATCGCGGCTCTTCTACTCGTCTTTATCTACAGTGCGGATGCCAATGACGACGAGAACGAACCAGAATCGACGGGACCTGCGATTGGAGGCGGACTTGAGGTAGGTGACTGTGTTGACATAACCACTGGCCCTCAGCTCATCGGCCGTCCGTGTAACGCTACCGCCGACGGTAAAATTGTCGGGTCGGCGAATGTCAGTGGCGAATGCCCAGCGGAATCTACCGAGACAGTCACGTACTCAAACGGTCTAATCGTATGTTTGGGGCCGTTGCTGAGCTCTGACGGATGAATCCGCCTACGACGAGGCCACGCCTTTTTGAAGATCGGCAATCAAATGTTGTTTTGGTACTCCGTTGAAATGGCAAATTTGACTGCCAGCGAACGGTCGTCACCGGTCAGTAAATAGTCCGCCCAGGCGTCGTACCCTGCTTGGCCTGCAGGCCTACCTAAGATGTCCCGGTACAGCGCGTCGACTCGTTGCTGGCGACCTTCTTCGGACTGGATAAACAGATGGGCTGCTTGGTGACGGGTGGTTTGACCTGTTTGCAGTCGTCGGACCCAGTCAGCCCGACCTGCAGCATCGGGTTCTCGTCCCAGGATCGATCGGTAGAGCTGGGTCACGTAACTCGTGTCTCCGGGGTGTTGCTGAGAAATTTCGTCGGACCCATGAAAATGGAGGGCGACCTGGGCGTAGGTGTGGTCGGCCTGAAGCCAGCTAACCCACTGGGCTCGTCCTTCCGTATCGGCTGCTCGACCAAGAGCGGTCTGGTAGAGACGGTCGACGAGTCGGCCAACGTTGTGCGACGATCGAGCGAATTCGTTCGCCGTTGATTCGTAGCCTTGCCGTTTGAGAACTGACTGCCAATATTCGATTTCGTTGTTATGCAGCGGGCGACCATCAAAGGTCTCGGAAAGGGCGTTGACATACGAGCTATGGTTTACATATTCGTTGGCGATTTGGGGAAGCGCCCGCACGAATGCCATCGACAAACTTCCTGGACACGATGTTTGACCCAGGTCCCTGTGAGCAAGAATTGCTGGGTAACTTCCGGCAGCCCCAGTCGATCCGTTCGTGAGGCTGACTTGCTGAGTTGGTCTAACGTCGCTTAAGGACAGTTTCCATGCCGCCAGTTTGGCGACAGCGTCTTTGGCGCTCTGAGTCGGAGCGCTCGCTGGCGGGTTTGCGCCGGAATGGTGCTGGCCAAGGAGGGCGACACCTGCGGTGTTGGTGTTGAACCCCCTGGCGTGACCACCTACGACCGAGTTATGTGTTCCCCCTGACCGCGCTTCCCAAATTGCGCCGAACCGGTCGACCACAAAGTTGTATCCGATGTCGCACCAGCCGTTGATGTTTACGTGGAGGTGATAGATGCTTCGAATTATGTCGTCGACCTGGTCTCGGCTGTAGTTGTTAGAGGTTACCGTATGGTGCACGACGACCGCGTTGGTTCTGTCGGCCACGATCGGTCCGTTTTCGCACCCGCCAGTTTCGTAGGCCCAGCCACTGGTCGCCCAGGCCGATCGTGGCTGAATTGCCGGTTGGGCAGCGGAGAGTTGCGTTCCGTTTACACGTGTTTCAGCGAACTGTGCCGGAGATGTTGAGGGCCGTAGGGTCGTCACCATTACCCGAGTGGGAACCGACGCTCGTAGTTCAACGGCTTCGGCGTCGTCGCCGAGCCAGATGGGCCCTATGTTCGTAACGAACGGATCGGCTCCAGCGCCTTCGCCTGTGGCAACGGCATCTGGCCCTTCGTCCCCGTGGCCGTCGAGCGCTATTGCCTCGCTCCAAACTCCAGCGTTCTTGCTCCTGACCTCGAAGTGGATGTCCAGTGAGACGTCTTCAAGTATGAGTATCTCGTCGCCCGGTGTTAGCTCGACGGTTACCGGTTCCTTTATGAATGCCTCGGTGGATGTTTCTTCGAACCCTGTGTCCATCGGTGGCTGGTTCTCTGCGGTGGCGACATCTGCGTCGTAGAGCGAGGTGAGTAAGGCCACAGCGGCAACAATTGCCCACAATCCGGTGAAGTTCCTGAGCGGTCTGTGAGTTCGTGAACGGTTGTCGCGCATCGATGGAAGAGACGGAAGGTAGCCCATCTCTTACTATCGGGACTGACGAGTCCGTTGTGAGACGAATTGACGTTCTCGAGCCGCCGTTCGTTTGTGATCAGGGTCTATGCGGTAATTCTTACGGGCGTACCTAACGGCAGAAGACTCGCGAGTTCGGTTATGACCTCATTGTCGATGCGAACGCAGCCATGACTAACGTCTGTGCCGAGCGCCGAAGGGTCGTTAGTTCCATGGAGGCCGATGACCCCGTCACCTCCGTTGAAGGACTGGAGTGTCTCAGAGTACCCTGAAAGCCCGAATGCGAACGGTCCGTAAATCCCGTTTGGGCTGCTGGGTTCTAAGAGTTCAGTTAGATAGAACGATCCTATTGGGGTTGGCGTGGATCCTTTGCCGATTGCCACCTCGGTTTCGAGAATGGTCTCGCCTCGATAGGTGACCTGGATGACGTGGTCGGAAGCGTCGATAGCAACGCGGTAGTGGTTTATGGTCAGGTCAACCGAACTTTCCTTTACCCAGCCGACAGACCCGTTTGGGCGGATTGGCAGCTTGACTTTTAGCCAGTCTGAACTTCCGTCGACTACCTGAAAAACCAGTGGCCCGCCGGTTGTGGTTGGGTTGGACAAGGTCGTGAGAACGGCGGAAGTCTCTGTTGCGCGTTCAAAGACAACCGATTCGGTCGTTGTTGCGTGAGCTACCAAGGTGCTCGTCGGATTACTTCTAAGGACCTGAAGGGCGGCGACTGGTTGAACTTGGACCGCTGATGCCCGTAGTAGGTTGGGTTCAGCCTGGCGACGGGGGTTAGCCCCGGGAAAAGTTGATGCCGTAAATACCGCCAGCAACAGAATTGCAACCGGCGCATATTTTACGGCTCTCACGTCAGACGACTAGCCGTTGTAGGATGGTTCTGCTGGCTCCGGTTCGGCTACTGGCGTCTCGGCCGGTTCGTCGGTTGACGTCGGAGCGGTCTCTTCAGTCGACGGAGGTTTGGCTTCGGGGTCGACCTCAAGGTCGTTGACGACGTTGTTGACACCGTCTACGGCTTCAACCGACTTCTCCGCGCTGGCCTTGTCAGCCTCGGTTGTTACCGAGCCAGTCAGCGTTGCCGTATCGCCATCGATAGCTACGTTTACACGTTCGTCAAGTGCGACGGCACTAAGGGCGGCAACCGAACTCGCTTCGAGTTCTGAAACTGGTCCGGCTGGGCCTGAATCGCTAGATGGGGTTTCGTCATTGTTTGCGACAATGCCGTCAGCTGGAGCCGTGGTATCGTCGACCGTGGTAGGTCCGGCACCATTGGCTGCTTGGTTCGAACTGTTCGCCGCCGAGTCGTCGGTTGATCCGAACCGTTGGGTGGCTGCGAGCCCAACGGCGAGAAGTAGGGCAAGGCAGGCGAGCCCCCACCAAATGTATCGAGCGATTCCGGCATCTAGATCGTATTCGGCGTAGTTGACGGTGCTAGCGGCGCTCGATGATGTGCTGGTTGCTGCGGTGGATTTGGCGGTTTTGGCGCTTGATGATGTGCTGGTTGCTGTGGTGGATTTGACGGTTTTGGCGCTTGACGATGATGTACTGGTTGGTTTAGTGGACTTGGTCGAGTCCAAAGACTTCGCTGAGTTTGAACCAACGTTGGGACGCTTCGACTTTCTGCTCCTACCGGCTGGCCGCGAGTCAGATGACTTCTTTTCGGCCGTTGGCTTGTCCTTCTTGGCGGTAGCTGAACCGGCACCGTGACCTGCCGCGTCCTCGACTACGGCGCCATCTTTAACCAAGCGTGACTTTTTGGTCGTGTTGACCCCAGTCTTCTTCTTGTCGTCTGAGTTTTTGGATTTCTTACCGTTTTCGCCCACAAGACACCTTCCTCGATTGCCAAGGTCCGACACGTTCGCCCGAAACAAATTTGTACATATAAAACTAGTCAAAGTTCGGGACATACCGCAACAAAGATGCTGAACGATTGAGCTTCGTAACCACTTCTGGTGGACAAAAGCAGGAATCAAACCGACGTCGTGATTATTTGGAAACTTCTTACTCTTACGTAATTGTAGCTCTAGATTGTCGAGAAAGCGGACGGAGTTGGCATCGACGGCTGGCCGTTGACCCTGTTGACCTAATGGGAGCTGCGTATTCTAAGATATTCTTGTGAGTATCGAATCTAGAAGACCGCCAGTCGGGTTTGCCCATAGGGGTGCGCGTGCCCATTCTGTTGACAACACGATTGAGTCGTTCATGTTGGCGCTCAAAATGGGTGCAACTGCCCTTGAATCAGATGTCTGGATTTCATCTGACGGGTACATCGTGATGGACCATGACGGGGTAGTCCGCAAATGGCGTAAGACAGTCAAGATCCGAGATGTTCGTCGGTCGGACCTTCCTTCACACATCCCATCTTTGTTAGAGTTCTATCAGCACTGCGGAACCAACTTCGACCTTTCGCTTGATGTCAAGGATGCAAAAGCGGCGGCCGAAGTTGTAAACGTCTCTCGGAAGTTTGACCCCGCAATTTTGAGGCGGCTCTGGCTATGTCATCCTGACTGGCGGGTCGTGGCTGGTTGGCGGAGTCTTTCCGATGAAATAAAACTGGTCGACAGTACCCGAATCAAACATGTTAAGGAAGGATTCGAACATAGACTGGTCTCGTTAGTCGAAGCGCGAACCGACGCTGTGAATATGCACCACACGGATTGGACCGCTTCGTACGTAGAGATGGTTCATGCTAAGGGGCTGCTCGCCATGGCGTGGGACTTGCAGCGCCCTGCAGACCTAAAGCGGCTTCTCGAAATGAATGTCGATGCAATTTTTAGTGATCACGTCGATCGGATGAAACAATCGGTCGACGACCATGTGAAACGTCTCAAATCTCAAGATAGCGAAGGAAACTAGATGGCAACTGTTGTAACGAATCTGATGGTCACCGACGTCGAGCAATCAGTTGGGTTCTACCGCGACTTACTTGGCTTCGAAGTCGTGACTCGCGTTCCAGCGGAAGGGGAGGTCCTCGGCGACAATGAGCCTGACCAGCCTCTCATTTTTGCGAACATAAAGCTTGGGTCCGGCGAGTTGATGTTGCAATGCCGCGAAAGCTTCAGCGGTGAGGCTCCAGGCGTCGGTGTTGATGATCAGCCTTCAGCCACCGCGAGTATCTACCTCCGGGTTGAAGATTTGGACCGCTTAATAGAAGCTCTCGGAAGCGCCGTAATCAAACAGCCGAAACTCTCATGGTACGGAATGAGAGAAGTCTGGGCAGTGGATCCCGATGGATACTTGCTGACTTTGGGTGAACCGTCTGGCCAGCCACCGGGTGCCTGAGTGGGCATTAGTCACACGTCGTGCTCGATTTCTGGCGATCCACGGTTGTATGACTCGGACCTTCGACATTCTAGTTGTTGAGACTCGTTAACGGTTGGCTTGAACCGGTTGTTTGGTGGTATCGTGGGAAGGCCGAGGGCCAACGGAGTCCCTATGCCTGAACAGGTCTTTTTACTCCAGGAGCCCAAATGCGGTCTGAATTTCCACCGAAGCAAGGTCTGTATGACCCAGCAAACGAACACGATTCGTGTGGACTAAATTTTGTATGCGATCTTAAAGGTCGCATCAGTCATTCAATAGTTCAACAGGCCGTCGGTGCGCTGTGTCGTTTGGATCATCGAGGCGCAAAAGGCGCCGAGATCAACACAGGCGATGGTGCAGGAATTCTGTTGCAAGTTCCGGACAGACTCTTTCGGGAAGTCGTCGACTTCGAGCTCCCGCCCGCTGGTCGGTACGCAACCGGGATAGGTTTCCTTCCTCAGTCAGACGACGCGGCTGATAAGTCACGAGAAGAGATCGAGCGGATTACCAAAGAAGAAGGTCTGCGGGTTCTCGGGTGGCGACAAACACCGGTTAATACCGAGGGCGTAGGAAGTCAAGCGTTGGTAACGATGCCACAGTTCAGCCAGGTCTTTATCGCTGGCGACGGTGTTGGCGGAATCGATCTCGATCGGCAGGTCTATGTTGCTAGAAAGCGGTTCGAACGCGAAATAAACCTAGACGTTCCCGTCTACTTCCCGTCTCTGTCGAGCCGGACGATTACGTACAAAGGGATGCTAACCACAGCACAGTTAGCCGACTTCTTTCCTGACCTGGTTGACGAGCGTTGCGAATCGGCGTTGGCCATTGTCCACTCCCGTTTCTCGACCAACACGTTTCCGGCATGGCCGTTAGCTCACCCATTTCGCATGGTTGCCCACAACGGTGAAATAAATACGGACCGAGGTAACCGAAACTGGATGCGGGCACGTGAGGCGCTTCTCGAAACCGACTTGATTCCAGGAGACATTTCCCGGATCCTGCCGATATGTGCTCCGGGTGGCAGCGACACGGCTGCCTTTGACGAAGTTCTCGAATTGCTCTGCCTCGGTGGTTACAGCATGCCTGAAGCGGTCATGATGATGATCCCAGAGCCATGGGAGAACCATGAGTCATTGTCGGCTGAACGACGTGCTTTCTATCAGTATCACGCTTCGCTGATGGAGCCGTGGGATGGCCCAGCTTCGATCGCCTTCACCGATGGTTCCCTCATCGGTGCTGTCCTAGATCGCAACGGGCTCCGACCATCACGTTATTGGGTCACCGATGACGATGTGGTCATTATGGCGTCAGAAGTTGGCGTCGTACAGGTTGACTCTTCGAAAGTTATCGAGAAGGGTCGGCTGCAGCCGGGTCGCATGTTCCTCATCGACACCGACGAAGGCCGGATTATTCGAGACGACGAAATCAAAGAGAAATTGGCTGCCGCACGCCCGTACCAGGACTGGCTAGACCAAAACCTCGTCGAACTAGACGACATACAAACTCGTTCGAGCGACCGCAACCTACTATCTGACGAAGCGACGTTGCTACAACAGCAACAAGTCTTTGGGTACACGCTTGAAGAGCACAAGATGATCTTGACGCCAATGGCTACCAAAGGCAAGGAAGCGATCGGTTCGATGGGAACAGACACGCCGCTAGCGGTATTGTCTGACAAGTCCCGTCTGTTGTACGACTATTTCAAACAGCATTTCGCTCAAGTCACGAACCCGCCCCTCGACGCTATTCGAGAACAACTGATCACCTCGGTCTGTTCAACACTCGGACCCGAAATCAACCTGCTGAACCCGGTAGCAGAGTCTTGCCGCCAGATTTATTTGCCTCACCCAATTATCACCAACGATCAACTTGCGAGTTTGATTGAAGTCGATACGTCCGAAGGTCTCGAAGATTTCTCTACCGTGGTCATTCCATGTCTGTACGAAGCAGGTAGTGGGGGAGCGGGCCTTGAGGCGGCACTCACCTCGATTCGGGCCAAAGCATCTGAAGCAGTCGCTGACGGAACGTCGATTTTGGTTCTCTCCGACCGGGGTGCGAATGAAAATCTAATTCCGATTCCTTCGCTGTTGGCTACCAGCGGCGTGCACCACCATTTGGTTCGTGAACGCACCCGCACCCGAGTTGGCTTAGTCGTCGAATCTGGTGAAGCCCGTCAGGTTCACCACTTTGCGATGTTGATCGGCTACGGGGCATCGGCCATTAACCCGTATCTGGCCTTCGACGCCCTCGACCACCTGATTAGTGAAGACCGCTATGGGCTCGGACAGGTAACCCCACAACAAGCGCGAACAAATTTTGTTAAGTCGGTTGACCTGGGCTTGCTGAAGGTGCTGTCGAAAATGGGCATCTCAACCGTGATGTCCTACACGGGTGCCCAAATTTTTGAGGCGATCGGGTTAAGCCACGAACTGGTCGAAGAATACTTCACTGGGACGTCAAGCAAGCTCGACGGGATCGGCCTCGACCTCATCGCTGCTGAGTTAGAGAAGCGTCACGCATTGGCGTTTGCCCCTAACCCAGAAACCCGGTCTCATCGCTCGCTCGAAGTCGGCGGAGAATACAAATGGCGCGGAGAAGGCGAGCACCACCTATTTAACCCAGAAACCGTGTTCAAACTTCAGCACTCAACGCGGTCAGGTCGATACGATATTTTCAAAGAGTACACCTCGGCGGTAGATGACCAGGCGGTCAAACTGGCGACGTTGCGTGGGCTCATTAAGCTTCGCCCTGGCACGCGCCCACCGGTTCCCCTCGACCAGGTCGAACCAGCTTCAGAGATCTTCAAACGGTTCTCGACCGGAGCGATGTCCTATGGCTCTATCTCACAAGAAGCTCACCAGAACTTAGCCATTGCCATGAATCGCATTGGTGGCAAGTCGAACACGGGCGAAGGCGGCGAAGACCCGGATCGTTTCACTCCAGACGAAAACGGCGATTTACGTCGAAGCTCGATCAAACAGGTCGCTTCCGGCAGGTTTGGTGTGACGAGTGAATACTTAGTCAACTCCGACGACATCCAGATAAAGATGGCGCAGGGCGCAAAACCTGGCGAAGGTGGCCAGCTTCCCGGTAACAAAGTATGGCCGTGGATCGCAAAAACCCGCCACTCGACTCCGGGTGTGGGTCTAATCTCGCCTCCCCCGCACCACGACATTTATTCGATCGAGGACCTGGCCCAGCTGATTTTCGATCTTAAGAATGCGAACCCTGAAGCACGGGTACACGTCAAGCTCGTTTCTGAGGTAGGAGTCGGCACAGTAGCCGCTGGTGTGTCAAAGGCGCACGCGGACGTGGTCTTGATTAGTGGTCACGACGGCGGCACGGGAGCGGCCGCTCTCACTTCGATCAAACACGCTGGTACGCCATGGGAAATCGGATTGGCCGAAACCCAACAAACCCTGATGCTCAACGATCTCCGCGGTCGAATCGTTGTCCAAGTCGACGGTCAGCTAAAAACCGGACGAGACGTTGTTATCGCTGCGTTGCTAGGCGCCGACGAATTCGGCTTTGCTACGGCACCGCTTGTGGTCTCGGGCTGCATCATGATGCGGGTCTGCCACCTCGACACCTGCCCGGTAGGCGTCGCAACCCAGAACCCAGAGTTGCGTCGCAAGTTCAGCGGCAAGCCAGAATTCGTCGTTAATTTCTTCGAATATATTGCCGAGGAAGTCCGAGAGTATTTGGCCGAACTCGGGTTCCGCTCGGTCGAGGAAGCCATTGGCCAGGTCGAAGCGCTCGACGTGAACAACGCCATCGAGCACTGGAAAGCCGATGGCCTCGATCTATCACCAATTCTACATCTTCCAGACATTGCCGAAGACGCGCCTCGTAGCAACGTGACGGGGCAGGATCATGGGCTCGAGGCCGTGCTCGACAACACATTGATCGAAGAGTCAGCGGCGGCCCTGGATAGTCAAGAATCGGTTACCTTCGCGAGCGAAATCAACAACACCGACCGCTCGACCGGCACCATGCTTGGGTATCAACTGACCAAGAAATACGGCGGCGCGGGGTTGGCTGACGACACCATCCAGATCGACTTCGAAGGGTCGGCGGGAAACAGCTTCGGTGCTTTTGTGCCGGCTGGTGTCACGATGCGGCTCACTGGTGACGCCAACGACTTTCTCGGTAAGGGCCTCTCCGGAGCGCGTCTAATCGTCAAACCGCCGGTTGATGTTTCCTTCGTGCCGGAAGAACAGATCATCGCTGGCAACGTGACTCTTTATGGAGCGACGGCTGGTGAACTCTACGTGCGAGGACAGGTCGGCGAACGGTTCTGCGTGCGTAACTCCGGAGCCATTGCCGTTGTCGAAGGTATCGGCGATCACGGCTGCGAGTATATGACAGGAGGGCGCGCCGTTGTCCTTGGGGCGACCGGTCGTAACTTCGCTGCCGGCATGTCAGGCGGCATCGCCTATGTTTACGACGTTGAGGCGACGTTCAGCTCCAATGTGAATATGGAGATGGTGGCTCTCGAAGAGCTTTCTGCCGACGACAAAATATGGCTACAGGACCGCATTAGAACCCACGTCACCGAAACGGAATCGACCTTGGGCCAGTCCTTGCTCGATGAGTGGGAACAAGCTAGCGCCAAGTTCGTGAAGGTCATGCCGACCGACTTCAAAGCGGTTCTGGAAGCAAAGGCCCAAGCGAAAGCCGACGGCACCGACGAAGTAGCGGCAATTATGGCCGCGACACAAGGCTAGGGGAGAGACGACATGGGTGATAGTAGAGGATTCATGAAACACGAGCGGCAGGTACCCGAGTACCGGCCTGTTCCGGTTCGTCTCCGGGACTGGAAAGAACTGCCGGTGCCGCTGACCGAGAACGAAATTAAAGTTCAAGCGTCTCGCTGCATGGATTGCGGCATTCCGTTCTGTAATAGCGGGTGTCCGTTAGGCAACCTCATTCCTGACTGGAACGACCTTGTCTACACAAATCAGTGGCGAGAAGCGATCGAGCAGCTCCACGCAACAAACAACTTCCCGGAGTTCACGGGCCGGCTTTGCCCTGCGCCATGTGAGGGCGCGTGCGTCCTCGGTATCAACGAGGACCCCGTTTCGATCAAACAAGTCGAGGTTTCAATAATCGAGCGTGCCTTCGAAGAGGGCTGGATCGTGCCTCTTCCTCCAACGGTGAAGTCCGGCAAATCAGTAGCCGTGGTCGGTTCGGGCCCCGCTGGTTTGGCCGCGGCCCAACAGTTGACCAGGGCCGGTCACGACGTTACCGTTTACGAGCGTGCAGACCGCATTGGTGGGCTTCTCCGCTACGGAATTCCCGAATTCAAGATGGAGAAGAACGTCATTGACCGCCGGCTTGAACAGATGGAAGCTGAAGGCACAACGTTCATTACCAGTACCGAAGTCGGGATCGACATTTCCGCCGAGGAGCTGAAGGCTCAGTTCGACGTCGTCGTGTTGGCCGGCGGTGCCACTCAGTCTCGAGACCTTCCGATTCCCGGCCGCGACGCCGAAGGAATATATCAGGCGATGGAGTTCCTACCACAGGCAAACAAAGTTGCGGTTGGCGACCTCGATGCCCATCCGTTCAGTGCCAAAGGTCGCGACGTAGTAATAATTGGTGGCGGAGATACCGGATCGGATTGTATGGGAACGTCGGCTCGCCACGGCGCGAACTCGGTCACCCAATTCGAAATTACCGAACGCCCACCTGACACTCGATCTCCGAAGTCTCCGTGGCCGACGTGGCCAATAATGCTACGGACCTCAACATCACATGAAGAGAGCGGCAGCGAGCGGATCTTTAACGTCAACAGCACAGAGTTTCTCTCGGACGAGAACGGGCGAGTTCGAGCCATCAATACGGTCGAAGTCGAGACTGTTTTTAATGATGGTCGAATGAGCTTCGAGACCGTTGCGGGCTCTGAACGCGAAATCAAAGCTGACATGGTTTTGCTCGCTATTGGTTTCACCGGACCTGAGCGGTCTCCGTTGCTTGAGCAGTTCGACGTTGAACTGACTCCTCGCGGTAACGTCGACAAAGACGAGAATTGGAAAACCTCAGCCGATGACGTGTTTGTCTGCGGTGATATGAGTCGTGGTCAGTCGCTAATCGTGTGGGCTATCGCCGAGGGTCGTCAGTGCGCAGAGGCCGTTGATAAGTCGCTTGCCGAACAGTCGTTTACGAACGCCTAACTGACAGCGAACAACGCCGAGCAGGAACTTAGGCGGCCAGGACCTGACTGGCCGCGCTGGTCTGGCGCTCCGGGCCGCCTGTGATCGTGGCGTGAGTCAACGTGCTAAGGGCCTCTCTCGTAGCGAGCAGCTCGTCTTCTCGTGACTGGCACGACGCCAGGATCTCACGAGCCCGCGCGAGGCCGGTTTTGCCCTTGTGAATAGTTGAATGGTCGAGCTTCCAGCGGCTGGGTGTCATCGGTAGTTGTAGTTGCGTAACTGCCATGTAGCCAGTATGAACGGGAGCTGTGACACTGTAGGTTCGCGCCGTCCACGGCCGGCGACATTATCCGTTAAATAGTAGGGCTAAACCACCGACGCTGTATATCATCATGACGAACAACATGGCGTATTGGCTTCGGATCGCTTGGACTCGGTCATACCGGTCGATCCCGATGTCGTGGGCGACCATGACGCCGGCGATATGGCCGACTAAGATTGCGATGGTTTGGATCCAGGCAACCACGTCAAGGTTGACAAGTTCGAAGTCGATCGTGCCTCCGGCGGCACCGAAGATATTCACAACCGGATTGCCTGCGTCGTCGATGGACCCATACGGATTCGACAGCAGGTACCAGAATCGCTGGGTTTCATCAATCAGAAGTAGTGCGTAGTGGGCCAAGAGATAGCCCCAAACAATCGGAACAAGCGAGGGCGCAAACAGGCGCATCGCATCTGTCGCCGACATGCCGGTCACGTTAGAGGTAAACTTCGAACCCAGCCAATACAACCCGGCCGCGATTACAAACATGGCCAGCAAGCCGATCACGGTCGGTGATACCCCAGCCCAACCCGACTGCTGCCCGACTAAATCGACGAAGTCCTCACTTTCAGAGAAGCCGTCGAAGCTCGTTCCAGCTAAGGCTAAGAGTATGAGCGCAACAGTCCCCGGGAGAACCTCAATAGTTGACAGACCTGCAAGTGGGACCCGAAGCCGTATTTCGCCGGACGGTGACCGATAAACGGGAGACATCGCAGCGATCAAGCGAAACAGAACACCAAAACCTTCACCGTTACGAAGCCAAGAGTTGCCCCAAATGAGTATTCCACCAGTAGCAATTAACGTATAGACCACCATGGCGTATGCCAGGACTCGAGGTGAGCTTCCCGAAGGATGGGCTAGTTCAAGAAAGAGAAACCCAAAGATGGTAGCAACGGCAAACAAGTGGTGTTCCAGAGTTTTGCTACTTTTTGAGTCCCGAAGCTGTTCGACGACTAGGCCGATTGTTTCAAACGGACTGACCACCTTCCAAAGGTCACCGGCAAAGGCTGAAAGGAACGGTACAGCAACCCAAACCATCACATAGATGGTGACTGGAGTCAGGTTCTGTAAGGCTTGGTCTTCTCCGAACAGCCCAGATGCGATGCAAACGAGGAACAGCACAAACGACGCCGAACGGGCGACAATCGTACATGCCCGGGCCAGCGTTGCGCCGCCGACGGACCGACCGTCGGCGGCAGAAGCCATTATTGGGCTCTTCCAAAGTAGTGAGAGTCCCAAAAACGAGAACCCGAGAGCGGCTATTGCCGCCCAGGCAAGTTGCCAAAGAGGCAGCGGTAACGCTGTCCTTGAGCCTATTCCATGCGCAACGATGGTTGGGATATCCATGAGTAAATACGATCTGTTAGCTGACTCGAAGGTTAGCTAACAGGGTGCCGGAGCCCTCGAGTTCGACCTCGAGCGTACCCTGTATGTCAGCGGTGAAGATTATCGCTCCGTCAGTTCCGGGCGAAACGTCCACCAAGACGTCATGGCCGTGCAGGTGAACTTGCTCCTCGACGTCGCTGGTCGTCGTGATTTTAACGACTGTTCCGGAGTCGATTTCGATAGCCCCATCGACGACCTCGCCGTCGAGTCTCGCTTCGATGTCTCCATCAGCTACAACAAATTCGATGGTTGATTCAGCATCGGCTTCTGTTAGCCCATCTTCAATAGCTAGCGAGCCTGAGCTTTCGCCATGGTTGTGTCCGCCGTCTTCTTCTTTCGAGTGGTCATCACCGTGATCGTGTCCCTGTTCGGCGGCTTCTTCAGCCGAAACAGTTACGTCGGCGGAGGCCGCAATAGTCTCACCATCCAGGGTCAACGCAGCGTGGTCATTGGCTCGAAGTTCGACCGTAATGTCATGGTCGCCCTC
Source organism: uncultured Acidimicrobiaceae bacterium (assembly GCA_964551835.1). GTDB lineage: Bacteria > Actinomycetota > Acidimicrobiia > Acidimicrobiales > SZUA-35 > JAHDCC01. The sequence goes on along the minus strand of CAZKEM010000054.1, from coordinate 35,133 downwards.
TTCGAGATTGCTGATATGCCACCAAGGCCCGTACAGGCGCTCAACGTTTTCGCCGTCCACTAGAAGGTAAGCGTGTCCCTCACCATCAACTGGTTCACCGCTAGCATTCTCAGCACTGAGCCTGAAATTCTCGACAGGAGCATGAACGTTCCAACCGGACTTCGGGTCTTTGGTAATCGTTATCTCGACCGATGGTTCAGATTCGAAGCCAGCGACGTCTTGGCCGTTGGTCTCAGAGTGTCCGTGTCCCTCTCCGCCAGTCTCTGGAACATCTATCGATGCCATGGCTGTAATAGGTTCGCCGTCGAGCGTCCAAGCTGAGTGGTCATTCGAGCTCAGTTCGACCATTACCTCATGGGAGCCTGGCTCGAGTTCGAGATGAATGGCTTCGTTGTAAAAGCGAAGCGTCCGTTCGCCGTCGACATAGAGGTGAAAGTGGCCTTCCCCCTGGACGGTTTCGGTGCTTGCAGCTTCAGGGGCGACCTCGAAGTTGTTGACGTCAACCGTCAGGTTCTGACCAGCCTTAGCGTCTTGTTCGACGGTGACATCGATTGTGGGTACGGGAAGGTCGCGGCTCACTTCGGTACCGTCTGATGTTGTGTCGGTGGATTCGGTGCGTGGCGCGGTCGTATCGCTGCTTGAAGCGTTAGACGAACCGCATGCGGCCGCGGTCAACGCGACCACAACCCCAACCGCGATCTTTCGTCCCAAGAATGGGTATTTCATAGTTACGTCCTTAAAGATTTGTGCATGAATGGTCGAACGGCGCGTCGATGTTTGTGTACGAGCGCCCGAAATGGCTAGCCGCTAAATCGGCCTGCTATAAAGGTATAGACACATTCAGGGCCGGGGGGCCACGGCTCCACCGCGACGAAACACAGTCAAACCCGCCAAGACAGCACACTTCGGTGGTCCGTGGCTTAACCGCGCCCACCAACGGCCATGTAACGGCGACCCGGCGATCCAAAATCTTGCCAGCAGTCTCCGAGACGGTTCGCAACACCACGACGTAGGCGAACGTGATCGGAATCGTAGCAGCGACCCCTAGCCAAAAAACCAGTTCGGTTAGAAGCGCCGCCGGCGCAATACCTGCTACAGCCCGTTCGACGAGCTCCAACGTCGTGAAACTACCAGCGATCATCGAACCGGTATAGAACGGGTTTGTGAGTCGATAGTTACGAGATCGAAGACTGCGTAGGACAAATCCGGTCATGCCTACGGTTGCCAGTAGAAAAGCTAGTTTCCAGACCAAAGCCATATGACCATGACCAACTGAAGATGCTTGACCAAACAATGGTGCTACTGAGTAGGCGACTTGGTGGGCGACAAGCGCTCCCACGGAACTTAACAGCAACGAGTCCAGGCGCGAGATCGCACTCGAACAGCCTGAACCTCTCCGCAACAGTCGACATAGTGGTTTATCAGTCACGTACTAATAATCATAGGACGTGATTGAAGGACTCGGCTAGCCTGGGCCAAGTGTCAACTATCATCGAAGTGAATGATGTCTCGCATCAGTTTGACGACGTATCAGCGTTAAAGCGGCTGTCGTTAGAAATTGAACAAGGTGAGGTGCGTGGTCTGCTCGGGCCGAACGGCGCTGGAAAAACGACACTAGTCCGTTTACTGGCGACTCTATTAGGGCTGCAAAGCGGGTCCGTGGCCGTCGCCGGACACGACCTTCGTTTGGAAGCTGGCCTGATTAGAAAGACCATTGGCCTGGCTGGCCAGTCAGCGGCAGTCGATGAATTCTTAACCGGTAGAGAAAACCTCGAAATTGTCGGTCGCCTGTACCAGCTGGGACGCAAGACGGCTCGTGAGCGCGCTAACGAAACGTTGGAACGCCTCGACTTAGAGGACGCCGCCGACCGTCTAGTCAAGACGTATTCTGGCGGTATGCGGCGCCGGCTTGACCTCGGCGCAAGTCTGGTCGGCTATCCGAAGATCTTGTTGCTCGACGAACCAACCACAGGGCTTGACCCACGAACGCGTCAGCAACTGTGGGAGTTTCTGCGGACGCTTCAAGATCAAGGGACGACGGTCCTTCTCACGACTCAGTATTTGGAGGAAGCAGATGCCTTGGCAGATTCCATAACAGTGATCGATCAAGGCGCCGTCATCGCCGAAGGTACACCCGAATCTCTTAAACAACGTGTCGGCGGTGACTACCTTCTGGCTACACCATCCCGACAGCAGGACTGCCAAAAGGTGTTGGAGATCTTGTCTCGAGTGGGCACGTCGCCGGCCAGACACGACGAACGGCAGGGGCAGGTGTCTGTGCCAGTCAACGATCGGGTCGCCGCCCTGGTGTCGGTAAGCCAAGACGTCGACAGGCAAGGCATTGAGCTCTCTGACCTTGCAGTTAAGCGGCCAACACTGGACGATGTCTTTCTCAGTCTCACCGGGCGGTCTGGGCCGGCCTCAGCTGCAGGCGATGACCAAAAGGTTGAGCAATGATCCAACTATGGAATGATTCGATGACCATGGCTGGGCGAAATATTCTTCGGCTTCGTCGAAACCCGCAGATGATCTTCTTCACGCTCGTCCAGCCTGTCTTTTTTGTCTTAATATTCAACTTCGTTTTTGGCGGAAGCATTCAGACCGAAACGACGGATTACGCAAACTATTTGATCCCAGGTGTCTTGATTCAGACACTAGCTTTTGCCGGTTCTAATACCGCCATCGTTCTCGCTCATGACGCTAACGAGGGTTCGACCGACAGATTCCTTTCATTGCCTATTAGGCGCTCTGCGGTGTTGATTGGGCGGACATTGGCGGACTCCACTCGATTCGTTCTGACATCGATCGTCATTGTCCTGATGGGGGTCGCAATTGGGTTTCGGTTCGGAAACGGCTTCCTGGCTGGGGTGGCGGCGCTGGGCCTGGCTGTTCTTTTTGGGTTCACGTTCTCATGGGTCTACGTCACTCTAGGACTGTTGAGTACAAACGTGGAGACCGTTCAGTCGGCTTCATTTGTTCCGACCCTGTTTACAACCTTTGCCTCTTCGGCCTTTGTCCCCGTCGATAGTTTGCCCGGGTGGTTACAGGTGTTCGCGAAACGCCAACCCGTCACGGTAGTTGTTGATTCTATTCGGGGTCTGACCGAGGCTGGTCTGCCCGTTGCGAAGCCTTTACTGTGGTCGATGGCTTGGATGGCCGCCCTTCTTGCTATCTTCATACCGTTTGGGACTCGGCTGTTCGGACGCAACTGATTTCTTCGAACGTGTCCATATGAGCAATACTCTTTAGAGATCTGGACAGGAGCCGATAAGAATTGAGTGAAGGTTTATGTTCCGAATTCGAACAGGTCTGGTCGTCAACGTAGGGTTGGTTTGCGGATGAACTGCATGCCCTGCGAGGTCGCCTGGACCGGTTCAGCGAATTCTCATTGTTGGGTGTGTGGCGATCTCGGAACGCCGGGCCCGCCACCGTCGATATACCCGACGTTTGAATAGGGTAAATCGTCCCAAGTATTTGGCCCACAAGACATTAGCCTTAGGAAGGATTTTAGCTCCTAAGGCTTGCGCGGGTGGGAATCTCTTCTAAGGTGCAAGAGACGAGTGCTAGTAGAAGGGCAGGTTTACGACGATTCCTCGAGTTGACTTCCCGAGACCGCACCCGGCGGATCTCCTAGCCGGCCTCAGTGTCGCGTTAGTCGTTATTCCACAGTCGTTGGCCTACGCCCAAATTGCAGGAATGCCGCTTTACGTCGGGCTGTTTGCTGCGGCGCTTCCCGCCATAATATTTGCATTGTTTGCTTCGTCGCCGTACTTGCAGACAGGTCCAGTGGCCATGACCAGTTTGTTGACCTTCGGCGCTCTTCATGCCGCAGACTATTCTGCTGGCGATCAAGACTATGTGTTGGCCGGAGCGCTCCTGGCAGTCATGGTCGGCGTGATTAGATTGGTGTGCGGGCTCGTCCGGTTTGGCTGGGTTGCTTACCTAATTTCTGATCCGGTGATGATTGGCTTTACCTCGGGAGCTGCCGTGGTGATTATGGCATCTCAGTTCCCGAAGTCGGTTGGGGCTTCGCAGCACGTTCCTGACATCGGAACGATTCCTTCAGCGATATGGGCGGTCAGAAACCCCAGCACGTGGTCGATTGCGGCTGTAGGGTTGGCGGCTGTCACGGTGCTAATGATGGTTGGGGGACGGAAGCTCCATCGCTTGTTTCCCGGCGTCTTGTTCGCGGTTTTTACTGGGTGGGCGGCGACCCGATGGTTTGGCTACCGCGGTCCAACGGTCGGGATACCCGTGCCCGGTGAGGGAAGAGTAGGAATTCCTGAAGGCTTTCCCGCTCTTTCATTCGATTTACCTTGGTCGGATATTCCGGCACTATTCGTGGCGGCCGTCGTCATCGCCTTTGTCGGGTTTGCCGAGCCATCGGCGATAGCTCGGGTTTTTGCCAACGAAGATAGGACGACATGGAACCCAAGTCGAGAGCTGTTTAGTTCGGGCTTGGCCAATTTGGCCTCAGGTGTCTCTGGCGGCTACCCGGTGGGTGGCTCGTTTTCTCGCAGTTCAGTCAATCGTCTTGCGGGCGCTCGGACGCGTTGGAGTGGCGGCATCACCGGTCTAGTTGTCCTGGCTTTTTTAGGCTTTGCGTCTATTCTTGAGGACTTGCCGCTGGCTGTTCTTGGCGGCATCGTTCTCGCAGCCGTCTATCGCCTCATTAAGCCGAAGGAGCTCTATCGACTGTGGAAACGAGACCCAAAACAGGCGTTGATAGCCTGGCTAACGATGGTAGCGACCGTAGCGGCCACTCCGAATATCCAATGGGCGGTCATACTCGGCATCGGGCTTTCGGTTGTTCTTCATGTGGGTCGCCGTTTTGTGGTTGACCAAACCGAGACCGTGACCACGGGGCTTGGAGGAGGGGACGAGCCGGTTGCGTCGACCGTGTTGAAACCGGTTGGCCTCCTTTGGCTGCTGTCGCAGAAGCAGTTTGCTCAGCAGCTGCGGGCTAAAGCCATCGCCAGTGAGGTGGACCATATCGAGGTCGACCTTTCGGCCGTTGTGTCGGTCGATATCTCGACAATCGAAACCATTTCAGCGCTTGCCGTTGACATCGCTCCAAGAAGTGTCTCGACATCGGGAGGCCCAAACGATTCCGACGCCAAGATAGCCGAGGCCATCGACCGAGCGTTAAACGAACGAGCTGCGCCAGTCGCCGGTTAGACCGAATCTTGGTGTACTGTCAGTATTAGTGCGGATGATTCTCCGCTAGTCTTCGGCTATGCCTTCAATATTTTCTCGGATCATAGACGGTGAGATCCCAGGCCGACTCATTTGGGATGACGACCTCTGTGTGGTGATGGTTGATATTCGGCCGTTGAAACGAGGTCACTGTTTGGTTATTCCTAGGAAGGAAGTCGACCATTGGGTCGACCTTGACGTCGGTGTGGCCGCCCACCTAATGACGGTCGCGTCGAAAGTGGCTAAGGTCCAGTCGGCGATTCTCGACGGTGAACGTATCGGCTTACTGATCGCCGGCTTTGAGGTCCCTCATACTCATATTCACTTGACCCCTATCGATTCGATGCGTGACCTTGATTTTGCGAATGCCAACTCGGCGGTGACCGACGAGGAATTAGATGAGGTAGCCCATGCGCTGCGGGTGGGCTTACGCGACGCCGGGCATGGATCTAGAGTTCATGAATAGGCTTAACCCGTCATATTGGACGAGCCGAAGTCATGTGAAGTCAACTTCCACCACAAATCCGTTAGGTTAGCGCAATGGACCTCACCCCGGAAGAAATTCGAGTGCTCGGATGCCTGATTGAGAAATCGCAGACGACGCCTGACCACTACCCTCTTTCAACCAACGCGTTGGTGGCCGCCTGCAACCAGAAAAGTAGCCGAGATCCAATCGTTTCGTTCACAGAACGAGAGGTAGATCAGGTCTCGACAGATCTCCGTGAGGAAGGTTTGGTTAGGGTTGTTCGTGGCGCCGGTATGCGGACGCATAAACACAAACACATTTTAGACGAAGCCCTCAACCTCTCTTCGCATGAACTAGCAGTGTTGGCGGTATTGATGCTTCGCGGCCCGCAGTCCCATGGCGAGCTTCGGACCAGAACGGAACGCTATGTGCAGTTTGCCGACAACAACGCGGTTCTAGAAATCCTCTCAGCGCTAGAGGCGAGGCCCGAGCGGTTCGTCGCCAATATCGGTCGGGAGGCAGGCCAGGCCCAGGACCGTTGGCGGCATACGATGTCTACGGCCATCGCGTCGGAATCTCAAGCGTCGACGTCGTCAGCCGTTTCAAGTGAAGCCGTAGTTCAACAACGCCCAGCGTCCGCGAGTAGCGTAGGCGGCGGAGCCAACCTCGCCGATCGGGTCGCCGAACTTGAACGTCGCTTGGCGGCTCTAGAGTTGTCGCTTGGCGTTGATGACTAGTCCCCTTACGTTGCACTGGTTAGAGCAACCCTATATTGGCTTCCGTGGCGGCCTCGAATATTCCACCAATATCGGTATTTGACCTGCGCATCAGGTTTGAGTTAGGTCGAGTCATCTACACTGCTCGTGGAGTGCGTCTTTTGGGCCGCCCGGTCGGCCGTGAATAGGGCCAGACCAAAGAACGCGACCAAGACAGCTGAGCCAACCATGACGAGCAAGGTAGCCGATTGAGTCGAGGGCCGGAAGACAAGAGCTAGCCCGGGCAATCCAGCACCTAAACCCGCGATCGCGAGAAGTGGCGCAGCAGCTCGGTGCCCCGCGTTCCAGGAAGCGTCTGACATCATGGTGGCTGGCGTCCGTAGGCCGAAGCGCCGGGAGCGTAGAACCAGCCCTAAATATCCAGCGCTAGCGAGATACTCGACGGATCCAGCCGTAACTAAGAGAATAGCCGCCAATGGCCATGCGACAGCACCGTGCATTTGTCCTAGTCTACGAGGAGATTGATAGCTAAATGCGAGCTCGCACAGCCCACCTTTACCTGATCGCACTATCGGTGGCCGAGATAGTTTCCGAATGAGCTGATTCTATCGTCTTGTTTGACATAGGATCTATCACGAATGGCAAATGTAGTTCTTGTTGTAGCCGGGGGAAACCCACCAGAACCCGAGGTAGTCGCTTCTCTGCCGAGGGTGGCGGCCGTAATTTGCGCGGATAAGGGTATTGAGCACGCTTTGGCGAACGGCTGGCATATCGACGCCTGCGTCGGAGACTTCGACTCTGTCTCTCCAGAGGTTCTCGCCGAAGTCGAGGCCTCCGATACCGAGGTCTATCGATTCCCATTCGATAAAGACAAAACCGACTTGGCGCTGGCTCTCGAGCTAGCCTGTGAGCAGTCCTGCGAAACCGTTGTCGTGATCGGCATCGGAGGTGGTCGCCTCGACCATCTATTCGCCAATCTGAACCTCCTTGGCAACCCAGAGTTTTCTGGGGTGGAAATCGTTGCGCTTGTTGGGTCTGCGAAAGTCTCGATTATCCACGATTCGAAGACGCTTGTGGGTACTCCCGGCGAAGTGTTGTCTCTCTTCGCTCTGAACGGAGACGCCGCCGGCGTCACCACCACAGGGTTGCGGTACGTTCTCGACCGTGCACGACTGCGGGCTGGTTCAAGCCTTGGAGTTAGCAATGAATTGACTGAAAAATCCGCGTCGGTCGAGGTCGACGAGGGTGTGTTGATGGTGATCCAGCCGAACCATCTTGGGAAACCAGCCGAAGGACGGACCGCCGATGGCTGAGGGGTCATCACCGGAGTTCAACGACGAGCTTGTTAGACCCTTCAACATGCTCGAGCAGCGATGTGCAGAACTTCAGATTGGTCGCAGAACGACCGGGCAACGCTTGATCCTTACCCTCAATATTGTCGCCTTTTTGGCGTCCCTGCTTGTCGCGGTCAGTTTGAGTTATGGCCATATTAGGGCGTCGTCTATCAATCGAATCGCTTTGGACGACCAGCTCTCGAAACCTATCGGTGAGCCCGGAACACGAGTGCTCAACATTCTGCTGGTGGGGTCCGATTCGGCGGCAAATTTGGACGAAGACGACCCGGTGCGCAACAACCGCAACGGTCAACAACTTGGCGACGTCATCATAATTGCGCACCTCGACGAGCGAAGCGGCGAGGTCGCCTTGCTCTCGCTGCCTCGGGACCTATGGTTGCCAATTGGTGGCTCCTCCGCTTCAGGTCGAATCAACAACACGTTCGCTAGCGGCGGCCCTGCTCGGCTGATACGAACAATCGAGGAGAACTTTGCGGTCCCAATTCATCACTATGTCAATATTGACTTCGCCGGATTCAAAGGCGTCGTTGACGCCGTCGGTTCGGTTGACGTATACTTCGACACCCCAGCCCGAGATTGGAACCCGATTACGTCGCGCAGCCAAACCGGGTTTGAAGTGCAACGACCAGGGTGTGTCAGCCTAGAGCCCGACCAGGCTCTAGCTTATGTACGTTCTCGTTACTACCAAACTAAGGACGAAGACGGTTCGTGGATCACCGACCCGAGTTCGGACCTCGGCCGAATTAAACGTCAACAGGATTTCTTGGCGCAATTGATGAGCCGCTCGATCGAAATGGGTGCACGAAATCCGATTGTGCTGAGGGACCTGATCGACGCCGGGCTGGAGAACGTAACCATCGACCAAGATTTGACCCCTCAGATGCTGATCGACCTCGGCCGTACGTTTGCCAGATTTGAGCCGGGCGAGCTCAACATGTACAGCCTGCCAGTCACCGAAGCGACCGTGTCCGGCGGCCAAGTTCTAATACCGATCGAGAGTCAGCTTGAGCCAGTACTCAGACTTTTTGTCGGCTACCAGTTTGAGGCGCCGGAGACGATTGGTTTGAAACTCGTAGCCGATGATGAACGAGCGGCCCCAGTGGCTTTGGAGTTGCACAGCACGCTCAAAGATGCAGATTTTGGCGTCACTCCGAAGTCTTCGGAAGATCTCTCGAGTAGTCCTTCACCCAACTCCGAAGCTTCCGGACCCGTTCAGGTCACCGTTTATCACGCGACCTCCGATCGCAAAGCCGCCGAGATCGTCGTCGCGGCCACGGGCGACCTGTCCGGAGAGGTACTGGTTGTTGAAGACCCAGCGTTGGCAGCGCGACACACTCGGCTGGTGGTCTCAACAACGCACTCTCCTAGAGCTGAGTTGGCGTTTGGAGATGACGATGCGGAACAAGAAACCGGAACAACTGTGGGTTCGTCGAAATCCGAAGAATCATCACAGGTAGACACCCAAAAGGTTGGCGGATCGTGCGGATGAGGCCGTCTACGAAGAGAGACCCATCTAAGAGGTGAGCAATGGCAAGAATAGCAGTAATTGGAACAGGCTATGTAGGTCTGACAACTGGCGCGTGTCTGGCGTATCTAGGTCACAAGGTAGTTTGCGCCGACATCGACAAGGGCAAGATCGAACGCCTCCAGCGGGGTGAAATCCCGATAGTTGAACAAGGTTTGGATCGGGTGGTGAACGAAGGACTCCGGTCGGGGCAGTTATCGTTCGTAACCGATGCAGCTGAAGCATCCAGAGACGCCGAATTTCACTATTTGTGCGTGCCGACCCCTTCTCGCTCAGATGGCTCAGCCGACACCTCCTATCTTGAAGCTGCCTTGGACGTCATCGGCCCGGTGTTGAAGCCGGACTGCGTAGTGGTAAACAAGTCAACTGTTCCTGTCGGTTCGGCCTCGGTAGTTTCCGATGTGCTAAGGCGGCCCGACATAGCGGTCGTCTCGAACCCCGAATTTCTTCGAGAAGGTTCGGCGGTACATGACTTCTTAAACCCAGACAGGGTTGTCGTGGGCGCCCTCGATGAGCACGCAGCATCGAGGGTAGCGGCGCTCTACAGTCGCCTTAACGCTCCAGTCATGATCACGGATCCGGTTTCAGCCGAAACGATAAAGTACGCGTCCAATGCGTTCTTAGCTTCGAAACTATCGTTTATCAATTCGATTGCTAACCTGTGTGAAGCGGTCGGCGCCGACGTCGGTGATGTAGTTGCAGGCATGGGCTACGATGCTCGCATCGGCCGGGAGTATCTATCACCGGGCCCCGGTTGGGGAGGTAGCTGTTTCCCTAAAGACACCGAAGCTCTGACGCTAATTGCCGAAGCTGCAGGCTATGATTTCAAGTTCCTCAAAGAGGTTATTCTGGCTAATGAAGAGCAGTATCAACGAACGTCTCAAAAGGTCATCGACGCCGCTGGCAGCTCGAATGAACATGTTGCGGTTCTCGGTCTCACCTTCAAAGCTGGCACCGACGATTTGAGGAATTCCCCAGCGATAAAGGTGATCGAACAGGTCGTGGAGGCTGGCATATCGGTACACGCCTACGATCCGACCGTGTTGGACAGCGACAAGTTAGGAGACCTGGGCTCGAGGATTCGGGTTTGCCCGGACCCCTATGTTGCAGCACAAGACGCATCGGTTCTTGTTGTGTTGACCGAATGGGACCAGTTTAAATGGCTGGACTTTGACAAGGTGTCCGAAATTATGAGTAGCAACAAAATTGTTGACGGCCGAAATCACCTCGACCCGGTCATGGTCAAACGGCGGGGCTTTGACTACAAAGGAGTAGGTTTGTGAACGATGCCCGCCCCTCCCGAAGATTTGTTATTGCCGGAGGAGCCGGGTTTTTAGGTTCGCACTTGTGTGAGTCTCTGGTCGACAGCGGCAACGAAGTGGTTTGCGTCGACAATTTCATCACCGGGCGCTATGAGAACATCGAGCATCTACTCGGCAAATCGGAGTTTACCTTTCTTGATCTAGATGTCTCTAACCACTTTTCGATTGACGGTGACGTGGACGTGGTAATGCATCTTGCCTCGCCAGCGTCGCCCCGAGACTTCCTTCGGGTGCCGATCCAGATCCTTAAGGCGGGCAGCCGGGGAACCCAAAACTGTTTGGGCTTGTCCAAAGCTAAAGACGCGGTTTTCCTGATGACATCGACCAGCGAGGTCTACGGAGATCCATTGGTTCACCCCCAACCAGAATCGTATTGGGGCAACGTAAACCCGGTCGGCCCTCGAGGTGTCTATGACGAAGCCAAGCGATTCGGTGAAGCTACGACGATGGCCTATCACCGGACCCATGGCATCGATGTTCGTATATCAAGAGTTTTCAATACGTACGGGCCTCGAATGCGCCCCGATGATGGCCGGGTAGTGTCAAACTTCGTTACCCAGGCTCTAGCTGGCAGGCCGATCACCGTCTATGGGGACGGATCACAAACGCGTAGCTTCTGTTTCGTCGATGATCAGGTTCTCGGTCAGCTGGCCCTACTCGATGGAGACTACATCGGTCCAATAAACATCGGCGGCGAGGTCGAATCGACTATAAAAGAGCTGGCGTTGCTGGTAGTCAAATTGACGAACAGTTCAAGTCAGGTCGTCTACGAACCGCTCCCGATCGATGACCCAGTACGGCGACGCCCGGACTTAACGTTGGCCAGAGAGCAGTTGGGGTGGAAACCACAGATCGGCTTAGAAGAAGGCCTCGCCAAGACAATTTCTTATTTCGATAGTCTCTCGAACTGAGCGTTTGCTGTTATATCTTTGCCAAAGTCACACGTTCCTACAAAATTTGATGTAAGAATTCAGGTGTGACCCTTCGAGTAGCTACCATCGTCGAACAGTTGTGGCACACCGTGCCCGGTGGAACAGCGCGCGTCACCCGAGAGATCTTAGGACGTCTATTGGACGACCCAGAACTTGAACTTCACGGCGTGGCAGCTTGGCATGGACGCCAACAACGAGAGATCGCAATCCCGGGTTTGAGGACCCACTATGTCGAGGCCCACAGACGGGTTCTCTACGAGGCCTGGCTACGGTTCGGGGTGCCTTCAATCGAGCGAGACACCGGAAGCGTCGATGTTGTCTGGGCGGCGAGCATGATCGCTCCTCCCACGCATGCACCTATAGTAGCGACTGTCCATGATCTCGGATTCCTTGATCGGCCAGAACATCTGAGCCGACGTGGGAAATCTTTCTTTCCGAGAGCTTGGGCAGGGGTTAAAGAGAAAGCGGGAATTATAGTCTGCCCATCGAACGTCGTGGCCGATGATTGTGCGCGCCATGGTGTAGCAGCGAAACGGCTCCGAGTAATTCCGTGGGGTGTTTCAGAGCCCCTGTGTCCATCTGACGAAGAAGCAGATCAGGTTCGAAAAAGCTTGGAACTGCCCGAACGGTTCGTTCTTTGGGTCGGCACGTTAGAGCCTCGGAAAAATTTGCCGGCGTTAGTTGCCGCTATGAAGCAGCAAGACGAAGATCTCCATTTGGTGGCTGTTGGTCCCAAAGGGTGGGAACTGACTGTCGAAGAGGTTTTTGCACCGATTGAAGGCCGAGTCCATCGATTGGGTTGGGTTGATGAGCAAACGTTGAGCAGCCTGTATCGAGCTGCCACTATATTCGCGTTCCCATCGTTACTTGAAGGTTTCGGCTTGCCAGTGCTAGAAGCTATGGCTCACGAAACGCCCGTAATCACCTCCGATGCAACAGCCACTGAGGAGGTCGCCGGCGGAGCCGCTATCTTGATCGACCCAACCGACACGGCCGCCCTGTCCCAAGCGATCAAAGAACTGGCACACGATCCAATACTTCAATCAACTTTGGTTGAGGCGGGTCTCGAGAGGGCACAAAAGCTATCATGGTCAGCTTCAGCCGAGAGTTACTCGGAAGTGTTTCACGAGGTCTAACCTAAATGGCGAATCCGAAGACCGTTGGCGTAAATCTCCTATGGTTGAACCCGGGAGTCGTGGGCGGCTCGGAAGAGTACACCGTCCGGCTTTTGCGTTCAGCTGATGACATTAATCAGGGGTGCTCCCCCGAGAAGAGGTTGTCGTTTCGCCTGTACCTCACTCCGGAATTGTTGGTCGCCTACCCAGACCTGCAAGATCGGTTTTATTGCAACGTCGCCCCTGGAATGGACAGATTCTCGATGGGTCAAAAAGGGCTGCGGATCGGCCTGGAACATTCCTGGTTGACCGCGCAAAGTCGGTGTGATTCGCTACTGCACCACGCCGGAGGAACCGTGCCATTGGTGCGGTCTACCACAACTGTCGTGACGGTCCACGACTTGCAGCCGCTGGAGTACCCTGAGAATTTCTCGGCCGTCAAGCGGCTCTGGTTAGGTTCGATGATCCCGAAAGCGATCACTGCTGCAAGAACGGTAATTTGCCCGAGTCAATTTACCGCTGACCGGATAGTGGAACTGTTAGGAGTAAGTCCAGAAAAGACCGTCGTGGTTTCTCAGGGGTACCAGGCCATGGAGTCGACCGAAGCTAGTTCGGCGAGTTCTTCGACAAAACGGTTCGGGCAGTTCCTGCTGTATCCGGCAATCATGTATAAACACAAACGTCATGTGGATATCGTGCGTGCGCTCGACCATCTTCGAGATCGACTCGGAGACCTCAACGTTGTATTCACCGGTCGGCGGGGCCCCGAGTTCGAAACGGTGTCTCGACTTGTCGATACTCTGGGCTTGGGTGACCGGATCCATTTCTTGGACCGTATCCCCGCCGCCGAGTTAGATTCGTTATATAGAACGGCGGCTGCGACGGTGATCCCTTCTAGTTACGAGGGTTTCGGAAACCCGGCTTTGGAAGCGATGGCGCGTGGATGTCCGGTTATCGTAGCCGATGCTGCTGCCCTCCCGGAGGTTGTCGGCGAGCACGCCGAAAAGGTGCCGGTCGGAGACGTTAGCGGCTGGGCAGATGTTATCGAAGAGGTCGTTTCGAATCCAAAGAAGGCCGAGCGGCTCGCCGAAGCCGGCCTTGAACGGGCGGCCAGTTATGATTGGGCAACTGCGGGTTCGACGTTGTTGCAGGTATATAGAGACGCCCTTAGACCGTATCGTCGCAACCAACAAGAAGACGTATGAAGATCCTTCTACTTTGCCCCCACTTCACCCCTGACCTCCACGCCGCCACTGGGGAAGTGATGACACAGCTGGTTGGGGCGTTGGCCGAGCGTGGCCATGAAGTTGCGGTCGTGACAGCGTTGCCGTGGTACAAGGATCACGCAGTTGAGAGTGGCTGGAAGGGCAGACCCTGGCGGACCGAGAAGACCGAATGGGGGAAGATCGTTCGGGTCTGGCCATTTCCGACGGACAAGACAAACATTCCCGCTCGAGCCGCCGGTTTTGCAGGATTTACTACTCTGGTTTCATTGGCAGCGCTTCGAATCGGGCGGCCTCATGTTGTTATGGGAATGTCCCCACCGGTGTTCCTGGGCGATGCCGCATGGTTGCTAAGTAAACGTTGGAACATTCCATTGGTGTTTAATACGCAAGATATTTTTCCTGATGTGGCTGTTGACCTTGGTGCGTTAAACAATCCGAGAGTTATTGGCCTTGCAAAGAAGCATGAACGGTCCATCTACCGTCGATCCGACGCGGTGACCGTGTTGTCTCAAGACCAGGCGCTCAATGTATCAAGAAAGCTTGCCACGGGTAGCGGCGACTCTAAGAAGGACATCCATGACAAGGTTCACATTATTCACAACTTCGCTGACCTGAGCCGGGTTGAGATAGTTGATCGAAACAATTCCTATCGAGCGAAACACAACCTTGGTGGCAAGCGAGTCGTAATGTATTCAGGCAACGTGGGGTTGTCTCAGCCATTTGAACTTATTCGTGCGGCTGCGAGACGTTGGATTGATGTCAAAGACGTTCATTTTGTTATCAACGGTGAGGGAGCGGCTCGCCCCGAAGTAGACGGGTGGGCTGCGGAGTTCGACAATGTGACCGTCGCCGATTTTGCCCCAAGGTCTGAAGTTAGCGAAGTCCTTGGAGCAGCTGATTTACATCTCGTCTTGTTGAAGACCGGGTTAGCTAAGTCCTCGACCCCGTCGAAACTATACGGAATTCTGGCCGCGGGTCGTCCAGTCCTGGCGAGTATTGATGAGGGCAGTGAGGTGGCCAGTGTCGTAGAGAAGGCTGGGTGTGGCACCGCAGTTCCCCCGGAGGACACCGAGGCGTTTTGTGCGTCGCTGGCCAGACTGCTGGATCAACCCGACGAGCTAGTTGCGATGGGACGCCGGGGTCGGTCGTTTGTCGAGACCTGGCTGACCCCCGCTGTGCAGGCAGAACGCTACGAGCAACTGTTTGAAACTCTGGTCAGAAGCCGGTAGGCGGGTTGACAACTTACGTATCGGTCTGATTGCCGTGCGATCCGCAGGGCTTACAATGGCAGCTTGATCGGCTAGTCTCTGTTCGTATCGTCCTACCGCTCTAATTTGTTTCCTTCGGAGGTTCTTCATGCAGGCAGTCATTCTTGTTGGTGGGTTCGGAACTCGTCTTCGTCCCCTTACCTATGGGACACCGAAGCAGATGCTGCCTGTCGGCAACCGGCCCATGATTGAACTCGTCGTGGCCCACCTCGCTAAGCAGGGGATTACCGAAGTGATTTTGTCGCTCGGCTATCAGCCGGATAAGTTCACCGATGCCTACCCGGACAACAAAATTGCCGGGGTGCCCGTGCGCTACGCCGTCGAACCTGAGCCGCTCGACACTGCTGGTGCTATTGGTTTCGCCGCCCGCGAACTAGACGTCAAGGACACTTTTGTGGCTCTGAACGGCGACGTTATCAATGATCTCGATGTCGGGAAGTTAGTTGAACTACACAAGGCGAGAGGGGGAGAGGGAACCATTCATCTCACCCCAGTCGACGATCCTTCTCGATACGGTGTGGTGCCTATCGACGGCGACAACCGGGTTGAAGCGTTTATTGAGAAACCGGACCCTGGAACAGCGCCGAGTAACTGGATCAACGGTGGCACCTACGTACTGGAGCCGTCGGTTCTCGACCGCATCCCTGAGGGTGAGCGCTGTTCGATCGAGCGACAAGTGTTTCCTGAGATGGTGGCGTCCTCAGCGCTCTATGCAATGGAAGCCGAAGGATATTGGGTGGACGCTGGTACGCCTCAGACGTATCTACAAATTGGGCTTGATCTTGTGAACGGCGTCAGGGCGTCGGAAACCGCCGTAAATGCTTCTGCCGAAGTCGACGTCTCAGCCTCGGTTACAAACTCAGTGGTCGGTGCAGATTGTGTTATCGGCGAAGGTGCCGTCATCGTCAATTCGATGCTGCATTCAGGTGTTGTCGTTGAACCCGGAGCCACCGTTTCGGGCTCGATTATCGCTCCGAACGCCGTGATCGGTTCAAAGGCTTCGCTCAGCGATCTATGTGTGATCGGAGACGGCGAAAAGGTCGAGGCGGGTGTAGAATTTTCCGGCGTCAAACAACCTGATCCGTCGACGGTAAGTTAGGCCGGGCCTTTTGACCGGATTGCCTCGACGGTCTTAACGGCATCTTGTAACTCTTCGATCCATTCAGATTGATGCTGCTGTACCTGGCGTACACACCAGCCGAGACCATCGGAACGGCTTCGCGCTACACCAGCTTCGATTAGCGTGTCAAGAATTTGTCGTTCCGGCATATAAAGACGGGTCATGACGGGCACCGATGCGGTTTTGAACGCCTTTACTTCATCGCCGCACGAGACCGCCCAAGACACGACCCGTAGCCAGCGGGTTTGAGCCGCTCGAGCGATTTGAATACGTTGGTTTCGGCTGCTGTCGCGAAACGACGCTATACGTGATTCGGCCGCAACTCTGGCGTTTTCTTCTCCGTCCGGCACCGATGTTGGTTCCGGGAGTTTGCCCGTTATCAACAGCTCGTCTCGGTCGATAATGACTGAAACGGGTTCGGTGAACCAGTCGTCAGGTAGCTGCCCGGCGAACCACGATATAACTTCTGCTTCATCACAGTCGGGACGGGCCGCCATTAGAACTTCCTCTGTTCGGAGCTTGGCAATTACTATATTGTCGCGTAATTATGTAATTATGTCAAAGCCGTCTACCCAAAACGGCCGTTCGATAAAGGTCTAAATGCGGCCTTGGTTGCTAGAGCTGAACGAGCTGGCGTTCAACCACGACTATCGATCCTTGGTCGTTAGACGCCTCGATATCAACCGACAACCTGATCTGCCATGATCCGGAGTCATCCGGGTCGAGTAGTGTTTGAGTCGCTACGCCGGTCTTTTCGTCGTAGCTAAACAATTCGCTCGAACGAGCAGCGGGGCCGTCGTCGATAGCGTCAAACTCATCCCAATAGTGCTCGAACCGTTCTTCGAATGACTCTTGAGTCTCTTTTGGTATCGCAAAACCAAGGGCCTTGCGGCGGGCAAGCTGTTTGACCGCAGAGAATGACTCGTTGCGAACCATCACAACAAACGCTCGTTTGTTCTCGCTGATCAGACGCTTACGCTCGTGTTGCCTTGTAACCTCGGCGGAGCTGTCGCCGACCCCAGCCAAGTTATCCCACTCGTCGATTAGGCTCGAATCTACTTGGCGGACCAGTTCACCCAACCAAGCCATAACGTCGAGTAGCTCATCGTCTTTTTCGTCTTCAGGGATGTTCTGAACCATCCCCTTGTAAACGTCGGACATATAGCGAAGCAGGACACCTTCGGTTTGCTTTAGTTTGTAAAACTCGATGTATTCGGTGAACGACAATCCCCGTTCGTAAGCGTCCCGGGCGATACCTTTCGGTTTGACATTCTCGCCGGCCAGCCACGGGTGGTTTTCTCGGAAGTTGTCGAAGCTGTTGTATATCCACTCCTTGTTAGGCTTAGGCGGCTCGACTTTTTCAAGCCGTTCCATTCGTTCTTCGTATTCGACGCCGTCGGCCTTCATCTCGGCCATCAGTTCGTCCTTGGCCTTATTGAGTTGGGCGTAGATGATAGCGCCCGGTGATTCGAGGACCGATTCGATGATCGACAGGACTGACAGACCTCTCTCGGGGTCGTCTTCGGCGACTTGGTTGACCGCTTCGACCGCCCACAACGAAAGTGGTTGATGTAAAGCGAACTCGTCTTGCAAATCAAGCATCACCCGAATCATCCGACCTTGATCGTCGGGTTCATCGAGGCGTTCGAGAAGCTCCGCGTCGAGAAGTGAGCGGTAAATGGCTATCGACCTCTTGATATGTTTGCGTCGTCGTCGATCCGGTTCATGACTATTCATGAGCAGATGCTTAACCGCCGCACAGCCATCTCCGGGCCGATCGAGCAGACTCAGAATCATCTGGTGGTTGACCCGGAACGAACTGACCAACGGTTCGGGTTCGCCCTCAGTTAACTTTGTGAAGGTCTTGTCGTCCCAGTGGGTATAGCCACGCTCTGGTGGCTTTTTCTTCACCAGCTTCTTTTTCTTCTTGGCGTCGGTCGCCGCCTTGGCAGCCGCCACTTCGTTGTCAACGACATGAGCCGGAGCCTGGGCCCAAACGTAGCCTTGGTCGTCAAAGCCTTTACGCCCAGCTCGCCCGGCGATTTGTTTGAACTCCCTCCGACGGAGCTGTCGGTTTTGTTGCCCATCATATTTGCAGAGCTGGGTGAACAAGACGGTGCGAATAGGAATGTTGACCCCGATGCCCAATGTGTCGGTCCCGCAGATAATTTTCAGCAGTCCCTGTTGCGCAAGTTTCTCGACCAGGAGACGATACTTGGGTAGCAGGCCGGCATGGTGAATGCCGACCCCGCCGGAGAGATAACGTCGAATGTCTTTGCCAATGGGGGAGTCGAACCGGAAATCATGGATGGCTCGTTTGACTTGGGTCTTCTCTTCTTTGGTGAGAGGGTCGAGCGAAAGGTAACTTTGAGCGGCTTCGGTAGCTTCTCGTTGGGTGAAGTGGACGAGGTAGATAGGGGCGCGGCCGGAATCCAACAAGTCTGAAATGGACTGATGTAGCGTTGTCCGCCGGTATTCGAACTCCAACGGAACCGGTCGAACATCCGACGTAACTAACGCCGTGGTAAGACCGGTACGCCTTGTGAGGTCTGCCTCGAAGAACTTCGTTTCGCCCAGGGTTGCCGACATCAACAGAAATTGACAATTGGTCAGTTCGAGCAGTGGTAATTGCCATGCCCAGCCCCGTTGCGGGTCTGCATAGTAGTGAAACTCGTCGGCAATGACGACATCGACATCGGCATCAACACCGTCACGTAGGGCCCAGTTGGCCAGAATTTCGGCGGTGCAACAAATGATCGGAGCTTCGGCATTGACCCGCGTGTCGCCAGTTATCATTCCGACGTTGTCGGCACCGAACTGGGAACGTAGGTCGAAGAATTTTTCTGAGACCAACGCCTTTATCGGGGCCGTGTACACCGAAACCTGACCGGTGGCCAATGCCGCAAAGTGAGCTGCGGTCGCAACCAACGACTTCCCCGAACCGGTCGGCGTGTTGAGAATGACGTTGTTGCCGTCCAGCAACTCGAGAATCGCTTCTTCCTGGGCGTCATACAGGCTGATCTCTCGATCGTTGACGTAGTCGACGAAGGCCTCGATTAGTGAATCCCCATCAGCGGCTTCTGGGAGATAGTCGATCAGCTGATTTGTCGGTCCGGAACTAGTCATGGGAACCCCAGGCTACGCAGTATGAGGCCTGTCCCACTACCGCTTGGCGGGCTCCTAGCGGAACAGGTCTTCCTCAGGCGGGCGGACTACGGCATCTCGTATCGTTCCCTTCCCGAACCAACCGTCGTCGCCGCCACGAATTAGGACGACCCCATTACCGGTGGATTTGCCTCGTACGAGCTCGGCCGCCGACGCGAGTTCATCTGCGAGGCAAATCTCTGTTGTCGTCATCGTGTTGCCGTGTCTATCGACGGTACCCGACAGGTTCAAGATTGGGGCAATGCCAGCACATCCGAGTGCGATATCGGTAACCCCGCGGCGCCAGGGGCGACCGAAGGTGTCGGTTACGATGATTCCAACCGACACGTTGCTCACGCCCTTTATCCGATCACAAATTCGTTGCGCCGAATAGTCGGGGTCCTCAGGCAGCAGGACAACGTGGCCTGGCTCAATATTTGAACGATCGACTCCGCTGTTAGCGCAGACAAAGCCATGCTTTGTTTCTGTAATGATCAAATCGCCCCGTTGGCGAACGATACGTACAGCTTCAGCACGAATCAGGTCATCGTAGGTCTTTTGGTCATTCAGCGGAACAACCCGGGACTCGGCCTTGGAAACCAATTTCTGACTGATGACCAAAACATCATGGTGTTCCGGTTCGAAATACTCGAGGATGCAGTCAGCCAGATTCGTACCAGCAGAAATCTCTGGCAAGCCCGAAATGGCCCGGATCGATATTTCGCTAGTCATACGTTTCTCATCCCATGAACCCACATTGGGCTGTTAGCTCTCTAAACTACGAGCGTGAGTAAAAAAGCCGGTTCTAAAGACGCAAATATTGGTAAGAAAATAAAGAAAGTTGACGTCGACGCAGAAAAAGGTAGCTTCTTCTTCGTCGCTCTGATCGGTCTGCTTGTCGTCGGTGCCGCTGGCGCAGTGCTGTACCTTGCGCAGGCTCGAGAATCAAACATTGACGTGGCACCGTTAGCCGGGGGCGAAGGAGTAGGCGACCATTGGCACTGGGCTTATAGCATAAATCACTGCGGCACCATCTTGAGCCCGGCTGCGGAGCCGCCTGAATCCGCCGGTATCCATACTCACGGGGACGGGTTGGTTCATATCCACCCGTTCAGGCCAGACGTCTCTGGAGCGAACGCTAAACTTGGCGTCTTTTTCGAAGCATCCGGTGCAGAATTGACCGACGAATCCTATACGCCGGGCCCGACAGAGGAAAAGGTAACGCTTTCCGAAGAAGAGGGCTGTGATGGTAAGCCAGCTACCCTCAAATTGGCGATCTGGGAAGATGCGACGGATCTGGACGCCGAGCCGACAATCATTGACGAGGGTCTGGCCGATTTTGTTTTTGATAGCGACGGTGGAATGATCACCCTGGCCCTTGTCGCGGCAGGCGAAGAGATCCCGCCTCCACCAGCTGACCGGGTCCAGCGACTGGCCGGGGCATCAAATCTTCCGACCGGAGAGCTGCCGGTCACCCCAGGCGATGATCCCGGAACCGAGGACACCACAGTCGATGGTGCCGATACTACAGTCGATGGCGCCGATACTACAGTTGATGGTGCCGATACTACAGTCGATGGTGCCGATACTACGGCTGATGGATCCGATACCACGACACAAGACGAAGAAGATCCAGATGACACGGGCCCCTCAGAAACGTCTCCTGGCTAATTAGAAGTATCGAGAAGCGAAAGTAAAGCGGCTGCCAACCCAGCCGCCTTTGCTCTGTCCGACATTATCGTATTGGTCACCACCGGTTGTAGTCCAAGCTCAGCAACGCCAGCCCGGTGTTCAGCATCTACGTTGTCGAAGACCAGAGCCGAACAATATTGTCCGTACCACTTGGCGACCCCAACGGCTGAAGCCTCGCCGCCTCTCTCGACCATCAACCGAGCAGCTGGGCCCTTGATCGCTTTTCCTCCAACGATTGGGGAGACGGCGCATGTCGAGGCGCGACGTTGCTTTACGACATCTGACAGTTCTGAAATAGCCAAGATTGGGTCTATCGATACGACTGGGTTAGATGGGGCGATAATGATCAGGTCGGCGGCATCGAGGGCCTCGATCGCAGCTGGAAGCGCCGTAGCTCGAGGCGCTCCTTCAAAGCGAACACCGTGTGCTGCGACAGCATGACGATGTTTAACGAAGTACTCTTGAAACGAAAGGTCGCCATGTTCGTCGGTCTCGATGATGGTACGGACCTCATCGTCGGTTGCCGGTAGGAGCGTCAACGGGAGGCGCCACGCCGCAGCGACCTCGGCAGTAACCTCTGACAACGAGGCTCCTTCGTGGAGCCGTTGCGTACGGTATAGGTGAGTTCCGAGGTCCTGATCTCCAATGCTAAACCACGTCTGGCCGTTGTACCGTTCGAGCATTTCCATCGCCAGCCACGACTCACCCGTCAAGCCCCAACCTCGGCTCGTGCTAACCTGGCCGGCCAAGGTATAAACGATGGTGTCGATATCGGGACTTATATGTAGCCCGTGTAGTGTCAGGTCGTCGCCAACATTGACAATGGCCGTTAACCGTGACGCGGGCACGAGCTGAACAAGCCCCTGCAGAAGGCGGGCGGCTCCGACGCCGCCGCTCAACACAACGATATTGGCGTTGGATACCGGGCCTGTCTCGATGCCCAAGGTCGGAACTACTTAAGGTTCTGTTGTCGACTAATAAGTTCGATGTCGGACTCAACCATCGAGGTCACGAGTTCGGAGAACGATGTCTTGGGTTCCCAACCGAGAACCTTCTTTGCTTTGCCCGGGTCTCCGATCAGAAGGTCGACCTCGGCGGGCCGCATGAACCGTTCATCCTGAACGACAAAGTCTTGCCACGTGAGATCGACATGAGAAAACGCAAGTTCGCAAAACTCCTCGACCGAGTGGGTCTCGCCTGTGGACACGACATAGTCATCAGGGTTGTCCTGTTGGAGCATGAGCCACATCGCTTCGACGTAGTCTCCAGCGAAACCCCAGTCGCGTTGTGGATGAAGATCACCGAGCCGTAGCTCTTTTTTGAGCCCGAGCTTGATTTGCGCTACATGGTTAGTGATTTTTCGGGTCACGAATTCGAGCCCGCGGCGAGGGCTCTCATGGTTGAAGAGAATGCCGCTACTGGCATGCATGTCATGGCTCTCCCGGTAATTTACGGTGATCCAATGACCATAGACCTTTGCTACGCCGTATGGGCTCCTAGGGTAGAACGGTGTTTCTTCAGTTTGCGGAACTGCCTGGACCTTGCCAAACATTTCCGAAGAGGACGCCTGGTAGAAACGGATATCAGCGTTCACAGCCTTGACCGCATTGAGAATTCGGGTCACGCCAAGTGCTGTCGTCTCGCCGGTCAAAACTGGTTGTTGCCAAGAAGTCTGAACAAACGACTGAGCGGCCAAGTTGTAGACCTCGTCGGGTTCGATGTCTTGTAGGAGAGTCATGAGTGACATCTCATCCAGGAGGTCGCCTTGTACGATCCGAATATCATCTTGGATGTGGGCAATTCGTTCGAAGTTCACCGTGCTCGAACGCCTTACCATGCCAAAGACTTCATAGTCCTTTTCGAGGAGTAACTCTGCGAGGTAAGATCCGTCTTGGCCAGTAAGTCCTGTTAATAGGGCACGCTTCATTGTTTTTCTCCTGACCTCAAGAGGCCCACCTTGTGGCGAGCCTCTTGCAAAATGTCTTCGAGGGTTGTACTAAGGGTGATCGTTGGACGCCATCCAGTTGTGCCTGCCAGCTTCTGAAATGAGCCTTCTAGAGTGGGCAATTCTACGGGGCGGAGCAGCTCGGGCCTAACTTCTGTCGAGATCGTAACGCTCGACATGCCGGACAGGGTTTCTAGCAGCTCAGACATCGAAGTGGTTTGTTGGCTGCAGATGTTGTAGATTTCGCCGGGCTGGCCATCTAACGCCATTAGGCGATAGGCGCGTACGACGTCGCGAACGTCGGTGATATCTCTACGGGGGCTGAGATCGCCGTGTTGGATGATACCTCCTCCGTTGCGCTCAGCTTCGGCAATTTGGGCTGCGAACGACGGAGCTATGAATCGGGTCGCCTGGCCTGGCCCAATATGGTTGAAAGGTCTGGCGATTATCGCCTTGACTCCGAAGCCTCTAAAACTCTGCTGGGCGAGTACTTCGGCCGCTTGTTTAGAGCCTCCATAGGGGGAACAAGGCCTCGCCGGTGAATGTTCAGTCAGGGGAAGGTCTTCAGGCTGAACCTTGCCATAAATGTCGGCGCTGCTAACCAGGATCACTTTGGGGTCGGACTCGCATAGGCGAGCAGCTTCGAGGACCGCCAATGTGCCCATCGTGTTGATTTCGACCGTCTTGTCTGGGTTGGACCATGACGCTCCGACGTCGCTCCAACCCGCCAAGTGATACACGGCATCAGGTTTGTTCTCCTGGAAGGCATCTACCCAAGCTGGCCTGTCAACCAAATCTGGTCCCGTCGTCTGGGAGAGGGCGATGACGGTATCGCCGGAAGAATTAAGGTGATCGATTAGGTGCGGCCCGACAAACCCATTCGATCCAGTCACAATTGCTTTCATAGAACCTTAGGTGTTTGACGGAATCGGCATGGCTAGATACTAGCAAGAACGACCCTACAAGAGCGCCAACGTACGTCGATGTGGCTGGTATCGAAGGACTGGGGCGGCACAGATGAGTTACGCTTGTAGGATTAGTCCGTCCATCAACAGGATAGTTTTGCAGTCGACGAAAGAACCTGGCGTCTCACCGCATGGAAGAGTATGAACCCCAAGCAGAAGAGGAAGACGAAGTCTTCGACCCCCCACCGGTGGTGGCCGTTGTCGTAGCCTCCAACCCTGGCGAACATTTTGCCGAAATGCTGGACTCGTTGGGCGCTCAAGACTACGACAATTTGTCAGTCCTGGTGATTGATGCTGGCAGCGATGCCCCGATCGCCGACCAGGTAGCTGAAGTACTTCCGGAAGCCTATATTCACCGCCTCGCTGGAACCCCTGGCTGGAGCATCGCTGCGAACCAGGCGATGGAACTCGTCTCTGGCTCGCCCTTCCTACTTTTTTGTCATGACGACGTAGCTTTGGATCCCGAGTGTGTAACTACCTTGATGGGGGAGCTGTACCGCCGCAACGCTGGCATAGCTGGGCCGAAGTTGGTTCAATGGGACAATCCAGACCGTCTTCTTCAGGTCGGGATGAGTTCCGATCGGTTCGGTGTTGCAGTCGAACCGGTCGAACGTGGCGAATATGACCAAGATCAGTACGACGCGGTCAGAGATATTTTTGTCATTCCCGGTGGTGTCCAACTCGTTCGAGCCGACCTCTTTGAAGAGCTCAATGGGTTCGATCGTGGTATCTCCGTCATCGGTGAAGATCTTGATCTATGCTGGCGTGCTCATTTGGCCGGGGCTCGGGTCCTTATCGTTCCGAGCGCGTCGGCCCGTCATCTCGAATCGATGTCAACGCGGTTTCCTCTAGCCGAGCGCCGTCGTTTCGCCACTCAACATCGTCTGAGAACAGTGATGATTACCGCTTCTCGAAAAGCGCAATTCACCATCGTACCGGCAACAATTTTCCTTATTGTCTTAGAGGCGATTTACAACCTGTTGCTCGGTCGTCGACGTCAAGCGAAGGCAGCGTTTGGCACCATTGCCTGGAACTTTGCTCGCTTGGGAGATATCCGGCAGCGTCGACGCGATCTGATGGGTGTCCGTAATGCCTCTGACGCAGATATTCGGTCGCTTCAAGTCGGCGGTTCAGCCAGAATTAACGATTTCTCTCGGGGTCAATTCAACGCAGGACAGGACCGCTTTAGTGGGTTAGTCGGTTCGGTCCGGTCGTCTTTCGCCGGTGAAGATGCCGGTAGTCTTCGAGATGCTGCAATTGTCTTGACTAGTTTGTTGGCGATTCTTATCCTCGGGTCTCGACAGCTGCTGGCTCAGGGCGTAGACGCGGTCGGAACCTTTCCGGCGTTACCCGGTACGTCCACTATGCTGCGGGAATGGGTCGGCGGTTGGCGAACGACTGGAACGGGTGGCCCTGGCAACCCGCCAACTGGGCTTCTCCTGCTCGGTCTTGCTCGTTTGCCCTTCTTTTGGTCGACCGGCCTTTTTGATTCCCTCTTGGCCGTCGGCCCGCTATTTGTTGGCACCATAGGTGCATATAGGCTCGCCCGCCCGTTAGGTAGTCCTCGTGCTGCCGCCGTGGCGGCGGCGGTCTACGGCCTAAACCCATTGGTCCCGTCGGTCTTTGCTTCTGGTGGATGGGACTCGCTGGTCGTCTGGGCCTCGGCACCGTTTTTACTCGGCTCAGCATTGCGGTTGCTCGACGTTTACCCGTTTGTTCCGGCCGAACGAGATGACAGTTCGCTGGCTAAAGAGTGGGTAGTCGACCGGTCTGTCCAGCTGCGGATTATCAGGTTCGGCCTTTTGGTTGCCTTTGTCACCTCGTTCGCCCCAACGGTCATACCGGTTGCGTTGACGCTTTGTATCTTCTTAGTTGCGTCGGCCTTACTACTACAACAATTTCGGCAGGTGCCCTACCTAGTAGCGGCGGGTGGCGCAAGTTTCGTCGTTCCAGCAGTGCTACATGCCCCATGGACGTTCGACGTTATTCAGGAATTTTCCTGGGATTGGTTAACTGGGCCCGGCTCGGCTGAGAGCTTCTTCGACTCGTTCGCTGACCTGGTTCGATTCGCTCCGGGTTCGATCTCGCCGAGCATCCTCGCGGTCAGTTTTTTTGTTGCTGGGCTTTGGGGCATGGTGGTCGCCATGAGACAGTACCGGCCGTTGGTCGTTCGATGTATGTGGCTGGCCATCCTGGCATTCTTATTGGTCTGGGCTGCAAGGCGTGGGTGGGTCCCGTTTTCTTTGCCAGCGCCTGAAACGATCTTGGCTTTGGGAGCGGTTGGCTTGGCCTTGTCGGCAGCGGTCGGAATTCGATGGTTTGAAGAGACGGAACTCGATTTGAGCAGGGGGACACGATTAGCTACGGTCTTGGGAACGATCGCCTTGGCCATGGCAGTAACGATTACCGGGCTTCGCTCATCGCTTGATGGAGACTGGGACATGCCTGAACAGGGCTATCGATCGTTTACTGAACTACTAAATCAACGTAGCGAAGCGACCAGCCGAATACTCTGGATCGGGGACCCGGCTGTGTTGCCGCTCGACGGTACTCGATCTGATTCTGGAGTCAACTTTGCGATGACCGACGGCGGAATGCCTGATGTGCGCGGTCGCTGGTCTCCAAAGGCGGTCGGTTCTGAAGCTGGAGTCGCTGCGCAGCTCGATCTGGCGGTCGCAGGCCAGGTGTCAAACGTCGGCCACCTGCTTGCGCCGTACGGGGTCGATCTAATTGTTGTCATCGAGCAGCTAGCACCAGCCCCGTACGAAGGTCTTCGTCTTTCGCCTGGGGGCAATGCCAGTGTCGTTTTTAGCCGTCAACTGGACCTCAAGCGGATTGGTGGATTTGCTGAGCTAGGTGTGTTCGAAAACACGGCGTCGAGTGGGATCGCAGTCGCGATGAATTCTTCTGAAGCTGTGAGTTCTCGAACCCCGAGCCAGCAACTCGGGGTCGACTTGGGCGGTACTCCAGTGGTTGCCGTTAACCCGCAGCCGGGACGCTGGATTGTCGATGTCCCGGAAGATACTCCGGTGTTGGTGGCTATACCCAGCTCCGACCTGGTGGTTTCAGGAGCGCGTGACGAAGTGTTTTCTGGATTTGACGATATGGCGATTATCCCGGCTGGTGAAGCGGGGTTGGTCGAGCTCCAATATGGATCTAAATGGAAGCGTAGGCTCGGCATATTTGGTCAGGTTCTGATTGTCGCTGTAGGTATAGTTCTGGCCCAGACACGTAAGGAAGAAGTCACCCTATGACCCGATGGTTGTCTATTGGCCTGGTTGTACTGTTAGCGGTTGGAGCCGTTGCCTTCGACCGAATAAACCCGATCGATCTGGCCGAAGCGCAGGTTGCGGCGTCCGTCGAAGTGAATCCGTCGTTGTCCGTCGAACCACGACTGAACGGTTCGTGGTTCTGCGCCACAGGTTCTAGCAACGCTGACGGGCCTGCCGACCACGAAATTGTGATCGTCAATCTTTCTGATTCGCCAGCCACAGCAAACATCTCTGTGCTGACCGCCGAAGGTCCGGTGCCGACGCTGCGGTTGTCTCTTGCGCCATTTGGGTCGGAGACCAAACGTCTTGACGAGCTCTCCGATTCCGAGGCGGCTGGCGCCGTCGTTGAAATCATCGGTGGCGAAGGCGTCGTTGGTCATACAGTCGAAACCGCCGAAGGTACAGCACAAGGGGCTTGTTCATCACAGGTTTCAGATACCTGGTACTTCGCTAACGGCAGAACGACCGGAGATGCGAAGCTCTACCTGACAGTAATCAACCCGTTTCAGGACAGCGCGGTATTTGACGTCGAACTCCGGGTCGCTGGCCGTCCGTTAGCTCTTCAGCGTGACGATTTACAGGGCCAAGCCTTGATGCCGAACTCTGCTGTGAGGCTGGACATCGGCGAGTTTGTTACCCCTGAAGAGAACCTCACTATGGAAGTGACCACGAGACGAGGACAAGTCGTAGCTGAACGGCTCCAGACGCTCGATGGGTCCTCGGGCCCAACCGGGGCTGCTCTTCAACTTGGGGTGCCTAAAGCCGCTAATAGTTGGATATTTCCTGCAGGGCGCGTTCACCCAGCGGGAAGCGACCAAATGGTTGTTTGGAACCCTTCGGAGGAGCAGAGCACCACGGTTGAAGTAGGTTTCTGGCCGGTAGACCCTGAGGATCGATCCACCTACAGCTTTACGGCGATCGAGCGCGAGCTGCCGCCTGGACGATTTGAAGTGATCAATTTGCGTGATGAGGTGGCTGGGTTTGGGGTCATCCTGCCGTATGAACTTGGCGCGACAGTCAGTTCGTCAGACGTTCCCGTCGTCGCCGAACGCTGGCATCTGGGCAAAGAATACAATCCGATCGAGCCGGAACCAGAACCTGATGAGGATGCCGACGGTGAGGATGAGGATGCCGACGGTGAGGATGAAGACGAAGAAGGTGAAGAAGGTGAAGAGGAGCAACCACCCCCAGTTGACGACAGGCAGTACACGCAGCCGACCGCGAGCGATGGATTAGCCACCTCACGCGGTATCGAGGTTGTGGCTCAGCGTTGGGTCGTGCCCTGGGCCGACGTCGTCGGTGCACAACTTGTGGTCACATCGGCTGAAGCTGCATCGTTGACGATCGAAATTCAGGCCGAGGGGCAACTGCTGGCGGAGCCGATCTTAGAGTCGGTCCCAGCCAGAGGCAGAGCGGTAATCGATGTTTCTATCAACCCTGAGGTCGCCGAAATTTCGCCAAACGGCACGGTAACGGTTACTTCGATCAAGCTGGACTCCGGAGAGGGTGACGTCGGAGGGGAACCAGTCGATATAGCAGTCGAATTCCAAATAGTCGATGAGAACGGGGTTTTAGATTTCGTTCCGGCAATTCCAACCATTTAGTTCCAGAGGTCACCGTGTGCTAGCCCGCATTTTCCTGTTTCTAATCCTAACCGGCGTCGCAATTGGACTGGCCATGTACCTGCAACGTCGACGCCCTGACCCGCCATCGGCCCCGAGCTATAAGGCCCCAGCCCAGTTGGATCTTCAGGATTTCGACCAACCTACCGCAACGGTGACTCTCGTAGTATTTGCGTCGACGACATGTGATACCTGTCCAGAAGTTTGGGAGATCGTCAGCTCACATCGTGAACGTGATGTGGCAGCCCAACGGATAGATGTTCAAGATAACCCGCAACTCCATAAGCGATACAAGATTGACGGTGTTCCAACGACCCTTATCGTCGATGCTGAAGGTGTGGTCGTCCAGGCATTCTTCGGGTTTCTCCGCAACATCGACGTAGCCGAATCGATAGCTAGGGCCCGTCCCGCTACGGGCGCCATCTAAAGCTATTTGTAACTGTCTTAGGAACAGACTTAGTTGTCGAGGATTTGTTCCGGCGAGTGCGGCGTCTCGATGGGGTCCTGTTGGTCGGGTAGAGGGGCCGAATTGGCGACTTCGATAAGCCGGTTGACCTCTTCGCCGCTAAGGGTTTCGTGTTCGAGGAGTCCTCGGGCGACGAGGTTTAGAGCATTCCGATTTGTGGTTAGAAGCTCACGGCAACGAGTTTCTTGTTCCATCAGAACACTCTGTGTTTCTTCATCGATAGTTCGGGCCATGTGCTCTGAGTATTCTTTTGATTGCATCATGTCATCGCCTAGAAACACAGGTCCGCCCGCGCCGAAGGCCATTGGCCCGATTTTTTCTGACATACCCCATTCGCTGACCATACGGCGAGCGAGCGAAGTTGCTTTCTGAAGGTCGTCTCCGGCGCCAGACGATGCGACACCAAACACGATGTCTTCTGCATTGCGTCCGCCGAGCATCATCACCAGCCTGTCCTGAGCGTGTGAACGCCGAAGGGCGTGGCGATCCTCTTCTGGTAGTGTCATTGTCACACCCAGCGCCATTCCAGTAGGAATAATCGTGACCTTGTGGAGCGGATCGTAGTCGGGTAATAGGACCGCACAGAGGGCGTGGCCAGCCTCGTGGTACGCCGTCATCTCACGTTCTTTTTCGTTCATGACTAGCGAGTCTCGTTTGACGCCCATAATGACCCGATCGCGGGCAGCGTCGAAGTGACGGGCATAGATTTGGCTTTCGCCGCTACGGACAGCATAAAGGGCCGCTTCATTTACCAGGTTGGCTAAGTCTGCACCGCTCATGCCAGGTGTGCCTCTAGCGATAACCGACAGTTCGACGTCTTCACCGATTCGCTTGTGGGCCATGTGGATCTTCAGGATCTTTTTGCGGTCTTCTAACTCCGGAAGCGGAACTACGACCTGGCGGTCGAATCGGCCTGGGCGCAGAAGCGCTGGATCGAGGATGTCAGGTCGGTTTGTGGCCGCCATCATGACGATGCCTTCGGTAGCTTCGAAGCCATCCATTTCTGAGAGCATTTGATTGAGGGTCTGTTCACGTTCGTCGTGTCCGCCGCCCATGCCGGCGCCACGCTTACGTCCTATCGAATCAATCTCGTCAACGAAGATGATGGCCCGTCCCATTTTGCGGGCCTCGTTAAACAGATCTCGTACCCGGCTAGCACCTACACCTACGAACATCTCCATGAAGTCGGAGCCGGTGACCGAAAGAAACGGGACACCTGCTTCGCCTGCTACCGCCCGGGCTATGAGAGTCTTGCCTGTACCTGGGGGGCCTACCAGGAGAACGCCTTTGGGTATGCGAGCTCCAATGTCCGAGAATTTCTCAGGATTCTTTAGGAAATCAACAACTTCGGTGATCTCTTTCTTGACGTTGTCGTAGCCGGCGACGTCTTCAAAGCTTGTGCCTGGACGTTCAGAAGAGTACGTCTTGGCCTTGCTTCGGCCAATCGACATAATGCCACCCATTTGGGATTGCTGGCGTCGGGAAATGAACCAGAAGGCTCCAAGTAGGACAATCGGGAAGATCAAGAACGGCAGAAGGCTCGAGATCCAACTTTGTGTAGCCGTAACTGGCTCGACTTCTACGTCCTGGTCGCTTAGCAATTGGAGGTCGTCGTCGCTAAATTCGGCGAACCCGGTTGTCCTGAATTTCGAGCCCTCTTTTGGCGTTACATCGATGTGGTACGAGGAGTTATCGAACTCGATAGCCTTGATTTTGCCGTCTTCGAGCTGTTGTCGAAACTCTGAGTAGGGGACCGATTCGGTGTTGTTTTGTTGCGATGAAGCGGCGATAAACAGTGCGAACAATACGCCTAGTACCGCCCACATGGCCCACTTGGGGAACCGGCCATCGGGTTTGCCAGGAACCTTTGGGCTTTTGCCTTGATTCTTTGGTTGTGGGCTTTGGTCTTGCGGGTTCATAGAAATAGCCTAGATGACGTTGGTGCCAATGGCGAGGTCGGGGGTGCTTGGCCCGGCAACCTTCTGGCCTTGACAATGGTTTATGGGTATGGATCGTGGTCGGGTCAATTCTGTGCTAACCCAGATGGGGGCTATCCTATTCGGTTGAGAAGAGAGTGTGTTCGAGCTCTGTGTTGGGGCCCGGCGCATAGTTCGATCTCTTTACATGTCGGACGGAGCCGTCTGTTGTTGACTGAGTAAGCGACGTTTCGTTCCCAGCCAGTATAACGTGTCGGAGCTCGCCCGAGGGTTGTAGGTCGCTTGCCCTAAATGGTCACAATACTCTTAATTTTCCTATGGCGTCAGTCGAATGGGCCTGTACTAGCAAGCCAATGCGGAGGAAAACGAAGATGGCCCGTTCGGAAGCGGACAGACCCACAAGTGATGTCGAGCAGAACGCCAAGAAGACGCGACCTGACCCGGTTAGTGGAGATCTTTGTGGCACATGTAAAACAGCACTAGTCGTTATTCGGCTGGAAATAGACGGCAACACACTGTTGATGCAATCTTGTGAAACCTGTGACATCCGGTCCTGGCGACTCGATGGTGAGACCATTGACCGTAAGACCGCTATTTCCGAAGTTGGGGACCAAACAGGTCGGCGGAAGTAGCTACCAGGCAGGGCGATTCCGCTCCCTCTGGCGATGACGTCGTTTGCATTACCTTCTGGTGAACGCTCTTAGTGGGAGCCTAAGGCGTATCGCTCGATCGCTATGGTGACTCAGATCGGATAAATCACTCCATGGTGGAGTGCGCCGAACGCTCTGGATATCCAGCGGAGGAGCTACCTGTGTCATCCGGCAATTCTAGAACTACGGGAACAAACTGGGCTTGGGGCTTCGTCGACACGGTCGGAAGCCGGTTCGGTGTCACCCGACACTCTCAGCGTGGTCAGATGACACTGGAAAGCGTTCCAGGCCTTATCTCGCTGATTATGGTAGTCGGTTGCTCGATCTTGGTGTTTGCTGTTATGAACCCAGCCTTGATCTTGTCCGACACCGTGCCAACGGGCGGAGATATGGGCGCTCACGTATGGGGTCCCGCATACCTTCGAGACGAGCTGTTGCCGAACCTTCAGCTTTCTGGGTGGTCTCCAGACTGGTATGCGGGCTTTCCGGCCTACCACTTCTATATGGTCGTTCCGGCTCTTGCCATCGTCGCCCTGAACGCTGGCATCACCCCGTCAGTTGGTGTGCCGATCTCAATTTTGTTGATAGCGGCTATCAACGTCGTTGGCCGTAGGTTCGATATTCGTCGTCGGTATCTCGTGGCCTTGTCTTTGCTCGTCGCCACCCTCTTGATTTCGCTGCCCTACGGTACTTCCTTCAAGTTGATTACCGTGGCTGGGGTGGTCTTGTTCCCCATATCGGTTTGGTTCTTGGCTCGCATGGCGAAGGCTCCTCAGCCTCTGCCTTTGTTTCTAGCCATGGGCGGGACGGTGTTCCTGTTTGATGCCAGCTTTTGGATTCTGGGTGGGAATATCATGTCAACTCTGGCTGGCGAGTTCTCGCACTCAATCAGTCTTACGGTCTCGTTCTTTGCGATGGGTCTCGTCTTTAGAGGTTTGGAAGAGGGCAGGCTGCGTGCTCGATCAGCAATCGTCATTGCCCTGGTGGCTCTATGCCATATCATTCCTCTGTTCTTCCTGGTTATCATGTTGGGCTTTATCGTCGCTCTAGGGAAGGGAGCCTCCCGGGTGCCGTTGGTGGCATTGGCGACCATCGTGTCACTGGTGTTGTTTCTGGTCGGTCCGAACACCGCCGGCATCGCGTCGACATTTAGGGGCACAGCGGGAACAGGCGCTGATTCTTTGTCAACCATGGCCGCAGTCGTCGGAGTGGTCATCGCTACCACCCTCTTGGTTGCTTCGACCGTTCTAAGCGAGGAGCTCAGGCAGAGGATTTGGTGGCTAACTACAGCCGGTGTTGTGGGAGCGCTCTTGTCAATGTTCTGGCTTCTCCCGTTTTGGTACCAGGGCGGTCATTTCAACGATATGGGTTGGAATAGGTTAAACGATATTGGTTCGGAACTCTTGACCACACCCATGACGGTTTGTATACCGATTGCCGTTGTCGGCGCGGTGACGTCGTTTGTTATTCGCGACCGAATCGGCATGTTGTTCACGGCATCGGCAGTGGTGTCGCTTTCAGCGGTAGCAAACTTGCCCCAAGGTGCGTTATGGAACGAACGTATCCTGCCCTTTTTCTACCTATCGATTTACTTGCTGACCGCTGTCGCTGTGGCTAGTTGGCTTCGAGCTTTAGCCAGTTGGAAGGCGCGGGATTTTGACCGTCCAAGCTCGCCAGTCCTCATATCGGGATCGTTCATTGGGTTTGCGGTTCTGCTAGCGGGGTTGAGCATGCCGATGCGGACGCTTCCTCTTGGTCAACTCCAAGCCGACGGATCCTACTCCTGGGGAGTATTCACCTCGACCGAGCAGACAAAGGTATCCAGCTGGAGTCGCTGGAATTATGCAGGTTACGAGGGTCACGGTTCATATGCTGAATATCACCATGTCATAACCACGATGGACGAAATAGGCAAAACGACAAGCGAAGATGGGTCCGATGGCTGCGGTCGTGCGATGTGGGAATTCGATGAGTCGCTCGACCGGTACGGAACGCCTATGGCACTCATGTTGTTGCCGCACTGGACCGACGGCTGTATCGGCTCAATGGAAGGTTTGTTCTTTGAGTCGTCGGCGACGACTCCATTCCATTTCCTAAATCAAACCACTATGTCTCAAAACCCTTCGCAAGCTCAGCGCGAATTACCCTACGCCGAGTTTGATATAGACGTCGGTGTAGCGCAGCTACAGACAATGGGCGTCCGGTACTACATGGCGCTGACGGACGAGTCGATAGAGGCCGCTCGCGAACATCAGGATCTCTCCGAAGTCGCCGAAGCAGCTCCGTTTGTTGTGTTTGAGGTAGCGGGTTCTGAGTTGGTCGAAGGTCTAGAATTCGACCCCGTAATAGTCAAAGATTTTGATGCAGCTACCGACGAAGCCGGAGACAACGGTGACACTTCTGACGCTGATGATGCGACAAGTGAGGAACCCGACGATCGTGTTGCCATTCCCGAGGAAGTTGAAGAGCTGAGCAGGTTCGAAAAGGGTTGGCTTTCTCAAGCGATCGAATACTACGGCGACCCGGAGGCCTATGACGTCCTCCCAGCCGAAGACGGACCCGACAGTTGGCAAGAAAGTACGACCCTCGATGTCAAGGAGCCAACCGAACGAGATCCGGTCGAGGTGACCGATATCGAGGTAGGCCGAGACTCGATCTCCTTCGAGGTCGACAACTTGAATGAGCCCGTCCTCGTCAAGGTGTCCCATTTCCCAAACTGGAAGGTGTCAGGGGCGGAGGGGCCATATCGAGTTGGCCCTAACCTCATGGCGGTGATACCGACGTCAAATAAGGTATCGATGAGTTATAGCCGGAATGCCATAGACTGGTTCGCTATTTTCCTCACGGTGGCTGGAGCCGCTGGGGTGGGGTTGCTTATCCGGCTGGACCGCAATCGTCGTCGGCGGACCCAACTGGCAAGCGCGGCGCCAGGTGCCGAAACTTGGGCAATTCCAGTTTCCCCTCCAGAAAAACCCGCAGAAGGGGAGTCGTCAACAGAAGCTGAGGCCGAGAAAGTCGGTTTCGAATCGGTACCAACGTTGTTCGGAGCGATACCTATTCCCGCGGCCGCGGATACCAAGCAGCCGGGGAGCTGGTTCGCCAGCGGAGCAAGCGCGACGGTCGGTGAATCTGGTGAGGAAGCAATCGCGAAGGTCGGTGAATCTGGTGAGGAAGCAATCGCGACGGTCGGTGAATCTGG
>CAZKEM010000053.1:0-24713 GCA_964551835.1 uncultured Acidimicrobiaceae bacterium | reverse complement strand
ATACACAACAGGGCGAGTCTTAGCGGTAGCCTTCGTGATTGTGTCCTCTTGCGATTTCTTTGCTGCATCCAAGGTCCTCATAGTGGCCGGAAAAGGCGGCGTTGGTAAATCCACGGTAGGGGCTTCGTTGGGCGTTGCGGCTGCAGTTGCTGGTTTTGACGTCCTTCTCATCGAACTGGAAGGCCATAGCAACCTAGGAGCAGCATTCGGACGGAATCAGCTTTCCTATGATGATCAAGTTCTGCTGGAGACTGGCAGCGACATCGCTAACCATGTGACAGAAACCTCATCGGGAACGCACCCTCCTCAGAAGGTAAGCGGCCGTATTCGAGGCCGACAAATAACCCCAGACGCTGCGTTGTACGACTATCTGGACAGCAGTGAAATCGGAAAGTTCGCTAGCCGACTCGCTCGTTCGGGGGTCGTCGAACTGATCGCAACCGCAGCACCTGGCATACGTGACGTTCTTGCCTTAGGCAAGGTCCGACAGGTCGAACAATCCAACGAAGCTGACCTCATTATCGTCGACGCCCCAGCCGCCGGCCATGCCTTATCCTTTCTTCGCTCGGCAACGGGACTTGCGAACGTCGTAAAGACAGGCCCCGTACGCCAACAGGCCGACCAAGTCCTTGAGTTATTGGGAGACCCGACTCGCTGCCAAGCAATGCTGGTTACGCTCGCAGAGGAGACGCCGGTATCAGAGCTGATCGACACCGCGTTCAGTCTCGAAGAAGACGTCGACATCGCGCTAGCCCCTGTAGTCGTGAACAACGTCGTTGGCCGTCCAAACCAACTACTCGGCGACCAGCCAGCGACTTCACTAGCCACAGAATTTGCCGAAGCATCAGGACGAAGGCAGACTCAGAAACTGAAAACGCTTCTTGCGGCCGCCCAGTTTCGACTTGACAAACAAATGGCGCAGCAGTTTCAAATCGATCGCCTGGCCACAGAACTTCCTCTGCAACAAATCGTCCTTCCAACCATTTTCTCCTCGCACCTTGACCTCACAGACATCGCAACGTTGGCTGCTTCGATCACATCGCAGGTCGGAGAATAGATGGCCACCGAATTTCGAGCCGACACGCAGGTAACGTTGTGCCTCGGCCCAGGCGGAGTCGGCAAAACAACGATTTCGGCCGCCTACGCGATGGCTGCGGCAAAACAGGGGCATCGAGCGGTCGTGTTGACCATCGACCCGGCCCGTCGCTTAGCAAACGCCCTCGGGTTTGAAAACAGTGGCCTAAACCATCGATTGACCAAAGTAGAAGGTGACTGGCCGGGCGAAGTCTGGGCCACCATGCTCGACCCAGCAGAGATGTTTACGAATGTCATTTCTGCTCAGGCGACGTCGCCCGAGCAGCGCGACCGTATCCTGGCGAACCGAATCTTCAAGAACCTTCTGACGTCGCTTTCGGGAACAAACGAATATATGGCAACCGAGCGCCTCTACGAACTGTTCTCACTCGAACGCTTCGACCACATCATCGTCGATACACCGCCCGCCCAACACGCGTTCGATTTCTTAGATAGCCCTCAGCGATTAACTCGATTCTTAGACCATCAGCTTTACCGGACCGTGTTTCGCCCAAGAAAAGGCGTGTTGCGGTCGCTCAACGTCGCCGCACAGCGGCTGTTGAAGATCTTAGGCGGGGTTGTCGGCAGCGACCTTGTCAACGATGTCGTCGACTTCTTTTCTGACTTTGACGGCATCGATGCCGGCTTCAGTGAACGGGCACACGCCATCGACCAGCTTCTCCAGTCTCGCCAGGCCAAGTACGTCTTGGTAACGTCGCCCAAAAGTGAACCACTGCGGGAAAGTGGTTGGATCGCGGAGTCTCTGGTTCGTCGAGAACGAAGTGTCCATGCCATACTCGCAAACCGTTCGACTCCAGTCGCGTTGGATGAAGACACCAAGCGCTGGGCTCAGAATCCGAGAAACCTACTTGAGCAGAATTTCGCCGAGATGCACATTGTCGCAGCTACCGAACGTCAAGGGCTGAACGAGTTGATCGAGAAATCGGCTGCGAAGGATTCTATCGTGGTCGAAATACCTGAACAAGCTCAACCCGTACACGACCTAGATACGTTGGTTGTTCTGGCAAACAGGCTGCAGGCAGTCGAGTCGCTGTGGACACCTAAACCCAACCCGTGAGCGCACTCTAAGTTTTTCTAGCTCTTCTCGCTGGAGGCATACCTCGCGCGGATCTGGCAGGCCCTGCCGGGGACCTGCCGGCGAGTCCGCTAATCTTTCCCACACCACTGCAACGATTGAGAACGGCGGAAAGGTATAGGCGGCTACAGTCAGGAAGCCTTCCTCTATGGTAGAAAATTCATGCTCTGGCTCACATTCACCGCTGCCGGTACCAGAACTACCAGTACAGAACTACCAGTATCAGAAGTAGACTCTGAACTACTCCCGCACATAGCCTGAAGGAATCGACAGCGCTGTCCGGATCGGACAAGCTCTCTAGTTTTCCACGAACGGGTCCGTTGACAGCCATCTCAAAGCTTGAGTCACGGCCGAGGTGGTTGGCTTCACCAAGAACGGACCCACCCCACGTATCGGGTCGATGTCCATCATCTTTTGTGCCCAGCCCGGCAACGACTCTAATGCTGCGGCACCAATCACCGTATATGGGACCCGGGCGACTAACGGCACGGGCGCTTCGAGGAGGAACTTGACGCCATCTCGGGCTTGGTTGCCGTAGACACATTCGTCTTTGAACGACGCCAGGGCCGACTTGAGCTCGGCGACCGTTCGTGGTACTTCGTTGGGGTGAGCACCTAGTTTGATCGCGAGCTGCGACATTTCGTCAACATAGCGATCCTGACGTTCGGCGCTAAGTGCTTCTTTGCCATACCGGTTGTACGAATCGAGAAAGCTGTCGACCTCGGTCAGGTGAACCCAAAGTATGAGATGGGGGTCGTTCGCTACATACGACCGCCCGTCGGGGGCGACTCCAGAAATCTTAGAATGTATCTTATTGACAGACGCTATGTCTCGTTCCGCTGCTTTGGTATTTCCCATCGTGGCGGTTAGCACAAACCTCGATGTTCGCCGGAACCGCCCCAACGGGTCATCCTGCATCACCGAGTTGTCGGCGACTGCGGCCATGGCCAGCGGCTGCAACGGTTGAAGCAAAAGCGAACGAAAGCCGCCGACCAAGGTCGACATGTCGGCATGTATTTGCCACGTCACGCTTCCGGGACCAAACAGACCAGGGTCTTCGGCGGTCGCAAAGTCCGCCTCAGGTGTCGCGTCCCCGAGTAGGCCATTGGCAATGATCTGGCTACTTCGGTGCTGTATCTGCTGAAGGATGGGTCTCACCCGGATCAGTATATGTTAGTTGAGCGATCGCTGAAATATCGGAAACCTTGACGTCGCCGATTCAGTGTCGAACACTCAATCCTGATGAACTGTTACGACCAGGTATCTGGTCGGGCCCAACGGCGGCAAGGGCCCACGGGCTCGGCTGGTTTGGCGGCTATGTAGCCTCGTCGACGATTTGTTGGCGGATACAGTTGATGTCGATTGGCGACGACCGCCCTCGTTCGTATCCGGCACAACTCGGTTTCCGAGGACACGTTGAGCTCCGCTGACAGGTTAGAACCGTTGGGGCTTCGATGCCGGTCTCGATCCAACCGATATTGAGAATCTTGGCGACGCTTCGAAGAGGCCGTTTTAGGCCGACGGGAGTTGGCGCCTCACCGCCGTTACGGGCGCATGCTTCAGCTAACGTACCCGCTATATCCGCCGAATCGAGACCTTGATTGTCGAGCGCGGGGTTAAGATCTACGCCTGCACAAAGAATATGCCGATTGCCAGCTAGGTCCTTCACTCCCACTGATTCGCTGGCGTATATTCTGTGACTCTCACCCACCTTCATTACCGAAATTTGGGCCCGTGGACCGTTTGCACCCGTAGTCAACAGTTTAAATATGCCCCAATGCTGGCAGGCGTCCTCGGTTAGCCGCATGCTGCCGAGCGGAAGTGGGATGCCGTTCCCGCGGTAGATCGCTTTCAACTTCCCCGGTGGATACGCATCGAAGTAGTGCCAGGCCGGGTACCGGGCAACCGAGGTCATTCGCCGCATCATGATTGATTGCGACGCCCCGATATCACCGGCGCTACTCGAGTAAGCGTGCCGATCTAAATATTGACGGAACGGAACCTTAGGACACAACAAGGCTCCCGCAAAAAAACTGCACTCGAAGTTTTGCCACGCTCGTAGGATTTCCTGCGAATCGATCGACATAGATCGGGCAGGGTCGTGACCGTCTTCTCGTATGTCTTCTAACAAGCCGTGGCCCGCGGCGTTTAAGGTCACCGGCCCGGTCTGGTAGTGCAGAACACGGTTGCCGATATGCGTTGCCAGGTCGTACTTGAGTCGATCAGGATGGTTCCGCATCAACGAGTTAACATAAATAACATTCGGCTCTTCCAAGAATGACCTCACGGCCGTCTTGACTTGCATGCCTGTCTCGTCGACCACGTCGTCGGGAGGGCGATCAAACCATTCGATTACGAGACCTAGATTTTTACAAATATCTAGGATGTCCTCGAGCGAAATCGGAAACCGTTTCTTACCGATCTCTTCAGCTGCCCGTTCGAGATCAGGAAACCGGTTTCGATTCGTTTCTTGGTGGGCACGAATCAGTAGGTGGGCAAACTGTCGTCCGGTTGTACCGGTCTGAAGCAACATTTCGGGCAGCGCTATTTGCAGGTGCTCTTTAGAAAAGAGGAAACCTGGTTCCAACGCTATTCCGCTAATTCCTCCGGACTCTTTCTTGGCCGGAGCTGGGGCCTCCGGCTGCTCGTTAGCGTGATCGAAGAACCACGAAATGTCCTTCTGGAACACTTCAGCCATGACTCGAAGCGTTGCTTCGCTAGGACTACGTTTCCCATTTTCGATCATCGAAATATAGGAGACCGAGGGAGCAGCCTCAGAATTGACTTGCACACAACGAACCGAGAGATCTCTCATCGTCAGATGATGGCGTTTCCTC
The DNA here is from genome assembly GCA_964551835.1 of uncultured Acidimicrobiaceae bacterium. Taxonomy (GTDB): domain Bacteria; phylum Actinomycetota; class Acidimicrobiia; order Acidimicrobiales; family SZUA-35; genus JAHDCC01. The sequence continues at coordinate 19,706 of CAZKEM010000053.1, read as the reverse complement.
AGATTCCTGATCTTTGTACCCAAAAGGTGTGTCCTGCGACTAAGCGACGGTAGTTCATCCATCGCTGACCTGGGGTTTACTTCGCCTATGTGTGAAGTTCACTGAGTGAACTTTTCGTTGTGACATTAGACTCCCTTTCTGATTTACGATGTTACCACACAGAACGGGTCCAGACGATGGGCCTCAGCACCGATGGAGGTCGACGCCAGTTATGCCTGCAACACGACAACACAATCAAACCTTCGTTATCGACCAACTTCTCGAGGACTTCATCTCAAACGAAGTCCTCCCTCACGTCGATTTAGACGAGGACGCCTTTTGGAACGGCGTCCAACAGTTACTCGCCGAACTGTGTGAGACCAACCGGTCACTTCTCGACACCAGACAGGACATGCAATCCAAAATAGATCAATGGCACGAAGGTAATGACTACGCCGAAACCGACCACCGAGACTATCGACGGTTTCTCAGCGACATCGGATATGTGTTGGCCGACCCAGACCCGTTCACGATTTCGACCACCAACGTCGACGCAGAGGTCGCCACCATCGCCGGACCCCAGCTCGTCGTCCCAGTCCAGAACGCCCGGTTCGCCCTCAACGCCGCTAACGCTCGATGGGGTAGTTTGTACGATGCCCTCTATGGCACGAACGCCCTTTCGGCCCCAACTCCAGGCGACCTCCAAAGACACAATCCTGAGAGAGCAAAGGAAGTCGTCAACTATGTTCGCCGGTTTCTCGACGCCACATTCCCGCTCAGCCAATACTCACACGCCGGCGTAAAAAGCTACGAAATTACGGGCCAAAGTCTTATCGCTACCAATACCGATGGCAAACGATCGCTCCTGAGCCACAGCGATCAGTTCGTTGGTTTCAACGGCAGCAAAGAGCATCCAACGTCGGTTCTGCTACGCAACAATGGACTTCACGTTGAACTGAAAATCGATCGGCAAGGTGATATCGGCCGTGCGGACTCTGCAGGCATCGACGATGTTGTGATCGAGGCGGCAGTCACCACCATTGCGGACTGTGAAGACTCGGTTGCCGCCATCGACGCCGAAGACAAAATTGGGGTCTATCGAAACTGGCTCGGCTTAATGAAGGGCGACCTCGAAACGACGTTCACAAAAGACCAACAGTTGGTGATTCGAACGCTCAATCCCGATCGTGAATTCATCTCGAAGTCCGGCGGACCCTACCTCGTACCGGGACGTAGTCTCCTGTTCGTTCGTAACGTCGGCCCATCGATGTATACCGAAATGATTACAACCGAAAATGGGGAACCGGTGCCCGAAGGCATCGTCGACGGCGTCGTTACAGCGCTTATCGGCTCGATCGATGTGAGCAATGCTGGCGCCCATCGCAATAGCCGAGAAGGAAGCATCTACATCGTCAAGCCAAAGCTCCACGGACCCGCCGAAGTTGCATTCACAAACACTATGTTCAGTCGGATCGAATCGATACTCAACCTAGAACCCGACACCATCAAGCTCGGGATCATGGACGAGGAACGACGAACCACCGTCAACTTGGCCAGATGTGTTTACGAAGCTCGCACTCGAGTCGCATTCATCAATACCGGATTCTTAGACCGGACCGGAGACGAGATCCACACCTCGATGTTGGCCGGGCCGTTCGTGCGAAAGAACGCTATGAAATCCGAACCATGGATTGCTGCATATGAACGTCGCAACGTTGACGTCGGACTGGCGACCGGTTTCGGAGGCCGGGCCCAAATCGGCAAGGGCATGTGGGCCAAACCAGATGAGATGGGCGAGATGCTACGCACCAAAGGTGGACATCCACGGTCGGGGGCCACGACAGCATGGGTTCCCTCACCGACCGCCGCTGTTCTACACGCCCTCCACTATCACGAGATCGATGTCGGAGCCCTCCACGCCGAACTAACCAATCGAAGCCAAGCCGATCTCGAAGACATCCTGACGGTGCCGCTTTTGAAGCCTGGATTCCGCCTTAGCTCCGCCGAAATACAAGACGAACTCGAAAACAACATTCAGGGCATTCTGGGCTACGTCGTCCGGTGGGTCCAGTCCGGCATTGGTTGTTCCAAGGTGCCCGATATCGACAACATCGGATTAATGGAAGACCGAGCCACGCTGCGGATCTCAAGCCAACACGTTGCTAACTGGCTTACTCATCAAGTCTGTACGCCCACCCAAGTTCAGACCGTCCTCGAAGAAATGGCCGTCATCGTTGACGAACAGAACGGAGACGATGCCGGGTATCAACCGATGTCGAACGACTTCGATCGAAGTCTTGCCTTTAACGCAGCCCGCGATCTGATCTTCTACGGAACCAGCCAACCCAACGGGTACACCGAGGCTGTCCTTCATCGCTACCGAGCTATGACCAAGTCAACGTCCGTCCCAACCCATCCATCACCTGCCACGCAGCACTAGGAGCAAACAATGAGTATCTACGAATCAGAAATCAAAGCAATCGAGGCGAAGCTCCCCGATCAGACATACGTTACATCGGGCATCGATCCAGAAAACGTCGCACGAATGCGGATCCAGAATCGGTTCCAGACAGGCTTGGACATCGCTCGATATACCGCCAAAATCATGCGCGAAGATATGGCTGCCTACGACCAGAATCCGAACCAGTACACCCAATCACTCGGTTGTTGGCACGGCTTCATCGGCCAGCAAAAGATGATCTCGATCAAGAAACACTTCGGTTCCACAAAGCGACGGTATCTGTACCTTTCGGGCTGGATGGTGGCAGCGATGCGATCCGAATTCGGGCCGCTTCCAGACCAGTCGATGCACGAAAAGACGGCCGTGCCAGCACTCATCGAAGAGCTCTATACATTCCTACGCCAAGCAGACGCTCGAGAACTTCGAGAACTGTACGAAGCACTGGACGCGGCCAAAGCCTCCGGTGACAAGGCGACAACCGCAGCTGCCATTCAGGAAATCGACGAATTCGAAACCCATATCGTCCCGATTATCGCTGATATCGATGCCGGGTTCGGAAACGAAGAAGCCACCTACCTGTTGGCGAAAAAAATGATCGAAGCAGGTGCGGCGTGTATCCAAATCGAGAACCAGGTCTCAGACGCCAAACAATGTGGACACCAAGACGGCAAGGTGACGGTTCCCCACGAAGACTTCATCGCCAAACTTAAGGCAGTTCGCCACGCCTTCTTAGAACTCGGCGTTGAGGACGGGGTCATTGTGGCCCGTACCGATTCGCTCGGAGCGGGACTCACCCAAAAGATTCCTGTATCGACATCGGAGAACGATTTAGCAAGTCAGTACACGGCTTTCGTCGACGGCGAACCCGTGACATCGCTAGACCAATCCGACGCCGGCGACTTCCTCATCAACCAGGACGGCCAGCTAGTCAAAGCCGCTCGCCTGCCTAATGGCCTGTTCAAGTTCAAGCCTGAAAGCAACGTCGACCGGGTAGTCCTTGACTGCATCACGTCCTTGCAAAACGGTGCCGACTTATTGTGGATTGAAACCGAGAAACCGCACGTAAAACAAATCGCGGGGATGATGGACCGTATTCGTGCAGTCGTTCCTCACGCCAAGCTGGTGTACAACAACAGTCCATCGTTCAACTGGACCCTGAACTTTCGCCAGCAAGTTTACGAGTCAATGGTCGAAGCAGGCCAAGACGTAGCGGCCTACGATCAGGCCGATCTGATGAGCTCGGCCTACGATCATACCGACCTTGGTTTAGAGGCTGACCGAAGAATCCGATCGTTCCAAGCGAACGGCGCCAAAGAGGCCGGCATCTTCCATCACCTCATAACGCTTCCCACGTACCACACGGCGGCGTTGTCTACCGATGAGTTAGCAAAAAACTACTTCGGCGACGATGCAATGTTGGCCTATGTTACTGGGGTTCAACGAACCGAGATCCGGCAATCGTTGGCCTCGGTTAAACACCAAGACATGGCCGGATCGAATATCGGAGACGACCACAAATCATACTTCTCCGGTGGAAACGCTCTTCGAGCCGCCGGTGAAAACAACACGATGAACCAGTTCTAACGTCAGCACCCCCTCCACCAAAGCCGGAACGGGCACCTTAGCCAACGGGTGCCTGTTCCAGTGGGGAACTTCAGCTCCTACCAGCGCCCGTCGACTAACACCCGCTCACCGAATTCCGAACAGCCGAGTTTCAAATTCGCTGGAGGTCCCTCGCTTGACGCGGCTCGGGAACTACCGTATGTAGATTCTCTCGGAGTCAACGTCCTGCGCTGGCGAGGATCCACAGTGAACTCTGAACAACCTGAGCCCAATTCAGAAACAAACCGACGCCCATGGACCGCACCTCTGGTCGGTGGCCTATTGGTGTTTTGTGGGGTTTGCGCGTCCGTTTACTGCATCGTCGCTATAACGTCGACACCGGAATCGAACTCAGAGGTAATTTACCTCGAAGCGCCAGTCGGTGAACCATCTCCCGAAGTACAGCTGGATGATGCAAGCCTCGACCCGGACCAACCAATCAGGACACCAACAACCCGCCGAAGGACAGTCCCAAGGGAACAGACCTGGCAGAAGCAGGCGCCTACCACCACTCGCCCTAACGGCTATGACGGCAGCGGCACAACGAGCCAATCCGACGACGAAGAAGACAGCGATTCGGGTCGCGAGGACGACGAAGAAGACAGCGATTCATCTAACGACGATTCGGACTCCCAAGACGCGGTCGACGAACCAGTGAGCGATGGCGGCGAAGACACGCAGCCCGTCGACTAGTTGACGGGCTTTCGCCCTTTGTTCTGCTGCTGCTTCTGTTTGTTCTGACTATTCTGGCGCTTCTGAATTCGAGCCCACTCGTCACGAAGACCGACGGTACGGTGAAAGACCGCTGGGTCATCTAAATCAACCGCAAAGTATCCGAGCCGTTCGAACTGTACAACTTGGCCCGGCGCAACATCGGAAAGAATCGGTTCGAGTTTCGCTGAAACCGTTTTGCGGGACGCTGGGTTCAACGACGCCAGCACGTCTTCGCCGTCTTTGCCGGGCAGCGCTTCGGTAAGAAGGCGATCGTATAAGTGCACGGTGGCGTCGAGTGCGTGTTCGGCAGACACCCAGTGGATTGTAGCCTTGACCTTTCGACCATCTGGGGCCTGACCGCCCGCGGTTTCCGGGTCGTATGTGCAATGCACTTCGACGACGTTGCCTTCGTCGTCGGTCACAACGTCGGTAGCAGTAATAAAGTACCCAGACCGCAACCGGACTTCACGCCCGATCGTTAACCGGTAGTACTTAGGCGGCGGGTCCAGCGAAAAGTCTTCCCGTTCGATCCAAAGTTCTCCGCTGAAGGGAACGCTACGTGTGCCGGCTGTTTCGTCTTCGGGGTTATTGGCAGCCTGACGCATGTCAGACTCACCGTCAGGCCAGTTCGTAATGACAACTTTGATCGGGTCAAGAACAGCCATCCGCCTCAGCGCCGTCTTGTTCAAACTCGTTCGAACAAATGACTCGAGAAGCTCGATCTCGTTTGTGCCGTCAACCCGAGCTAACCCAATATGGTCGATGAATTCCCGTATTGCGGCTGCCGGGTATCCACGGCGACGCAAACCTCGAAGCGTCGGCATCCGAGGATCATCCCAACCATCGACGGCGTTGTCATCGACGAGCCGACGAAAGACCCGCTTCGACATAACCGTATGGGTCAGGTTAAGCCGAGCGAATTCGGTCTGTTCCGGTTTCTCATAAGGCAGGTCCAGGTTGTTGAGAATCCAATCGTAGAGAGGTCGGTGATCGTCGAACTCGAGCGTGCAAAGGGAGTGCGTGATCCCTTCAATTGCGTCGCTTTGCCCGTGGGCAAAGTCATACGTCGGGTAGATGACCCAGTCGTTACCCGTCCGAATATGGGCTGTTCTTTTGATCCGGTAGAGGACAGGGTCTCGCATATGCATGTTTGGGTGTTGCATATCGATCTTGGCCCGCAACACTCTTGCACCGTCGTCATATTGACCTGCACGCATGCCTGAGAAGAGTTCCAGGTTTTCTTCGATCGACCGGTCGCGCCAAGGACTGTCAACCCCAGGAGTAGTGAAACCGCCTCGGTTGGCAGAGATAGTTTCGGCGTCTTGGTCGTCGACGTAGGCGAGACCTTTCCCAATCAGATCCTCAGCCCAGGCGTAGAGCTGTTCGAAATAGTCAGAGGCGTATTTCGTTTCACCGTCTGGTTCAAACCCAAGCCAGGCCAAGTCCTCTACAATCGCGTCAACAAAGTCGCTGTCTTCGGCGTCGGGGTTCGTGTCATCGAACCGAAGGTTACAGCTGCCGCCGAATTCGTCGGCAACAGAGAAGTTCAAACAAATCGACTTGGCATGCCCAATGTGGAGATACCCGTTCGGTTCTGGTGGAAACCTGGTGTGTACTCGACCCCCAAACGTTGAGGATTCGATATCGGACCTAATTTTGTCTCGGATGAAGTCGCTGCTACTCACGCTCTTACATTTACCGTTATTTGTTGAGCTGACAACTTTGAACCAAGATCGTTAACAAAGAAAACCCACCAAAATGTACTGAACCCTAGGCCCATCGTTAGATGAGACCCAGGGTCCAAGTTCAGCTAGTGGCAAATGTAGCCGTGTGTACTACTCAATGATGTCGGCATCAGAGTCCAAGAGGTACTTGTAGATAAGCCCACCCAAGATACCGCCGACAATTGGTGCGACCCAGAACACCCAGAGTTGTTCCATCGGAGCGCTTGTTCCATCCGCCGCTGCGATTAGCGCAGGTCCGGTAGAACGAGCCGGGTTAACACTGGTGTTACTGATCGGGATAGTGACCAAGTGAATGAGGGTCAGACAAAGACCAATCGCTAGTCCACCAAATCCGGCGGCAGCTCGTTTTGCTGTTGCACCCATGATCACAATCAGAAAGATTGCCGTGAATACAACTTCAGCTACCAGAACGGCCGCCAGGCTATAGCCGCCAGGCGAACCAAACCCGTCTGCTCCTTCGGCAACGCCGTAACCGTTGGATGCCAAGGTCCCGATCGAGCCGCCGTCGGCTTCTTTGATGAGGAAACCCATCAACGCAGCGGCTGCGATACCACCGAGAACTTGGGCGATAATGTAGCCCGGGATCTTTGAAGCGTTGAACCGCCCACCAGCCGCTACCCCTAAAGTTACCGCAGGGTTGAAGTGACCACCTGAGATGTGACCCACCGCGTATGCGCCCGTCACGACGGTCAAACCGAACGCCAAGCTGACGCCGACGAGGCCGATACCAATTTCGGTGTCACCAGCAAAAAAGAGTGCGGCGAAAAGTGCCGACCCTACGCCGCCCAAGACCAGCCAGAACGTACCGAAAAACTCGGCAGCTAACTCCTTCATGTGCATTTCTATGTGCCTCCCATGTCCGGCCACGCCAGCTGACGCAGTTCGCCTCTTCGGATTAGCGTGGCCTTCATGAGTATCTGACGCCCCAACTGTGCAAAAAGTTACATCAAACTAGTGCCAACTTGGATCATCATCGGAAACAAGCCCTAGCTGAACTAGTCAGGAACTAGCTGTTCGTGGTAACTTTCGCCATCGGAAAGGGTGGTGAACAACTTGCGTAGTCGCAATGAATTAAGTGGCTTAATCAACCATCCATCGGCCTTTGCTTGTTGTGCAATGAAGATGTCATCTTTGCGATCAAGCAGGAGGGCAACTGGCCGCTGATCTAGTCGTTGAGCCCCTTCTTCCTGGCGGATCGCAATACAGGCGGCAACTCCGCCCATGTTCCCGATTTGTAAATCCAACAGCACAAAATCGGGCTGAACAGCCTGAATGGCGGGCACAACGCTCGAACCTTCGGTTATTCGTTGTACTTCTACGTCGTCTGCGGCAAGCGCAGCGTCAACGCTGCGGAACAGGTCATCGGAATCGGTTGCTAGCAAAACAATGGTCACAATCAAATGCTAGCGCGGCCACCGCAAACCACTCATAGGGTAATATAACGCTACTATCACATCCGAAACCCTACAATTTGGTTTTGGGTTTGTTGGGAAGGATTATCTAGTGCTCGAAATCGAAGTCGAAGAGACCGAACAATACACGTTGTGTCGCCCTTCTGGTGAACTAGATGCATATACGGTTGGCGCTTTTCGTGAGACGCTCACGGAGCTTGCAGGCAAGACACACCTACTGATTGACCTGTCCGAAGTGCCATTTATGGACTCAGCTGGTCTCGGCGCTCTTATCGGCGGCATACGCCGAACAAGAGAGGCTGATTGCGCAGTCGCTGTTGCGTGTTCACGGCCGGCCTTGACCCGCCTGTTACATACGACTGGGTTTGACCGAATTGTCCCCGTGACTGAATCAATCGAGGATGCAGAAGAAGCTCTGGCCGAAGAGCTTGAGAAGAAGGCGAACCCAGACAGCTAGTCGACGTTTGTTATGAACCTGCACGACTTTCAAGCACTCATGGATGAGCTCTATGGAGATGTCGACCGAGAGCGAGGGCTGGCTGCCTCGGTTGCATGGCTATGCGAAGAAACCGGCGAACTGGCCCAAGCGATCAGGAAGGGCACAAAACAAGACCAACTCCACGAACTCGGCGACGTGTTGGCTTGGCTAAGCTCAATCGCTAATCAGCTAGACCTTCAACTCGAAGACGCCGCTCAACGCTACGTTGAGAACCCACCGTAGCAGGGTCGTTAAACCTAGGCAGTAAACGTTACCGTCTTAACTTCTGCCTCGCCCGAGTCGTTTCTGGCAGTAACCTGCACTTCGTATTCCTGCCCCGGCTCCAACTGCGTCATCACGTAGCTGTGCATTGTCTGGCAACCCTGCCCCACCAAGAGCACGACTCTGCCATCGTCGAGAACCAATGTCGGAGTGGAACACACGTCGGTCTCGAACGAGACCTTTGCGGTACTGTCGGTCAGCTTCTCGACCCGCTCGTCGACAATTTCTGGTGGATCCCCGTCGACCGGCTCGGTGGCGGCCGTGATTCCAACATGAACGAGTTGTCCGGACTCGTCAATCGCAGAAACTCCAAGGTCGAATATCGAGTTCGAGTCAAGAGAGGTTGCGTCATAGGAATGTTCCGTTCGACAGGTTTCTGGTGCAGCGTAAGGCCAATCGTCGTCTCGGAAGCTGTCAGAGGGTCGTTCCACTTTGATGACCGAACAATTTGTTGTCGTAAACGAGATGCCAACCACGTCGGACCCTACACGGTCCAAACGAAGCCCCTCGATCATCAACGGTGAGTTGTCATCGGTCGGAGTTAGGAACTCCACAAGAACTCGTACCGGCTTCGCCGACTCAGAATAAATGTTGATCGAGAACAGGTATGGGCGACCCGGTTCGAGACCGGTCAAGGTCTGTTGGTACACGTTTTGACATTCGTCCATGCTGGGCCAACCAGGCGAGACGAAAATTCCGTTATTACTGGTGAACTGAGCGAGAGCGCACGTATCAGAGTAGGCCCAAACAGTTGCCGATGTTGAGGTCAAATCGCTGACACTCGTTTGGACTTTTAGCGGTGCAGCTAGGTCGGAACCGTTGTACACAGAACGTTGAGCGGAAGCGAATGAATCAGGTAGCGTGAACGGGTTAGACCCACTCGAATCGGCGCCTTCAAGTTCGACCACTTCGGTTGCGTCAGTGAAGATCGAATCTTCAGGCAGGTCGTTTTCAACAGGGCTACCAGCTCGATTTCCAGAAGCAGCCTCGTTGGGCGTCGAGCCGTCGGTCTCATCCGACCTAGAGTTTTGCCACACTAGAAGTCCAACTAAGCCGACCAATACTGCCGAGGCGGCTGCAATAGCTAACCAGGCATTCCGGCTCGGGTGAGACGATTCTGTTTTGGGAGCGTCAAAGTCGCCCCGTTCGGCTTGTTGAATCGCAGCGACAGCCGAGCTCGTACCGCCGCCGGTCGATACTGCCCAGGACGGTTTTAACGCCAAGCCAGCGCGTTCTCCAACGGGAACGCTTGGTGCCGGATCGGGAATACTTTCGCCGATGGATTCGAACTGGGCGGTCTGTTCTGCGTAAAAATCGAGGGGTTCTTCGAACTCCTCAGGCGAATGAATCGTACCTTCCACGATTCCTCTCGACCGCCGGAGAGCGAATAGAAAATCGTCCACAGTCTGGTGCCGATCCTCGGGGCTCTTGGCCATAGCCTGCTCGACCACGTCACAAATCTGTGCGGGTACAGAAGCACGAAGGTCACCGACCGGTTCGTTAACCACGCGAGATAGCAGCGTCACGGAACTAACCGTTTCATTGGGAACGATAAACGGTGGGGCGCCAGCAAGCAACGACCAAAGCGTCGCTCCAAGGCCATAAACATCGACCGTCGGGTGCGTCGTACCACTGGCTGTGAACAGCTCCGGTGGACTGAAGGCTGGCGTGAAATACGCCGACTGGGTGGTAGCTCCACTTAGATCAGATGCGATCCGGGCGATCCCAAAGTCACCGACAAGTGGGCGGCCCCCATTGTCGACGAGCAGGTTTGCCGGCTTAATATCTCGATGGATAATGTCTGCTGCGTGAGCCTTTGAAATAGTCACCGCAACGGCTTCGATCAGACCAACCGCTTCGGTCCATTCGACGGCACCGAATGAGTCGATCCGGCCTTGAAGCGAACCATTTTCGTAGTACGGCATTACGAAATACGGGTCACCGTGAGCGGTTTCGTCTGACTCGTATATCGGAACGATACCAACGTCTTCTGAGAGACGACCCATAGCGCGCCGTTCACTGTCGAATCGTTTCTTGCTCGCCTCATCCCACGACTCACGGAGAACCTTAACCGCAACAGTTCGATCAAGGTTGACCTGCCGACAGCGGTATACCACGGCAGACCCTCCCTGGCCAACAGGTACGATATTCTCCATGCCGGGAATTCCGAGATCCATACGCTCAATACCCTTTTCAAGAGTGCGGCAACCACCAAACGCTGTTTCGCAGCTCTATGACCACCCGCAGTATACTAATACAACCCTGGCCGTAAGTCTAGCCGAATCAACATGGATCACCTTGCTAGCGGATTCCGGCAATCAGCTCGGCCACCTGGACAGCGTTTAGAGCTGCTCCCTTTCGGAGATTGTCGCCCGAAACAAACAGGGAAAGGCCGTGCAGAACCGTCTCATCTCGACGAATACGACCAACCACCGAAGGGTCAATGCCTGCTGCCTTAAGCGGCGTTGGAACATCGTCTAAGACGACACCGTCGGCTTCGACCAGTAGCTCGGTCGCCCGGCCGACCGAAATCGCCTGGTCAAATTTGGCATTGATCGCCAGCGAATGCCCCGTAAAAACCGGGACCCGTACGCAAGTGCCTGACACCGTGAGGGCCGGGATCCCGAGGATCTTACGACTCTCGAACCGCAACTTCTGCTCCTCGTCGGTTTCGCCCGAACCGTCTCCAGAATCGTTGCCTGCCCAAGGTACAACGTTGTAGGCGATCGGTTCGACATAGGTTTCTGGTTGGCCGAAATCGACCGCTCGACCGTCGTAGGTGAGTGAAGTAGCGTCGCCTACCTTGGAGACCTGCTGAGCGAGCTCGTCCACGCCGGCCAAACCAGAGCCAGAAACGGCTTGGAACGTGCTAACGACCAGAGCTCGGAGGCTTGCTTCAGCGTGCAGCGGTTTGAGAACAGGCATCGCAACCATGGTGGTGCAATTTGGGTTAGCGATAATACCTTTCGGGCGATCAGCGGCAGCGGCGTCGTTCACCCCAGCGACGACCAATGGAACGTCGGGGTCGCGTCTCCAAGCAGATGAATTATCGATGACAACAGCCCCGGCTGCCGCCACCTTTGGCGCTAGCTCTTTGGATGCCTTGCCGCCAGCGGAAAATAGTGCAATATCGAGCCCGGAGTAGTCCGCGGTGGCCGCATCCTCAACCTGGACCTCGCTACCTTCCCAATCCAGCGTCTTACCAGCCGACCGGGCAGAGGCGAAGTAACGCATTTCAGTTATGGGAATGTCCCGTTCTGAGAGCAGCGCCCGCATAACGTTTCCGACTTGACCAGTTGCACCAAAGATACCTATACGCATAGCTTTAAAGGTAGTGCACAATTCGCAAGACGGTGCTCGAATTACGACCGGAGCAGACTAGGCGTCCAGGCCCATCGCTGTGTGAAGTAGCTGCACAGCTTCTTCACATCGTTCAGCTTCGATCACACAACTAATTCGAATGGCCGATGTAGAAATCATTTGAATATTGATGTCGTTGGCAGCAAGTACTTCAAACACAGTTGCGGCAACACCTGGATTTGACTTCATGCCTGCACCGACTACCGACACTCGTCCGATTGAATCGTCGGTGGCGATTGACTCGGCACCAAGCTCGCTGATCGTGTCAGCTTCCAACAGCTTTCCGACAGAAACCAATTGGTCTGAAGGCACCGTAAAAGAAATATCGGTAACTCCAGCATCTGAAGTATTTTGAACGATCATGTCAACGTCGATCGACTCGTCAGCCAACATCCGGAACAGCGTTGCAGCGACTCCTGGCGTATCTGGGACTTTGGAGACCGTAATTTTCGACTCGGACATGTCGTGTGTTACCGCTCGGACTATTGGCTGTTCCATGTCTTTCTCCGTGTTGATAACGAGGGTTCCTGTTTCCCAGGTGAAGGCTGAACGAACGTGAAGGGCGACGCCATGACTGTGGGCAACTTCGACCGACCGCATCGCGGGCTTGGGGCAACCGGTTGCGGTCATTTCTAGAAGTTCATCGAACGTAATCGAAGCGATCTTTGTCGCTGCGGTCACAATCCGTGGGTCGGAGGTAAAAACTCCAGACACATCGGTGTAGAGCTCGCATATGTCCGCATCGAGAGCTTTAGCCAACGCTACAGCAGTGGTATCAGAGCCTCCACGACCAAGAAACGTCACATCCTTTTCGGTGGAGACACCTTGGGAACCGGCCACAACAGGTACGATTCCGTCCGCCACCGCATCGGCTACCCGGCTTGGGTTTACTTCAAGAATTCGAGCATTCCGATGATTCGTGTCGGTCACGAACCCAGCTTGACTACCCGTAAACGAAAATGCGTCGACACCGAGGTCAGCGAGCGCCATACCGAGGAGTGCCACGGCTTTGCGCTCCCCTGCGGTAACCAACATGTCCATTTCGCGACCTGGACGAGTCGTCGATACCCGTTCGGCCATTCTGAGAAGTTCGTCTGTCTCTTTACCCATGGCTGACACAACGAGCACTACCGAGTCTCCTCGGCGACGACAGCGAGCAACGTGGTCGGCTACATTACGCATCCGTTCAGGATCCGCTACCGACGTTCCTCCAAATTTCTGAACTACTAAAGCCACGCTCACACAGTATCAACCCGGGACGCCAACGGCTAATGTACCCGACGATGTCAAACCTGTGCTTCTGGTTGATAAATTTTGAGTGTGGGTACACAAAAAAGAGAACGCCAGAAAGCTAACCGAGCCCAAAAAATAGAGGATCAACGCAAACAAGAACAGCGCGACCTCACGAAAGACCGTGGGTTGATCATCGGTCTGATTGCCTTGGCAGTCGCCGCAGCCATCGCTCTTTGGGTATTTTTCGGAGACAGCGACGAAGAGCCGGAGACCCCGGACATAACAACGGCTGAACCAGCTATCCCTGAGCAACCGCTACCGACAACGGTCACCGACCCATCAACCGACACCGAACCTCCGGCCGACACCGAAGCCCCTAGCGAAACCGGGCCTGTCGACACGGAGACAACAACAGAACCCTCTGACGAAGACTCAACCGAGACGACGGCTAGCCAGTAACTCATTAGCTTCTCGGGTTAATTCACATTTGACACAGCAATACTTTGGCGTAGGCTTCGAAGATCGACCGCATACCCCTACCTGCCTCGGCCTGGGAGTTTCCCTCCCCTACGGACCTTCCCGAATACGAAGACCTGATCACGTGCGGGGCCGACCTCGAACCAGCAACTCTGATCACTGCGTACAGTTCAACCTATTTCCCCATGCCTGTCGAGGTGGACACGATCGGCTGGTTCAGTCCTGACCCGCGCGGAGTGATCATTCCGTCGGAGTTTCATGCCAGCCGATCGTTGAAGAAATCGGCTCGGCGGTTTAAAACCACGGTTAACCAAGCGTTCGAAGACGTTCTCGAAGAGTGTGCCCACCCACGTCGAGAGAACGGTTGGATCAATGACAACTTTAAGCACGCATACAAAGAACTCCATAGGCTTGGGTGGGCCCACAGCGTTGAGGTATGGGACGACCAAGGCCTAGCTGGTGGCGTATATGGCCTGGCTATCGGCTCGTTCTTTGCCGGAGAATCCATGTTCCATCGTCGCACCGACGCATCCAAGGTTGCGTTACTTTCTCTCGTGAACCAACTAAGAACCCGAAACGATGCGCTTCTTGACGTACAATGGCTTACGCCGCACTTGGAAAGCCTCGGCGCACAAGAAATGCGTCGTTTGACCTACGTCAACCTTCTTGACAAAGCCGTTAACGCACCTCCAATTTTACGGTGAGAACAGCCAATCCGCAGTAGAACCGCTAACACGGAGCTGAGACGAAGTCCGTCTTGCTTCAGATCCTTCAACAGGCGCCGATGGATACATAGATGAGTACTCCCAGAATTGCCTTACCGGGCCTAATCACCGGCACGTTGGGTTTAGTCGCGGGCGGGATCTCGTTCGTATCTAACTGGCCAATTTTTGCCGTCGTCGCCGGAGTCTTGGCTCTTGCAGCGGGCGTATCGTGCGTACAGATCGCCCAACAACTCGTTCGCCAAAAAGCTGTGCAGTTAGTTATTGAAGACGAACTGAAGAGCGTGCGTAACGCAGCCAAAAATACCGAAGAGAAGGTAAACGCCGAACTACGAAAGATATCGCAGGCCTCTGGAATTGGCGAAGACGATGAGCAATTGACCGACCCCGAAACCGGCCTGTTCAGCGAGAGCTTCTTCAGGGCTTCGCTTGACTCACGAGTAGCCGCCGCTCGCCGCCACCTCCGTCCGGTCGCTGTCGCCCTCATCGACGTCGTGTGCGGACTTCCAGATGGACCCGCCTCACAAGCCACCCCGACCAAAGTGGCGCCTAGCATCACGGAAACCCTTCGCGGCGCTGACACCGCTTGTCGACTAAAGAACGGCTACTTCGCTGCTCTGCTGGAAGACACTCCAGAAAACGGCGCGATCTGGACGGTTGAGCGAATCCGACGAAAACTCAGCGAAACCAATCCCGAAGTGACTGTTTGGGCTGGCGTTGCCTGCTACCCGGCACACGCATTCGGCGCCGAAGAAATACTGCAGGCGGCAGAAGAAGCGTTAGAAAACGCTCGTGAATGGCGGCAGGATCGCATTGAGGTTGCCGCTGCAGCCACAGACTAGCCTGAGCGGTCGGACCGTCAACAGAATATGTGGACGATGAGGGTCCTGGCCGACGCCGGGCGCACTGCCTCCTTACTCCGAATCCGAGTAGCGCCCATCTTCATCAAACTCGACCTGATCGCCAACTCTAAAGGAGGTAAAGATACGACCGGTTTCTGGAACATAGCGAACAGCGAAAACCCGGGTATCTTGACCCTCAATACCTGGGAACCCCTGCTGAGATTGCCAGTCGTCACCGGCTTCGAGGTCGATCACGGCTTCAACTATTCGCTTGTTCTGAAGCGATGGATCACTATGCCGTGTCCCTGAATCGGTGGCATAGTAGTAGCGTTTTGCAGAAGGCAGCTTCGTCAGCACACTGCTATAGCCTGAAACGTCGAGAATCCCAGTCGAGCGAATTTCGTCTTCTAGCCTGTCTTCCAATTCTTGGATCTCCGCCAGCGTCGGCTGGTCATCGGGGTCTGGCGAGCCGAAAAGCCTAGAGTCCGGCCCCCGCTCGCCGGTTACGACAATAACCCCTTCGTAGTCATCACCTAACACATGCTGCCAATCATCGTCACCCGTCGTATCACTCGTCATATCGTTTCCTGAACCTCCGCAACTAGTCAAAGCCAACCCAACTACTACAAATAGTGCCAACTTCTTCTTAATATTCGCTGCGCTTCTCAATGCCCAACTCCTCTCGAAAACTATTCTCGGTTGGATGAGGTTCTAGTTCAACATCGGTGTCGGGCCTACCGTTCTGATCTCTATCTGGCTCGAAGGGTATCCCGACTGCGTCCAGTTCTCGGTTGGGTGTGAGGTCCACGGGATCTTCTCGTCCGGTCGGGTCGTTTGTTTCAAGATTCCGCTCTTCGGAGCTTCCCGGTTCGTATTCGCCGTCTATCGCTTGCTCGCCGTGAACCAGTTCGTGGAAAAGAACAACAATCGGAGGGGTTCTAAGCCGACCAGGAGCGTTCGCAGCATCTCCAGGTCCCACGGGTAGAGAACTCGGATTCCGTCCGTCGTACTTCACGGTGCCGTTTCCCCCGGGACCCGGGTTTCCGTCTTCGTCGAGAAACACTGCATCGCCGCCCGGACGAGATAAAAATGAGCCCTTGCCCTCGTTGTCAATGATTGTGATCCCGTGTTCGCTGTCCGCAATATCTTGAAGTATCTTGCGGCCCTCCTCGGTTTGGGCCAACACTGCGAGGTCGGCCTCTACCCGAGCCTGGAACTCGGGCGTCCCTTCGATCACTATGTTGTCCGGGATTTCTTCTAGTTCCCCTATTTCCAGATTGGCAGGGTCGTCGCCATTAATGGTCGCTTCATCGGTAGCGTAGACCGAGTCGGCTGCACCTGCCTCGATCGTGTCGTTACCAGTCCCTGCGAACACGCGATCGGCTCCTAAATTTCCATCGAGAGTGTCGTCACCTTCGCCACCACTAAGTTGGTCGTCGCCATCGCCGCCCGATATTGTGTCGTCGCCGTCTTGGCCTTCTAGGTAGTCGGCCCCGGCTCCGCCTTCAATGGTGTCATCGTCAGCGCCTCCGTAGATTATGTCGATGCCATCGCCGCCCGATATTGTATCCTCGCCGTCTTGGCCTTCTATGTAGTCTTCGCCGTCGCCGCCTTCAATGGTGTCGTTACCGGACCCACCTAAAATATTGTCGTCGCCACTACCGCCATCGATATCGTCAATACCGTCACCGCCCACGATCCGATCGTCGCCCGACCCTCCGATGATCGTGTCGTCACCAGCCCCGCCGGTGATCGTGTCGTCTCCAGCCCCGCCGTCAATCTCAACACCGGTATCGACATCAGACCCAACCGTAACCGTGTCGTCTCCGCCACCGGTTTCAATCCTCAAGTCGTTGGACTGCTCCTCGGTTAATTCAATTACGTTGCCATTGACGACCAACCCCAAACGGCCATCGCCTAAATCAACAACCTCAACATCATCGTCGTTGCTCCCCGAATCAACCTCAACAACCAAGGTCTCACCATCGGTAGATACGGTTACCCCCGCATCGAGGAACTGCTGCTCCTGATCAGCAGCGACAAACTCATCACGAGAATCAGAAGCCGCCCTTTCAGCCTCCTTCATCTGCGAAATCAACCTAGAAGTCTCAAATATCCACGTCTGATTACCGCTAAACTCATCCGAACTCGTGAACCGCATAGAGTCCATCAGACCAACGGCGTCATCATGCGCGGTCTGAAACCCTGAGCGCATCCTCGCACTCTCAACCAAAAACTCGCTAATGGCAGCCGAATCAATACTTACCGTCTCGTCAGTGACAGACATACAACACCTTTCCTACGGAGTAAAATCGGGACCCGTCGGGACCGTCACCGGGCCAGGAGCCGGACCAACCACCGCAGCTGAATCATCTCCATGAACGATGTCAAAGATCCTTTCACCTGACCCACGAGAGTTTCTCTCCTCAACGACTTTGGCTTGATGTTCACGCCGATTGTTCTCATCCGTCGCATCAGCCCACGCCTGCGCCCAACTGTCAGCGGCCTCTCTTAGCGCCAACTTCACCTCGTCAAACGTGTCCGATTCCAAAGCGGTATTCCGGCGAAACGTGTTGCCATCAGGACCCAACCAGTCTTTATGAGCCGAAGCGATATGACGTTCGCGGGTAAACTTTGTATACCCCAACGTAACAGACAAGCTCCACAACTCGCGGCTCAGTTGAAGAGCCAGATCAAAGTTAAAGTCGACCCGTGTAAAATCCGCCATTCATGCATCTTAACCTGCTCCCTTGTCGATTTAGTCGCGACAACATACACTAAACCCAGGCGTTACGATCAAATCACCATCCACCCTGCCGACGCCATTTCGAAGAACGACCACTTCGCCACCTTGTTGAAGCTTGTCCGGTAGGCCGCTAGGGGCGGAGCCTGAACTCGGGGGTCACCTAGCTACACGTAGAACTCGCCGTTAGTTGCGCCCGCTAGATATGCTCCATCGAGGGCGAGCCTGGCCGACCCGTAGCAGTCACCACGGCAGCCACAGACTAGCCTCACCGGTCTAGCTGTAGTAGAATATGTGGACGATGAGCGTCCCAGTTGAGACATACAACCCAAATCACGAGCGCCTAGACGCCCTCGCACTTTGGTTTGTCTGGACACTAGCCTCAACACTCGTGACCGGCCTCCTAGCGACCGGGTTTTCGATCAATGACCGACCGTCTGGCTTGATGTTGTTGGCGATTGCTCTGCTGGTCGGCGCATTCCCAATGGTCCGATGGCGTTACAACGCCCGCGGAGACCAGCGTCTATCAGTAGCTGAGTTCCCGGATGAGTTAGCTATGGCGATGGACAGCGCTTCGACAATTAGCCGCCGCCTTCATACGCTAGCCCGCAACGCACTCCCAGGTCCGGTTCAAGATCACCTTTTGGTCCTGGCCGCCACAGCTAATAACGAAATCCGGCGCACCTACGAGACCTTCGAAACCTGTACTTCGGAACATATTTTCGTCGAACTAGCGATCGAGAATAGCTCACTTGTCGAGGACCTCACCGAACTCGAGAACGCCGCCACCCTGTTACTGGTCACCCAACGTGACCTTGTCGACGTTGAGGTCAGCGAGGCTACACACAGTCCATCGAGAAGGATCCCGACGTTGACTGAACAAACTCAGGAACTACAACGCCAGCTAGCCGACGTCGCTACCAGATAACGAACCTGCTCGGATTCTCCTGACAACGAACAACCTAAGAAGGGCGGCAGGGGATGACTGAGCGCAGACCCAGCCGAGCACACACCTAGGCGGGTAGGCTATATATAAGTACCAATTCGGACGACTATGAAAGGGCTTGAGACGTGTTATCAGTTCTCTCTCCAGCCAAATCGCTTGACTACGAGTCACCGCTCGCGACTAAGAAATCTAGCCAACCTGAACTTCTCGACGAGGCAGCCAAACTGGTCGAGATTATGGCTTCCAAAAAGCCTGACGAAATCAGCCAACTAATGTCGATCTCTGACAAGTTGGCGGAACTCAACTTCGATCGATTCCAGAACTGGGAAACACCATTCGACAATGGAAATGCCAGGGCGGCATTGCTGGCCTTCAGCGGCGATGTCTACATGGGAATCGACGCCCCCAACACGTTTTCTGAACGAGACTTCACTCGCGCCCAGAAGTCGCTGCGCATTCTGTCCGGCTTGTACGGGCTACTCAAACCACTCGACCTAATCCAGCCCTACCGACTTGAGATGGGCACCAAGTTGTCCAATCCCGGCGGGAACGACTTGTATGCATTCTGGGGGTCGACGATTACGGAGCGATTGAACGAATCGATCGCATCTAGTCCGGGCGCAAACGTCCTGGTCAACTTAGCGTCGAACGAATATTTCGGAGCAGTCAAAGAAGCCGAGGTTGATGGCACCGTTATCAGTCCGGTTTTT
>CAZKEM010000052.1:0-18865 GCA_964551835.1 uncultured Acidimicrobiaceae bacterium | reverse complement strand
GACGGCCTGGACTAACGCTTGCAGCTAGCGGGACATCTGCCTGCCGAAACGAATCCAAAACCCGAACAGGCCCAACCCGAGTAGAGCAAGCCATGGCAACAGGAACAGTATTGACTCCTGCAAATAGGCAATCATCGTTGGCGCAGGCCGTTGGACCACCAACACATCCCCGGCGGGGGTTAGTGCGGCACTGTGCAGCCAATCGACTCCATTGCGTCGGGTCGAAAACTGGCGTCAACACTCGGTTGGTTCAGGCTCCCGACGCCGGTCAAGATCGAATTGTGCCAAGTCCTGGTACTGCGAGGGGAATCGGCGTCGCGGACGACAACCACAACCCCATCTTCGATCAGAATCCCATCGCGTTCGCCTTGCTCAAGAAGAGCGAAACGTTCACCTTTGGCGACCGAGGCAATCGACGTTGCCAGCACGGCGTCTAATTCAGCGTCCTCGGCATTGTTCCAGGTGAACAAATAGTAGAGACTCAGGCCGCCCGTTAACAGCAGCAGAACAACAGAGGTAGGTTTCTCGAGGGACCGAATCGGATTCTCTCAGGTCAAGCTCCGCTTGAAACTCGCCTCGGCGTTTAATCAGGTGGACGGCGGCAGCCACCGAAGCTATCCCGACGATGATACCCATCGTCACATTAGCGCCTTCCCTCTTCTGGACAGTTAACGCTATGACTAACAAAAGGTTAATAATCCCAATTATCCATAACCCAATGATCAAGTTTCGAGCAGCCTTGATACGACTCTTGAGCTCCACCCGCCGAACTTACAGTGCTAGTAGTTGTGTGCCAACGGAACTAGCGACGCAAACCCAGTTCGGCGATCACGGTACGGTACCGCTCAACGTCGATCTTGGCAAGATAATCGAGGAGACGACGACGTCGACCAACCAACATAAGCAGGCCCCGCCGGCTGTGGTGGTCCTTCTTATGAAACTTCAGGTGCTCGGTGAGGTGGTTGATCCGATCAGTCGCAAGCGCGATTTGCACCTCAGTGGAACCGGTGTCGCCTTCGGAACGTGCGAACTTTTTGATCGTTTCTTCCTTCGGAGGAAGGTTGGCTGCTGGCTTGCTCATAATTGGTCTCTCTTGTTTGTTCGTAGTTAGAGTCGGGACCTTAGGCCCAGCCGCCATCGCCGATCGGTTCCAACGTGACAGCCCCGCCATCGTAGCCGGATCACCACGAGACACCTAGTTTTGTCGCTCTTTCGAGACAAACGTTGCCTGACATGTCATATCGCAAATTCTTCAATACATGCTTGGTGCATGAAATCGACAATGTTCAAGATGGTGGGTTTTCTCGCCTTCGGTTTACTGTAGTTCCTGACGAATGGAACGGTTTAGGACGGCCCGACGCATAGCTAGCGGCAGAGCGGCCCGGATACTAGGCCGTTTGTACCGCGTCGCGCGGGCTTGAGGCAGAGTTCTTGCGCTCCAACACCACGAACACGCCAAGTAAGCCGGCCAACGAAGTTCCGATCATTGACAGTATGTGATACCCGGCCATCGACACGACGAACCCCGACGCCAACGCCGACACCCCGCTGGCCGTTGCGGCCACAAAGTCCGCCGAACCTTGCGCCGCTATCCGTTTCGCCGGGTCGACGATCGATTCGCTCAGAAGCGCACTGGCAGCTACAAATCCAAAACTCCACCCCAGACCTAGCAGAAAAAGGCCAGCGAACATCAACGCCAACGGGGCGTCGCCCGCCAATGCTGTCAGAGTGGTAGCAAACACCAACAGACCGCTGGCCATTGCCAGAGTCGCTCGACGACCAATCTTGTCTGACGCATACCCGGCTATGGGTGCAAAGGCAAACATTCCAGCGGTGTGAACAGAAATAACCCACCCAACGTCTTCTAACCTATGGTCGTGAGCAACCATGTGTACTGGTGTCATCGCCATGACCATCACCATGACCGCTGTCGAAATACTCAGTCCGGCAACGGCCAACAGCGTTGGCCTCGAGCTGGTCAATGCTCTAAACCCATCGGTGAGGCTTGGCTGGTCCATCGAATCTTTCGGCTGCAAGCCACCAGATACGACCAGGGGATCAGGCCGAAGAAACAACCAAGTTACCGTCGCGGCCACGATAAAAAAGAACCCTCCGAAAAGAAAAGCTCCGACTAACTCCTCTAATCCGAGTCCACCACCGAGCCAATCGCTAGGGCCAGCCAAAGACGGACCAATAACTGCCCCAACGGTTGAAGCAAACACGACTGAACTTATCGCTTTCGCCTTATTCAGTGGTTGTGCCAAGTCGGCCGCCGCGTACCTGGCAAGGCTCGTGGCGGCTAGCCCAACTCCGACGAGAAACAGGCCACCCAACAGCAGCACTATCATCGAAAGCTGACCACCGATGCCTGCGATCGCACAGCCTATAGCTGCCAATAAGAAGCCGACTACCATGCCTCTGCGTCGACCGTGACGATTCATGAGCGTGCTTAGCTGAGTCGAGCTTATTGCTGTACCCGCGGTGGCCACAGCCAAGGCGCTTCCCGTCCACTGTTCAGAACCCAATATCTGTTCCACCAGCAACGCTGCAACGGCGAAGACGAGGGATAGACCCGCACGAGCTGCCGCTGATGCCACAAACAAGACCCAAAGTGTCTTCTTTTGTAGCCGCTCCCGGCCTACGCTCCCCAGATCTGACGAAATATCCATCAGGTCAGGCTACTTCGTTCCCGACGGCCTCGCATGGAGTTTCTTGCTTCGAAGCTGTTAGTTCTCGAGCGCCGCCGCGGCCCTCTCAACGTCAATGTTGAGTTGTGTCACCAACGCCTCGATTCCGTCAAAGCGCTGCTCTGAGCGCAACAGCTGCACGAACTCTAAACGAGCTGGCTCGCCGTAAAGTTGGCCTTCAAACCCGATTAGATGGGCTTCTACCACCGAGTGTTCCGCATTCTGATAGAACGTTGGGCGTTTGCCAACATTGATCGCGGCAGGCCAACGACTCCCATCGGGACGGACGTACCAACCGGCGTACACGGCATCTGCAGGAACGGCATACATCGTTTCGACAGCTATGTTGGCGGTCGGAAAGCCGATTTGGCGCCCTCGCTGGTCACCATGAACAACTTCGCCCCATACCTCGTGGTGACGTCCCAGCATCGCTGCAGCGACAGCCACATTACCCCCGGCGAGCGCCCTGCGGATCGCTGTGGACGAAATCGGTTCCGCCGGTCCGCTCGATCGAGGTAGTAAACCGAGACCTTCCACTTCAAATCCGTAACTCAAACCCAGCTTGGTCAGAACTTCTACGTTGCCTACTCGTTTGGCTCCAAAGTGAAAATCATGGCCGACGACGACTAGCTGGGCTCGCAGACAGTTCACCAACACAGCCGATACGAACTCTTCTGGCGTTTCAGCGGCTCTTGAACGATCGAATGGAACCACAACAGTTGTATCGACTCCCGCTGAGGAGAGCAGTTCCAGTTTGTGTTCCAAGGTTGTCAACAACTTGGGTGCGTTGTCGGATCGAAGCACGTAAGCGGGGTGCGGCTCGAACGTCACAACGGCGGTCTTTACATCACCGTCAGCTCGACTAGCGGCGGCGTCCTGGGCTAGATCGATGACTGAACGGTGACCGAGGTGCACGCCGTCGTAGACCCCGATGGTCACCACGTGACCATCACCTGAGCTATTACAGTTCGACAGATCGGAAACAACCTTCATGCAGAAACCTTCACGTTACTTGCCGGCCAAGACTCTTATCGGACGAAGCTCACCATCGACAACATGATAAACCGCTAGCAGGATACCGTCGCTGCTCTGGACGGCGAAACGGCCGCTTTCGGACGAAGAGCCCAGGGGTCTACCGTTTCTGACCTTCTGAGCCGTGTGATCGTCAACTTCGAGAACCGGCATTCCGCGCAACAGTTCAGCTTCGTCGAGTAAAACCAAGTCTTCCATCTCGCAAGACTCTTCGAGAAGAAACGGGCCGACAGATGTTCGCTGTAACGAACTTAGGTGAGCTCCACCACCTAGAGCGGTTCCGACGTCGGCAGCCAACGTTCGAATATAGGTACCCGAGGAGCAATGAACGGCTGCTCGGTAAACCTTCTCGTCTTCGGTCGGCGCCGTTGCAAATTCGAATACTGACACTGGACGGGGTTGACGTTCAACCTCAACTCCGTCTCGAGCTAGTTGATGAAGTCGTTTCCCGTTGACGCGAACGGCCGAAACCATCGGAGGTATCTGCTCGATATCGCCGACGAAGCTACTCGCTGCCTCTTGGACTTCTGCTGGGGTGACTGACATCTCGTAGGTTGCGGTCACCTCCCCTTCAGCGTCGAGTGTCGAGGTTTCAGAACCAAAAGTTATATTGCCCACATAACGCTTATCGGCGCCAGTGACGAACTGTAGTAGTTTCGTCCCGACACCTACGCCGATGACGAGAACACCGGTAGCTGCCGGGTCTAGGGTTCCGGCATGGCCGACTTTGTGCGTGCCAAGCGACTTCCGGACCAAGTCCACGACACCGTGGCTTGTAATGTCTGGTGGTTTGTTGCAGATAATGCAACCACGCACGCCCGAATCTGGGCGTTTGGAACGCCGTCGACCCATCGTTATTCCTCTTCGCCCACACCGAACCCCGACTCAGGGCCTGACGGTTGGATCTCGCTCAAGAGCTGATCCATCTTGACCCCAGCACGAACCGCCGGGTCGAAGCCGAATACAATGTTTGGCGTCTTACGCAACCGGGCGCTTCGCGCCACTACCTTGCGAACATCTCGTTGATGATCAGCAAGGGCGTCCAGTACATCTCTGTCTCGCTCTTGATCAAAGTCAGTTTCCGCAGCCATACCAGCGTCCAAATTGGACACGAACACCTGAGCGACGTTCAGGTCAGCGTCAACTTCGACACCGGTAATTGTCAGTAGACCCAACCGATCATCTTCGACCTCTTCGAAGTACTCGGCCACAATCTCTTGAATCAAAGGATTGAGGCGAGCAGTGCGCTGATAGTGCCGTTGCGTTGCAGGACGTGTTCGACGTGTTGGCCGAGACCGTTTGCCCATTATTCGCGCGGAATCTCTCGTTCTTCGTATGTTTCGATAACGTCGCCCTCTTTGAGGTCCTGGAAGTCCGACAGGCCGATTCCACACTCGAAACCGGATGCGACTTCTTTGACGTCGTCTTTGAAGCGACGAAGCGACTGGAGAGATCCCTTCCAAATAATGGTCCCTTCTCGGAGGAACCGAACTTTGGATCCGCGGGTGATAACACCGTTGGTGACCATACAACCGGCAATCGCGCCAATCTTGGGGACTCGGAAAATCTCTCGAACTTCGGCATCGCCAGTAATGACTTCTTCGTATTCTGGCTCCAACATACCGAGCATCGCTTTTTCGATGTCTTCAAGAAGCTTGTAGATAATCTCGTAGTTGCGGATCTCTACTTTTTCATTGCCGGCAAGCTCGCGCGCTTTGCGATCTGGTCGAACGTTGAAACCCAGGATCGTGGCGTTGGATGCAGCCGCAAGCTGGACGTCATTCTCAGTGATTCCGCCGACGCCTCGAAGTACAAAGGCAAGTTTGACCTCATCGCGTTCCATCTTTTTGAGGCTGTCGGTTACGGCTTCAAGCGAACCATTAACATCGGCTTTGATGATGAGGTTAAGGGTCGCCTTTTCGCCAGCCTGGATCTGCCGGAAGATATCTTCTAGTTTCGCCCCGCCGGAACCAGCGGCTGCGTTAATTCCGAGACTTGACAAGCGCATCCAATGTTCACGAGTAGACGCAACTTTGGCTGCGACTTTTTCGTTGGGCGCAACGGTAAAGGTATCACCGGCTTCAGCGACATCGCTCAGACCTAGGACCTGGACCGGTGTTGACGGCCCAGCTTCTTTGACATTTTCCCCGCGGTCGTTGATGAGTGCCCGGATTCGACCCCATGACGCTCCGGTAACCATCGGATCTCCGACACGTAACGTCCCGCGTTCGACGAGAACGGTGGCTACTGGGCCTCGGCCGATGTCCAGGTTAGATTCCAACACCGATCCTTCGGCGCGGTCCTCAGGGGTTGCCCGCAGGTCTTCGACTTCGGCGATAAGGAGCAAGTTGTCGATCAGATCATCGATCCCGTCACCTTCCATGGCCGAGGTCGGCACCATGATGGTGTCCCCTCCCCAGGCTTCGGGCACGAGCTCTCGTTCGGAGAGTTGGGTCATGACCCGGTCGGGGTTTGCGCCCTCTCGGTCCATTTTGTTGATCGCTACAATTATTGGGACCTCGGCCGCTTTGGCATGGTCGAGGGCTTCCAATGTTTGTGGCATGACACCATCGTCGGCGGCGACAACGAGGACGACGATGTCGGTCGCGTCCGCGCCACGGGCCCGCATAGCGGTAAATGCCTCGTGACCGGGAGTGTCCAGGAAAGTGAGGAGCTTATCGTCGTGACTGATTTGGTAAGCGCCAATGTGCTGGGTGATGCCGCCAGCTTCCCCGGCTACAACATTCGCCGACCGGATTCGGTCGAGAAGTAACGTCTTACCGTGGTCAACGTGACCCATCACCGTGATCACGGGAGGTCGAAGTGGAAGCGTTGACTGATCTTCTACTTCTTCGACCTCTAGCAGTTTACGCAGCTCGACTTCTTGTTCTTCACCTGGGTTAATCAGCTTGATTTCGACGCCAACGTCGGCGGCGAACATTTCGATCATTTCGTCACTCAGTGACTGCGTTGCTGTCACCATTTCGCCGTTGGTCAGTAGACAACGTATGACGTCAGCGGGGGTTCGACTGAGCTTCGGCCCAAGGTCCTGAGCTGTCGATGCGCGTTCGATAATGACCGTGCCGGTCGGGACTGGCGCGTCCTCAGACGAGTAAGACTGGACAACCATCGGCGTGAGCTCGTCGCGTGAACGGCGACGACTCTTACGGCGAGTTCGTCCGCGATTACCGGGACCTCTATTTGGGCCACCTCTGTTCGGGCCACCGCGGCCTCTGTTCGGTGGACCGCCGCCACCAGGTGCTGGACCGCTGCGATTCGGAGCACCAGGAGATGCCGCTGGTCGGCTTTGGTTTCCACCGCCACGATTTCCACCACCGCCACGGTAGTTCGAGCCGGATCCGCCACTTCGGTTTCCACCACTCGGCGGTGCTTTACGGCTCTGCCCGCCGCCAGGAGGGGGCGGGATAGGCTTGCCGGCGCGACCACGAGGTGGGCCAGGGGGAGGCGGCACAGGCTTACCTTTACCGGGTGGCCCTGGTGGCTTTGACTTGCCGGAACCCGGCTCGGTCTTCACCTTCGACTTTTCGGCGCTCTCCGCGACGGGTTTCTTGGCTGGCTTCTCTTCAGGAGCCTTTGGCTCGGCAACATCTGAAACCGACGCTTCAGAAGCTGGCTCTTCGGACCGCACCTCGGGAGTTGGACTTGGTGCCTCTGGTTCCGGCGACGCTTTTGGTACAGGTGTCGCTTTTTCCTTGATCGGTGCAGGGGCTGGGGCCTCGGCGACTGGCTGGGCCGCGTTAGTCGGCGCCGGAGCAGCAGCGGCCTTGATTGCCGGTGGGGGCGGCGGAATAGGCACTGCACTCGGGTTACTTCCCGAAGAAACTACTTTACTCGCAGAGGTAACAGGCTTGGCTGGTTCGGGGGCCTTAGGCTCAGCTGCCGGCCCGACAGACTTGACTTCCGTCGCCTTTGCGACTTCAGGGGCCGGCTTCTTTGGAGTCGGCTTCTTCGGGGTCGGCTTCTTCGGTCTCGGTTTCGGAGTCTTCTTAACGGGAGCGGGTTCCGCTTCGTCCTCAGGAACATCCTTTATGAGGCCTTCCCGTTCGGCCTTACGACGGACACGGTCAGCCTGGGCGTCCACAATCGAAGACGAATGACTCTTTACCCCTACTCCTAAAGAGTTGCAGAGGTCGATCACTTCTTTGTTTGAGAGGCCCATCTCTCGTGCTAATTCATAAACACGGACTTTTGCTGGCACGTTGCTGTTTTCACCCTTATCGGTATGCACGCCGACAACCGGCGATGCGACTCACAATGCTAGCGCCACGGGGGTCGTTAGCCTTACAGAGCTGCTATCAATTACTTCTCAGCTGTTCTTCTGTCATATAGTTGTCCTATCTCGACCACTAATGTTTCGAGTCAGCAAGATCCTATCTCGGATAAGACCGACCGGTACGGTGGCGATGTTCGGCGAAGCCAACGCGGCAAGTTCCTTGATTTAGCGGCTTCACCGAAGCACGTTGACCGCCTATTCTTCTTCATCGTTGTCGGTCGAATCGTCGTTTTCAACATCTTGAGCGTCGTTGCCACCGTCTTCACCGTCCTGCTGAGCATCTTCATCGGTGTCTTCTGAGTCGGACTCTGATTGTCGGTTCCATTCTTCGGCCGACATGGCAGGTGAGCCATCAGCGGGCTGCCAAAGCTGCTCACCGCTGTCGGGGTCGACGATCCATTCACCTTCAGCCCATTCCTCACCTTTGTAGGCTTCGGTTTGAGCTTTCTCTTCAGCAATCTGGGTTTCGCTCTTTATGTCGATCCGCCAACCGGTCAACCGGTGGGCGAGCCGAGCATTCTGGCCCTCTTTGCCGATTGCCAACGAAAGTTGGAAGTCTGGCACGATGACTTCGGCCGTGCCGGTGTCATAGTCAATCAGAACTTCTTTCACTTTTGCCGGAGACAGAGCTTTAGCCACGAATTCGTAGGCATCTTCGGTGTACGGGATTATGTCGACTTTTTCCCCGTTGAGTTCATTGACGACCATCCGGACACGAGAACCACGAGCACCTACGCAGGCGCCAACCGGATCCACGTTTTGGTCATTCGACGAAACCGAAATTTTGGTTCGGTGTCCGGGTTCACGAGCGCAGGCCTTTATCTCGACGATGCCGTCGGCGATTTCAGGGACCTCCAACTCGAACAGTCGTTTGATCAGACCAGGGTGAGTTCGACTGACGACAATCTGTGGGCCCTTCGCTGTTCGACGCACTTCGACGATGTAGGCCTTGACTCTCGCTCCACCTTCGATCCGAGGGCCAGATGAAACTTTCTCAGCCTGGGGAAGCAAGGCTTCGACCCGACCGAGATCCAACAATGTGTAGCGCGAGTCAGACTGCTGCACGATACCGGTGACGATGTCGCCTTCTCGGCCAGCGTACTCTTCGTACTTCATCTCTCGCTCTTCTTCACGAATCCCCTGCATAAGGATTTGTTTCGTGGTTTGAGCTGCGATGCGTCCGAAGTTCTCGGGAGTAACATCGAGTTCGGGACCGTACGGCTCCCCGTATTCGTCAATGTCTTGGGCGAACACCCCAATATCGAACGTCGACGGGTCGATGGTTACCCACGCGAACTCGAACGCATCTGGTGTTCTCTTGTATGCAGACTCCAATGCATTGGCCATGATGCCGTACAGTTTGTCTACGGAAATTCCTCGATCCTCGGCTAGCGCCTGAAGCGCGTTGACCATCTCATTTCCCATTGTGGACCTCTTTAGTTGTACTTTCGGTTGTGTTGCTTCTGTTTGATTTGCTTTTAGCTCGCGACTTTTTCTTGGCCTGAGACTTCGAACCCTTTTTGGGGCCCTTTCCCGGTTTCTCTTTTTTACCCCAGTCAAAGACTGTTCTAGCTTTGGAGATTCGGTCGAGTTCAATACGGTGCTCGACGGTTTCAGATAATTCGACACCATCGACTTCGCTTGCCAAAATTACAATAGCGTCTTCGGCAGACGAGACCAGTTTTCCTTTGATACGACGAATTGGCTTCGGGCCTTCCTGCACATTGCCGCTACCAATGAGTTTGATCAGGACTAACTCATCCACTGCCCTGGCGAAGTGCTTTGGCCGGTTCAGGGGACGTTCGACACCGGGACTCGATACCTCCAAGATGTACCGCGAGCTGATCGGATCGTGTTGATCGAGCACAGGAGAAATCAGCCGGTTCACTTCGACAATTTGGGCGGTTGAAATCCCTTCTGGGCTGTCAACGGTCACCCGAAGGGTGTTCCCTGACCATTCGACATCGAACAATTCGACATCTACGGTGCCAACGATCGGCTCTAACAATTCAAATATCGCTGATTGTGTATCCACGGCCGTTTCACCTCCTAAAGGTATCGTCTCGATGTAAAGTGAAAAGCGTGGGCTGATGCCCACGCTCGTACATCTGTGCAGGCTACCCGTTATAACGTGAATTGTCTCCTATTTCTCGAGAACGGACACCATCATGAGTTCAGACAAATCGTTCCTGACGTCACTCAAGAGCTGGTTTGCTTCGGAATCCGCCGAAGCCAAGAAGGTCAAAGACGACCTTGAAGATCGTCTTGACGACGACCTGACCCGTCGAGAAGACGAACTAGAAGCCACACCTGAACAGCGGTTAGACAATATCCAAGAGGAGATAGACAGCAGCGATTCGGCGTTTGATCAAATCCGGGCCAAGATCGACACTTCGACCGGTTCCTCCGAACTCGACGAAGCCGAGACTAATCCCCTGCCGGACATTCCAGACGACCCGACAACCTAACTTTCACCAGACGGGAAAGGCTCGGGGCCAGGTGGCAGATGACACCATGAACCAAAACGAATAGACGGGGCAGAGCTGGATCAAACCTTGACAACGTCGATCGTGATGCAACAATTATTGTCGAGGACACAATCTGGCTCGACATGGTGGAGGCTGGCTTCGAACGAGAAAACGTTATTTGGTTCTTTAAGGTCGACCCCGACCCGGCTATCGAGGCCGGCGTAGAAAACGTCGAATACATCAGCTTGCACACCCTGGCCGCTAGCGAGGCCCGACCAACGTTAGCTGGAATTCTCGGGCGATCTGATGTAGTTGCGTCGTTCGGCGAAGGAGTAAACGAAGTTAAGGTCTGGAAGGTGACGAGCTAGCTCAACCGATCGATCTAACTATCTCGTTTCGCCCGGAGAAGTTCGACCATCTGTTCAGAGTCGTTGACATCATCGCCTTTTTCGTTCAGGTTTCGTTGCCGGTCTTCTTCGGCTGCCCGCCTCGCCTCTTCACGAGTCGACTCAGCCCGCACCATCGCAGCATCGATACCCTCGGCCTTAATAAACTCGGCCCACTCGACCAACGTTGAGACCATCTCATCTTCCGGAACAACTGCGACATTAGTTCCGCGGACAAAGAGATGCCCACGCTTGTTACCTGCCGCTATGCCAATATCGGCGTCACGGGCTTCGCCAGGACCGTTTACAACACAGCCCATAACAGCGACTTGGAGCGGAATCTGCTTGTCCGCAAATGCATCTTGGGCATCTTGGGCGACCTTGTAGACATCGATCTCGGCGCGGCCACACGATGGGCAGGCAATAAGGTCAACGTTTTTGCGTTCACGCAACCCGTAGGCCTCTAACAACATCCGACCCATTCGAGCCTCGTCCACGGGGTCAGACGTCAGTGAATAGCGAATAGTGTCACCAATACCTTCGGCCAACAACGTAGCGATGCCCGCCGTTGCTTTCAGGATGCCACCTGGAGGTGGGCCAGCCTCGGTCACGCCAAGGTGCAACGGATGGTCGGTAACTTCGGAAAGTTGGCGATACGCCTCAATCATCAGCGGAACATTCGAGGCCTTCACCGAGATCTTGATTAGGTCAAAGTCGACTTCTTCAAAATAGGCGATTTCTCGCAACGCCGATTCGACCATCGCTTCAGGTGTGACCTTGCCCCCATACTTTTCGTACATCTCGGGGTCCAGGCTTCCGCCATTCACACCAATCCTAATTGGAACGTTGCGGTCCTTCGCTTCGGAGGCAACAAGCTTGATGTGTTCCGGTTTGCGGATGTTGCCAGGGTTTAGGCGTAGACAATCAACCCCTGCCTCTAACGCCTCAAGCGCCCGCTTGTACTGGTGGTGGATATCGGCCACGACCGGCACGGGGCTCCGGGGTACAATCCGAGCTAGACCCTCGGCCGCCTCGGCTGTGTTACATGTGCATCGAACGATGTCTGCTCCAGCCGCAGCCAACGAATATATTTGCTGGAGGGTTCCTTCGACGTCAGCTGTTTTGGTGATCGTCATCGACTGTACGGTTATCGGCGCATCACCACCAACGGCAACGTTACCTACCTTGATCTGGCGGGTCTTTCGCCGCTCGAAACTAACTGCTCCTGCGTCCATGTCTACACACTAGGCCCAGCGGGCATCAGCTGATGGGTCGGGCGATATCAAGCCATATGCTTGAAAAGAACATCACGGCCAGGACAACCAATGTGCCATAAAAGATCGGAACTGCCTTACCGATGTCGGCCTGGTATCTTCGTCCGTTACGTGAACGTATCCGCTCATACGTGGCAATCGCGGCGTGCCCGCCGTCGAACGGCAGCAGCGGCACCAGGTTGAACCATCCAACAAAGACGTTGATAAACGCCAAGAGTGCCAGCTGACTCGACCAATCAAAGCCATTGCTTCCACCAAAGCGAACGACGCCAACCAGCGACACCGGTCGCTCAGATGCTTCCGCTGATGTAACTGAAACTTCTTCCGATCCTTCAAAGACCAATGGTACGGACTTCACGAGTAGGACAGGTAGCTGAGCGACGCCCTTGATCGACAGCCACGACACTTCGCCAAAGGCCTTTACCCCGTTGACGGCGTTGCGATCTACGACTTCGAACTCCGGCCGGACTCCAAGAAACCCGGACCGCTCCGCTCCTTCACCGCGCCCTGCCAACACAATGTCGAAGGACTGCGTCTCGCCTTCACGTTCAACAACCACATTGACCATCTCATCTGGCCGCACAGAAACGTAGTCGATTAGGTCTTGGTAGGTAGCGGTTTCTTGGTCATCGATCCGCAAGATTGAATCACCCGGTTCGAGGCCAGCGATTGCAGCCGGAGCAGCCTCGTTATTTTCCATCTCGGCCAACGAGTCGATAGACCAGCCTGAACTTCGATCTGGACTTCCCACAACGACCGCCAACACGGTGAACAAAATAATTGCCTGGATGAAGTGCATCACCGAACCCGCCGTTATTACCCACATCTTTCGCGGGTACGTCGAATTTCTGTATGCGTATGGTTCGTCTTCCGGCGCAATTGGGTCGAGATTTGTCATGCCAATAATCCGCACATAAGCGCCAGCGGGAATCAACCTGACACCATATTCAACCCCTTTCCGGTGGAACGACGCTATTCGAGGACCGAAGAATAGAAAGAACTGAGTCGCCTTCATCCCACTCCACCGAGCGGTCAAGAAATGCCCTAGCTCGTGGAGCGTAATCATGACGACCAGGCCGACCACGATCGTGAAATATGCAAACCCGGCGCCTATCCACAACCACGCGAATAGCCCAACGATGGCTCCTAGCCCAGCAATTGTTACAAGTGGGTGGGTGGCTTGATCTGGGTCACGCTCGCGAGGCTCAGCCATCAAAGGAGGAGCTTCCCGCTGCTCCGGTAGGCGTTCGTTTTGTTTCACGTAACCACTTTCTTTCGAATGACCTCTTCGGCTAGACGCCGTGCATCGGCGTCACCAGCCAGGACGTCTTCTAACGTGTTAGCCGGGGAACCCTCATATGCCATCATAACCAGCTCGATGACCTCGGGTATTTCAGGCCAACGAATTTTCTCCGACAAGAAGGCTTCTACAGCGACCTCATTGGCGGCGCTTAACCACGCGGGAGCACACTCGCCTAGCCGTCCGGCAGCGAAGGCCAACCCGAGACACGGGAACGCCGAATCGTTTGGAGGTTCGAAATCAAGCCGATGGCTAGTGGTCCAATCGACAGCACCAAACGGATGGTTTAGCCGGTCTGGGTATGCTAACGCGTACCCAATAGGCAGACGCATTGTAGGCTCAGACAGTTGCGCAATTGTTGAGCCGTCGGTAAATGTGACCATTGAATGAACTATCGATTGGGGGTGGACGACGACATCAATATCGTCAAAACCGAGCCCAACTTGATCATCGTGAGCGGGGGCTCCAAATAGTTCGTGAGCTTCGATGACTTCAAGACCCTTATTCATTAGGGTCGAAGAATCGACCGTAATCTTGGGGCCCATCGACCAAGTCGGATGGTTTAAGGCATCCTCCACGGTTACGTTTGCGAGGTCTTCGATTGATTTACCTCGGAATGGGCCTCCAGAAGCCGTGATCTGGAGACGAGCGATCGAACGGCTCTGGTTGGCGGATCCAAGGCATTGATGAATCGCGGCATGTTCGCTGTCGACGGGGATAAGTTCAGCTCCGGCTGTGCGACGAGCTTTCTGGGCAATTGGGCCGGCCGCTATCAGCGACTCCTTGTTCGCCAGCCCCAGCCGTTTCCCAGCCCGAAGACAAGCTAACGTTGCCGGCAGCCCGGCAAACCCGACTACGCCATTAATGGTGACATCGGCTATCTCTGCGACAGAAGCCAACGCCGAGCGACCTGAAACGATCTCAACCGAAGGGTCGATTCGGGACCTAAGTTCATCAAGCCGCGACTCGTCGGCCAGGGTTACAACCTCGGGGCGGACATCGGCTATTTGTTCGACGAGCTGATCGACGTTGGAGCCGGCGGCCAAGACAACAACCCGGTAAGCTTCCGGATCGGAATGAACAACATCTATAGTTTGAGTGCCTATAGATCCGGTAGAACCGAGGATGCCGACAGTTTTAGTCACCCAAACAGGTTAAACAGCAGACCCACGTAATACGCTCCCGGCAAGGCAAACAAAAGGCCGTCCAACCGATCCATTACGCCACCATGGCCAGGCAAGAGAGAACCCATGTCTTTGACGCCGAGGTCTCGCTTCACCATCGATTCAGCCAAGTCGCCCATCGGGGCGAGAATGCCCACCACGGCCGCTAGCATCAGCGTGCTCGACACGCTGCCGTCAAAGATAGGGAAAATGTCTAGCAAACCGATCGCCAGACCAAAGAAGAGAGCGCCAGCGAAACCAATAATGGTTCCCTCCCATGTCTTATTAGGACTAACTGAATGGAACGGTGTTGCTCCAAGAGACCGGCCGCCTATGTAGGCCAACGTATCGGAAGCGACGGTGATGATCACGGTCGCCATCAATAGACCGGCACCATCGGGCTGAGTCACAACCAGAACGCCGAAGCCCGCCAATCCGCCAACCCACAATAGACCCATCATGGTCAAACCTAAGTTGAGCACTGGTCGCTCTCGGTCAGCGCCGACCAGGTACCACAGCACTCCGAAAACTACAGTCAAGGCTAGAACGAGTGGATACGCGTCGGCACCTTGGGAGTAGACGCCAAGCTGAATAGAAGCAACTCCAACCATACCCAACAGCGAAGCTGGGCGAAGACCAGCGTGACGCATAGCGTCATAGAATTCCATGATCGCCAATATCCCGAATACGGTAATGAGGCCTGCAGTCGCGGCGGGACCAAACCAAAGCGCAACGGTAACAACGGCTGCCAGGACAACACCAACCGCAGTTGCTTGAACAAGATTTCGCCCTGCGCCCTTGGCTTTTATCGGCTGGCCTGGGTCGTCTTGGCCTGGGGCACCCGGTGGGGTATCAACTTGGACAGTGCTGTCGACCTCACCGACGTGTTTCCCAAGGGAAACCGTCTGTTCTGACAACGGCTCATCTGTCGACCTCGACCATTCGTCGTCTTGGCCGTGAGAGGTCTGTTCTGGACCATCATCCGATTTATCGACCGAAAGAACTTCGGCGAACCTACGTTCCGAAGCCGGGTCTCCAGCCTCTGCCCTACCATCGACATCTACGGGCCGAGACGCCACCGTCAAGTCACCTTCGGCCGGCTCGATCGGGGCACGAGATGTTCCGAGCTGTTCCGAAGGAGGCAGATCGAATACCGTACGTTTTTCAGCCGATACCGATCTGTGTTTTGGTCGGAGGTTCGCCGGTGAAAGCGTGGCTTTCGCAGTGCGGTCCAGACCAACAGGTCGATCTGGAGGGTAGGCCTCAACAGTCAGGTCGAGCTCTTGGTCAATATCGTCCTCGACGTCAGAGGACGCTCCGGCCTTGAGAGACCCATCTGAAACGTCCGACTCAGCGGCAACGAAGTCGGCTAGTGGGTCTCGCGTAGTGTTCCCCGGTGTGACCGCAAAGTCGGCCAACGGGTCTCTCGTCCGGTCGCCAAATCCGTCGGTTGACTCGGTAGCGTCGGCCGTCAGAGGTACGGGTTCCGAAAAGGCGTCGGACATGTCTGTCGAGCCCCAGCTGGGGTTATCAGGCGAAGCCCAACCACCGCTATCTGGATCATCCCACTGGCTCGAAGGGTTGTGATCGCCAATGACTTTAGGAACGTGCCCGGTTGGGGGTGCAGTCCAGTGGGCCAGACCGGCCGCTTCGCTTGTTCGTCGGGCCTGGTTGTCAACAGTCTCTTCAGCAACTATGCCATCGGCTTCTGCGGTCTCATCGATGACATCGGATAAGACGGACTCATCGAACGAGGCTGACACTCGATCGCCAGCTACCTCGCTATTTTTGCGACGCTTATTTCTTTCGACCATGTTGATCCTTTCAAATCAGATCGCTACCGATTCGTGCCTTCCGCCGTCGATACACACTCCTCAACATGTGCTTCGTATTTCTAGAATTTGATTTCCCTCTATACTTCCATCAATTCGGCCTCTTTGGACGACAATGCGTCGTCAACCAGCTTTTCAGCGTCTTGGGTGACCTTGTCTAGGTCCTTTTCGGATCGAGCTAGCTCGTCGGAGCTTAGCTGACCGTCCTTCTCTGCGCCTTCGAGTTCTTTACGACCTTCACGACGAAGATTGCGAAGGGCGATGCGACCATCTTCTGCCATCTTGCGAACGACTTTGACCAACTCTTTCCGCCGTTCCTCGGTTAAAGCCGGGAAGTTGATTCGAAGAACGCGACCGTCATTCGATGGCGACACTCCTAGATCGGAGCTTCTGATTGACCGATCGATCGCCTCCAGGTTCGCTGGGTCATGTGGAGTAACCAACACAAGACGAGCCTCCGGTACTGAAACTGTGGCGAGTTCGAGAACTGCCATGTCCGACCCGTATGCTTCTACCCGAAGCTTCTCGACCAAGTCAGGCGAAGCACGGCCCCCTCGAACTTTCGCAAAGTCAGATCGGGCGTGCACGACAGCCTTGTCCATTTTCTCCGTCGCGTCGCTCAATACTAGGTCAGTGAATTCGCTCATTCGACTATCGTACCTATCGATTTGCCGTCTAACAGGCCTCGGAGGTTACCTTCTCCCATCAAATCAAATACCACGATCGGAAGGCAGTTTTCTTTGGCATGAGCGATCGCCGTCGAATCCATAACCCGTAAACCCTTGTTCAAAACTTCCAAATAGTCAAGTCTGTCTATCTTAGTCGCTTCTGGGTTTGTGCGAGGATCGTCGGTATAAATTCCATCGACACCTCCGTGGGTGCCTTTCAGGAGCACATCTGCATCGATCTCGACGCCACGGAGCGCTGCGGTCGTATCAGTGGTGAAGTACGGGTTGCCGGTTCCTGCCGCAAAGATGACAACTCGACCTTTTTCGAGATGGCGGATAGCGCGGCGACGAATATATTCCTCGGCCACTTGGGGCATTCTAATAGCCGACTGAACTCTGGTGGAAACCCCCCGTTGCTCGAGGACATCTTGAACCGCCAAGGCGTTCATGACTGTGGCGAGCATCCCCATATAGTCTGCCTGGGCGCGATCGAGACCTCCGGCCGCCCCGGACATCCCTCGCCAAATATTGCCACCACCAACAACGATGGCCATCTCCAGACCAAACTCTTCCCGAACTGACACAACGTCGTCAACTATCGATTGAACGACTTTGCCATCAATACCAAAGCCCTTGTCGCCGGCGAAGGCCTCGCCAGATAGCTTTAGCAAAACTCGTCGCCATTTACCTGTGGTAGCCATTAGGTCTCCATATTCTGAACGCTACAGCGATTACACACCACACCCCGCCATAGGCCAGCCGCGGTAAGGCCGATCTTAGACGGGGTGAATCGATTTGGCTCGCCTAACCGAAACTCATACATGTTTTGCCTACTAACAAGTAGGTTTAGTTACGCGCCGACCTTGACGAATGCGAAACGAGTGATGGTTCCAGAGCCGATCTTTGCGCTGACTTTTTCCTTTTCGCCAAATACGCCCTGTTCGAGTAATACTCGATCACCGAGCCAAGCACTGACTCGACCATCGACGATCTTGTCCCATACTTGTTCTGGCTTTCCTTCACTCTTCGTTATTTCGAGTAGAGCCGCTCGCTCTTTTTCGATCTCTTCGGCTGGGACTTCGTCCCGGGTGAGATAAGCGGGCTTGGCAAACGCTACGTGCATCGCAATCTCGTGAAGCACCTCGGCGTCTACGTCCTCGGCTTCGATCAGAACACCAGCTTGGCCGCCGCCGTGGAGGTAGGCGTCAAGAACGGCCACGTCACTCGATTCGTAACGTAGAACCTGGCCGATCTCGATGTTCTCTTTCACAATGAGCTTGAGATCTTCAAGTTCGCTGGCTTTTGAATCGACACCAGATTCACCATCGGCGAGAACAACTTCGACCAACGTTTGAGCGAACTTGTTGAACTCTGGCGACTTAGCGGCAAAGTCTGTCTCCGATTTGAGTTGGACTAGAGCAACCCCGTTCTCGTCACTGGCGATAGCAATGACGCCTTCGGAATTTTCACGGTCTGTTCGCTTTGCAGCTTTCGCCAGACCCTTTTCTCGAAGTATCTGCACAGCAGCTTCGAAGTCTCCGTCGGCGTCGGTGAGAGCTCGTTTGGCGTCCATCATGCCGGCGCCCGTAGACTTGCGCAGCTCTTGAACATCTTTAGCGGTGATAGCCATAGTAATTTACTTTCTGACGGTGCGGGCCGGATCAGCCTTCGGCTGAATCGGTTTCAGGAACTTCAGGCGAAGCAGGAGCTTCGGCAACTGGGGTCTCGGCAACTGGGGTCTCGGGAGCTGGAGCTTCTGGC
>CAZKEM010000051.1:0-8031 GCA_964551835.1 uncultured Acidimicrobiaceae bacterium | reverse complement strand
CTCCCGAATCGGCGCGAAGCGACATTATCAGCTGGCTCGAAGAATGTGAGGCTCGTCGATGGGACGGATAACGGCGCCCGATCGGTTACGCCGAGTTTTGGCCGTTGTGCCATGGATAGTGGCTCACCCGGGCGAAAAAGTCGCTGATGTAGCCGAACGCTTTGGGTTATCCGAAAAAGCTCTGCTGGATGACCTGGCCGTCGTATTTATGGTGGGCTTACCCCCTTACTCCCCGGACTCCCTGGTGGATGTTCTAATAGACGAGGACGGTTGCGTAACGATAGATCTCGCCGACTATTTCTCACGACCGCTACGGTTAACGCCGGGCCAAGGTTTAGCACTGCTAGCGGCTTCTGAGGCGCTACTGTCAGTTCCAGGAACCGAGGAAGATGGCCCGCTCGCACGAGCGTTGACGAAGCTCGGGCGAAGCCTCGGCGTGCGATACGGAGATAGCGGCGCCAACTTGGAGGTAAAGCTCGGCGATGTCGAGGCTGACGTGTTGGCCGCTGTCCGGTCGGCGGTCAAAGATGGCCACGATGTCGAGATCACCTATTATTCCTTTGGCCGCGACACTGTTAGCCATAGGATGATTAGCCCCTGGCGGGTATTCTCCGACTCAGGGTCGTGGTATGTCCACGCCTGGTGCACTAAGGCTGAGGGCGAAAGGATCTTTCGCCTTGATCGAATTACCGACATCCGACCTACGGACAACCCAAGTGTCAATGGACCTGCTGACGACGGTGAATCGATCGGAGTGTTTCATCCGCGTGCCGACGATCCGACCGTAACGTTGCGTCTCAGTCCAGCCGTGTCGTGGGTGGCTGACGCCTACCCGTGTGAAGTGGTCAAGCGGAACGATGACGGCTTGGTCATAACTCTGGTCGTTACCGCTCAGGCGTGGTTTTACCGGCTGCTTCTTCGTTTGGGCCCTGATTGCGAGATTATTGAATCACAGGGTATCGAAGACCCGGCAAAGGGTCTTTCCGAAACCGCAGCCAATATTCTCACTCGATATCGAACCTGAGCAACCAGGAAGCGTATTTGAGGCTACGCTATCGTGGTGACTGTAAACCAGGATGAGAGCCTTCTTGACGTTGAGGACGTCGAGGAAGAAGCTGAATCGAACAGCGCTGGCCGAAACGTTTTTGAGTGGGTGGTGGTAATTGTTTCATCGGTGGTTTTTGCGTTGCTGCTCCGGGCTTTTGTGTTGGCAGCTTTTTGGATTCCGTCAGGTTCGATGGAGCCGACACTTCAGATCAAGGACCGGGTTTTGGTTAACAAGTTGAGTTATGTGGTCGGCGATATTGGTCGCGGCGACATCGTGGTTATCGAACGTGAAGAGGTTGTTCCCGGGCAGACTAAAGACTTGATCAAACGGGTCGTGGCGTTTTCTGGTGAAACGGTTGAGGTACGTGACGACACGGTATTTATCGACGGCGAGCCGTTAGATGAGAGTGACTATTTGGCTGATGATGTGCCCGAGGATGAGTTTGGTCCGGAGACGGTCCCCGATGGTCACATTTTTGTTCTCGGCGATAACCGTCCTCGGTCAGACGACTCTTCGCGCGGTCTAGGGCCAGTAAAGGAAACCCAAGTAGTAGGCAAAGCGTTCGTTCGGTTCTTGCCGTTCGATCGCATCGGCGGCCTGTAGCCCTAGTTCACACACGAAGCCTACGGGAGCAGCGAGACGGCACCGCTAAGGGGCGCTACTCGCGCCGGGTGTCCAACCGAGAACCTGGTCGAGGTCTCGGGGCTGGTTGGCTGTCTTGCTAGCGTGGGCTTTGCGTATTCGGTCGAGCCGGAATATTCTGCCAGCCTTTCGCAAATGGCACCAGCCGACCAAACACCAGCCGTCAGCTCCTTCGTAAAATCCGAGCGCCTCAACCCGTCGGTTGGTGATCGTGCCAGAGCCGTCCTCGTACTCGAGATTCACGACTGTGCCGTCCTGAACGGCTGCTTCGACAGTTCTCTTGACCCCTCGGCGGGCATTTGGTTCAGTCGATCGTACCCGGATTCGACTTCGTAGCTCTTCAACCCCGAGTCGGCTACTCGTCGGTAGAGCATCGAGTAGTCTTTTGGTGGCTGTTCGGCCAGCTTCTGACCATGGGATAGTAGAACCCCCAGCTTTGATAGCGGTGATCAAGGCGGTCACTTCAACCGGCGTGAGGGTAACAATGACGTTGCCGAGCTGGTCGAGACTAAGCTGCCCACCGGCGCGCCCGGGTTCTGAATACAGCGGCACGCCTGATGCTTTGAGCGCTGCGATATCACGTTCAATGGTGCGTCTTGTAACTCCGAACTCTTCGGCTAACCTCGCCGCGCTAACTGGGCGAGGCGAAGCCCGTCGTAGGGCCTCGTTTATGGCGAAGAGGCGTTCTAATCGCTTCATAGGCTTAGTCGTTTCGCGTTTTAGACAATTTCTTTAATATCCGACATAAGGCTGTCGCTCCTTGATGTTACCTTTCCGGATACACACAATCAATACTTAAGAAAGGGGCCGGTGCGTGTCTGTCTCACTTGGCTATTTCATTTTCTACGTCTCGGATGTCGGCGCAGCTCTGACGTTTTACGAAGAGGCCTTCGGGTTTACCCGGCGCATATTTACCCCAGAGGAAGACTACGGCGAACTCGAAACCGGTGCTACGACCTTGGCTTTTGTGTCTCACGAACTGGCTGAAGCTAATCTGGCTGCGGCTGGCGGATATATACGTTTGTCCGATGTACGAACACCCGCTGGCGTTCAGATGACCCTGATAACAGATAGTGTGCCAGCTGCACTTGAGGCCGTGGCCAACGCCGGTGGTCGTATGTATGCCGAACCGGTCGAAAAGCCTTGGGGTCAGACTGTTGCCTACTTCGTGGACCCGTTCGGAGCCCTGGTCGAACTTGCTACCGCCGTCAACGTAGGATGAGCGGTTAGCGGCGATATCCGGCCGAGATGTGTGGACAACAACCAGTCGCTACCGTCGACCACACCCGTGGCGAACAGACCGATGTTACCGAGTGGGGTCGAACGATCTTTGTGTTGCTAAACCGGGAGCGAAATGTATTGAGGATCAAGACTCCGCGCCAGCTCGTCGACGGTTCCCTAGAAGACCAGCCGATCGCGCAACCGTAGGAAGCATACGCTCACCGTACTACCCCTAGGCGAGACTACTTTGCTAGTGTGAGCTTCAGTGGCGATCTCGCAACTGGCCCTCGGACCTGATGATGAGGTCCTGCAGTCGGGTCGATCGTTAACTACGGTTAGGATTGAATGAAATGTCTCAAGATCGTCCTTCTTCGAATAGGTCGGATTCCTTCCCAGAACGTTTCCCGGACGATCAAGATCCGAGAAGTTGGACGGGCGACGACAGGGGAGCCTACGACGATCTAGCGCCAGAATCTGGGCTACCCGATTTCGCTGGAGTTGGCCCAGATACGAACGCCTTTCCACAAACATTAGATGATGACCCCGAAGAGGTTCATCGGCCGGGTTCGTTCGCTCCTACCGGGTCGAATGGGATTATCCCAACAACAGCTATGGGTCGAGGTGGCTTTGGCGATGAGTCCGAAATCTATGGACATGAACCAGAGCATGATTCGTTTACTTCCGGTCAACCTGCATCTAACGGATACGGGGCAGCCGACCCAGAATTCTACGCAGATCAAGCAGCTTCTGGCGACGCAGGCTGGGTAGAAGCCGACCCGTACCCCGAGCCACTAACCCGCCGGGGCTTGGCCCCTATCACCGGCGAGATCGGGCGGTTTGGGCGAGAGAACTATGTCAACAATCGTTCGCCGGCTGAACCCGTCGAGCAGCCTCGAACTCCAACCCCGACGTCTTCTCGAGCCGGGTTTGACGATGACGAAGATGACTACGAGTCTTACGCTGGCCACAACGATGCCCGCTATAGGAACGATGCCCCCTATAGGGCCGCCAGCCAAGACTACGACGACTATGTCGAGACCGATCACAAATACTATGGAGACGAAGAAACCCTCGATCAGCAACCACAAGATCGGGACAATTTACGGGCGAGTGTGTTCGACCAAAACGTCGACTACTACGAGCCAAATCAGCAACGATTGTACCGTGAAGCTGAGAAACCAGAAATGCATCCGGAACCGTATCGAGACGTTTCAACCGGGCCATTTCGAGGACCCGGAGGTGGTGAAAACTCTTCGGCTAATGACTATGCCGAGGGTAGGTACGTCGACGATGACTACGACGACGAGGATGACTACTACGATGAATACCCAGACAACGAACGACGGCGAGAAGATAGTCGTCGACTATCTTCTCGCCGGGGTTCGTATGCCACTAGACCAGGCCGCACGTTAGCCAGGGCCAGAACCTCTAAGCAAGAACCGGCGTCGAGGCTTCGCAGATCGGGCCGTAACGGGAGGCGCTCAACAGGTTTTGTGGTTGAGGAGAAGTCCCGAGGACATCGGATACGAGATCAAATTGTCGAATTAGCATTTCTTGTCGTGCCCACGATTCTGCTGGTCGTGTTGGTACGGACATTTGTGGTTAGCCCGCTCATCGTTCCAACTGAGTCGATGGAGCCGACCCTCGAAGTCGGAGATCGAGTTCTTGTCAACAAGCTGAGTTATCGAGTTGGTGAGATAGGTAGGGGAGACTTGGTGGTGGCGCGAGACAACACCAGTGAACCTGGAGTGGAACGCGACATCGTGAAGCGAGTCATTGCCCTGCCCGGTGAGGTGGTCGAGATGAGAGACAACACCGTCATCATCAACGGCAACCTCCAATTAAATGAGTCTGAATATCTAGCCGAGGATGTCATCAGCGAAGACTTTGGGCCGGTTCGGGTACCCCAGGGTGAATTGTTTTTGCTGGGAGATAACCGGCAGGTTTCATCCGACTCTAGAAACGAACTGGGTACCGTACCGGTGGAGATGGTAGAAGGCCGCGCCTTCCTGCGGTGGTGGCCGGCTGGTCGGTTCGGGGTTCTCTAACGCTAGAACGCTGGGCCGCGTAAACTATCTGGCGTCGTGCCCGCGTGTCGAGATTAGGTGCGAAAAGCTGTGAGCGCGGCGCTAGGAGAACTCTCCACGTCGCCTAAGACATAGACGATTCGGCCTCGTTTGGCCCAGTAGCGGGTAGTCGACTCCATGATCTCAAAAAACGTCGTTGCCAGCGGCTCCGGAATCGAACGTACGCCAGCGAGGACTACCAACGTTGGTGTCGTTTCGGCCAGCCAGTCGGGTTCGGTGCTCCAGTCCGCTAGTGCATCCCAGTTATAGCCAAACCATTCCGGGAAGCGAAGTGCCGACTCTAGCCGGTCAAAGAGTTCTTGTTTATCGCGCACGCCGTGCAGGCCAACTCGTCGGATTGAAGGAGCATCGAGGCTCGCCGTCGCATCGTTGATCGGGCCTGGCTCGTACGACCAAAGCCCTGGCGCTTTAGTCCCGTTTAGAAATGGTTCGAGAGGTTTCACCTGACAATCTCTCGGAAAGAACGGTAATGATCTGACGTGTAATAGCGTTCACCATCTTGGCCCGACACGATGCGTCGAGCCCCGCGCGTCGATTCACCTGGCGTCTTCACGGTAAATTCTTGATAGTGGCCTCGTTCATGGTCGGGAAGAATCCCTTCCCGGTTTTGGAACGTCGACCCGTCTTTGTCATACGGGTGAGGTTCGTTGGCGTCGATGCGTTGAAGGGTTTCTTCGGCCTCGGCCGG
This sequence comes from uncultured Acidimicrobiaceae bacterium, assembly GCA_964551835.1. GTDB lineage: Bacteria > Actinomycetota > Acidimicrobiia > Acidimicrobiales > SZUA-35 > JAHDCC01. The sequence goes on along the minus strand of CAZKEM010000051.1, from coordinate 2,345 downwards.
TAAGTCAGCTATTTCGATAGTTTCAAGGCTCGAAAATTGTTGAGAAGGTTCGAAAGAATCCTCGTTGGTGGCAGATTGCTGTTCGGTTTCGGTCGAAGCATCATTGCCGAATATGCCCGTTTGTTGCCCGCCGACCACTGCGAGAACTAATGCCAATAACCCGCCGAGTAGTTTCGCTGTCCGTTTATTTTTCATTCTGCCCTCGGAATCTTCTCCGGTTTAGAGACGTTGCCGTATCATTGTCGACCCTCATGATAGGGGGTTGTCGAACGACTCGATGAGGTTAACGGTGGTCGAACTGATGGGACACAGTGCGTAGTCGTTCGATCTGTGACGTTTGGATGCCATCGATGCCTGCATCTATGAGGTTGGCCATCTCGCGGCTCTGGTCAGCCCCGTATGCGAACGTTAACAACCCGAACCGATGAAACATGGTTAGCAGACCACCGTTCCAGTCGCTGTGGAACATGTGTACTCCATCTATCGATCGGCTTTGAAGGTCGGCGGCGAATCGTTCTGGCCCCTGTTTGAGAGATTTCAGCCTGGTTGAAATCAGCAGGGTACTATCGGTTCTTGTCCGCCATCTCGTTAGTTGGTCGATGTTCTCAGACACGACCCACACGTTCGATCGGAAGCGATCGATATCGGCGACTAGAAGGTCGAAGGCGTCTTCGTCGGCTTCAAGCAAAAAAATCACTTCATTCTCGCGGGCACAGGCAGTGACGAGATGTTCTGTCTCTTCTTTTACCTGTCCGGCGGTGAGTTGGCCAAGTGGGATCCGTCGCCACTTCCTACGGATATAGCCGGTTGGGTGGAGAACTAGTTGGTCATCTTTAGTACGCCACACCGGACTGCGGAACACATCGGGTTTACCTGTATCGGTGGTCTCAGAGAACCTGGCCATGGCATAGAAACGTTTATCAAGGCGGTTCATTCTTGGTTGCACATCTATGAATCTACTGTAGGCGAGCCGAATACGTCGCCCAAGGTTCAGTCTTGGGAGTCGACGTCCACCGACCTGGATTCGAGATCTGCAGCAAATTCGGTCGTGAATCTTAAGAGCTAGCTCTGCAGTGCCGATCTTATTGAAACGGCAGTCACCCGATACTGCCACTTGATCTCAGATAGAAGGAACTACCTCGAATGGCTACAATCAGGGCACGCTGTACCGACTGCGGAGACGTCGAGCTGACAACGGCGGACGTGAATGTTCGCATCTGCAGTGATACAAACGTAGGAACATATGGATTTACCTGCCCAACGTGCGAACTTCCAGTCGTGAAATCGGCTGAGCCGCGAACCCTGGACTTGCTTGTGGCTTCAGGCGTTTCCTGTTCGACGTGGACGCTTCCAGCTGAACTAGGTGAACGCCACGAAGGCGACCCGATTTGCCATGATGATGTCCTCGACTTCCATTTGTTTCTGAACGATGACGATCGACTGTCAGCTGCGTTGGCCGAGATCACCCGAAGTTAAGGGCATGTGGACTAGACCGGTTTATGGGCTGGTTGGCATCACGGTGCGACCGCTTGCAACCAAAAACGAATCGAATCTTGTTGTAGGAGGCGAGCGTACTTGCCGAGAGCCGGTAGCCTAGGTCCCATGCCCGATATAGTTGCCGTTCTTAACATTGGCGCCGCCGAGATGTTGGTTGTTGCTCTGGTGGCTCTTATCGTCGTAGGTCCTGAACAGCTACCGTCGCTCATTAGGCGGGTTGGCAAGACGGTGGCTCAAGTCAGAGCGATGACCGACGGAATCAAAGACGAATTTATGTCTACTCTCGATGAGAGTGGCGACTTAAAGGACGCGATTGATCCGAAGAGTTGGACCGCAGGTTCGGGCACAAAAGATGACCCAGTGGTACCGCGGGGGTCTGCGGAAAAAAAGAGCAGCGCCGACAAGTCCGACAAAAAGGCGGAAAAGGCGCCGCCTGGAGACGACACGACTTCGGACACGGTGGTTGACTCATGAGTAAGGACACCAAGGAGCTGCTCCCCGAAGCAGAAATGACGATAATGTCGCATCTGAGCGAGTTGCGGACTCGCCTTATTCGGTCGGTTTTGGCTATCGTCGCAGGCGTTATTATCGTCTGGATCTTTTTCGAGCCAATCTTTGGATTCTTGAAACGCCCGTATTGTGACTACAAGGCAAATCAGGCGTCGGGCGGTGGTTCACAACCCCTGGCCGACAACGTCGATGAATGTTCGTTCTTAATCACCGAGATCACCGAAGGCTTTACTACCCAGCTTTCACTTTCTGGTTGGGGTGGCGTGATCCTAGCCATGCCGGTCATTCTTTACCAGTTGGCCCGCTTTGTGATGCCGGGCCTTTACCCAGGCGAACGG
>CAZKEM010000050.1:0-17694 GCA_964551835.1 uncultured Acidimicrobiaceae bacterium | reverse complement strand
GAGCAACTCCGAGCAATAAGCCCAGGACTTTTTCAAAGCGACTCAAGGACGACAAATCATGAAAGCCGCTGTACTCAACGCCATTCCCGGACAACTGGATATTGAAGATGTCGCCATCGACAGTCCCGGTCCTAGGGAAGTCTTGATCGAAACCAAGGCGGCCGGACTTTGCCACAGCGATCTGCATTTCATGGAAGGCAAGTATGGACGCTAGAAGCCCACGCCTAATACCGTCGCGCTTCTTGAACATGTCGGGCTTGTCAGCGAGAGTGCTGAGTCTGCAAAGTCTCCATCGTCGGCTTGTCTCGACGCAGAATCTATATCGGAGCGAAGAGATTCAAGCTTGGACTGCTCCGAAGCGATCCGCAACCGCAACGCCTCTCTGATCACCTCCCGTGTACCTCTTTGTGTTCGTCGATGAACGCGATCATCGTTTTTGTGGGCGGTCGAAAAGCAATAAAACTCCACCGTGAGTCTCAAAGACCGCCCGTGGAGTTACCGTTGGCGTCGCAGGACGCTAGCATTCACGTCGGCGACAGACCTTTTTGTCAGAGCCAAGCAGTGAATTCTCAAAACAATCGTCAAGCTGGACAAGCTCAACCTCGACTTACGGTTACTCGTAGGGGCTTTGTGCTGGGCGCAGGCGCTTCGCTGGTTGCCGCTTGCTCAGCAACTCACGGCGGCACAGCGGCAACGACGACTGAACAAGGGCGCGATCCAACCGGGCCACTCGAGCCACACGAACCACTTTCGGCCAGCGATTTCAATAGACCGGCCACATGTGTACTGCAACCCGAGATGAGTGCCGGCCCGTTTGGTTTGGAGCAACAGTTCGATCGTCAAGATATCAGCGAAGGTCTGCCCGGTTGGCCGCTTCGCTTAGGGGTACGCGTTGTTGACGAAAACTGTCAGGGGCTACCCGGCATTGCGGTTGAGGTTTGGCACGCCGACGCAACCGGAGATTATTCTGCATTCGTAGATGGAGGAACAGGAAAAGACGAGGCGGGAGGTTCGACGTTCCTTAGAGGCACTCAAGGTACCAACCAAGACGGGATCGTCGAGTTTCACACGATCTATCCTGGCTGGTACCCGGGCCGAGCCCCGCATATTCACTTGAACCTCCGCCGAGACTCCTCGACCTTTTTCACGACCCAACTATTCCTGCCCGACGAGTATTCGGCCGACGTCTACGTCAAGAAAGAATATTCCGACAACGGCATCGCCGATACTTCGAACGCCGACGATGGACTTGCCGGTGACGTTGTTACGGACGGCACGCTCCTGCGGGTCCAAGATGCTATGACGATTGCGGGGGCGGGCACGCTGGCCGTAGCTACAATCGGCGTCGCTTTGCCTGTGGGCTAGATCGCCGGGTCGCCTGGACTCGGCTGCCCAATACCGGTTTCGAGCAGACCCTTTAGACTGACCGTCAAAAAGAAGCCCCATTTGCTGTTGCAGTGCCGGTAGAAGTCATCGATTTCGTGCCAGTCTTCGTGGGTGAATCGAAGGTTGGTTCCTCGTTCAATGGCTTCTAACTCAAACACAAATTGTCCTTTGTCAGCCCACGGCCCATCAAGGCATTGCCAGGCGACCAGCTCACCGGACACCTGTTCTTCGACCTTCATTGGCACGATATGACCTTCGCCAAACGTGAATTCGATAACCGACGAGTTGGCGTCGCTCAGTTGGGCTTGCGTCCACCATTCACTCAGTTTCAGTGGGTCGCTAAGTGCCGTGAAGACGACTTCGGGCGTGGCCTCAATCTCAACTCGGTGGGCGATTATTGGCATATTTTTTTTCCTTCACTAAATGTTAGCCATTTAGCTAACAATACGAACAAATAGAAACTCGCAGGCCAACCCAATCATCAGCGCAGCAGGCTGGCAACCAACCGATCGAGCGAACCCGACCAGCCCACCCGATGGGCCTCGACGGCACCCGTGTCAGGCAGCGATTCGTGCGTCAATGTCAGCTCGGTCTTGTCTCCTACCGCTACCAGATCCAGATAGACCGTAGTCTCAGCGTGGTGCCCTCGGTCCCCTTCACAAGCCTGGTCCGCAAGTATCCATGTAAAGACCAGCCGATTCGGCGGGTCGACCTCGAGGTAATGACCAACGTGGCGAACTTGACTACCTCCAGGGATGGTCATAAGGATTGAATACCGTCCCCCGACCGAACAATCCGCCTCGACCGAATCGACGACGCAACCTTGCGGCCCGAACCAGCTCATCAACTCTGCTGGATCGACCCAAGCCTGAAATACCTCGTCAACTGGGGCGTCCAGCAGTCTATAAATCCGCAATGCTTCCGAATTAGGCCCAGTCATCACGACAAACTCTTTTCTGCGAGAGGTGCCTTTCAAGGCCGTCGAGATTGTCGTTCCAGAACTTCTCGTAGTACTTCAACCATCTTGCCGCTTCACTGAGAGGCCCGGCCGCCAGGTAACAATGATGAACTCGGCCGTCAATTTCGCGGTGCAGAAGATTCGCCCGTTCCAGGACCTTCAGATGCTTAGAAATCGACGGCTTTGACATCTCGAAGGGTTCCGACAACTCGCCAACCGTCATTGGTCTAACCGCCAACTGGCGCAACATGGAACGTCGGGTCGAATCGGCAAGCGCCCGAAACAACTCGTCCAAACTGTCTTCCTGAAGTGCCACACTATTGTTAGCCATAGGGTTAACTATAGCGAATTGTGTTCGGCTGACAACACGGACTCAGGCCAACTCGAATTTCTTCAGATGATGTCGGGACCCTGGCTCGGTATTCTGAAGTTCAAGCAGCTCTGAATATATGCCGCCACTAACTGCAAGTTCCCCCGGTGAACCAACTTCGTCGACTCGACCAGCCCGCAGTGTCAAAATCGTATCGACGTTCGCAATCGTCGATAGTCGGTGAGCGATCACCAGACTCGTCCGACCCTGTAACAGACGATCCAAAGCCTCCTGGACCTCAGACTCTGCCTTCGAATCAAGCGCCGACGTCGCCTCATCCAAGATAAGAATCGGCGCATCCTTCAACACAGCCCGGGCAATGGCGACCCGCTGCTTCTGACCGCCCGACAACTTGATGCCGCGCTCGCCTATCTCCGTTTCATAACCATCATCAAACGCCGAAATAAATTCGTGAGCGTTTGCGACGTTGGCTGCGGCGACTACTTCCTCATGCGAGGCTCCAGGACGGGCGTACGAAATATTCTCAAACAGGGTTCCAGAAAAGAGTTCAGCGTCCTGAAAAACTACGCCAACCTGTTCACGCAGCCAACCAAAACCTTCCTCGACAATGTCGCGACCACCAACATGTAACGAACCGGTCGTCGGGCGGTAAATACCCATCAGCAGATTCGCTAAGGTCGTCTTCCCACCACCCGATTCAGCGACCAACGCTAGCTTCTCCCCCGGTTCGATACGAACCGAAACATCCCTAATCACTTCTAGCCCGCCCTCGGCATACGAAAACCCAATATCGGAGAATTCAACCGAAGCCTGCTTCGGGTCGAGACGATCAACTTCCACCAAATGGGACTCGTCGCTCTCGATCTTCATGTCGAGAACCTCAAAGAAATCCCTACTCCCGGCAATTGCTCGCTGAACCGAATCGACCACAAAACTGAGCGAGAAAAGAGGAAGACGAATCAAGTTCGTATATCCGATCAGCAACACCATCTCCCCCAGGTCCAGATTCTTTTGGTACGTGCTTCGGACGACCACCGCAAAAATGGCCACGAACACCAGATTCAGGACAAACCTTCGACCAACATCTTCGCGATGCCAAAGTCTCGACTGAGAATCAGTTAGCGGAATCGTGTTACCAAACCGCTTCTTAAACAGTGAGAGTTCGCGAGGCCCCTGCCGAAAACTCTTAACCACGCGGGTTTGACCGATGACTTCTGTAAATCGCCCCAGCGCGATATCTAACTCAGCGTTTTTCTTCTTTTCGATCGCCTGCCACTTTTCGGATGTCCGACGGGTCAGCCAGAGCAACATTGGGTACAGAATGAACATCAAAAGCGACACTGTCCACGAATAGCGAGCAGTAATGACAAATGTTAGGACGGTGGTGACAACCAGTTGAAGAAAGTTGTTGGCAAACATGTGAATCGTCTGCGTCAGGTTCTCAATAGATCGGCTCAGCTTGTTGAGCATCGCTCCGGTTCGTTCGTTGTCAAAGTAGGTTTGCGGCAGCGATAACAGATGCTGATAGTACTTCTCGCTTAGATGGCGACGAAGTTTGATTATCATCATGTCGCCGAAGTAGCCCGACACGTTGGTCGACAACGTGATCGAGAAGTCGGCTACGAAATACAACACCACGAGGACAATTAACGTCTGCGCGACTGGTTCATCAACAGAATCGAATTGGTCGACGGCACCTTTGACAATGAACGGTTGCGACAACGTAATAAGAGCAGTTACCACCGAAAAAGCTGCAACAACGATGTAATAGTTTCGAAGCTGGCCTGAGTACCGCAGTATTCCGAAAATGTCTCGCATTAGGGGTTTCCTCCAGGCATAAGGCCAGACTACCCCCGACTCGTCGGAGCGGTATACCAGGGCCGAGGATGTAACATGCACCGCGTGTAGCGCAATGGAAACAGCCGGTCAGATCTGATCCGTAACCCAAGTTGCTAAGCTTGACCCCGGTCCGTCTGTTGGTTGGAAAATCGCTCGGTTTAGTTTGAGGGCGCCATCCGGAAGAACATGGACGAATGATCGAGAACTGCACAATATATCTGCCAACTTCAGACGTTAACCTCCAATCCGTTTTTCCGGGCGGTACGTCCGACGCCGCTCCTGCCAACCGCCCAACCCGCTATGAATACGAGACACCCCAAGGGCCAGTGCGGTTAAACTTGAAGTACTCGGCTGACGACGCTAGCCACCTTGCGGGCCTGCGGGGCTATATCGGTCAGCTGGACAATAGTTCAGTTGAGATCAGTCGAGCTATCAACTTAGTCAACCAAGTACAGATGTACTTCGGAGTGATTCTGCCTGGGCCGGTTTCAGCCGAGTCCGAAGCATTTCAATCGTTGATGTTCGTCACTGAACAACAACAGGGCTTTATGTTCGTAGCCGACAGCATTCTTACCGCCGAAGGCTACCTTGTCGGGCCGATGACATATCACCCTCAGTCAGCCGACGTTGGAGAATCATCAACCGGTGCCAGCGCGAGCCAGGAAGCCTTTGAGTCGGCGCCAGCACGCCTCGCCAAGCGACGCCAACAGAACACCGAAGAGCTGGCGAAACACGGTTTCGTATGCGCTGATCGTTTACCGCAAACCCGATTCGAAGCAGACGACGCCGTCCGTCCCGCCGAAGAAGTGGTGCGTAGGCTCTTCGCCCAGATGGCGCTATTCATGTGGGTCGCCGCTCCGGAAAAAAAAGCGACATCGGACGGCCTAGCAACGTTCATCGCCGCCAACAACCTCGACGAAGCTCTTTCTGCAGGAGAACGGGACATTCTGCAGATGAATAGAGATGACGCAAACGCCCAGCACGGGGCTCAGATCGGATGGCATCTCGAAAATATGTGGGCCTTGGCATGGACGTGCGGATTCGAACCCGCGCCGCCATTCCATGGAGGCCAGATTTCAGGCGAACACACTCGTGCGGTACTCGAATATCTTCCAAACTTGGGCGGGACAATCGATGGGTTCCTTCAGGAGTCCCCGATGCGTCCAGCTGCCGAGATTTCCGACAAAGAAGACCTTTTCTTTTGCGCCCACAATGCAGTTAGAAGCGCTCAACTCGGTTCAGAAACCGTACCCGCCGACTTTGACCCCGTTGTCGATGGTGGAGCGATCCACGAACGTCGACACGCCCTGACTTGGTGCCTCTCCCCTGGGACGAAATGGACCGATACGGATCTGAGCACCTGAGGACCACGATCGTGAGAAATTCGCCCTAGCGGAGCTGACCTGGAGAACCAACGATTTCAACCCAGGTCTGACCCACACCAAACAGGATCGGCTCCCCATTGGAGGTGGTGAACGTCGGCACGCTGTCGAGCGACGGCCTAGTCCATGTTCCATCGATTCGTTTCCCGCCAGTGAACACAGAAACATTGCCCGACCCGACAAACACAAATTCGGGAACACGTTGCCCCGTCGCATCGACCATTCCTGTGTCAACCCGCTTAGTCTCAACCACGAGGACGTTTGCGGCGTGCAACTGTGCGCCATCGACATCTACATGAGGGCTACCACCTTGCTGGCGATTCCATTTAGCGCCGTCCCACAGCCAGTCGACAGTGTTTTGCCGGTATGAGACTCGAAACGACTCAACGTCCAGCCCATCGACGCTGTCATCCTCGCTTCGATAGTGAAATTGTTGACGAGGCGGGGTTCCAACGCCCGTCTGCCAATGGGGCGAGGTGTGGCTATAGAGATCCGACGGACTCGACCGGTCTGGGTGCCGCCAAAACCCAGACGTAGTGTCGTAGCTATGGTTTTGCACATAAGCCTGGGAACGGATCAGACTGTCGGTCGCAATATTTGCGCCCGAATAGATGAACAGCGGAGATTGAAATAGTGCCAGAATCCCGATGTCGGTTGTCCGTCCGGAGCGTATTGGCCCAACGTAGGATGATTGGCTATGAAGGACCGCCGCCAGTCGGGTGAAGCCTGCTTCGACCTCTTCTTCATAGACAATGTCTGCTTTTTGGAGGCCCATTTGAGGTCGGGCAGGGCCTACATTGTCAATCTTGACCACAGCCGGTGGACGTTGAGGAACCGTCCCAGCAGCTCCTGTCAATGGTAAGACGCCTTCGACATTGGGAGGTGGCTGCCCAAGTGGTGGCACGAGTTGTTCCGACACCCCGAGGCGACCGAGGACTCCTATGTAGATGGAGGTGTCGCCAATTCCAGCCTGCCGGGTCGATACTGGGCCAATTGTCTCACCGTTTGGAGTAGTTGCGGGTGGACCATCAGGGTCGGCTCGAACCGACGCTCCAAACGAAGCCGTACCGAGGGGTTCAGTCGTTGTAGTCGCCTCCAATGTAATCTCGGGACCAGCTGCTGCGTCGTCATTAGTGCAGCCAGCGGTCAGCATTGCGACAGCGATGCTCAATGCAAGTCGACGAAGCTTTCGACCTCTCATTGCACGGGCAACCATCTCCATAGAAACTATCGTGACTTGCCCCCAACCCAGACCAAAGATCCATCTTAATGGACAAGCCGCGCCAACCATTGGACCTCCGACTCCGATGCGGCAAGAGGTTCAACCAAACCACCCGAACTCGCCAGGTTTTAAATCGAACGTATGTTCGATAGTCTGTCTATCAGGCAACTCTAGGATGCCCAGGCCCGCCATTTGTTCACCGTTCGGTACGTCACTCCGAAAACGCTGACAGGGGGGTGGCGGGTCTGGGCGACTAGTCATCGAGGCGTGGGCGTTGCCGACTCTTTTTGATCTCGCTTCGCTGCCGCTTACTCTTTATCCGTCGCTTGTGCGAACCCTTACTCCGTTTAGTCGGACGTCTCGGCTTCTCTATTGCCAACGCATCCAGCAACTTCTCCGTCATTCGATCCATCGCAGTTGCTCGGTTTCGAAATTGGGACCGCTCACTGTCGACGTAGACTCGCACCTCAGCGCCCAGCTTGAGAATCAACCGCTCCCTAGAGTCAGGGGTGATACCAGCAGCGTTTGCGATATCTAACCGAGCATCGACGCCCGTGTTGGCCTTATTAGCATGTTGGCCACCAGGACCAGAACTGGTCGTAAATCTCCAAGTGACTTCTGCGACAGGTATCCGACAACCCGGGGCGATGAGAAACTTCTTCACGTAACAGACTCTAGCCCCAGCGAGCGGTAGACCATTAAGGCCCACAAGCACTTCGAGAACCTAGGTTCTACACCAAACCAGACTGAGCATCGATTGCGTCATGCCGAGTCGCGCTCTTACGAAAACTGTAGTATTCCTGCTTTCGCTGATACATCTCTTCGTCGGCCCGCTTAATAAGATCGTCCATGTCTAACGGCTCGTCCGGTTTCGACGAGGCAACTCCGACACTGGCAGTCACACCTGTTCTCATCACAGCGATGCGGCGTTCAATCGATCGCGCCAGCCTAATAGCGCGACGTCGGTCGGCTAAGCCAGGCATGACTACGACGAACTCGTCGCCACCAACCCGGGCAATTTTGTCAATCAATCTCGTCGTCTCTCGAAGCGCCTGGGCTACTGCAACCAGAATTTGATCACCTCTTTCATGGCCGTGAGTGTCATTCACCGCCTTAAAATTGTTCAGATCAATAAAGAACAGCGTCGCGCGTACCGAGCCGAGGTCGCTGGCGGCATCGGAAAGCCCCCCTCTATTTAGCAGTCCGGTGAGCCGGTCGGTGCAAGCCATTTCCTGAGCGATCAAGACTTCCTTAGTCGCATCGATCGCCCGGCGATCTCGCGCCGACCACATCAACCAAGCCAGCGCCAGCCCTAACGTCCCGGACGCACCGGAAAACCATTCGAACGACGGCGTCCAAAGAGACCCAGGCGGTTCAATCTCCGATCCATTCCAAGCCGTGACGCCCCATCTAATACCCGCCGCGGCGAAACTATTTCTGGCCTGGTAGCTTGCGTCTCGAGGTTGGATACCTTGGTCGTTCATGACAGTGAACGAGCCGAAGTCAAGCCCCTCGAGTTCGACGGAAGCATTGACCTTACTAAAGGCGTTTCCAGAAACAGGTGCGAGCATCCCGTCAATCGAGACTGACTTAACCAAGTAGCCAACAACTTCGCCATCTTCGCCAAGAACGGAGCCGACGAGAAATCCCGACCTTCCAAACTCGTCATCGCCCGGTCCGGGCGTGGTGGGTGTCTCAGCGAACGTCGAGCGGCGGCTCGATGGGACCATCGCTTCTGCCAGCTTTGTCCCACCGGCCTCAATAAGAGCACGTGCGGTCTCGGCTGAGACTGTACTTCGAGTAATCACGACTGAACGATCTACGCCAACCGAGAGTTCCTCTAGTTCTTTACCTGGATTGATCGTCGATTCTCTACCGAGTATCTCGTCAAACATGCCAATCTCGAGGGGTTCGACCAAGATGTACGGAGAATCGTCTCCGGTATCCGTCAGAGCAACTCTTCCGAAGAACCGCTGAAACTGTTCTTCTGGCGCCGGGTGGGTCGACTCCAAATAGTTGAGGTTGAATTCGAATTCGTGAACCTCGAGCTCAATCGCCCTTTCGACATTACTGAAAGCCCGTTGGGACTCCGCATTGAACTCGGCAAGGCGGATGTTGTCGATCCGCTCTACCGACCGACTCGAGATAGACAGTGTTGCGAGAAAGCCGACGCCCAAAATAGCAATAGCGACAATGATCGAGAACGGTGTCAAGTCGCGACATGTGGACCACAGCCAAGATTTTTTTTCAACAGTATCCACAAGGAGAGATTCGGCCAAAATCAGCTCCACCTTGATACATCACGGCCATCACAACTGGTCCTACCACTACCCCATCAAGTGGTGGTAGGACCATACATGGCAATACCTAGGCCTGAAGGACTATCGGAACCCAATCTGAAATAGCTATGTAACCAGAGCCAGCCTCCTCGCTACTGACACTTGTAACTACCTTGAGTTCGTACTGTTGCCCACCTGCTAGATGGAGCTCCGAAAGCGGGACCGTGAGTCTCACACCCTCGACCAGTTGACTGTCGGAATCTACGTTGACCCTCGTACCAACTGCAACCGTGTCACGCTGAGACGCAAATTGACCGTTAAAGTCACGGAGCGGGATGTTTCTGTTCGTGTCGTAGAAGAAGAACGATGCGATCTGAACCTCCTGCCCGCTCAGGTTCTCCATCCAGACATCAGCTTGGATTTCTACAGAGTTTTGACCGTCGACGATTGTTTCTGTAATCGACAAATTCTCGAAGGTGGCGGTTGGCCCGCCTTCTTCAGGCAACGGTTCGTTTACTCCTGGATCCTCTTCGTCACCGCCACCAGGCTCTATGATAAATTCGTTTGGAGATTCGCCAAGGTTTAGAAGTCCATGACCAGTCGCACTGTCGGAACCTTCGGGTGCTTGGTCAAGAGCATTCTGTTCGAGAGCACTCCGAAGCTCTTCCGCCGATAGTTCAGGGTTCTGTTGGAGGATGAGTGCCGCCGCACCCGCGACGTGCGGCGCAGACGCAGACGTCCCATCCCAGGGTCCTCGATAGGCCTCGGAGGTTACTTTGGCTGGGGCGACGATATCTGGCTTTACCCGGTCATCCCACGTTGGCCCTTGAGAACTGTATTCTTCCAGAACGTTGTCGGCCCAGTTTGTTGCGCCGACGACTATCGCAGTGTCTTCGTCAGCTGGCGATGCCAAGCTTCCTTCGGGCATCGAGAATTGAAAGCCAGTTCCATTACCCAACAAGTTCAGGCGATGAGCTCCGATTGGCTCTGGCGCAGATATGGCTACGAAGAGTTGGAAATCTTGTGGTGCCTCTACGCTAACCACCTCGAAAGGGTTATCCGCTTGGCTTCCAGCTTGAATATTTCGACTCGATGCGACTTCTACAAGGTCACCGGAGGCAGGGTCGACGCCAACCAAGTGGAGATCGAAGTTTCGCTGCGAGCCAACCCACACGTCATCCCAACCTAGTGCAACAGTGGGTCGTTCGCTCTGGTTTACCAGTGGAAGGATCTCATCGCCACTTGGGAACTCGTGAAGCCCATTGTTGTTCTCGTCGGTAAAGTTCATGTCAAGATGCGATTGGGCGTAGTTGCCCGACGAGTTAACCCAGAGAATTCCGGCGTCGGTTGCCCGCTTGACTATCTCGTTGGAAGGCCCCGTGCCGTCGATCGGCTCGCCTGGTCGACTAGCAGAATAGTTGATTACATCAACCCCAGACTCGATCATCCAATCAACCGCTGCAGGGAACGACGCCTGGCTTGTGGTGTGGGCAAAATACAATTCTGCGCCTGGTGCCATCTCGTATACAATCTCGGCTACTGCTGTGCCGTGTACACCATCACCAGCATTTAGGCCTTGAGGGGTTTGCCCTGGCATCAAGTTAATGCGGTCTGCGGTCGGGAGTTCGGTTCCGAGGAGAACCTGATAGCCGCCAAAGCCGCCTGGGTCGATAACGCCTACCTTTACACCATCACCGTAAATACCTGCTTCGTGCCAATTACTCGCTCCCGAGTTTGCGACTCCCTCACCAATCAGTCCGGTTGGACCCTGTGGAAGAAGTTCCGAAGTCACGGCCGCTGCTGGGAACTTTACCTTTACAACCGATGGCAGCTGAGCGACCTTAGCAAGATAAACAAACAACCCTTCACTGGACTCGAGTGCCTCGAGGTCATCGAGCGCTATTCCGGCTTCAATCAGGTTTCCGCTTTCTGCAATGGTTTCTATTGCGAGTTCGTCCAGCGCCGGCTTTATGAGCGAAGTGTCGTCCGATTCGAGTTCAAGGACGATCAACAGCTGATCATTATCGTTGAGCAAACCACGTTTTGAGGCAAATTCTTTGGTCTGCTCCCAGCCACCTTCCTCATAGTTCAAAACGAGGTCCGTGTAGATCGTGTCGAGCCCTAAGCTCTGCAGCAGGCCAGTGCCAAGCATGAACTGATGCAACCCATCGGCGCCTTCTTGTTCATAGATTTTTTGGAGCTCGACATAGACTGCTTCAAAGCTCTCTTCATTCGTAACGTCGATGGTTTGAATGACCTCGACGGCCTCAGGGTATTTTTCGGCGAGCTCCTCAAACTTTGGTAACTCTTCCATGGTCCCATCAACACCACCAGGCAAACCGAGGTCGCCGACAATATTTGGGTCTTCCGGTGCCGACCCCGCAGATCCCTTTTCTGCCCCTGGGATAGGTAACTCGCCCCCGACGCCCGCACCGTCATCGGCGTCGTCGCTACCACCTGAACATGCCGCAATAAGCATCGCTGATGCGACCAAAATTGCCACTTTAGAACAGATAGCTCTTGTTCTGTTTCGTCCTGGAATACCGAATTCCATAATCTACCCTCGCCATTACGTTAGCCAAATTTGTTGTATACCTACATAGGACGGCGGAAACCCTGCCAAAAGTTCCCGGTCTACAAATTTGACACTAGCGAAGGTCGTCGGTCGAAAGAGATCGGGGGATCCAGCTATAGGCCTCTACCCCCAACAATGACGACTAGCGAGCCACGGGCGGGTGCCAGATCGCTCGTAGGTAATTACGGCAGCTTCATCTTGTTGGGCTGGGGTTGCCGCTGCTCCCGTCGATGTCCCGAATCGGGTATTGTGCCCGTAAGCTGCCCAGCTTGAGCGGAGGAACTGGTATGCACCACTGGCGCCAGAACTTCTGTTCACGGCCTGGTAGTTTCCGCCCGACTCGCATCGGCGTATCTCAATCATGATCGCGGGAACATAGACACCATGCCCTGCGTCGACCCAGCCTGCCGGGTGAGCCGGTGTCGGCGTTAGGTCAGTGGCAACAGGAGCCGGTTGTGGTCTTGCAGCGAAACGGGCTCGATGTTCGGGCGAGTTGGCAACCGCAACCAAAACTATCATTTCAGGGACGCCTTTCCAAGCGACGGCTGCGACCGGACCCGGCTCCCTACCCAGTGCCCAAATGTAAGAGTTTCTGGAGAACGACGAACCTGCTGGGGCTTTGCTTCGCCCCTCCGGGGATTGAACCATCCGAAGCGCTATATCTTTAAGCGACATGCCATCGATTAGTTCCTGCGTCCAATGACGAACACCTGATGGGTCACCCATTCTGCCAAGGGAAACCCAGTAAAGACGGTGTATTTGTTGCTCGCGTTCTGGTAGTCCGTCAGCTTCAGCTGGCGACGCAGCGACGCTCAGAAATAGCGTCGCCAAAAGCGACAGGACAACCATAAGTGTGACGATTCGGCGCTTGATATTCATAGAAAAAGAAATATAGCCCACAATTACGGCCAGGCAATACCTTAGTGCAAATAGCGTTTAACTACTACAACCAACACCAAATATGAGGACGCTAAGAGCAGCTCCAACAGGGATGGCTACCAGATACCAACCGAGCAATGCTCGCGACACAGACTTTGAGTTTGCGCCCCCGGTAGGATTCGAACCTACGACCGTCGGATTAGAAGTCCGATGCTCTGTCCAGCTGAGCTACGGGAGCAGCGATTGCCATAGTAGGCTTATAACTGGCTAGATCGGTGGCCGATAAAGATCCTTGTTTACATGTTTTCTGAACTGTCAAGAAAACTCGAACCCGAACGGACAGAAACCGGCTACGATTACACCAGTCTTGGTGGCCGTAGCTCAGTTGGTTAGAGCGCCAGGTTGTGATCCTGGATGTCGGGGGTTCGAATCCCCTCGGTCACCCCACAAGCTTGAAACTCTATTGGCACATGGTTTTCGGTCCATGACCGGACGACTTCGGTAGAGTTGTACAGCTGTTAGGCGCCTCTAGCTCAATTGGCAGAGCATCGGACTCTTAATCCGCAGGTTCCGGGTTCAAGTCCCGGGGGGCGTACCACAGCTACCCTTCAAGGTCTAGTTTGAGTATGTTGAGAGCCTTGACGAGCATGCGCCGTACTACGGGAGTTGTTGCCCTCATGGCAACAGCGGCTAGCCGACTTCTTGAATAAAGTTCGTACTGCCAAACTATTTGGGTCGCACTGCCAGCTTTAGCGAACTCCCAACGACCATAAATATGGTCGATTAGAAACCTGTTGATGCCCGTAAAGTTTTGCACCTTATAGGAAAAGCTGGTGGGTCTGTCGACCCGTTCGAGCGTTTCCTCCGCTCTCGTGCGATCGGTGAAGTAGATTGTCCGTGTCATACCGGCAGTCATCCATTTACTAACTTCGTCTGTCCGTTTCACGCCTGGTAGAAAAAGCGTTCGATGGAAGATATTTTCCAACGGCACCGGGACAATGAAGCTAAAGCAATCGTCTAGCTCTCTGGAAATAGTGGTCGCGACCCGTATTGTTAGAGGCTCTCGTTCAGTTCTCATATGGTAGCAATCTAACGGCTTCTACTCGGCTGCAGCCATCGCCCTTGGGCTGTTGACGACGAGCACGGCAGCCAAAAAGGTCGTCAATGGAACAGCCGCCACCAAGCCGACCGACCCACAAAGCGTGCGTACAATCTCAATTGCGACTTCTTCTGAGTTCGCAGTGGCCGAAAAAGAAGGACTCAGAACAGACGCCGACAGCAGCAGTGGCATACTCGCGCCGGCATACGCGAGCAGAAGAGTGTTGACCGTTGACGCGATGTGTTCACGCCCGACACGAATGCCCGCTGTGACTAGTTTGGTCATCCCCATCGATGGGTCAGCTCGTTTGAGTTCGGCCACCGTCGCAACCTGAGTTACCGTCACGTCATCAACAGCACCTAACGCTCCGATGATCGCTCCACCGAGAAGCAGCGCCGAGATGTTGATCTCCTCGTTCAGTAACGGAAGAATGAGGCCGTATTCCCCCGAGTTCCCGGCGAAGTCCGACCAATTGAAAAATACCCAGGAAACACCCAAGGTAAGAGCCAGTGCCGCCAACGTTCCAGCCAAGGCAACCGTTGTTGTCGGATTCCAGCCGTGAGTGAGAAATAGACTCAAATACGCCACAACCGACGCGCCGACAGCACAGACGAGAATCGGGTTGTTGCCGTCCAAAACCGAGGGAACCACAAAGGCAAACAGGACGGCCACGGTTACGACCATCGAAAGCAGGGCGAACGCTCCCCTGAGTCGGCCCAACGCAATGACGACGACTGCGAATAGGGCCAGCAGCAAAAGGAGCGGTGTCGAGCGTTGCTTGTCCTCGTAGTGGTACCTGCCCAAGCTCTCATCGTAGGAGTAAATCACCTCATCACCTGCAGAAACCTGCGGGGTGAAACCAGCCTGACCGAGCACAAGCTCGTCCACGACGACGGCGCCAGCGTCGGGACCCGACTCGGGCACGAAAGCATAGCTTCGGCACGTCAAAACTAGGTTGCCCTCGAAATCCGGACAGATTTCGTCAGAGACCGAGACGATTCTCGCATCGAACTGTTTGAAGTTGAGGCCGGAGTCGATCGCCTGCTCTTCGGCAAATTCTCTTCCTGACCCATCAGGCCACAGCATGGCAAGCGCCAAGACAGACACGACAGCGACGACGGCCAGGGCGCCTAAGATTACTCGGAGGACCGAATGCTGAAGCCAAGTTTCCCAGCTGCCAGGTAACTGATGGGAGTGGGGATGTGAATGGCCGTGGTCGCCGCCGTGCCCAACATCTGACGGCGGGTCTGACAAAGCCTCCCACGCTTGGTCAATATCATCCTGACTTTTCCCATCCATGCTCTACAACCCTCCACGAGTTGAGTCAAACATATCGTGCGAATACGGCATACCGTATTCACCACAGGGTCAAGCAAATTCCAGTCGAACTATCGACTAGGACTTGGTCAGGTCGTCCACTTGTTCGCTGGGACCGTTGGCGGCCACAGAGCGAATACCTTTCTCCATCGAAGAGTTCGAGGAATACATCTGGCTCTTCCCAATAACCTGCCCGTTGGTGGATTTGAGCGTGAAATACGGCTTGCCATTCTTTGCTACTTTACGTTCGAAGCAAGCATCGTCCAAGCAGTTCTTACGAATTGACTTAATGCCATTATTGGCTGAAGCTTTCGTGTTGTACGCCTCGCTTGTCAACACGACCTGCCCGTTTCCGGCTACGAGGTTGAACGAGAACTTTCCACTCTTCGACTTTTTGAGACAAAATTTTCCGGCCATAAGACGATTGTAGCCCGATCTATTGACTAAATAAAGCCCAAACTATTGATCGTCTATTTCCCGGTCCAGGTCGGAGCAGTAGAAGTTCGATTCCCAATCGGGGCATCCAGCATGTTGCCGCCACGACCGTTCGTCAAGGTTAACCCTAATCCAGCCAAGGTACTCGTCTGCCAAGTCGTTGTACCAGGTTCCAGAAAACCAACGGCCCATACACCCCCACTCGTCGCCTGATTCATAATCACCTTGCCGGTCAGGTTGGAGTTGCAGCCAGACTTCGCGACCTTCGAAACAAGCTCGTTTGACCGCAAGTGCGTAGTCTACGTTGAAGGCCGTGCTACTCCAGGACTCTGGCCAAACTCCCGGAAAGGTCGGGTCGACGTGAGCAGACCGGACTTGCATGATCCCCACACTGGCGCACCCACCTTCGCCCCCGGTCTCCGGCTGCGTTTGCTCGCCGCAGTCCCCGAGCTTGCCAGCAAACCAGGTACTTTCGACGTATGCCTGGGCCCGTACGAGGTCCTCGTCAAACCCCCACTTACACGCCCCCCACTGCAGAATTTCGTCTGTGGTTCCGGTGTACTGGCCGTCGACGCGTGCTTCGAGGTCGGCCGCTTCTATGTCCTTACTCAGGTATGTCTCGCCAACAACGGACGTACCGGTGGCCTCGTTATACGGAGTATTTTCCGGAACTACCTCTTCGGCTGGTCGTACCCATTGCTCGCATTGCGACCCGGAAGGCAAACGACTACCCGGTGCGAGGGTAGCAAAGTAGGTGGGCGGCGTGTCAGCGGCCGGCACTGGGTCGGAGATTCCCACCTCGTCGTCATCCGAGCTAGTTCGAGACCCATCATCCGGAACCGAACAATTCACCACCCCAGACGCCAGCAAGGCTAGTACCACAGCTAGCATTTTTGTCGTTCGTGGAATCACCCGAGGTGACTCTAGCCTCCGGATCAGAACTAGTCCATCCCAGTGGTTTAATCCACCCTGACCTTGAGTCATGGGTTATCGACCGATTATTCAGACCCTGCGGAACCACGTGGGCAGGGTGCACCAACGTGCGATCAAACTATTGCTAAACTTCGACGATTGAGCGAACCACCACTATGGGGAAACAAATATGAACAAAAATGTACTGCTGTACGTCGGCGGAGCCGGATTCCTTGCGGTGGCAGCCTTTCTCGCACTTTTTGTATTCGAAGTACAAAAAATTTGGATTGACGACAAAGTCAGTGAAGGTGAGGCCATCTTCGATTCCGGAGCCACAGCGGCACCGGTCGACGACACCCCAGCCCCTGGTGGGACAGGCGACGCAACCGATGGCACGACCGCACAGCCCACAGATGAGTCACCAGAACCAGACAATCCGTCGACACCAGTCGTCGAAACAATCAAGGAAGGAAATTTCAGCAACCTCGGGAGGTATAGCGTTTCGGGCGGGGTGACCGTGGTAACAGACGGCAACCAGCGGTTCCTGTCCTTCGATGACACGTTCGCCTCAGACAACGGGCCAGACCTGAAAGTCTATCTCCAATCGGAGTCCGGCGAAATCGTTGACTTAGGGGATCTCAAAGGCAATATCGGCGACCAGAACTACGAGATTCCGACCGATACCGACCTCGACAATTTCAGCAACGTCGTTATCTGGTGTGAACGATTCAGTTCAGGGTTTGGCGAAGCTACTCTCGCTAACCCAGCAGGCTGAGACAATTCTCAAACATTTACATATAGCAACCTACACGTGTGACGGCTACCCATGGGCAAGCACAAAAGCCTGGCGGTCACTCGACACAACGTGGATTTCGTGCCTGGCCACGCCAAAAAATTGGTTCGCTCCGACGGCGACCGTGGCCGGATTCTTAGGAGTGGCCAATCTTTTCTTACTGTGTTCGGTGGTGTTTAAGGTCGTCGCCGTTCTTGCAGGGGTTCGACAAGCCCCCACCGAGACTATTACGGAACGTCCCTCAGGCGATGATATTCCTCACTACACGGTGCTTGCTCCGGTATTTC
>CAZKEM010000049.1:0-14977 GCA_964551835.1 uncultured Acidimicrobiaceae bacterium | reverse complement strand
GCCAGAACCTGAACCTGTTCAGTTACCGCAGTTCGCAGTCGGACCAGGTCGGGGTTTAGCTTCGAAGCGAAGCCCAGCTCAAACTCGCTTCCGTGGCTACCGATGAGCCGAATTTCTTCAGGAAACCGAGAGAGCGTCGCCAGGTCTCGGAGACTTCGCCCCGATATCACCGCGACATGAGAGTTTGGCATCTCGGCGAGTTGGCGCAGTGCTGCTACCGAAGAACGGTTTGGTCGCGCGGCCATCGGGTCGTCAACGAGCGGTGCTAGGGTGCCGTCATAGTCACAGGCCACCAAGATGTTGGGTGTTCTCGCCAGCTGATGCAACCGGTCGCTCAAATTTCCGAGGTTTCCACTTGTCATATCGTTCCACCAGGTCTAGTTCGAAAGGGACATCGACGTTTTCTGGAGACTACCCGAAACGGGTAGATCCGTAGCGAATGCCAGATGGTCAGACTAACAGTTGCTGAGCGAAACTTCGATAGGTTTCCCAGGTAGGTTGGTGATGTAGCGATGAACGTTGAAGAAACCAGCCAGCAGAACGAGCCTAACAACGGTCCAGTCCCAGGTCCTAGTGGTCCATGGATACCGGAGGGTCTGCTCGTAGTCGGCGCAGTTCTGCTGAGCATGTTGATCTTTATTAGCGCGGCCGTTGGCTATCGTTGGTTTGCTGATCGCCAAGAACGCGTGGCTGCCGACACAGCTAGCGAACAGAGTGAGCAATCTGGCGACGAAGAATCAGAACCGTCCACCGGGTTGGACGATGAAGTTCTGCCCTGTCCCGACGGTACGGCGCTAGAGATTTGTGAAGTCGCCGAATTTGTGCAGCAAGCTCGTGAGAAGCCCTTTAAGGAATTTCCGGCGGTCGAACTGCTCGACGGAGATGCGTTTGTCGAAGCGTTGTTAGAAGACTATGACGAGGGCAGACAAGATCTAGAGCATGCCGAACTGGCCTACAAAGGGCTCGGATTTGTTGATCCTGATTTTGATCTCTTTGGTGAGTTTAGAAAAGTGCTGTCGGTGAATGTTGTTGGATTTTATGATCCAGAAACGGGACGACTGGTAGTTAAAGGTGGCGAACTGAACTTCTACGTTCAGTCGGTGCTCGTCCACGAGTTAGTGCACGCGTTGGATGACCAGTGGTTTGATCTAGACCGCGAGTTTGAAGATGACGAACAACGTTACGGGTTTGTGGCTGTGGTTGAAGGAAATGCCACGGTGATCGAAGAATCCTGGACGGCTCAACTAAGCCGGGATGAGCAAGTTCAGTTGTTTGCCGATAAGGCATCAGCGTTTTCCGATGAAGACCTTGACCTGTTACGCAACTTACCTCGAGCAATTCTGGATCTTCAACTATCACCGTACGAGGACGGCGCAGCCTTTTTGCTAGCGGCGGCGTCTGAACAGTCGGCGGTCGACGAACTCCTAGTATCCCCGCCGGAGACCGCGGAACGGGTTTTGCATCCAGAGACCGAGGCAAGCTCGGACCCCCAAGTAGAAGTCGATGAGCCTGGACTCGATGTCGAACCCGAAGACTCGGGCAAACTAGGCGAAGTGGTTTTGAGACAACTGTTTGATACTGAAGCTGCGCAGGGGTGGGACGGTGATACCTATGTGGTGTGGGAACGCGACTCCCGGGCCTGCATTGCGGTAAACGTGGCGTTGGAAACCGAACGCGATCGCACTGAGCTCTTGCAGAGCGCCCAAAGGTGGGCCGGCTCGGACCCCAACCGAAGAGCCGAACTAGTCGGTTCGGGAAACGACTCCCTTGTGTCGTTCACCAACTGTGAGGGTTCGTAGCGAAGCCTTGAAGCCGTCGACGATCACGTTTGACGCCAGCCTGCAGATGTGGGCCAATGGTTAACCATCGATCCACGTTGTGGCTACTGCGGGGCTGAGGTTGGCAGGTTCTCTCCGCTTGGTTGAACGGTTTCGCCCGGCTCGTCGACGGTCAGGGGAGAACTAGACTCTTGGTTGACGGTCGAGTCTCGCACAAGTGAGGACCTAACAACGAGGGATCCATTGCCAGCCGTACCTAGGCGAGCCACGACCTTGCCGACAGAACTGTTGCGGATGGCGTGCGCTGGTTCGGTAAGAAGATGAGGTGGCTCGGCATGCACGGTAACGTTCCAAGGTCCAGTCCCCGGCGACGGATAACGGACCTTAATTTTTTCTCCAGATTCTCCAGAGTATGGTTGGCTTATAGCATCCGCTTTGACCGGCGTCGGCGTGACCGGTTCTTCGAGGGTCGGCGCCTCAAGCCCAGAAATTTCTAGCGCTCGCGGGTTCTGAAAGTTTGCATCCAAGACAACGATTCGACGGTTGCCAGTGTCAGCTACGAGGATGTGGCCTGACGGCAGAACGCAGACGCTTTCGGGACGGCTAAGGCCAGCTGGACCGACGGTCTTTAAGCGCCGCTTTGAGAGTCGCCGGAGTCGGTTGTTGCCGGTGTCAGCAATGAGAAGGGACCCGTCGGCCATGACTGCTAGGTCGGTTGGTCGTTGCAGTTTGGCTTGGTGAGCGGGACCATCGACGAGCCCCCATTCGTAGGCTTCGCCGACTATTGTTGTCACTTTGCCTCGGTCGGTTAGTAGACACAGGCTAGAGGTTGCGGCATCGCAAAATACTAGTCCGACTTCGGTTCGTACTAGCGCTGTAGGTTGTGCCAGTTGGCTTTCTTCATCGTCACTGTGGCTACTGGCAATTGGGCCGAACGAGGTATTCCCAGAGTCACGGGGGTTTTCTATTCGAAGAATCTGCTGGGCCGCTGACTCGGCAACTACGAGCGAGTCGTCCCGGTCAATGGCTAACCCGGTGGGGCGTATCAAGCCCTCAGCGAGTAAGAATCGTTCGCCGGTCGCCCGGTCATGTCGAAGAATTGAACCAGTTCCCGGCTCTGACACAAAGACCTGGGTTTCGCTCTCATCTCCTTGGGCAACGGCTACAGAACCTGGGCGGCTGAACCCGTCGGCGATGCCGGTGACCCGACCGGTCGATCGAGATTCGTCGAGTTCGACAAAGACGATGCGGTTGTGCGTAGAGTCGACGAGTGCAACTTCGTTGTCGGCGGTTGCCCGAATACAGCTCGGAAAAGAAAGTGGGTTTTCCGGGTCTATTGGTTCGGGGCCCGAATCGATTTGTAGAGAGCTCGGTTCATTGGTCTGCCGGTTCTTGGCCACGTGAATCGACAGCCATATCGCTTCTTCGAGAGTGTCGAAATAGTCGACCCCTGGTTGAGCGCCAACAACGGTACGTCGATCACTGATCAGGAATGTAGTCGGCCAGCCCTCGGGGTTGTATCGGTTCCAGGTCGTGAAGTCGGGGTCATGAACGATTGGTAGTGTGATTTGGAGCTGTTGAACAACAGATTTGAGATTGTCCAGTTCGTCTTCGTACGCCAATCGGGGAGTGTGGACGCCGATTGCGACGAGACTGGGGTACTTTTCCGTCAACTTTTGAACTTGGGACAGCCGGGCGAGCGACGCTTCGTCGCCCAACGCCCAAAACACAACCACGGTCACATGGCCACGTAATGCCTCCCAATCAGAGAGATCTGAATGTAGCCACGTTGTGCCTTCGACGGGCGGCGCTGGAATCTTCACATGGTCCCAGTCGGCAGTTCAAGCCGAACACTTAGGCCGGTAGTCGGTGCGCTTCTACGCGCACCGACTACGTGACAGCAAGAGCCAATGTAAGGCCTGGTAGTGGCCGCACGTGCCGGCTACAAAGCAGCGGCTTGGCTCTTCCTAACCTAGCTTGAAGGCGTTGTCATCTTAATCGGCACAACCAGCTCGTCGTACTCTTCAGCGGTTACATAACCTAGTTCAAGAGACGCTTCGCGGAGGCTAAGCTTCTTTGTGTGAGCAAACTTGGCGATCTCGGCTGCCTTATCGTAGCCGATAGCTCGGTTCAAGGCAGTTACCAGCATTAGGTTCTGGTCAAGGTTGTACTGTATGCGTTCACGGTTGGGCTCTATGCCCACCGCAGCATTGTCGTTGAAGGCCACACAGGTATCGCCGAGTAGCCGGATGCTTTCAATCACATTATGTACCATGACTGGCTTGAACACATTGAGCTGAAAGTTGCCTTGGCTGCCAGCAAAAGCAACGGCTGCGTCGTTACCAAAAACCTGAGCCGAAACCATCGTCATCGCTTCGCTTTGAGTTGGGTTTACCTTGCCCGGCATGATGGATGAGCCGGGTTCGTTGGCGGGGATCACGAGTTCGCCAATGCCGTTTCGTGGTCCACTGGCTAGCCAGCGGACATCGTTGGCAACTTTGAGTAGGACGCCAGCGAGGGTTCGCAGCGATGCTGATGTGGCGACTAGCGCGTCGTGAGCGGCTAGGGCCGCAAATTTGTTTTCTGCCGATCGGAACGGGTGCCCGGTTCGTTCTGCAAGAAGGGCGGCTACCCGGTCGCCGAACTCTGGATGGGCGTTGAGGCCGGTTCCAACGGCGGTGCCGCCGATGGCTAGTTCACAAAGCCCCTCTGAGGCTTGTCGGATGCCTTCGAGGGCTTGGTCGATCTGGGCAACCCATGAGCCGATCTCCTGGCCCAAGGTGATAGGCGTGGCATCTTGTAGATGGGTGCGCCCTACCTTTACAACATCGGAGAACTCTGTTGCTTTCGCCGCCAGGGTATCTCGAAGCTTGCCGACGTTCGGGTAAATTTCACGCTCTAATTCGAGTCTCGTCGCCACGTACATGGCGGTCGGAAAGGTGTCGTTTGATGATTGGCCACGGTTTACGTGATCGTTAGGGTGTACCGGGCTTTTAGTGCCGAGTGTGCCTCCGGCGATTTCGATCGCGCGGTTCGCTATGACCTCATTTGAGTTCATGTTGGACTGAGTTCCGGATCCGGTCTGGAAAACTACCAGTGGGAAGTGATCATCAAGGCTTCCTGCTGCGACTTCGTCAGCGGCTTGGGTGACTAGCTTGACGATATCGGAAGGAAGCTGGTCGACGTCGCCATTGGCCTGAGCTGCGCATGACTTAAGCAGTCCGAGGCCCTCAATGATCGCCCGACCCCACACGAAGCGATCGCGGCCGATAGGAAAGTTGGCGATGCTTCGTTGTGTCTGGGCACCCCAATATCGGTCGTTGGGAACATCGATAGGTCCCATCGAGTCGGTTTCCGTGCGAAATTCTCCATCGTTAGCCAACTTGTCTCTCCGTTCGGCTAGTCGGTTGGTAGAGCGTTTCTCCACCGTCTACAGCAAGACGATAGCGTGCTAGTCGGGCCATTGGCGTACCGCACCTAGAGGTAACGAAACCTAACCATGTTTTGTTGGTGAGACCGGCAAGATGGGGGCTGCGTAACCGTTCGGCGGAGGGACGTGGCCATGCCGCCGCGCATCAGCCACGTCCCGACCTGTTGCTGACCAAAGTAACTGCAGCACGAGTTCGTATCCAGAAACGACTAGGTATTACTACTGGAACTACAAGTATCGTACCCGATCAAGCTGCGGGTACTTGGTTGGAAACTGTTACTGATTGATTACTTCGAATCTAGGTAGATTTACCTGGATGGCTGACTGGGGCCTGGGGCTCCACAACGATGGCAAGTGGATGGTCGTCCTAGGGGGTTGAAATGTTTCAGTATGTTGTAGCAGATCGTTTAGGGCCGACCGGGTGCTTGGTTCGGACGAAAGTTGGCTAGATGTTAGATGGTTCGACGGATAGATTTTTGGACTTCTTCGACCGTTCTCGAAGTAAGATCGGTTTGATTCTGCTCGGGTTTATGGTGATGGTACCCTTGGGGCTACTCGGCATTGATAGCGTGGGAAAAAGCTCCGACCGTGAGCGCCTATACCCGATATCTGGGTCAAGTGATTCTGGACGCGACGGAGATTCAGTGGGTCTCGATGGTGCTTCTAATTCTGGATTAGATGTGGAGTCGTCAGAAAATTCGCCGAGTGGCCCGAGTAAACGTCGATCTGGATCGAACGCAACGTCAATGGCTGATGGTGAGGCTACGGGGGGCCAATCCTCAATGGTGGACAACAACGTGACGACGCTTGGGCCTGAGCGACTTGAGCCGATAGGCCCCGACGACTTGACTCTCGACTCTTCTGGTGTGGGTTCGACGGTTACGCCTCCTACCACAAAAAAACCTGTCACCACCCGTCGTAAAGCAAAAACGGCAACCACACGTCGCCGTGCGACCACGGCCCGACGGCGAACCACGACGACCAAACGTCGGACCACGACGACCAAACGTCGAACCACGACGACCAAACGTCGTGCAACGACGACCCGAAAGCCGACAACGGTGGCCCCTGCTACCGTTGTGGTTGGGCCTCAGCCGACTCTTGGTCCGCCACCCCCAACCGCATTGCTCGATCTAGAGCCCCCGAGCCATATCGACAAGTAAGTGTCAGCGACAATGGGCTCGACTATTCTTCTGCTTCTACGTTAGGTTCTGGTTCGGGCGCAACCGTTGTCGGTGGAGCGAGGGTTGTTGGCGCGAGGGTTGTTGGCGCCGCAGTGGAAGGTGCAACGGTCGTAGGCTTGGCCGTAGTTGGCGTGGCTTTCGGCGTCGTTGGAGCGGGAGTCGCCTTAGGTTTGGGTTTCTCCCCACTTGACTTTTTCTCAACTGGTGCAGCGGGGTCTTGCTCGGTGCTTTCAGTCGGTGCCGCAGCTGGCGGAACGAACTCCGGCGTCGAAGACTGGTCGCTAGGACTAGTCAAAGGTGGGAGATCGGCACCCGTGGTGTTCGAATCGCTGGCATCATTCCGAAGGAGTCCCAGGATGATTAACGATGAGGCAGCAAGGACACCCGCTCCAAGAGCAATAGTGAACCATCGTCTATTTGATTGCCAACTATCACGGATAGAGAGCCAAAGACCATCAGACGTGGCTCGATGGGGGCTGTGACGCCGACTCTCTGCCGGGCGCCGCTGTCGATCGTTGAAGCTATCAGGGCTGACTCCGGGCGTAACCCGGCTGGCGGTATTTTCAGCACGATACTGCGGATCTTCTGTACGAAATCGCGGTTCGTCGGACTCACCAGCAGCCCACGGGCCCTCGGTAGGGTTGAAGACGTGTGTTTCACCAAATTGAGGAACACTTGGGTTCGGAGCGGACGACGTTGCTGGCGCGTCGAGCGACGTAATATCGACCTGCTGGGTGCGATTGTCTTGAAATGGTTGCTGGTGAGGTCCGCCCGGCCCACCAATTGAATCTTCTGAAAGAGAAATTTTGGACCCCAGTTCCGTAGCCGAAGCAATTGCAGGCTCTTCTGTAGACGTGTCGCCAGTAGAAGCTGCGGAGATTGTTGTTTCTTGGGCGATCTCAGCTGTAGTTCTAAATTGACTCATTGCCTGCGAGTTAGCTTCTGAGTCCAAATGTACCAGGCTCCGCGCCGAGTTTGGAATGGCCTTAGGCGTATTTACCCTAGGGTTATCTCCTAATTCCTCATCGTATGATCGTCCAGATGCACTATCCGCTAGAGAAATTGGCCCAAGTAGCTCATCAACGCTAATCGGCCCTACTTCATCCGAGAAGGCGTTAGCGGGCTTAGCGTATGGTTCTGGTGCCTTGGTCGCACCTCTTTCCGGCGAGCTAGCGGCGTTGATTGCCCGCAGGAGGCCAGTAGCTAGATGCTTGGCCGAACCGTACCGATTTGCGAGGTTGGTGGAAGTCCCGTGGTCAACGATGTCGAAGATCTCGCCCGGAAGGTGTTCGTGAAGATTGTTGAGAAAGTCATCTCTGGACGTTGTTGCCGTAGGGGCCTCACCAGTTATCAGTGTGCCTAACGTAAGCGCCAGACTGTAGACGTCTCCCGCCGGGGTTGCTTCGCTGTCTCGGGTCACTTCCGGGGCGACAAACGAGGGCCCACCGTCGTCGAACCTACGAGTCGCCATGCCGTAGACGGCGAGCCTCGGGGTTTCCGAATCGCTAAGGAGAATTGAAGACGGCTTAATGTCGCCGAGTGAGATTTCGCCAGCATGAGCAACAGCGACCGATTCGGCCGCCTTCTGAATGATGCGTGACGCTAGATGCCATGGCATCTTGCCGTGGTTGATCTGGTCTTGAAGCGAGCCGATCTTAAAGTACGGCATAACGATGTATGGCTTGCCTTCGGCGGTTTCGCCACTGTCGTAGAGTGGTACAACATGTGAGCTACTTGTGAAGCGGCTGAATTCTTTTCGTCTCCGGTCGAACCGGCGGGGTAACAGAGGATCGTTGTGAGGGTTTAAAATTTTTACCGCAACCCGCCGGCCAATAACTCGTTGACGGCCAGAGAAAACCGGGCTCCTGTTCGTATCGAGCAACTTGATATCGTCAATGCCGGCTATACCTAGATCTTTCTCTGAAGACGCAGACATCGAATGTACCTTGTGGTTTGCTATAGCAGCGTGTGCCTATCCAGCAATAAGTGTACCCAATGAGCCAATAAGCTGCAGGTCGCCGTAACAATCTGCAACCTGCTTGGCGACTGTTCGAGATGCGGCGATGTAGTACCGATATCTCTTGTTACTAGCATCGCTACATGACTTTGGATGATTTGAGCGCTGAGTCGTCGGGGCTCTCAGCTGGGGAAATCGACAATATCGCATCGATATTTTTGTTGGAAAATTGAAACCAAGCACCGCCGGACGTGCCCCGTAGTTCGGTCTGATCGTCGATGTCGATGGATTCGCTGGGCTTGGTTAGGGCTTCGACGCCCGCCGCTCCGCCCGCCTGCCAGGCAGTGGCATAATCGTGTAGTTCTCGGGCCGATAGAGATGTGTGATTGGTGGTAGCGGAGAATTGCTCGTCTGAGAACCGTCGGGCAATGTCGGCCGCCATGTCCAGATCAAGGCCCGACGTTGACTGGTCGACGAGGGTGGTGCGGGCCCGTCGAACAGCATCTTCGCCCAGGAGCCGCAAGCCGTCGGCCTGGAATAGCTTCGTTTCGGGTGGGTCGGATGGCCAGCTGGCAAGTTCGACCACACCGGTGGGGGCTTCCGGCAACGGTGGGGGAGCGAAGTCGTGGTTTTTCCAAGCCTCGGTAGCCAACTCGGCCTGGTACTCCACCGAGGTTGTAGCCGATGTAATCGATGCATGAAATTGGCTTCTGGTGCGACCTAAGAACCGGATGAGCTCAAAAGGGTCATAGTCGAAATGGTCTCCCAGAAAATAGAGGAGAGCGCTAATGTGCTTACAGTTCGACGTCGCCGGACATGTGCACTCGACGTCGAATGAAGACCAGTCGGCCAGTATGCTTGTTTCCTGCGACTGGGAGAACGTTGCGGCCTCAACTGGTAGCTGTCCTTGGCTGACAATATTTAGCAGCGATGGACTGCTCTCTATGTAGCGGTCGAACGATTCCCACGCCTCGGCGCTGGCTCGTGGTGCTCGAAGCGTGACGTCGTAGACCATTCTCGGCCCAGATCTGACCAGCATATCGATCTGCCCATTTGTCACATCGACTTCTAGATCTTCGTTGCGTTCGACGAACATTCGGCCGCGGTCTAATGTATCTTGGCTTACCGATCCGCTGAGCAGGTGATCGTACCAGAGCTTCCGCCAACTATTTTCGTGCTCGGCTACCACTGTTCGACCCCTTCTCCAGACAAGTTCACGAGTTCGGCTAAGTCTTCATCCGATAGCTCAGAAAGCCAGCTCTCGCCTGAACCGACGACGGAGTCAGCTAGTTGCCGCTTGCTTTGAAGCAGCGCCGCTATTCGGTCTTCAACGGTGCCCTCAGAGATCAGGCGATGGACCTGAACAGGTTTGGTTTGGCCTATGCGCCAGGCCCGGTCACTGGCTTGGTCTTCCACCGCCGGATTCCACCATCGGTCGTAGTGAATGACGTGACTTGCTTGGGTCAAATTGAGGCCCACGCCACCAGCTCGTAGTGACACAATAAATACGTCTGTCTCGCCGTTCTGGAATGCAGCGACGAGTCGATCTCGTTCGGGAAGTGAAAGTGAGCCGCTTAGAAAGCTGGTTGTGAAATTCTCGTTCGTCAGATGTTTGACAAGGAGGTTCCCCATTGAAACGTATTGGGTGAAAACAAGGGCTGACTGGCCTTCCTCCCGGATGACTTTTAACAGGTCAGTTGTGGCCCGTAGTTTGCCTGATCGCCCGGTAAGGTCACCATCCTCTTGTAGGAATTGGGCTGGATGGTTGCAGATTTGTTTGAGTTGGGTGAGCAACCGGAGAACAAGACCTTTACGTTCGATCCCCTTTGATGACTTGATCTCGGCCATCACCTCGGCGACCACCGCCTTATACAGGGCTGCCTGTTCACCGGTCAACGGCACGATTTCGTCTGTTTGGGTCTTTGGTGGCAATTCGGGTGCGATCTCGGGGTCGGATTTTTGTCGCCGGAGAAGAAACGGCCTGAGTTGCCTATTCAGGGTTGCGGCGGCTTCTTCATCGCCATTTTTTTCGATAGGTGCGGCGATTTCTTTGCGGAAGCGGGTTAGCGGGCCCAACAGGCCTGGGGTGGTCCAGTCGAGTAATGCCCACAGGTCCGAGAGTTGGTTCTGGACAGGTGTGCCCGTCAACGCCAGCCGTGTTTGTGAGGGGATCTTCCGGATTGCTTGGGCCGACCGAGAATAAGGGTTCTTTATAGCTTGGGCTTCATCGGCAACAATAAGGCCCCAATGGATCGACGCCAACTGTTCGCTGTCCTGACGAACAATTCCGTAGGTGGTAACTACGAGGTCGCCAGGGTTAACATCACGCGTGGAACGAGACGAGCTGTGGTAACGGTGCACGCGAGCATCTGGGGCAAACCTGTTGGCCTCACGTTCCCAGTTTCCGACAACCGAGGCCGGGCAGATTACCAAGGTCGGGCTGGGGTCCGATTCTTGGCGACGAAGGTGAAGGGCCAAGACCTGAACGGTTTTTCCTAGACCCATATCGTCGGCCAAGATGCCTCCGAGACCGAGCTCGTCCATTTCGCTAAGCCACGCTAGTCCCCGTTGCTGGTATGGGCGGAGATTGGCTTTAAGGTTAGGTGGCGCCTCAAGTTCAGTAGCGACATCGCGGTTGCGTAGCCGGTCGCCGAGAGCAGCTAGAGGGCCAACAACTTCGATGTCGAGCAGCTCGCCATCAACGGAAACTGGAGAGCCGAGCGAAGCAGCGAGGGCGGTAGAATTTCCGATCTCCCGTCGTTCGGTGAGTCGAGATCGGTCCGAGTCGTTGAGCTGCACCCACTCGCCCCGTAGCCGTACGAGGGTCCTCTTAGATGCGACGAGTTCGTCGAGTTCGTCATCGGAGAGTTCGCTTCCATCAAATGAACCCTGCCACCGCAGCTCGACGAGTTCGTTAAGGTCGATTCTCCCTTGGGGGACAAACGAATCGGATTCCGAAACGGTCGGCGAGCGTTCGGCCGCCAGGTCGGCGGTCGAGCCCAGCACTGGCCTGAGGTCAACCGACCGAAACAGGTCGTCGGGCAGCGTTGGGGGTAAACCCGCCATGGCTAAGCGCTGAGCTATTTCAGGTCGAAGAAGGTCGGCTACCTGTTCTTCGGAAAGGTTGATATCAAATGGTTGCGGCCGATCGAGGAGCGGCTTCAAGGAAGGTTCTGCTCGAGCGGCGCGTCGAAGGTTTCGGATAAGAGTACTCTCGGCGAGATGAAGCTTCTTTCGGTCAGCGGGGGTGGCCGCCCACAGGGCCGATGTTGGGACAAGCTTGGTTGGGTCGACCCGGTCTTGGAAGGTGAGCGTACCAAGGAACCCCGTGTCGTCTATCCGGTTTTCGAAGGGGGGCCAGTCGATCCGGAGCGTGATAAGGGGTGGCCCTGAGGTCTCAAACATTTCGATGAGTACCGATGCTCGAGACTGAGGGTCGACCAGTGTCGCTCGAGGCGACGAAAACGCTTCGTGGCCGCTGACTAAGTGAGCTGCGGGGGTTCGCACGAAGGAGTCGGCGATAGCGTCGCCGAAGTGGGCGAGGAGGGGGGCTGCCGCGGTCAGGTGAAGACCCTCGTCGCCGGGCTGGTCTTGTGCCGGCGTTGCTCGGGCGGACGCAGGTAGAATTTGGGCAAGGTTGGTAAGCCAAGCTGCGTCATCTTGGTCGAATGGGCCGAGCTTCCAAGCATCGAGGCCCGTCGGTGAAACCGTTGGCTGAATGCGCCCTCTGCCTACCATGCGTAAACTGAAGGCCGCAGCTGTCGCCCAGGCTTGGAGTGAGGGGCTTGACTCGGCCATATCGGCCGACTCGCCATGGAGGTGTGCCAGGCCTCCGATCGCCTCGGTAATCGGAAGTTTCTTTGCCGCTACCTTACGTTGAGTTGCCCCGTCGTCCGTTGGTAGAACCAGCTCGATAGTGGACGTCTCTAGTGGTAGCCGAGCTATCTTTCGAGCCACACTAGGTTGGGTTGACCATAGCGCAAGCCAAGAATCTCTAGGTGGGTCTGCAGGGACAAACGTTGCTTCGACGCCCGGTCTTCTTAGGATGTCGAATGGCGGACGGTGTGGCATTCACTCAATCCTAGACGGTTGCTAGCTCGATTAACATTGAGCTAGTTTGCTATTTCTTGGAGATCTCGAACACATTGGTGATATCGCCGACAAACGGCCGCACCTCGAGCGGATTGTGCCACACGAAGAAGTTAGATGATAGACCATACCGGGTGCTTAGTTTCCAGCGATCGAGGTGTTCTTGATGGTGTGCCCGTTGACGAGGGCTAAGGTCGTCAAAGTTTAGGTAGCAGAGGACGGTATCGGAGCTTGGGAACGAGACTACCGGATGCTTTGGGAGACCCGGCAGTGCCTGACGTAGACAGGTCAACTTTCCGGTTGTGCATAGGTTGCCCGATAGCGCAACCGCCGAACAGGTCCCGAAATTGACTGTTGATTGCACAACGGATAGGTGGCGCCGGTTGCCATGGAGTCCGCTGGCCCACAATTGTTCAGCGTCGACGTTCCAACGAACGGCCATTGCGGGTGTTACCTGGACTACGGACCGCTGGACTTCCGCCACAACGGTGAAAGATAGCTGGGCGCTGGCTGGTAGATCGAACCCACCGATCGGCGGGCTGGCTTGGATCCTGACTCGGAGGCGTTTCTTAGCCTCAGGCCACCGTGCGTCATGGATTATGTGATGTGCTGCCTGTAAGCCCGCATGAAGTTCGGTGATCCGGTCTAGGGCTACGTCGGTCCACCGTGACGCAGGGAGCTTGGACAACGACTGCGCAAGATCGTAGAAATGTGCTGTCTGGCCGTCGACCGTCGTCGTCAACGTCTTGGCGTCGACGACGACTGGGCGGCCAAACACCAAACTGGCCGAGTTCTCGATACTAGCAAGCACCGCCTTGATCGTCTCAGGATCGAGGCTATCCAAATTGTCCATGAAGCATATTAACGTAATTAACTACATTTAATACGCCTTATTGGGTTTATGAATCCTTTTAGTTTGTGGCGAGTACGTTGTCAAGCCATGGCTTGAACGAGGTCGAGGTTATAGATCGACTTGCGTTACTTTCGACTTCGCCCGCCGTCCCGCTAAATACAACGGCGATAACTTTCTCACCCTGGTAGACGGGACTGCCCGATGCGCCCGGTCCACTAGTAAACGTCGTGGTTACAACAGCATTCTTGATATCACCTTCAGAATTGCATTGAACCCCCGATGGGCTGCCCTGAGGGATTCGCGAGTCAGCAGATGGATTATTGCAGCCGGGCCAAAGATCGTAGCTGGCGGCGTTGCCCGAGGAGGTTCCTACTGGAGGTAGCTGTAGATCTCCAGCGTCGTCAGCGCCGACCGAGTTGAGACTCCCAGGAAAACCGGTAGTAAAAACTCTGGTTCCGAGGACCAAATCGTCGGACGAGCCCACTTCGACGAAGTCGACGTTAGAGGGGCCTAAAGGTCCAACCGTGAAGGATCCAGTGACCAGATTCTCGTCGGCCCCGGACTCGGGGGCGGGAACTAGCTCACCGGTCAGCTGCAGAACCGCAATATCGAGGAAAGGGTGGCGCTCGAGGACGGTAGCCACGTACGTGGGCTCAACCGGATCGTCGTTGCCAGTTGAAATAGCGACTTCTAAAAGATCATCTCCGTCGACCACATGTTGGTTTGTGACGATCAGCGTTTCGCTTACAAAAAAGCCGCTTCCGGTAGAGATGCCTTCCTCGGTGTTAGCGATAATCATGGCGCTTGACTGTTTGGCCTTTTCAAGAAACTGGGCTTCAAGTATTTCGCTTGAGATAGTAGTCTCGACCGCTTCTTCATCACCGCTAGTTAGTAGCACCCCACCAGCAATAACGGCGAACAGAAGAGCGACCGCAGCACCGACGGCGAGATACATGGGAAGTCGGTTCTTGCGGTTCGGAACATGTTCGCCCGGGGCGACGATCTTGACTTCTGTGCCAGCTTGTTTATTCCCGAGCAGTGCTTTGAAGCCGCCGGTAGCTCGATAGGGGTTCTTGATCGGCGACCCATCTACGAACGTGCCTTTACTGGAGAAGTCCTCCATCCACCAGACGTTGTCCCGGTAGGTCATCCTGACATGTTGGCGAGACGCTAACGCATGGCGCTTATCTAGGACCACGGAGCAGTTTTGATCACGCCCGATGGTTACTTCTTGATGAGGCTGGAAGGTGTAGTCCTTGTTGTCGACCTCGATGCGAATCGTATTGTCAACGATGGCCGTGGTCGACGGTTCTGCCGCCCAGTGAGGTGCCCCGGCTGCAGGCTGCTGGTCAAAGGTCGGCCCAGTATTCGCTTGGAAGGCCTTTGGTTGGGAGTTAAACGCGGTGTTCGCGGCTGCGGGGTTAGAAGCCTGATCCTGGGGGGCATGCGGAAGCGTTGGGCTGCCAACAGAAGGCGCCGCAGGCTGGTTGGGAACCGTTGGCTGGGCTGGAGCCGAGAACGGCTCTGATGGCGATGGGGGCTCGGGGGTAGCTGGCGTAGCGGGGCTTGGGTCCGGCACGGCCATATTTGCAGCGAAGGGTGCGGATGGCTCTGGGGTCGGCGGGAGTGGAGGTACGTCTGATACCTCGGCAACCGGTTCAACCGGGCTTGGGGGCAGGGGTGGAC
>CAZKEM010000048.1:0-9924 GCA_964551835.1 uncultured Acidimicrobiaceae bacterium | reverse complement strand
GAAGCTCTGATGGGGTATCTGCATGCAAATCGCGCACAACGTGCGCGAGCTCACCTGGGGCGAGCTTGCAACCTCAACCGGCGCCGTGGCTGAACTGCGTGAGCCGGAAAGCTGTTGGTTCGCTCATGGGGTCCCTTCGACCGGTCTTCTAATCTACCGACACCTTACTGCCAAAGTAGCGGCACCTGGCTGTTAACGTTGTCGAACGTGAATCAGGCCCAGCTTGGTGGCCTCATCGATGGTTAACGCCGTCGACCCGTGGCGTAAGGGTTGAGCGCCAACGCGTCCGGCGTCACGTTGTAAGACCATGTTTGGCGGTTGCCGCCGTCTCAGCGAAAGGAACGTCGGATAGATGCTGAAGTCAGATCGACGACGACGGTAACCGCCGCTAGCGCAACCACGGTTGCCAACATAGCGTCGTAGTCAAACGACGATGTTTGTTCATCGAGGCGACGTCCAAGACCAGCCGCACCCACCACACCAACAATGACAGTCTCTCGGACGGCCACCTCCCAGCGGTACAAACCCAAGGCGGCAAATCGGCTCCCCAATACGGGCATTGTGGCTACCACAAAGGCGCCTGGTCTCGTTGCGCCGGTAGCCGACAATATCTTGGCCGGACGATGGTCGCTGTTCTCGATTACCTCGGCCTGTAGGCGACCGAGAATACCGGCGTTGTAGATGCCAAGGGCAACTGCCCCAGGCCACAAACCAGGAAACAAAACAAACACGACAACAAACGCCCAAACCGGAGGCGGCACCGAACGACTGATCAGCAAAACCAGCCGAACCAAACCTGAACCGCCCCAGGCCCCCAGGCTCCGGCCATAGTTGCGTTTGCGAACGCTAGCCGATGTTCGATGGGCCAAGAAAGACAGAGGTGTCGAAACGACCAGGGCGATAGCAATCGACAACACGGCGAGAGCGACGGTGTCTAGTGAGTCTGCGACAAGCTGGCGTAGGCCACCCGCTCCGGCTTCCGGCGGCCACGCATCCGAGGCCAGTTGTGAGGCCAACGCCCGAGCGCGAGGTGCCCACAGCGTCGAAATATCAAGGCCCAGCCGCCAAATGGCGAGTGGTACGCCCACCACACAGGCACTCGCACTGGCGACTACTACCCAGTCGCGTTCGGGCTTGGATTGCACCCCAAACGTTGGGACAGTTCGGCGGTCATTGGTTAACGTTGTTCCATCGCTGAGAGTCGACGATTGGAGTTGCTGCCCCGATACATGGCTTGAGCGGTTTCGGCGTCGCCGCACGACCGACGACCACCCGTCGGCACAACCACTGAGGATCACGAGCGCCCAAAGGAAGGTCCACATCTGTTCGTATCGTAGGGACTGAAACGACAGCGCTAGTTGGAAGCCGAGGCCTCCGGCGCCGATGATGCCCAGCACGGCGGCACTTCGAAGGCTGCATTCAAGCCGGTAAAAGGCGTAGGAAACCAGGTCGCTCAGCGCCTGGGGTACGGTGGCAGTCAGAAGGGCCGTGAAGCGTCCAGCGCCGGCCGCTCG
The DNA here is from genome assembly GCA_964551835.1 of uncultured Acidimicrobiaceae bacterium. Classification (GTDB taxonomy): domain Bacteria; phylum Actinomycetota; class Acidimicrobiia; order Acidimicrobiales; family SZUA-35; genus JAHDCC01. Next base: position 8,410 of record CAZKEM010000048.1, on the reverse strand, counting down.
TAAACTCAGCTCTGGTCCGATGGGCACATCATCGATCAATTCGGCGAAGACTTTAGATGTCACCGCCCCAAATGGTATGCCTATGGCGAGCACGGCAACGAGAGGGTCTAGCCCGAGGATCGCTACGAGAATGATGCCGAAGACAACCTCGTGTAACGAACGGGGAACGGCGAACATCACTCGTGTGATAGCCCAGCCAGCCCGGCCCCGTTTCATCGGGCCATGGATCGGGCTCCAGAGACGCTCGGTGAGTAGAAGGCCACCGACCGATCCGATACCGAGGGCCAGGGCTGTTCCCGTAAGCGCATAGCCTATGGTAGTCGCCGACTCGCGACCAGCGAGCTTTAGCATGTCGGCGCTTAGGTCGGGTCGAAACATCGCCCGAAAGAAGGCGGCAAACTGTGACCAGCCACGGGCGTTTACCGCTTCGGTCGGGTCGACGCCAGCCTTCCAAACCGACCAGCCGAGCGCTAGCACCACCACGGCTATCCAAGATTTGCGGTCGCGCCGAACGGTCCTGGCCGAGACGGAAACGGCCGAGTCGACGTTCACGATGCTGTGGTCGGGTCGACTGCGCCGGGTTGGTCGAACGCGTAGAGCTGGTCGAGAAGGGCGTCGGTTACCTGCTTAGCTGGTTTGTCGAAGCTAAGGCGACCTTGACGCACCCCGATGATGCGGTCACAGTGTGCCAACGCCAGCGGAGCGTCGTGCATGCTCGCGATGATGGCCTTCCCCGATATCGACGCCGCCTTGACGAGTGTGGCCATTACCGCGTCTGACCGTGCCGGGTCGAGGGCACTTACCGGCTCATCGGCCAATACAATGTCGGGGGCCTGGAAGAGGGTTCGGGCTATGGCCACTCGCTGCTGCTCACCCCCAGAGAGCCGATCGGTTCGTTCCCAAATCTTGTCGCCAATGCCTACCAGGTTTAATGCGGCCGCGATTTCGTCGATTGGGTTGGGGCGAACAAGCGATCGTAGTGCGTGTCCGAATCGCCATTGGCCTACCCGGCCGGCCGCCACATTACTCGCCGCGCTAAGCGGTCCAATGAGCGAAAAGTCTTGACTTACAAATCCGATCCGAGACCGTTGCCGTCGATGGGTTCGATGTCCGAGGAGGCGCGAATCGACGCCCAGTACCTCGACGCTACCTGAAGTTGGTAAAACCAATCCCGACGCAAGACGCAAGATCGTTGATTTACCGGCCCCTGAAGATCCGACCAGGGCGACTCGTTCACCTGAGCTGACCTGAAGGGTCAGGTCGTCGACAGCGGTGGTTGATTCACCGTAGTCGACCGTGGTGCGGTCGAACGAGAGTAAGAGCTCAGCCGTCGATTTTGCCTATCTCTCGACCGACTTGTTCGATGCTGTCGTAGTTTTCGTTTGCCGTTTCTATAAACGAACCGGCTCCGAAGAACTCAAGAATTTCGGCGTCGTCGGCGTCGTCGGGGTCGAGGTCTTTTAGCGCCTCGATAATACGAGATTTGAAATCGGAATCGATTTCAGGTCTGGCTACCCAATGGTAATCGTAGTAGGTTGGTGTTTCGAAGATCAGCTCGACCTGGTCGAGGTCGACGTCTCCGGCTTCCACCCGGGCGTCCCAAACTTGCGAATTGAGAGCGCCAACTTCGAAGGTTCCCGACTCGACGAGTTCGATGGTGGCGTCGTGCGATCCACTGAAGCCTGGTTCTCCGTCGAGGTCTTCAAGCGCTACCTGGGCCTCGCTTAGAAACGACTGCGGCATGAGTCGACCCGAGGTGCTGGAATCCGAACCGAAAGTAAGGGACCGGCCTTTTAGCACTTCTAGGCCTGTTACATCATCGAAGGGCTCAATCTCGGCTGAGGTATTGGCGATAAAGACGGTGGTGAACGTTTCGTCGATGTCTCGCTGAGCGATAGCTTCGGCGTCATCGACTTGAAGTCGTGCTTGAACGCCCGTAAGCCCGCCAAACCAGACTAAGTCGAGGTCTCCGACTTTGAACGCTGTGACCGCGGCGTCGTATTCGGTTACCGGCTCGAAGACCACCTCGACGTCAAGTTCGGCTGAAAGGTACTCGGCCACGAGCTCATAGTTGCGGGCCAGGATCTCTGGTTCTTGGTCGGGTATCGCTACGATGACGAGCGGGCCTTCGAAGTCGGTGGTCGGGGTATCGGAAGCGGGTTCGTTAGTGTCAGAACTCGTTTCGGTTGTCGAGCTGCACGCTGTCGCCAGGAGTACTAGCGTCAGTAGCGCAGGTAATAGACGTCGCATTCGGGGGGGAACACCTTCCAATACTTTTCGAGGCTTGGCTCGATTGAGACTACACCAGTTGGTAACCCCGCTTATGCGCAATGTGTTCCCGATCCTCGCTATCCGGATTTGAACTGGCATTTTCACAGGTATCCGGCAGAAATGATAGCCGGGTTGCCGACCGCTCCCAAAGGGCGGCCAGTATGAAGAATCTTGAGGGTGGCGGGCCACGAGCCGAAGATGGCTGCGCTAACCGCCACCCCTTGGTGAACGCTTCGAAGTGTTCGTGGTGCTACCTGACGCGTACTGCCCGATCGGTAAGTCCGGCAAATTCGGTTGCCTGTTCGTCGCCTCGGAGAGGCCCAGCCGAAAGTCGGTTGGCTTCGTCGGCCACCGCGGTCAGCGTAGCGCTCTCAGAGTCGGCGACATATTGAGACTTGCGAAGGATCTCGGCCCATGAGGCAACCGTCGACGTGAGTTGAAAATGTGGGTCGGTGTCGTCGTACCGTTCAGCCAAGTCCCTGCTCGAAACAGGTTGGGTTAGCTCCTTGCGTTCGCCGTTTTCGGGCTCTTCCCATTTCAAAGCCACCGTGGCTAGCTCGTCGGTGGCCGAACCTGGGTTGACGAGCTGTAGTTCGTAAAGTGCGGTTACCGAGTGTCCAGCGCCGATTTCGCCGGCGTCTACTTGGCGATCAAAGTCTTCGTCAGCAATTGCCCTATTTTCAAAGCCGAGGAGACGGTACTGCAACACGGTGTTGGTGTTAAATTCGACCTGGATCTTCGCATCTTTTGCGACGGTCAAAAGGGTGCCGGTGAGGTCATCTCGGAAAAGTCGGATCGCCTCTTGTTCTCCATCGACGTAAGCGTAGAACCCGTCGCCAGAGTCGGCCAGCTGTTCCATAAGGTTATCGTTAAACTGTCCTTCGCCGAAGCCGACCGTCACCAGGTTGATGCCGTCACCGGCAGATTCTTCGATGGTTTCGAGGATCTCGTCGGGGTCGGTGGCGCCGACGTTGGCAACACCATCTGATAGTAAGATGACTCGATTGATGCCGCCGGGAAGAAACGCAGCATCGGCTTCGCTGTATCCGAGTTCAAGGCCTGCTTCGGCGTTGGTTGACCCTTCGACTTCTAGCTGATCGATGGCTGCCCTAATTCTCCGGCTGTCCGATGCGGGCGTATGTTCGAGCAGGGTATAGGCCTCGCTTCCATATACGACGATGGCAACCTCATCGGTAGGGCGCAGTTCGTTTAGCATCACCTCCATCGCCTTTTGGACGTCGTTGATGGGTTCAGTCATTGACCCTGATACATCGACCACAAACGTCAGGCGCGAATCCGGCCGGTTTGCGTCTTCGACGACCTTGCTTTGGAGCCCGATGCGCAGCAGCCGGTAGCTGTCATCTTCGAGAAACGGTGTCGGGCCTCCGTCGGCGTGAATAGCGAACGTTTCGTCGGTCGGAGGTTCATAGCCTTGGTCGAAATAGTTGACATATTCTTCCAGTCGGACGCTTTCGAACGTGGGGAGCCGTCCGTCGTTGATCCAACTTCGGGCCAACGTGTATGAGCCGGTATCTACGTCGAGGGCAAACGTCGACTGGGCATCTTGATTCGGATCGGTTCGGGGGTTTACGCCCGGGTCTTCAAAGTTTGAATCCTCGCGCCCGGTAGTTGGGTCGTCGGGAATCGGTTCGATTGGGGCCGCCTCTTCGGCAACGTAGTCGCCGGATTCTTCCGAGTCGCTGGCTGATTCGGCATCGCTGAGGCCGGCGTCGCCCGCTGAGCACGAACTCGCCACTAAAGCAAGTGCCAGTACGAAGGCTACGAGCCTTGCCATTCTGCGGGCCTGTCTTTTGTGCCTATCTAATCGTCGCATTGGTAGTGTCCTTTGCTGATAGAGGTTGCTAGTTTCTGGCGTGTCGACTTGCCTGCCCCCTAAGACGGCGCCCAGCGAAACCTGGTTCCGACCTGAGCTATTCCGCAACCGTTCCGTGTCACAAACGACACACATCTAGCGGGGGCTATATATGGTGGTCGCTAGTCCGACATCTAAAGTAGTTTTCGATGCGTCGGCAGAAGACTAGTCCGAGCTGGGTGGACCATCAGACGGCGGCTCGACCGCCTGGCGTCCAACTGGTCGACGCTCCAAGATGCGTTTTGCATGCCTGAGCTGACTGCGAGTCAAGCGGGTAGAAGCTCTCGACTCGAAGTTCTTCTAGGGTCACATTCTGTGGGGCGTTGAACGTTGTAATACGTCGTGGCTGCTTCGAATGTTTATCGTCGCGGCCAAATTGCCGGGGAAGGGCCTTGGTTTGAAGGTGGGCCTGTCGAACCCGCTCTATCGTCGTTCGACGTTGGGTTTGGGGGAATTGTTCTTCGATAAGGAGAAGCTCACGTCTGGCTTTGGGGATCTATTTGTTGCGCCATTCCTTCGCGACCGCTCATACCGGGCTGGACAGACAGCAATTTTGGCCAGTTTCTGTCAAGAGTATCTTGATCGCAGACTTGGGGTCTAACTAACCTCCCGAAACGGTGGCGCTTCGTAGGTTCTGCCAGTGTCACTCCGGCGGAATTATAGGGAACGGACCCATTCTAGGAGCCGAAGGGGCTTTCTAAATCGAATACGACCATTCGCAATAATGATGCTAAGCGTAACAATGCTAAAACCAAGCCAGTCGATGGGTTCAGGGACTTGATCAAACATGGGCCAAGCGACAAGGGCCGCTGCTACTGGCACCCCGTAAAAGACCGAAGCCACTTGATTCGCGGTGGAATGGCGCAGCATGAAATACAGCAAGCTCAAGGCGCCAATTGATACACCGACCCCCATCCATACCAGGGCGATAATGAAGTCATCAGACCAGACCACTGACAGCGGCTCGAATGCAACTGCTCCGAGGCTCATTGCTACCCCCGCTGTCAGAGATTGAAAGAAGCCACCCACAAATAGATCCATAGTGGCGCAGTGCTTTTTTTGTACCAACTGGCCTGTTGTCAAGCCCAGCAAACCTAAGAGACACCAGACTAAACCTGCGAGCGTTATGCCCTCGGTGGTCAGGCCGCCAGCGACGACTAACGAGACCCCTGCAACGCCGATGAGGAGCCCTAGCCAGCGTTGGAAATGCACCCTTTCACCTAAGTAAAACCCGCCGAGCACAGCGACCAGGAGTGGTTGAAGTGCAATAATCAAAGCAGCAACAGCGGGCTTCATTCCCAAGGACAGAGCATAAAAGACACCGGCCGAAAATGCTCCTTGTAGTAAAAGACCGCTGACTACGACAGCCTTTACATTTTCCACTCTCCAGCGAGAGTGGCGCAGTACGGCAAGCAACGCTAACAACGCTGCTGCCAATAAGAATCGCAGCGCCAAGAACGTAAATGGATCAGAGTGAGGTAAACCTAATTTCGCGCCGACGAATCCTGAGCCATAAATGAAAACGAATAGGAACGGAACGAAAATAGCTAAACGATGTGACATGGGTTCTCCAAAATGTACGTACCAGTAGGTACAACAGGGGACAAAAAAAACTACGTCGATAGAGACGCAAGAAACGAGTACATTCCACGAGCCGCCACACGGATGAGGTCACCATCATTATTCGCTCGGCTTAGCACAAAGCCGCCCTGAACCGAGCTGATCACCATGATGGCTAGTTGACTCGAACTGATACTGGACACAAGGTCGCCATTCCGCTTGGCCAGCTCAAACTCTTCTTCCATAATGTCTTGCAATCGCTCGAAGTAGCGCTTTAGGGGACGCTGCAGTTGGCTATCTTCGACAACCGAAGGATCTTGAACGATACGCCCTAGCCGACACCCCTCTAACCCGTTACGCGGTAGAAGTAAATACTTCTCGAATTTCTCCACATATGTACCCGGACCGTCAAAGATGTGTTTCGCTTCCTCGAGAATCTCATCAGCTCGGCTTTCCATCGCCACAATAGCTAACTCCCTCTTACCGTCAAAATGGTGGTAAAGGCTGCCTTTGCCCGCGCCGCTAGCCTCTAGAACCTGGTTAGGGCTGGTGGCGTCATAGCCACGCTGCCAAAGCAGTCGCTTCATTGCGTCAACCAATCGATTTCGCGTCGTAGACATAGCCACTTGTTCCTCCAGTGGACATACTAGTAGGTACAATGGTCGAGGTAAAGGCAGGACGCGCCGATTGTTCCTGAATAGTTACGTACTTCCTAGGGCAGCGCTAGATTCAAAGGCGTTCTCGCGGGCTTCGCCGATCGCTTAGTCGGACGTGATATCAATCCATGCATAAGTCGAAACGGCAAACCGTGAGACTCAAACCAAGAATCAATGCGGACCAGCGATTGGGCTAGAGCCGTTCCCAGGCAGAATCTGGGAGCCTAGTTACCGAGAACAATGGCTCGATCGCCGACTGGACTGTCAAGCGTTATTTCTTGGTAGCGGTGCTCAACAACCGAGGGGTTAACATGCTCGGCCGCTTGGCTGCTAGGGTTCCAGCAGCCGTCGGCCATGCCCATCTCCTTGAAGTGTTCATTGGCAGCGAAGCGGACAACCTCGACCGAGATAGTGATCGACGAGCTAGTTTCGACGACTCGAATATCGCCATGATGATTGCAGCGGCCCTTAGGTTCCATTAGGTAGTTCACCCGTAGCCGATTTGACCCGATCTCGTCGGCTCGATCTGGCGCAATAAGGGAACTGTCGGAGACGTTCTCCCAGGCCGTCCGGGGGCTCACCGAGACCAATTCTTCCGCTCCTTCCAAGGGGAGCGGACCGTTGGTGGCCAGAAACCAAGCTAGAACCGTAAAGCTTGCGGTAGCGCCGAGTAAGAAAGGCCTTGACAGGTCGGCAAACCCATCATCGGGCCGGTCTGAGGGGTTTCGGTTATTGTCACGAATTGTCAGACCAATTAGCAGAAGGAGAAGACCTAAGAAGGACCCTCCTAAATATCGAAAATTCTGGTCGAACTCGGCTGAACGTATACCCGCAGGCATGGCGACGCAGGCCCACCACCAAACGCCTATGGCTGCCATGGAGAACAAACCGACGAGTATCTTTTGGCACGGCGATCGTGACGTCGTCGTAGTCAAGACCGGGGGATAGAGGCCGCCTAAGAAGAACACTGGAAAACGTCGCATGGCGCGCGTGGGTACGGCTAGCAACACACATAAATAGGTAACGATGCCGAACAGCACATAAGACACGGTCACTATGTTCCTCCGCCAAGATTGAGAGTGTCATTGGGGTTGCGTTGAAGGCATTGACCCTACTCAAGACATGCTAGCTCAGGGTCGAACGAAGTTGAGTTTGCCGTTGCCAACCGGGGCCTGACCAACCCGACGCACATCTGCAGATGCGGGATAACCGACTTCATGAACTCGGACCTGTCTGTTCTAGTTAGAATTAGTTTTGCAAGGGCAAGTTTTGTCTAGCTTTATCTCGAGAGGGATCCCCGCTGGTTGACAAGGAGCGTTCTATGGGTACGAGTCCAGGATCGGGACGAACCGATGAGGAAGAGGACTTTTACTTTGACGACGGGCTGATGGTTATGACGAAGACCTATCACCTCAAGCGCGGGTACTGCTGCGGAAGTAGATGTCGGCACTGTCCGTATGGGTACGAAAACGTCGATACAGGTACGGAGAACGATGATTACGAGTGATCAGATTGGGCGAGAACATGTGCTTGCCGAAGTTCCGAGGAGGATACTCTCGCTCGTTCCCTCAATCACGGAGCTTCTCTGTGACATGGACCTGAGGCGAAACGTTGTTGGATGCACCAAATTCTGCGTTCACCCTCGAGGACTCATGGACGAGTCCACGGTAGTTGGGGGCACCAAGAACGTAGACATCGATACATGTGTTCAACTCGACCCAGACATCGTCGTTGCGAACAAAGAAGAAAACACTAAAGCCGATATCGACGCCCTTAGCAAAATCTGCCCTGTATGGGTGGCGGACATAAAATCCATCGACGATGTTAAGGGCATGATCGTCGCGTTGTCAGAAATTTTCGACCGGGTAGATACCGGTGAGCGTGTCGTTCAAAAACTTGATGAGTCAATTGCCAACACTCCAAGAGAACTTGAGTCAGTTGTGTATTTGATATGGCGACGACCGTACATGACGGTTGGAGGTGACACGTTTATTGATCACATGCTTGGAAGATGTGGGTTCGCAAACGCCTTTGGGGACTCGGACCGATA
>CAZKEM010000047.1:0-10227 GCA_964551835.1 uncultured Acidimicrobiaceae bacterium | reverse complement strand
ATGTTCACCGTGATGAACTTTGTCTTGCCACAAAAAGGCCAGCTTTCTATGCATTGCTCGGCCAACGTAGGTGACAACAACGATTCAGCTATTCTGTTTGGTCTCTCCGGCACGGGCAAGACAACATTGTCCGCCGATCCGAACCGTCGACTCATCGGAGATGACGAACACGTCTGGAGCGACACCAGCGTTTCGAACTTTGAAGATGGTTGCTATGCCAAACTAATCAACCTCGATAAAGAGGCTGAGCCGGTTATTGCATCAGCGCTGTCAATGGCGGGAACCCTAATAGAAAACGTTCCGCCCGTCGCCGGTAAAAAAATTGAGGACACCGACCCTCAAGAGCTCGATCTTGCCGACTTGTCGATTACCGAAAACACCAGGTTTGCGTACCCGCTTACCTGTAACCCCTCAGTAGCTGAAGGGGCGAAGGGGCCTCACCCAGAAACTATAGTGTTGCTGACTGCCGACGCCTTTGGCGTTCTTCCTCCGGTCTCGATCCTCGATGCTGACGAAGTGATTTATCATTTCGTGATGGGGTTCACGTCCAAGTTGGCCGGCACCGAGGTTGGAGTAACCGAACCCCAAGCGGTTTTCTCAGCGTGCTTTGGTGATCCATTTATGTCGCAAAAAGCGCCCGTCTATGCTCGGCTTCTGGTCGAACGGATGGAGAAACACCAGACTCGCTGCATTCTACTTAACACCGGTTGGTCGGGCGGCGGCTATGGGGTCGGCGAGCGAATGTCGTTGAAGGTTACACGGGCGTTGCTCAACGCAGCCCTTGCCGGTGATCTCGACAACGCCGAGTTGGTGACTCAAGAGCAGTTGGGTCTAAAGATCCCCGTTGCGGTAGACGGCGTCGACTCCGCGATCCTAGACCCACGCAACACCTGGTCCGATCCGGGCGAATACGACGAGGCAGCCGCCCGGCTCAAGGAGCTGTTCCAGAATCAATTTGCCAACTCGGGTTATGCCGACCTTGGGATTGAAGTAAAAATGTAAGTTCTTGCCCAAACAAAAGTTGATGTGAGTTGTTCGTGTGAAGCCTACATCAACCCTAGAGGGGGGCGGCTCCTAGCGGGTCGCCCCCTTTAGGTTGTCAAAGAACGTTGGCATCCACCTATAAAGGCGATCGATCTACTACGTTCTCGGGTACCGGGTGGCCCCAACGGCGGGGTCACCCTCACAGATTCTAGGGTCCAAGAGCTGCAGCGGTCAGATAGAACGCCAGAGCGCCTCGGATCGATCAGAGGGTTGTTCCTAGATGGCCTGCGAGTAATAAGTCGGTCGTCCACGCTCGAAGTTAATTAGGTGTGTGGCTAGCCGGAGCAACCCGCCGCAACGGCATACTGAAATAGTTCGACGCGACGATTGGTGGATGCATGTTAAACAAGATTCTTAATCAGTTCGGCGACCTCGACCCTAAGAAAGTGGTCCATGTCGTCGACATGATTTGGGACAATCGGTCAAAGTTCATGACGCTGATCGAAGACTTGCCCGAGATGCTTCAGAAGGCTGGAGACGGGATTGAAGCGGCAGGAAAAAGCGCGTTGACGACGAGCGTGATGCTAGTCGGGGGCGGAGAAAAACCAGGAGCGTCTGCGATATCTGAGTTAGCAGCCGAGGCCCTGGAGAACGCCCAGGAAGAACTAACTGATGTCGGTGGGTTACTCGAACGTCTTGGAGGAGAACTCGATGGCGTCAATATCCCCAGTTTCAAACCCGACTATTCCGAGGTGATGGGCATCAAAGTTATGAGTGGCGTCGACGTCGGTGAAAATAAACTTATCGACAATGCCGCCGACAAGTTGCAGAGTGGCGCGACCAGGCTAGGTGCTGTCGGCGATGATCTTGAACGTCTGGCCCAGCATCTGCGCGACCTTGGCGCCACGTTAGATGATGCGGGGAAGAGCTTAGATTCTGTTGGGAACAAGCTTATGGGTAGTGGTGATTCTTTGCGTGCGCTTGGAAACTTCGACTCGAAGTAAAGACCGACGTAGCCGGCCGTCTTGCCTGCACCCGCGCCGCAGAGGGCAGAATGAACGGGTTGGTGACGCTGAGTTGCGGGCCAGCTCTCATTACAGGAAAACGTTGGCCGATAGGTCAATAGTCGCCGTGGGAAGCATCTTTGCCATAATGACGCTAACGTGGTGTCGAGTGCTTGGAAGGACCGGGCACACAACGAGGTAGGTCAGCTGCCAGTTTCCGGTTCCTCGGCGAATACATTCACGTTCATGCCGAGTGATCGAAATCTGGGATCTGGCCTGTCAGGGTTAGCGAAGGTCGCTTTCCCGATTCAAAAATGAATATAAGGAGATCCTTATGACGGAAGTTGTTTCCGTTACTGGAACCGTCACATCAGGTGACGGGCAAGACCTGTACCTAGAAACAGGTCGATTCGCTGGTCAAGCCGGCGGAGCTGTTATGGCCCGAATGGGTGGAACCAGCATTTTAGTAGCTGCAACCGCAGCAAAAAGAGTACGGGATGGAATTGATTTCTTTCCCCTCACCGTCGATGTCGAAGAGCGGTCGTATGCCGCGGGAAAGATCCCCGGATCGTTCTTTCGCCGAGAAGGTCGATCGTCGGATAACGCCACACTAACCTGTCGCCTCATCGACCGTCCGTTGCGGCCATCGTTTGCCGATGGGTTCCGTAACGAGACCCACATCGTCGTCACCGTAACCTCGGCAGATCAGAAGGTTCCCTACGACGTTATGGCCATTAACGCAGCATCAGCGGCGCTGATGGTTTCTGACGTTCCGTTCGAAGGCCCAATTGGCGCTGTCCGTTTGGCGTTTGACGCCGACGGCGAATGGATCGCTCACCCAACCTATGAAGAAGGCGACGCTTCGTCGTTCGAAATCGTCGTTGCTGGCCGAGAGCTAGACAACGGCGATGTTGCTGTCATGATGGTTGAAGCTGGCGGAACCACCAGCTCGTGGACCAACTACGAAGGTGGCGCCACCAAGGTCGACGAAACCGTCCTCGCCGCCGGTCTGGTCGAAGCCGAAGCATACATTAAAGAAGCGATCGCCCTGCAACGACAGCTCGTCGAACAGGTTGGCGCTAAAGACGTAATGAACTTCGACGTTCAAGTCGACTACACCGACGAGCAACTTGCAGCGGTCAACACTGCCGCTGAAGCCAAGCTCGAAGAGGTAATGTTCATCGCAGGCAAGGCCGAGCGAGGCGCTGCCACCGACGAGCTCCAAGCAGCTGTTGTTGAAGAGCTTCTCCCCACCTTTGCCGGTGAAGACGAAGCCCTTGCTACCAAGCAGCTCAAAGCCGCATTCCGATCGGCGTCGAAGGCGGTCGTTCGTAAGCGCATCGTCGAAAAGGGTGACCGTATCGACGGTCGAGGCCCAGGCGATATCCGTTCGCTTTCGGCTGAAGTCGGCGTTATCCCGGGTGTACACGGATCAGGCCTCTTCCAACGCGGAGATACCCAGGTGCTCAACGTGTCCACCTTGGGCATGAAGCGCATGGACCAAATGATCGACGGTATCGACCCCGTTGAGCGCAAGAGCTACATGCACCACTACAACTTCCCACCATTCTCCACCGGCGAGACTGGGTTTATGCGTGGACCTAAAAGACGTGAGATCGGCCACGGCTTGTTGGCTGAGCGAGCGCTCGTCCCTGTGGTCCCAACCTTGGAAGAATGGCCATACACCATGCGCCTCGTTTCTGAGGTGCTGGCGTCGAATGGTTCGTCTTCTATGGCGTCGGTTTGTGGCTCGAGCTTGTCGCTCATGGACGCTGGTGTTCCCATCAAGGCTCCGGTCGCCGGAATCGCTATGGGGCTGGTATTCGCCAACGGTAAATACACGACGCTCACCGATATTCTCGGGGCTGAAGACGCCTTTGGTGACATGGACTTCAAAGTTGCCGGTACCTCAGAGTTTGTTACCGCACTCCAGCTCGACACCAAGATCGACGGTATCCCGTCAGATGTATTGGCTACCGCTCTTACCCAAGCGAAGGAAGCTCGCACCAAGATTCTTGATGTGATGGCAGCTGCCATTGAAGCTCCTCGTGAAGACGTACGAGATGGTGCCCCTAAGATCATCAGCTTCGAAATTCCGATCGACAAGATCGGCGAAGTTATTGGGCCAAAGGGCAAGGTCATCAACGCGATTCAGACCGAGACCGGCGCCGACATTTCGGTAGACGATGATGGTGTTATCGGTGTGGTTTCGGTATCGGCCACCGACAAAGAGGTCGTCGATGAGGCTGAGCGTCAAATTAGACTCATCCTCGATCCTCCGACCGCCGACATTGGTCAGGAATACCCGGGCCGAGTCGTCAACATCACCAAGTTTGGTGCGTTCGTCAACATTCTTCCCGGTCGAGACGGCCTACTACATATCTCCAAAATCGGGGGTAAGCGAAGAATTGACAAGGTTGAAGACGAGCTCGAACTCGGACAAGAGGTTGCGGTTGAGGTCGAAGACATCGACCCCAACGGTAAGATCTCGCTGAAAATGGCTGGCGATGACTCTTCTAGCGATGACGCTTCATCGGACGAAGCCCCAAGTAAGGGCAAAGGCCGAAGCCGAGGCAAAGGCCGTTCGGAAGCTAAGTCTGAGCCAAAGAGCGAGGAAACATCCGACGCCGTCGAGATGTCGTTCGAAGACGAGTTTGCGGCCGAGACCACCGAAGGCTTCGGTGAGCTTGGCCCAGAGGGTGCTCCGATCGTTCGAGAAGACAACAGTCGTGGTCGTGGCCGAGGCCGCGGTCGTGGCCGTGGTCGAGGCAACGGTGGCCGGAACCGGCGCTAGCCAACCTACGGCGGTGCGCCTGTAACGCGCCGACCCATGATAGCTAGGGGCCGAAGTTAGGCCCTTAAACATATCGATAGCCGAACGGCCGTCAGAAACCTAGTTGCCATGGAGGTGCGCTGCCAAGCGCACCTCCATGAACGTAGGGGCCAAAGTAGGGTGGGATCGATTCCGTGCTGCTAGGCCCCGTAGCGACGGGTCTATGGCGGCCGCCGCTACGCTCAGAGACATGTCATTACGTGTTGGAGTTTTTGGTGTAGGCGGTCGAATGGGGCGAGCCGTGGCTGAGGCGGTCTTAGCCGAGCCCGAGCTTGATTTGGTGGCCGCCGTTGACCCTTCGTATGAAGGCATCGATATTGCTGAGGTAGCCAACGTCGAAGGTGTACAGTTTGATGTTTCGGCGAATGCGTTAGCGATGGTCGACGCGAACGTGGATGTCACCGTCGACTTCACGACGCTTGCCGCGGCCCGAAAAAACTTGGCCTTTTGTGCTGAGCACGGCATCCATAGCGTCGTTGGAACGTCCGGGTTTACCGAAGCAGAGTTCGACGATATTCGGGAAATGTTTACGTCCTCAAATTGTTTGATCGCCGCCAATTTTGCTATTGGCGGGGTGTTGATGACCAAGTTTGCTGAGATGGCAGCGCCGTTTTTTGAGACCGGAGAAATAATCGAGTTTCACCATGACACCAAACTCGATTCGCCCAGCGGTACCGCCGTCTATACCGCCGAACGGATGGCTGCGGCCAGCGACACCTGGGCCGATGACCCTACCGAGTCTGAGACGATTCCCGGCGGAAGAGGAGCCGTGGGTGCTGGAGGTATTCCCATCCACGCCGTCCGAATGCGAGGTATGACCGCCCACCAAGAAGTTGTGCTGGGATCTACCGGCCAAACGTTGACCCTACGGCACGATTCGTTCGACCGATCTTCCTTTATGCCTGGGGTGGTCTTAGCCGTAAAGCGGGTGGGTGACATGCCCGGTCTCACCACCGGCTTGGAAGAGGCGTTGGGAGTATGAGCCGTTACCGTTAAAGATTGTGGCACGATCTAGCCCCGAATCCGACTTTCAGGTTGTTGTACGACGAGCGTTGGACCTAGCTAACGTTCCAACAACGGCAGGCGGGCCGGTAGAACCAGCTTCGCTGACCAACCTTCCCCCTGAGACGGTTCGAGAGATCGCCGGAGAGTTGGGAATTGCCGAGTCTGCTCTAGCCCAAGCCCTGGCCGAACATTTTTCGGGTTCTAACCGGGAGGTATCGCTGGCCGACCGGGTCTTAGGGCCAAGTAGGGTATCGGCCAGTCATCGCTGCGGGTTCGACGAAAAGGCTACTCAAGAACATATTCAGGTGTGGCTGCAACGAGGCCACGGCCTGCGGACCAGAACAAGCCCTGACGGAGTAGTGGTTGGTCATCGCAGACGCGGTGCGGTCGGCCGCCTTTCTAACTCGGTGCGCAAAGCCCGCGGAGAGCAGGGCCTGAGTACGTCCCGCGAGGTCAGAGCAGCGGCCGTGGGCGTAGGCGAAGAGAACACTGGGCTGTCGGTGGTTGCCGACGTGACCGATCAGCGGGCAAAGTCGCTGGTCGCCGGAGCTGTGACGACGGCAGGTGCTGCGAGTGTTAGCGGGTTACTTCTTCTGGTCACGTCGTTCGCCGCTGTCGGCCTGCCGGTCGCTCTGGCGGGCGGGTATGCGGTTGCTCGTCTCACCCATCGGGCTACTGTTCGTCGAGTGGCAACCGAGGTTGAGATAACCGTAGACGCCATAGCGGTGGGGGAAGACCCGCCCAACGCTATCACCTCGGTGACGAACCGATTCCGCCGGACGTAGCCTTTCTTCGGAGCCGCCTAGTGCGGGTCTGGCACTAATCGGGGTCTCGGTCGAGTCGGATCGACGTCGTCTACCTATGGCTGCGCCATCTTGAACTGCATCGATTGTTAGGCTCGTCAGATGGCGAAGTTGTGGTCCCAAACATGGTGTGTTCTCGTAGTCGCGTCGTTGCTAGGCCTGGTCGGCTACTCGACGCCCGAGGGCGAGGGTGGGGGTCCGTCCGTCTCGGGAGAAGGCGGGACAGAGCTTGTCGCCCGCTCGGACTGGAAGCCCTTCTTCGAGGCGGAAGGGATCAGCGGCGCCACGTTTGTTCTCCACGAGATCGGCACGGATCGAACCGAGGTATATGACGAGAGTCGGGCCCGCGAGCCTATGAGTCCCGCTTCGACCTTTAAGATCATGAACTCGATGATCATCCTTGAAACTGGGGTGCTGCCCGATGTCGACGCGGTGGTTCCCTGGGATGGCGTTGACCGGGAGCTCGACGAGTGGAACCGTGATCACAGCCTTAGATCGGGGATCGAGGTATCTGCGGTGTGGCTGTACCAAGAGCTGGCACAAAAGGTCGGCGAAGACAAGATGCAGCAATGGGTCACCGAAGCTGCCTACGGAAACGAGAACATCGGGGGCCCGATCGACAGTTTCTGGCTGGACGGCGATCTTAGAATCAGTGCCCTGGAACAGGTCGAGTTCCTGACCCGACTTGAGTCCGGCGAGTTACCATTCCGAACCGAAACTGTGGACGCCGTTCGGGAGATCCTGGTTCAGGAATCCAGGACAGACTGGTCATGGTCATACAAGACCGGCCTGAGCGCTACCGCGGACCCAGATCTCGGATGGTTGGTTGGAACCGTCGACAACGGAACCTCCACGTGGGTCTTCGCTCTCAATGTCGACCTGGAACAAGCGGGCAGCCACCTCGACCCCTCGGTCCGCCAGACGGTGGCCCGTGAGATCCTAGAAGCTAAAGCGGTCCTTCCGTTGTCGTGAACAAGACGTTACCTGCGCACCAGAACGACCCCTTTTGCGGCTAGGCGGAATTACAAGTCGCTAGCGATTCAATTTTCCGATATCTGCCGGTGTGAGCAGAGTTATCCCAGTTGTCGTCGTACATAGTGGCAGTGACGTCTGTTCCCGTAGGCTGCGATGTCTGTATCTTTGGCCGGTTCGCGATCGTCGACGAGGTTGGGCACCGCTACTTGGGTCGCAGTGTCGACAACCGTTTCGCCCACGCCGACTAGAAGGCTACTGCTAGGAGGAGGAATATACGAGGGCCCGGTGAGATGGCAAGCGATAAGGCAAGTGCGAGGACGACAACCATCCGACCTAGCTGTGCGGTGACCATAATCAATCGTCGGTCGTACCGGTCAACGAGTACCCCCGTCACCGGACCAACGAGGACCCACGGGGCAAATGGCATAGCGCCGACGGCAGCAACCAGTCGGGTGTCAGAGGTTATTTCCACCGCCAGAAGTGGGAGAGCCGCGAGCCGGGCACCATCGCCGAGGTTTGACAGGGTCGCCGCAAGCCAAAGCCGGTTGAACGCTGGGCGCTGAACATGTTCGGCTTCTTTTTGGTTGAAGATATGAAATAAACTCACTAACGTTACTGCTCTCCAGATAGATAGGCTTAGGTTCCTAATGGTCGATATTGGTGATGTCGCACATACGACTGGACTGTCGACAGCGACCTTGCGCTACTACGAAGAGCGCGGCCTGATCGAGTCGGTTGGCCGCAAGGGCCTCCGTCGACAGTACGACGAGCTTGTGTTTGAACGCCTAGCCCTTATTGCCCTCGGGCAGGAGGCCGGGTTCTCCTTGGCTGAAATAGTCGACCTGCTTCCCGCCGGAAACGATCGAGATTTGGATCGAGCGGCCCTTGGGACTAGAGTCGTTCGGTTGCCGCGGGCCGTTGCTCGTGGAGCGATGCTAGCCACGGCTCGTCGGGTGACGCTAACGCCAGGTTCTGCAACAGTCGGTGGGTCCGGGAGATATTTTGCGAGTTCAACCCAGACCAGTTCTCGCTGAGGTCGTCGATACATTTTTTGAGAGAGTCTTTTGGCATTAGAACGTTCCTTGGGTTAAGGGTTTCTCACCGGTATTCCCGGTCGGAAACCTGCAGTACTAGGAACGTACTACTTCAAGTGCACTTGAAGTCAAGAGGGTAGGGCTGGTTTTCTGAAAGGTGTCTCCGCTCGACGGCAGGTAGCGCCAATTCAGCGTTTAAGATCCAGCATCGCGGGCGGAAACATCGTCGCCTGTAGCCTCGGTGCCTGTTTCGCCGTTGGCCGATTCACCGTCTGACGACGAACCGGCTTCGAGGTCGAGTAGCGATTTGATTTCGCTGTTGTCGCCTTTGAACTCGCCGAGGATAGTCCAAAGAGCGCCGAGCACGGCAATCCCGATCACCCAGATTCGATATCGAGAAATTGTCCCCACGGTCCAATCGATCCAAGGTTCGATCTCTTCAGCCAAGAGCCTGACGATGACAAGTCGAGCGATCGTGCCCGACACATTCAGAGCGAAGAACGTTCGTAGCCGCACGCCAGTGGCACCCGCCAGCGCACACACATATTGGTTCGGAGCGGCAAAGATAAAGAAGTAAGAACCCTTTCGGAACCATGATTCGCCGTCGCGAACCATCGAGCCGTAGGTCCGACTGCGCTTCTCGATCCAGTTGATGGCATGATCGCCGTACCAATACCCGAGAATAAAAAAGAGCGGGTCGGCGGCAACGAGACGAAGAAAACCGACGGTGTAGTAGCTCAACGCGTCAAGCTCGTTGGTGACGAGAATAAGATGACGGATTCGGGCGTTAAGGGCAATGAGAGCCAACGGTCGGTCTTCAACAAAGTCGCCTAGAGCGATGTCACCGATGATGGCAGCGGCAAAGAAAAAGACGACCAGTCCAATAACAATTCTGCTGACAATTTTTGGCGGCGCTACGTTGCGCTCAAACATGCGATACCGACCTTTGGACATAACCGTTCCGTGGGTACATCCTACGGTGAGAATAGCCAGCGGGGCTAAATACCAGCAGGAAACGCCGCTACGATCTTGCTACGCCGAAGGTCCCGGAGGGGTTCGAACGTTGTGTCCCTGGTCGGCGTCTCTCGGATTGGCTGATCAGTTCCACCTGAACGTCACCCTCTTCGGTGTACGGGACATGAGAACCTCCCCGTATTGTTGCGGGGCACAATCGGCTAGGGCAGGTCCGCCTATGTTAGCTCGTTGTTCGGGTTCCATTCGTATTCAAGTTGACGGGCGGTAGCGGTTGCTAAATCTTTGTTATGTATGCGATGGACGAGGTGAAGGGCCATTGCTATGCCGGAACTTAAGCCACCTGAGGTCACTACTCGCCCGGTGTCGGCCCACCGGACTAGAGTTTTTCCTCTGCTGGAGTCGATTCGTTTGCTCAGAGCATCGACGTCTTCGTGGTGGGTGGTCCAGTCGATGTCTTGGAGTAAGCCGATGTCGCCGAGCAAAAACGCCCCCGTGCACACCGACGATACGACGGACGCAGTTTGGCACAGCGTGGCGACCGCTCCGGTAATTTCCGGAGCCGAAAGGACCGACTCGATATCTACTGCCCCAGGTATAACAATGACGTCGAAATC
>CAZKEM010000046.1:0-24387 GCA_964551835.1 uncultured Acidimicrobiaceae bacterium | reverse complement strand
CCCATGGCGATGATAGAGGTCGGGCACGTAGACCTCGAAGCCGCTGCCGGCGAGTTTTGCGGCAAATTCGTGGGTGGCAGATCGGACACCTGGTCCGTCATGGAACATGACCACCGACGGGTAGTCCACGGCGTCGTCGGGCCGTTTATGCAAAATGGCCATAGGCCCGTCGACGGTTTCGCCTTCGAGTATATGTTCTTTGATGGTGGCAGAGGTAGGTTGAGTCATCGGTTCAAAGGTAACAATAGTCGGGTAATCTGCCATCTCGTAAACTTTCGTAGAAGGCGCGGCTTGCATTAACGTCGTCGGTGTTAGGGCAAAGTGTGAAAGGTTTGAGGTAGCCAATGCGACACAAAGAGCCTTCGGTCCGAAGTTACGCCGTAACCCACCCGACCGGCGAGGTACGCCTACCGACTCAGGCCGGCTGGGACCAAGTCTTGTATTCGAAATCTGGGCTATTTGTGGCATCTTCCTCGTCGGAGTCGTGGACCGTACCGCCTCACCGGGCCTTATGTGTCACCGACGGTACAACCATCCGTGCTCGAACCCGGCGACCGACCGCGATGCGGTGCCTCTACTTTCGCCACGAACTAAAGGCGCTGCGATCGGGCAACCGGGTTGTATCCACCAATACCTTCACCCGCGAGCTTTTACTCCATGTCGTCAAACAATGCCCGATTTCGCTAGCCACCCCAAGCAACGAGGCGTTGATTCAAGTCGTTCTCGACCAAATCGCAGCCGCGCCTACTGCGCCGCTGCACCTTCCGTTCCCAGCCGACTCGCGTGCGCAAGCTTTAGCCACGGTTCTAACCAATAACCCCACCATCACACTCGGCGACGCCATCGCAACGGTGGCGGCGAGCCGACGCACGCTCGAACGAATCTTCCGATCGGAGACCGCTATGACGTTAGCCGGATGGCAACGACGGAGCCGGATACTCTTTTCGCTCGACCTGCTCTCACAAGAGAAGTCGATGACCGAGATCGCTTTAGCGAGCGGTTACGCAACCTCAAGCTCATATATCGCGGCGTTTCGATCCGAACTAAATAGCACTCCGAAAAAAATACTCAACGAAAATACTCCCTCTAGCTAGCGGCTTCATCACCACTGACACCGTTACGGATGTTGCTCAGCTCCGAAGCAACCTCGTTTATCGCGGCCACCATTCTTGTAGCTGGGTCACGTTCGTCGCCGCCCAGCCGCTGCTGACGTCTAAAGGTTTCGAGAATATCTGCCCAACGGTCCTGCTGTTCCGGCGTCATGACGTCTCGCAGCTCGGCAAGTTTCAAAAGGTTGGCTTCAGCGTCTCCGGTCAAGGCTTGAGACTCGGCCACATAGTGTTCGTCGATAATCACATTGACTTCGTCTGGCGTCATCACCGGCAATAGCTTTGTAGCCATTCTCGCCATATTTCGGTACGAACCTTGCAAGAGGAACGGCGGCTCTGTGCGGTACTTCTCGTCAGTGGCCGCCGACTTGATGTACTGTCGATTGACCGACAAAATGACGTTCTGCACCCGACGTAAATGCCCGAGCACTGACACGATGTCGCGCTGTTCGGCCGAACTGTAGGTATGGCTCAGCCTGGTTTCGTCCAACGGCTTGCCGTCAACGGCAGCCATAAACACGTCGACGTCTTTTCGGTCTCGTCCGGCAAGCATCGCCAACACCGCATTAGCGGTCAACGCATTCTCAATATAAGAGTGAGCGAAAACGTCTTCGTTTCCGGACAACACGTCGCCTAGATTGTAGATGTCGGCCCGGTTGGCCAACATGTCAGGAATGTGGAACCGTTCACCCGACTCGGTGTACGGGTTTCCAGCCATCACGATGGCATAGCGTTTGCCGCGTAGGTCAAACGTCGTAGCTTCGCCATTCCAGACTCCGTCGATTCGCCGTTGCCCATCACACAGCGAGATGAAACGTTGGAGCAATTCAGGGCTGGTGTGTTGAATATCGTCGAGATACAAAATGACGTTCGAGCCAACAGCGAACGACATGTTGATGCGCTCGACTTCACGAGCCGCGGTTGCGCTGGGCGCCAACGCCGGGTCGAGTGATGTCACTTCGTGACCCAACGCGGGGCCAGACACCTTGACCAATGCCATGCCTAAGCGATCAGCGATGTATTCGACCAGAGTTGTCTTTCCGTAGCCCGGAGGCGACAGCAACATCAACAAGCCGCTTCGGGCTGCGGACTGGTCGTCAGCGGTACCGATCTGGCGGGCCAAGTTGTCGCCGATTAGCGGCAGGTACAACTTGTCGATCAGTTTGTTTCGGACGAACCCTTCGGGGACCTGCGGTTCGAGATCGTCGAGTCGTAGATCTGAACGGAGTGACTTGATCACCCCTCGACGGGCTGTATTGAACTCTTGATGGGCGGGCATAACCACGCGGCGATGAGTTTGGGCCATCTGGAAAAGAGAATCGATGCGACCAGCGAGTTGCCGGCCTTCAATCGTTTGATGACCCCCGGACAGACCGGGCACCTCGAAACTTAGGTCGATGTCTACAACGTAGCTTTGTAGGTCTGGGGTTAACAGCAAGACCGCCAACTCTTCGACGTCATCGACGTGCAGGTCCGTGTGTCGGTTGATGAAGTTGGCGAGTACCGGCCGGATTCCGTCGGCGTCGTGGTTCAGTTCTTTGATCAGTTTCTTCACCGAGGCGTTCGACCGTAGCGACGCTACGTGGTCTTGTATCGAGGTCGAGATAGCAAACCCAAGGTTGTCTTTGGTGACGAGTTCACCCATGAGGTATCGACTTTGCGCTTCGGTAAGTTTGAGTTCTTCGGCCAGCTCGTTCGCCATCGCTGCGATGGTCGCCACGTCTGTCTCTAATACCGCGGCTGCATTGCCGCGCTGGGTCCAAATCGATTGCTTTTCGTCGTCAAACTCAAAATTCCAGGCCCAACGCGCCGCGGCGCGATCGGAACCCGCATACAGGAGCGAGCCTGCAGCTAACGCCTTGGGTCCGATGACGGCCAAGATACGGGCGGCGTCGAGATCGTGAACGCCCTGATCGTAACCTTCGTCTATCCGATCATTGGTGACGTCACGAACAAAGGAGACGATCGTCGAGGTGTCGTCGTCACCATCGGCTGGGCCGACGTTCGACAAGACCTCTGTGGCTGCATCGTCACCTTCCAAAGCGTCTAAGGCAATCGAGGCCGCCAAGTACGCTGAGCGGTACATCTCATTGGTTTCCGAAGGAACAGCTTGGTCCCATAAGGCCCGATGAGCGGCTAGGGATTCATCGGCGACCGGCATCCGAAGGTCGGTGCCGGTAAGAACAGCGTCGAGATGGTCTTCGAACGGGACCAACGTCAATTCGCGTTGGCGTTCATCAACACTGAACCGATGTTGGCCCAATTTCACAGCCCCACGATCGAACAGTTCAAGCCTGTCCCGCAGTGCCCGAATGGCGGAATCTCGCGAACTACCCAGCGATGCCTGCAGTTCGTCTGCGCGAACCGGTTCGCCCAAATCCTTCAACTGTTCGATAATGCGTCTTACGCGGTCGATTAACGCGTCGGCGGCGAAGAACCCGTTGATATCGTCGATCGATTCAAGCCGTGCTGAACGGTCAGCGACCCGTTGTAAAGTACGCCGCGCCGCAGAAGTTAACTGGTCGGCTCGTTTCTGGCTATCGTCGAGCAGCTGCTGACGACGAGACGTAAACACTTCGACCAGATGGTCACGCCGTTCGTTCAACTCGTCGAGCTGGGTTTCCGATCTCGGTCCTGCAGTTTCAAGCTGTTCGAGTTGTAGTAGTAGACGGGCCAAGCCGTCATCGCATGCTTCGGGGCTGTCACAACGAGCTAACGTGGTTGAAATGGTTTGACCAAAAAGCCCCAGTTCGGTTGCGAACAACGCACCGGTTTCACTCTGGATCAAAGTGTCATGGTTGTTTTGAGCTTCAACCCGAACTCTGTTCAAGTTCGCTAAGACCGACGAGACCTGTTCGAGGACCGACGCCCGGATTTGCGGGTCGTCGACCACGAGAACACCGATAGCGTCGGCCACAGTGTCCATCGAATTGGCCACACCGTCGACGTCTTCGAGAATGCTGGCCACCTCAATCGACGCTGTGACGTTCCGGTTCTTCTCAGACAGCTCGTCGAGGTCAGCCACATAGGATCCGAAGGCGTCATCTTGAGCTAGGTAGCTGGCTGCGTCTTGGGCTACGGTCTGTCGGACTTCGGTTGCCTCTTCGATCAAGGTGTCGACGGCCGAGATGTCGATCTCGCGGACCTCTTTAATCGTGTGCAGATGGCCGATCTCGTGACGGATAGAGCTTAGACGGTCGATAAAGTCTTCCGTCGACTCCGGAGGGTTGATACGTAATTCTTGCTGGACATCGGCCAAGGACTCGCGGGCTTCACCAAGGGCTTCTCGTGCGCTTGCTCTGACCTGTTGGACCTGTTCGAACTCTTCGATTACTTGTTCGGCGATTGAGCGTATGTCCTGGACTGGCTGAGCGAGATTCCCGACTTCTTCGGCGTCGAACCAGTGGTGGGTGTCAAGTGTCCGACCGGCGGTACCTAGCAAGTCACCGTAGAGTTCCGATGATGGTTCGAGGCGGACGACCAGTCGTTGTAACGCTAACGCGTCGGCGATGCCGGCCACCAGGCTAGCATTGCCGATACGGTCGAGCGGGCTCGATGTCTGAGGTTGTTCGCTAAACCATTCATCACTGCAAAATGGTGTCCGCCAGATCTGCACTGGGTGAATCCGTGTAGGTTGCGGTTCTTCGCGGAAGATAAGCATCGTGCCGTCGGGGAACAGGCAATGACCGTGACACCAAATCGGTACGGCGACTTCTTGACGTACGACATTGTAGGGTAACAAAATCGAACGGCCGTTGTCTTTGTGGTGGAAGACGTAGAGGACGTCTTCGCCGTTGGGGGAACGAAGAACTTCGAGCAGTTCCATGTCGTCGGCGTCAAGGTCAAACGTGCGGACCTCGCCTGTGCGTAAATAAATTCCTTCGGGAAAGATCAGGCCTTGGTTTTCAGGTAGGAGTCGAAAGGCTTGGTCTAAGGCGTCGACTCGGGTAGCCGTGCGGGCTAGAAGGTTTATGACGTAGTGACGCCGGACGGTTTCCCGGTACGGAAGGATACGCAGAATGACCAGGTCACCGGCCAGCGCATAGTCGACTATGCAATCTTGGAGAGATTGGTCCGACTCCTCTACGTCGTCGTCGACCAGCACCAGCCCGCCTGGCGTACCGTCAGTCAGAGCGACGTTCAGTTTGCCATCGAGCGGGTTGACGTGAATGCGGTCCTCTACCACGATCACCCGGTTTTCGAGATGGTCGGCCCGAGTCGTCTGTTGCCATTCGACATTTTGATGGGGAGGAAAGCGGTGGTCTCGCTCGCCCCGGTCGTCCATGTATGACAGTTCACCGTCGGGGTGGATCAGCCAACGCAGGACGCGTAAATCGTTGACTCCGTCGCCGGTTCGGAAGACGACGAGCAGTTTCTGGTTCGTTTCGTAGACCTGCTGGACTCTGGCGTCTTGGAAGTAGGTGTGGAGTTCTTCGAAGTCTCGTCGGAACTGGTCGTCGTCGAGCGCAGAGTTGACTAGTCCGTCAGGGTTGGGGCTGAGCACCAACTTTTCCGACGAGTCGTCGAGGTGGTGAATACTGAAGACGTCCTCGGGCCGGATCTCTGAGCGAGTGCCGGCGGTTGCGTTGTAGGCCATCACTAGCTGGTTGCCTGCAGCCGCAATGTCGCGCGGCACGACGTTGTTCTCGGTCCGGACGCGTTCGGTTCCCGCCAGGTCTAGCTGGCTTGAACCGAACGTGTCTAGCCGGAGTTCGTTGAGCCGCTCAGCTCGACCGGCGAGTTCTTTGGCCGCGTCGACGAGCCGTTGTTGCAGCAGTTCGTACGTGCTTTGTGCAACTGTTGAACCCTCGGTTTGAGGTTGCGACGCTTCCGCGCCTGCACCCTCTTCGACGGCGACGTCTTCGTCGACGGCCGCCTGGTCTTCCTTTTGGGGTTCGGTCATTTGGCGTCGTCGGCGCTATCGCCTCCGGGCAAGCCGTTACTACCGTTTCCGAGTTGGCCACCGAACCGACGAATCAGGTCCGCAATGGTTAGGTCTCGAATGCCGTCCGTTCCAAGAACTCCAACCGCGTTGGTCAAGGTAGCGAGCAGGTCTTTTTCACCGTTTAGGTATGGCCCCATGGCGGTGCCGGCAACGTCGGACTTTTCGAAGAAATTATCTACGGCTTTTCCGTGCCCAATCGATCCGACCACACGATCGATGAACACGTCAGACCCGCCGACGATGTCAATGTCGGCTGCCTCGAACCCGGCTTTCATAGCATCAGCCTGGACGGATGCGACGTTGACGCCTGCTTCGACCTTGGCCAAACGTACCTCTGTGTCGGCTTCAAGTTTGCGGATGAATTCTTCGTGTTGCTGCCCGGCGTCTTCTAGCTCTTTCATCGCACTGGCTTTTTCGATCAGGCCGGCTGCTTCACCTTTGAGTTTGGCTTCGATCGTTCCGGCTTCGGCGAGGCCTTCGGTTCGTAGCCGGGCCGCTTCAGCTTCGCCGAGTTCTTTGATCGCTCCGGCCTTAGCCGTGTCGACTCGGACTTCGGCCAAACCAAGTTTTTCGTTGGCGTCGGCGCGCGCCTCGTCGACTTGGACGAATGCGAGACCTTTGGCGGCCGCCGATGCTTTCGCGCCTTCGGCCAGTCGAATCTCAGCACGAGCTTCTAGGTCAGAAGCGTCAAGCGAAGCTTTGGCAAGGGTGATCTTTTCCTTCGCCAAGTGTTCCGACGCAGCTTCAGCTGCCTCTGCTGCTTTGATATCGCGAACAAAGTCACCCTGCGCTGAAGCTTCGGCTTCGATGACTGCGGCTTGGCGGACTCGGTCTGCGCCTTCGACCGCTCGAAGCGTTTCGATCTTTTCTTCTTCCTCGGCTACGGTCCGTTCGACCGCTACTCGTTCACGTTTGATGTCGGCGATCGTCGACTTCTCGAGCTCCAACGCTTTTTCGGCCGACAGGGTTTCGACCTTGCGGCTCATGTTTTCGAGTTCGCGTGCTTTGTCGACTCGTTCTTGTTCGACGGCGGTTACTCGTTCACGGTTTTTCGCGGCGACGGTTACTTCTCGGTCGAGGTTCTCTTGCTCGATGCCGAGCTTTTGGTTTACTTCAAGCGTCGCCATCTCGTACTTGAGGCGCTCTTCGGCTTGGACGGTTGCCGTGGTCGCTTCTTCTCGGGCACGAACGGCGAGAATTTCGCGCTGTTGGCGGGCTTCGGCATCTGCTTGTCGCCGCTCGAGCTCAAGAACAGCTTCTTTGGTATCAACGTTCTTGGCGGTTATTTGCTTTTCTTCTTCACGCGCTGCGACGTTGGTCGCTACGTGTTGGATGGCGGTCATCTCGGTGATCTTACGGATGCCTTGGGCATCGAGAATATTGGTCGAGTCGAGTTTTTCGAGCGGTGTCTGTTCGAGGTAGTCGATGGCGACGTCTTCAAGGGAGTAGCCGTTGAGGTCGGTACCGATCACTTCGATGATGCGGTCACGGAAGATCGCTCGTTCGAGGTAGAGCGATTCGAAGTCCATTTGCTTGCCGACGGTTTTAAGCGCTTCAGAGAATTTGGCGGCGAAGAGCTCTTCCAGCGTCGTCGGGTCCGAGGCGCGCTCGCACCCAATTGCTTGGGCGACCTTAACAACGTCTTGTTCTGCTTTGTTTACCCGAACGAAGAAGTTGACCTTAATGTCGGCTCTGATGTTGTCTCGACAGATGAGGCCTTCGGTGGAGCGTCGGTCGATCTCGATGTTCTTAACCGAGATATCCATGACCTCGGCTTTATGTATGACCGGCAAAACGATGCGGCCAGTGAACGTTACCACTACAGCTCTGGTGGTGCTGACGAGAAGCGCTTTACCCTGTGGCACCTTCCGGTAGAGCCGGGTCACAAAGAACCCGATTAAGAAAATGAATCCGAGGAGAATTACTACTGCCGTTGCGATGGACGCTAATGCTTGCATGAACCGCCTTGCCTTTCAAGATGAAAATCGTTGTTTAGAGGTGTTGTTACGATGAAACCGAGCCGCGGACTGCGATCAGCCGATCGTTTTAATTATGTTTTTGTCTGATGAGATCGTGAAAATTCCGCCATCGTCGACGGCTACGACGAGCGCTCGGTCTCCGGTTGTATAGTCGTTTTTTTCATGGCATCTGATTTGAGCGATGTGGTCTTCGTTTCCTGGCCCGTCGATCTCGCCTTGTCCGAAGGTGGCGTCGACTCGCCCAGTTCGTATGGTGACGATCCGGCCGATTAACTGTTCATGTTTCGTTGCTGTCTGGGCAACGAATAGAGGGCGAAGTAGACGGGCGACCCGACCTGATACTGCTAGCCCGACGATGACACCTACTATCAGAACAAACGTTGCGGGCAGAAGCGGTAGAGACCCAAAAGTGGTCATTGCGAGCATCGCCATTGTCCACGCGGCAAGCGAAAATATTGAGATCACTATGTTGAACGGCGCCACACCTATTCCAGTTATGATCGCCAAGTTTGTTGCAAACGATGGGCCATCACTTGAGCCGTCGAAGCCGTCGCCTTCGATGGCGAAACCGTCGCTGGCGGGTCCGGCTTCAACCTCGAATCCACCGTCGGCGTCTATACCGATATCGCTGTCAAGACCAAAATCACCCAAGCCAAGCACGGTCGAGATCAGCCAGTAACCGATGCTCGTAGCTAGCAGGACGGTGAATATCGACACTGGATAACTCGTTGCTGTGTCTATAAAGCTCTCCACGCCCCCAACTTTCCGCTTCTGTGGGATAAACACACAACAACAGCTCGTTGCGGCACCGCCCCAGTTATTGCGATCTTAGTCAATATGTTGTTTCTCTTTATGTCGGCCTAGCAGGTATTTCGAATAACTAGAAGCCAATTGGCGCTTACTGATAGTAACTGCTATTGTCTGCAAACGCTCTTTAAAAGCGTTTCGTTACTGCTTGTTTACTAATAGTTCCGAGGTTCAAATGAGAATATTGGTGGTTGCTCTTTGTTGTTCGCTCCTGGCAACGGGCTGTTCGTTCTTTTCGAGTGAAGCGAGTCCCGATAACACAACGGAGCCGCAAGGCCCGCAGCAGTCCGAACCTCTCGTCCAACCATGGCCCAACGAGTTAACCACGATCACCGACGACTACGCCAGCATAAACGCCGGCTTGATCGACCCCGCCAACGAGCTTGGCTGGTACGTGGCTGGCTCGATGAACAAGACCAGCGAGCGGCGATCGGTCCCGTTTGTGCTTCACGCTCCGAACGGAAACGATGGAAACCGCGAGGAGCTCCCACTAAATGGTGCCATCTCGGGGCGTGTTTTCGAAATGCATGTGGGAGAAACTAGTGTCACTGCCGTTGGCAGCGTGACCGACGAAGCGGGATCGAAAGCTGCTGTGTGGTTCAAAGAGGGCGACACGTGGCAGCTCGTAGAGCTTGATGTACCCGGTCGAGATTCTTACGCCAGCGGCATCTCGCCTGACGGCAACGTACTTCGCGGGTCTAGCGAAGTTGATGACTATGACGTTCCAGCGGTCTGGCGACGCAGTGGCGACACGTGGCAATCGGTCGAGATCGATATTGGCGATCGTACCGAAACCGATATGGCACTTGGTTCGCTCATTACGCTTGACGATGGGACTCTACTTGGCGTCGGCTGGCAGTCAAAGGACTCCAAGGCTACGCCGCTTTTCTGGACTGAGAATTCCGGACAGCTGG
Organism: uncultured Acidimicrobiaceae bacterium; assembly: GCA_964551835.1. Taxonomy (GTDB): domain Bacteria; phylum Actinomycetota; class Acidimicrobiia; order Acidimicrobiales; family SZUA-35; genus JAHDCC01. The sequence continues at coordinate 14,633 of CAZKEM010000046.1, read as the reverse complement.
TAGCTGAGCCGGCCCCCATGGACGGCTTCAACGAAGGCTACCTCTCCGATATCTCACAACTACCCGACGGACGACTCGTGACGGTTGGTGCACAACGAAGTGAGCAAGTCGATGAGCCTGCTGCGTTCTCAAGGACCGCCGACAACGAGGCTTGGGACTCTTTCGACCTAACTATCACGTTCGCAGAGGGACGTACTGTCAAAGGCGGTTATGGGTTGTCATCGATAGCGCTAGATCGCGAACGAGTCTATTTTTCCATTAGCGAGCCGTTCCTTCAAGATCCAATCGTCATGTCCAATTCCGCAAGCTCAGTCGAATTTTCTGGGCTTATCCGTTCGGGGGTTACTCCGCAGGGAATCGACGACAGCGTGTTCAGCGCTTCAGGAGATTCGTTACTTATCGGATCCGGATCTAAACTCGTTCGGTCCACCAGCGGGTCGTGGAGCCCGATACAACACCCTGAGTTACCTGTCTCAAACGATTCTTTTGGGCAAAACGATATTCATGTGATCGACGGCAAGCTAGTGATCACTGGCACCAACTATGTAAAGTCTGGCCTGGATACCGTTCCGACTCCTCAGACATGGACCGGAGCGGCTGATGAACCGTGGAGCGGCTCAACAGTCGGCCAACGTGGGTTCGCAACTACGGACTCCGACGCCAACGGCGATCAACTGACCATCGCATCCCAGTCCGAAGAGCTTGCGGGATGGGGCGGTTCACTAATCCAGCCCAACACCAATTCCGAACGTCAGCAACTTCCCACCGGGCAAGAGACGACCCGGAGCCAATTCAACGAGACATTAAGCCGTGAAGACGGCTCAGCGATAGTAGGCGGTGCGGACTTCTTCGCAGGTGGCTCACAGGCCCTAAAGTTCTACTTCGCTCCCGTCACCGGGGACCTGGAACCGGCTCCAATCGAAGGGATTACACTACCCGGGGCAAGGCCGGCTGTCCGCTGTTTCGCTTCGGTCGGAGACACGTTGGTGTCCGTGATCGTTGACGAGTTCGGCAACGCTCGACTTGCGATATCCGCCGATGGTAGGTCCTGGCAAGCTCAACCAGCAGACCCGCAGTTCGATCAATTCGATTCGATCTCAGACTGCCGATCCGTAGGCGATTCACTGGCCATCTGGGGTTCTACACCCGACGGCACTTCTCTCGTCGCGACCTCTGCTGACATGTCCAGTTGGTCGATTGTCGAGATCGGCACAAAAGATGATGACGTCAACGAAGTGGTCGAGCTCGGCGGAATGCGTCTTGCTCTTGGCTCTGGCGTTGACGAAGAGACCGGCAAAGAGGTTGGTCAAGTTTGGTTCAACAAGGGCGACACCTGGGAGGCGCTAACAAACGAAGACGGCCCAACCGGATTTGAGCCCGACGAATTCTCGTCTAAAACAAGTATTTGGAATGCGGTCGAGTTCAACGACGAAATCGTGTTTATGGGGTCAGACCGAGACCGTGTCGGACTGTGGCGGATCCCGACAACTAAACTCGCCGAACTCGTCGCATAGGGTCTGCCGTCTCTCGCCAACGATAATCGGACCGTTAACCGTCCTGCACAGAATCTGCACAAGGGCTAACCAACACCCTGACAACCATGCTCTAGCGTATAGCCATGCAGTTGATTTTGGTGGTGGAAGACGATCCCACAATAAACCGTGCAGTCAGTAACCGATTCCGCAGCGAAGGGTTCGACGTCGAATCTTGTTTCGACGGGCCGAGCGCTGTGGAAGCAGCAAACAAACTCGCGCCCGACCTCGTAGTCCTCGACCTCAACTTGCCCGGGTTCGACGGCCTCGAGGTCTGCCGACGAATCCACACCCATCGGCGGATCCCGGTCATAATGCTCACAGCCCGAGACGATGAACCCGACATGTTGGTTGGCCTGGGTGTCGGCGCCGACGACTACATCACCAAACCGTTCTCCAGCCGCGAGCTCATGGCACGCACCAAGGCCGTCCTCAGACGCGCCGAAGCGGCCGTCGAAGGAGAACCATTCGTCCACGGCGACATTACGATCGAACCAGCCACTCGACGGGTTCTCGAAAACGGCCAAGAACTCCACCTCACCCCCACCGAATTTGACCTTCTACGAGCCCTCTGCGAATCTTCCGGGGGCGTGCGAAGCCGAGAACAATTGTTGGCAACGGTTTGGGGGTACCGAGACGGGTCGGGCACACGAACCGTCGACTCACATATCAGGTCGCTGCGATCCAAATTTTCTACGAACCCAATCCGCACAGTTCACGGCGTCGGCTACGCACTCGCAGCTACGCCCAGTACCGAAGAAGGCATCAAAGGATGAACAGACTCAAACCACTCGACCACATGCGATCGGTCAAAACCAAAATCTCAATCGTCATCGTCGCCTCGGTAGCGGTCACCGCCTTTATGAGCCAACTCGGCCTCACGCTCGGATGGCCCATCTGGGTTAGGCCCGTGGCAGCCGGAGCGCTAGCGCTGATGATGGCTCAGTTCCTCGCCCGAGGTCTCACGCCCCCCCTACGTCGAATGGCGGTGGTCGCGACCAACATGGCCAACGGCGACCACTCCGAACGAATCGACATCACCCGCCGAGACGAAGTAGGCCAGCTCGCGACGGCGTTCGACCGAATGGTCGACGAACTGGCGGAAACCGACCGGCTACAAAAGGAGTTCGTCGCCAACGCATCGCACGAACTGCGAACCCCAGTCGCCGCCTTGCGCTCGACGTTAGAGAACCTCGTCGATGGCGTAGAACAACCCGAACGGTCAACGCTTGAACAGATGCTTCTACGGGCCGAGAACCTATCGGTACTAGTTAACCAACTACTCGACCTGTCACGCCTGGACGCAGGCTCAACCCGAACTTCACACACCGAACCGGTCGATATTGGAGACTTACTACATGAGGTGTCGAGCGAAGTCATGCTCACCGACCCGACCGTTCGGATAGTCATCCGCACCCCAGTCCACTTACTTGTCAACGCTCAGCGGTACCGACTCCGACAAGTTGTCATGAACATCATTAGCAACGCCAGCCGATTCTCGAACAACGGCGACGAAGTGACCGTAGTGGCGACCCAAGACCGAGACCGAGTTCGAATATCGGTGCGCGATAACGGTCCAGGAATTCCCGAACAATCACAGGAACGGATCTTTGAACGGTTCTGGCAAGCCGAAGGCGTGTCACGACTTTCTGGGGGCGGCGCCGGGCTCGGCTTAGCAATCAGCAAACAGATTATGGACCAACATGGTGGAACGATCGAAGTTTCGTCCAACAAACCTCACGGTTCATGCTTTGTTATCGACATGCCTCGTCAAAGAATCGACGACAACAAAACAGATCCGATCGTATTGACCACTTCTGTGGCCTAACGAGCAGCTAAGGAAACCTATGACTGATAACGACCCTAGTTCAACGACGCCCGAACCCGACCCGCGGCCGGTCTTTGGACCTCCAAATTCACCACAGATGGGGCCCCCGGTAACGCCAGCTGGCACACCAAACATCGCGGCCGAAAATGCGGTTGATGCTGCAGGCCATCCGAGGATCCCATCCCCGGCCCTGACTCGTGCGCCCTTCCTATTTCAACAGCCTGCGCCACCCAAAAAGGGCACGACTGCGAGAAAGCTCAGACCTTCGTTCTCGATGCCCGCATCGCCACTACTTATCATCTTGCCGCTTCTAGCTGCGATCTTTCTTGACATCGCCTCGCATAGCAGCTGGTCGTCGGTCAGCGGCTTCGGCACAATCGTCCTGACGGCGGCGGCAATACTGTTGGCCCGCCACCGAGCTCAGACACTTACCTCAACCGCTGCTACATCTGCGGCTCTGGCCGTAGCCGCTGGCATAAATATTGTTCTTCGGTCAGCCTTGGTGGTCACGGTCCCAACCTGGATCATGATTCTGGCTTTGTTGTTCTCAGCGTCGGTCGACCTGCCTTCGAAGAGCACGATTCAACAGGTGACCTCGTTCGGTCATTATTTGATGGACATCTTCCGGTTCCCAAGCTGGCTTGTGTTCTCGTGGTCCCAAACCGCCGACGTGTCTCGAAACGGACCGAACTTGCTCAGGTTGCTTCGAGGTGTCGCTCTCGCGGCGACTATCACGGTACCAGTCATTGCCTTACTCGCTAGCGGGGACGCAATTTTCGCCTCGCTAATTCCAAGCGTCGAATCACCCGGGTCGTCGGTCGGCCACGTGATCGTTATCGCTGTCTTCTTCCCATTCTTGGTCGGGCTGGTAATCAGCGTAACCCGCCCGGAGTCTGCTGCGGTTAAACCACTTGCCGAAGAGATTTCAGACGAAGCTAGGCCATTTCCGCTTGAGCTACTTCTAGTGTTTGCTGGCCTTGTTGCGACTCTGACCGCCTGGTGCGCCGTCCAACTAGTCGTCATTTCCGAAGGAGACGACATCATCTTCCGCACCGCGGGTTTAACGAGGGCCGACTATGCGCGGGAAGGTTTCTTCCAACTCGTAGCGGTGGCAGCAATTGTTGTGGCGGTCATCGCAATCGCTGGGCGGTTCTTCAAACGGTCGACCACAAACGGATCGCCGTGGAGTAAGGTCGCCGTCGGCGTTCTGACTATCGAAACCATGGCGTTGACCGCGGTGGCGTTGTCGAAAATGAACCTCTATATCGGTTCGTTCGGACTAACCGGTACGAGGCTGTCAGTGTCGTGGTTCCTCGTCTGGTTGTTCGGCACGTTACTTATCGTCAGTAAACGGGCGATACTGCCCGAGTCCTCGCTGTTTGGCTTCACCCGCCGGACTCCTCGACCAATCCCTTTGGTGCAGGCCTTCGGGTGTGCCATGTTGATTCTGTTTGGATTATCGAACCCAGACCACTTCGTCGCATCGACAAACCTCAGCCGAGACACCACCATCGTCGCTCTCGACCAGGACTACCTTCTTAACCTGTCCAGCGATGCCACACCGGTCATCGTGGCTAACCTCGACCGGTTCGACGAAAAGTCTCGCTGGTCAAGCAGTACTCACATCGAAGAATATTGCTCGGCTAAGCGACAGGTCAAGGCCGAGTACGGACTACTTGGATGGAACTACGGCAGAAGCCAGGCTCGCGTGGCCGCAGCCGAGAATTGCGCACCGCTTAGGCGTGATGCCGAGTAGTGACGAGGCGGCTGACATATACTACGACCTCGTACTCGAACTTCACGTTGTACCGGGCGTTCGACTCGAGCCCCTGGCCACAATCCCTGAAGCAAAATACGGCACGGAATAAGTCCGGCTCTTACTTGGGTTCACTTCTATGTCGACTGGATTCACCCACGACCTTGACTTTAGAAGAGAGACTATTTCCATGCCATATTTCGCTATTCACACCACCGAAACCGCACCCGAAGGGTCGAAGGCTATCCTCGAAGATGCCGCCGCCAAGTATGGCTTCACACCAAATCTTCTTGGTGTTCTAGCGGAAAGCCCAGTGGCGCTCAAGGCCTACACGACGATTGCCGGATCGGTCGGCGAGACCGCCTTCGATGGCACCGAACAGCAGATCATTCTGATGACGACTAGCTTCGAGAACAATTGCACCTACTGCATGGCCGCTCACTCGACGATCTCGAACATGACGGGCGTACCTGCCGACGTCGTAGAGTCGCTTAGGGCTGGCACTGCAATTGCCGACCCAAAACTGAACGCCCTCGCTACCTTCGTCCGGTCGGTCGTCCAGAACAATGGTGCGGTCGGCGATGCAGCAACCGACGCGTTTCTCGCTGCCGGATACACCAAGCAGCACGTTCTGGAGGTCCTCGTCGGCGTTGCCCAGAAGGTCATCTCGAACTACACAAATAGCATCGCTGAAACTCCAAAAGACGACGCATTTGTGCCACAGGCTTGGGAAAAGCCAGCCAACGCATAACCATCACCTTGACTGGTCCGGCCAAGCGATAGACGGGCGTCGAACCAACCGCGTAGAAACGCCTGTTAGCTTAGCTTGATTCCGAATCGAACCCCCGACATCTCGACCCTTAGACGGGCTTGACGATCCAGATTTGTCGTTTGCCATAGGCGGGTGCGCCGTTATCGAAGTCCGAATATTCTTCGTCGACTTTAAAGCCGCAAAGCTCAAATAGATAGATCATCTCCTGACGTGTTGCCCAACGCAGGTTATGGATTGCTTCTACACGCTCTATCAGTCTTTCCGATTCGTCGACCAGCTCCACAAGAAACGTCTCTGTGAACGACTGACTAAAGGGTTCGTTAACGCGGTGGATGCTGCGCCGCCGAAACTTATGACCACTTTCCGGCTCTATTACTTCCCTATCGGGATTTGGGGTTTCAGCTCCGCTCACGCAGGCGTCTAAGACAGGGTCGAAGACATCAATAACGAGTCGGCCATCGGTATCGAGATGGCGATGGATTGTTTCTAAGCAAGCTCGCTGTTGCTGTGGCAATGTCAGATGCTGGAAGGTGCTGAACGGCACAAGGGCCAGGGAGAAGATCCGAGCAATATCAAATGATGTGATGTCGGCCTCCAAGAGGTTGAGACGCATTCGGGTCTCGTCATCTTGCCCTTCACCTTTATACTTGGCGGCCTCGAGCATGCTCTTCGAGCGATCAATGCCAGTGACCTCATAGCCTGCCTCTGCCAATGCCCACCCAATGCGACCCGTGCCAACTCCAAGCTCCAGGACCGGTTCACCAAAACGCTTAGCGCAATCAAGATAAAGGGCGACATCACCACAAATTTGCTGATTGGCCTGCTCAGTCAAAAGATCATACGTCTTTATGACAAGAGGAGAGCTGTAGAAATCATCAACCAAGGCGAACTCCCTAGGTCATCTCGTGAACGCTACTCGAAGTCACGGCATGGAGACACTTGAGCCCAAGTATAGACTCTAGCCGAATTCAGAACCACCGTTGCCTTGGGTCAGGACCCACCACAACGTTCGTAACCGATCGTGATCGCCAGATAACCCTCTGACTACCTGGTGATCAGCGTCCGGAACCTTTCTTGCTCGCTCTAGTTGATTTGTATCTCTGCTTCGAAACCTGGGGAAACATCATCTAGCTCGGCACTGATAACCGAAGGTGTTAGTACATATTCGCCGTCGTTTGGCAGCTCAACGGTAATTGCAGTGTTCACTTGTATTTCTCCCAGAACTTCGCCGGTTGTCGAATCGGTCAGACTAAGGCTTACCTGGCCAAATATCTCTGAGGTGAGTTCTACTCTCGTAGTCTGGCCCTTGAAGGCCTCAAACGTTAACGGGTTGGAGTCTCCTGAACCGAACATCCGAGCAGATGAAGTGCCCGGAAGAAATTTCAACTCGGACGAATCGTAGTCGGGAGGATTGACATTTGGCGGGCCGTCAAACGATACAAACGCTTCCTTCTCAGGTTCGCCTAAAGGCTGGAGAAATCCATCTTTCCAATCTCGATACTCATAGGTGAGGACCTTGGTCGGACAGCAAGCAGCGTCGCCCTCAAATCTCGACAGTTGAAGGCTTCCATCTCGTATCCGGCCCGATTCAATACCCCCATTAGCTCTATCGCCTGAGCCAGCGGTGGCGAGTTGCACTGGGGCACCGCCGTCATCCAGTCCATAGACAATGACATCGGTAAACTGGCCCGTCCCGCCGGTGTTGTAGTGCACATAGACGACAGCTTCAACCGCTCCGTCTTCACCGATATCACCGTATTGAATATTGGTCACCGCAAAGAAGAGGTCCTCGTCCAGATATTCTCCGTCGACGGTTTCAAATTGGTTCATGGACTCTATACCGATATCGAATTCGTAGACGAAGTTCAGAAAGTCAACCTCTTCAAATACTTCTGCGGCTTCTTGTGTTACCCCAGCTCCTTCAGATAGAGCCTTTACCTCGACATCTGAAACACCAAATGCAGGACCGGGAGTCAGCTTTTCAATTTCCGTCGGCGGTGCCGGATCGTTGTCGCCAGAAGTATCCAACTCATTTGGGCCTGGGACCGTGTCACGCGCTCCAGTGGGAACGGTGGACTCTGCTGAACCATTGGGATCAGCCGAACCACCGGTAGAACTACAAGCGCTGACAAGCAGTACAGATGCCGTTACTCCGGCTAGAATTGCTTTCCTCATTGTTAAGACTGTCCTTCGATTCCTGGTCGTAACCTCTCACCCCCGCCGCCGATCAACAACGTCGGGGAGAGGGTCTTCGATAACTAGGACGGCGACGATGTCACCAAAAGTTCCCATCCGATCACGTCTGCAACAATCAACTCTTTGGGCTAGCTAAACTCAACCCAGAGACGAAACACTCCAATCGATGAAGAAACCAAGCCGGGGAGATTCGAAGTGAATACCAAGAACACATTCGGACCAGATGGTTGGACCCCGGAGCGACTCGGATCCCCCGCACCCAAGACATACGTAATCACAGGAGCCAACACTGGCACTGGGTTCGAGGCGACACGGATGTTTCTTTCCAAGGGCGCGTCGGTGGTGATGATGAACCGCAACGCCGACAAATCAGCCACCGCCATAGCGTCGCTGAAACAGGAATTCGGCGATGACGCTGCCGTATCGTTCGTACGCATGGACCTCGCAGTATTGGATTCTGTGCGGGAATCCGCAGCCGAGCTACTCGAAAAGGTACCCCACATCGATGCTGTCATCTGCAACGCGGCAATAGCGCAGGTGGCCAAGCAAGAAATAACCGTGGACGGGTTTGAAAGCCAGCTTGGCGAGAACCACTTCGAGCTTCAACGCCGAGTCGAGGCTGAGGGCAGGAGCGTTCAAGTCCAGGTCTGCCACCCCGGGGCGTCGAAAACAAACTTGCTGAACGACACAGCTAGCGTCGGGTTGAGAACTCTGTGGAAACTGCTGTCTCTGAGCCGGTGGCCGTAAGCAGTGAGCAAAGCCGATGCCGAACTGACGAAGAGTTTGGAGACTGTGGTACTCGGTGCCGCCAATGCTCGAGCTGTCCTCGACACCGAGGTCGTTCAGAGCCTGTGGAGTGGGTACGGGCAAATCATGCGGCTCCGTCTCGAGGGCGGGCCGCAAACCAGTGTGATCGTCAAGCACGTCACTTGGCCCAACCACCGTGACCATCCGTACGGCTGGAGTTCCGACCTTTCCCACGAGCGGAAGTTACGTTCTTACCAGGTCGAGACGACGTGGTACGACCGGTACGGGGAGAGATGTCCCGCTACCTGTCGTGTGCCCCGTTGTCTAGCCCGCAAGACGCTGCCCGATGGGGTAGTTATTGTTTTGGAAGATCTTGATGAGTCGGGGTTTTCAGGGCGACGCCGACAACTGAACGAAGCCGAGCTCGAAGCCTGTCTGGCGTGGTTGGCTAGTTTTCACGCCACCTTCATGGGTGAGCGGCCCAAAGGACTGTGGTCCACGGGCACCTATTGGCACTTGGCGACTCGCCCAGACGAACTCGACGCTCTTGAAGATGGTCCGCTTAAGGCGGCGGCCGAAACTATCGATCGTCGGCTCGAGAGTAGCCCGTTTCAGACCTTCGTTCATGGGGATGCCAAGGCGGCGAACTTTTGCTTCGACGTCGACGGTGGCCGTGTCGCTGCTGTCGACTTTCAGTATGTGGGAGGCGGCTGCGGCATGAAGGACGTTGCCTATTTTGTTAGCAGCTGTCTCGACGAAGACGACAGCGAAGTAGTGGTCCCTGGTCTGCTCGACCGTTACTTCGAACTACTAGAAGACGCGTTAACGGTTTCTGGCAAGCTGCTGGACTTCGCTGCATTAGAGGCGGACTGGCGCGAACTCTATCCGGTCGCCTGGACAGACTTCTGTCGCTTCCTGCAAGGTTGGAGCCCGGGGCACTGGAAACTTCATCGCTACAGTGATCGGCTTACTCGCGAAGTCTTGGAGGGACTGTGAAGCTGCCACCCAACGACCTTCGTGAACTGGCCGACCTGGCTGTCTTGGCCGCTACCGTGGCCGGCAAAATGATCGCACGGTCGCGGCCTCGTGAGGTTCAGCGCAAAGGAGCCGGTGGGAGTCTTGCGTCTCAGGTCGTGACCGAGGTCGATCGGCGTAGCGAGGAACTTATTATCGATACCCTCACCCCTTCCCTCGAACGTTTCGAACTTGGGCTTCTGACCGAAGAACGAAACGACGACGGCAGCCGGACGGTAGCCGACAACTTCTGGTGCGTCGACCCGCTCGATGGCACCCTTGCCTTCATCGAGGGTTCACCGGGCTATGCGGTGTCCATCGCCCTGGTCGGCAGCGACGGCACCCCTCTTATCGGTGTCGTCTATGACCCGGTCGAGGCTACCCTGTTGCACGCGATTTCCGGGGCCGGAGCATTTCGCGACGGCCATCCCTGGCCGACCGAACCGTTCGCCGAAGGTGAGGAGCTTCACGTATTCGCCGACCGGAGCTTCCTCGCTCTCGCAGACCACGATGCACTCCGCGACGCCCTGGACCAGGTCGCACGAGACGTGGGCTTGTCTGGACTGCGGCTCGAGGTAACTGCCGGAGCGGTAATGAACGCATGCGGCGTGCTCGCACACCCTCCGGCCTGCTACTTCAAATTTCCTGGGCCGTCCGGCGGCGGCAGCCTATGGGACTTCGCAGCCACTGCTTGTTTGTTTCGAGAAATCGGCGCCGTAGCTACCGATATCAAAGGTCGGCCCCTCGACCTGAATCGCGCTGACTCGACCTTCATGAACCATCGAGGCGTGCTGTTCGCAACAGACGAGACACTCGCGCAGCGGATACAGGCGCTCAGGCCCGATTAGGCCCAGCTCCTGATTTTACGCTTCTCAGGGCACCAGGTCACAGGCCGAACCATTGGGCAAGCCACAACGTAGCCATTCCAGAAACCATACAAAGTACTAGATTTCGAGTCTTCCAAACGACGAGCACGGCTACAAACCCGGCCACCAGTGCACTGAGTTCTACGCTCGCCACACTACTCCCGACAACGGCAGGCACGGCGATTCCAGCGAAGGCTGCCGGCGCAACATAGCGAAGCATCTTGCGAACGCCGGAGGGCACCACCAGGCGATCCCCCAGCAACAAGAACGATGCGCGCGTCAGGTAGGTCAGAACACCGGCGGCACCGAAAACGAACCATTCACGCATCGGGTACACCATTGCGTCGCTCGACCAACGCTCCGGCCGCCACACCCGCCACAATCCCGGCGACCAGGCCCAAACCCTGTGGTAAGCCCGCTGCAGCTACGGCCACACTGCCGCCAACGACGGCGGCCGCTACCCCGGCCGAACTTCGTATGCTGAGTACCATGAGGCCGCCGAACATAAGCGGGACGACAAAGTTCAGCGACCACGAAGTTGGCAATATGTCACCGAAGACCACACCAACGGCAACCGATACCTGCCAGATCAACCAAAAGCTACTTCCAGCTCCCAACCAGAGCCACATGATCCGCTCTTTCGGCGTGTCCCGAGGCAAGGCTTCGATGATCGCAAAAACCTGGTCGATAAGGATGTAGCTAGCTACGACCCGAAACCAGCGAGGAAGCGAATCTAAGCGGTCGTTCAACGCTGCCGAGTAGAGAAAATGACGAGCGTTGATAATGGCCACTGTCGAGACAATCACAACGGCCGACGCACCTTCGACGACCAAATTGACTGCCGCCAATTGAGACGCACCGCCAAAAATGGTCCACGAAGATGTCCATCCGACGAACGGATCTAACGGTGCTTGTGTAATCGAGTACCCGAGAATCAGACCAAAGGGAATCACCGGCGGGACCATTGGAATTGACACCTTGAGTCCTGCGAGCGCTGCACCAGCACGTGAAACGTTTTTCATCGGCTCCAGTATGGTATTGAAGTCTCAAATTCCTGCGCAACGACGTGAATTGTGATGGACCACCGACCCAGTCGGAAAACAACAAATCCGGCCGACAAACGCCAGCCGGATTCAGAACTAGAAATAACGCTGCGTTATGCAGGCACACGCTCTTCTAAGAGCTGCTTCATTTGAACATCAAGTCGTGGACACGCATTCAACAAACCCGAGAATTCCTGAGGAGTGAACGTCACCAAATCAACCGTAGTATTCGCAACAATCGAAGCATTCCGAGGCTTGCCCGTAAGCAATGACCCTTCGCCCACGATGTCGGCTTTACCGACGGTCGCCACCTTGACACCATCACGGCTAACATCGGCTGTACCTTCAAGAAGAAGTATTGCTTCTGCTCCGAGTTTACCCTCAGCGGCTATGACAGTACCTTCAGCAACCTCAGTACGGGTACCAAGGCGATCCATCACAGCGATTTCCACGCTGTTGTACGTGAAACTAAGAGCGTCCACGACGTCTTCGCTCACGGTGTTCTTCTGACGTTTCGGGATTCCAAACATTGAGATCCTCCTTATTGGACTCAAAGACAATTGTACGTCGACCGAGGTTTCAAATTGAGGGTTTGTGACCGCTGGTACGGGTGCCATCGGACAATGTCCGGCGACACAGAACCAGTACCCATACAGCCGCGAAGGCAGGGGTCAAACGGCTTGTGCCGCGGCGATTACTAGCCCAAGTAGGCTCAGACCAAGACCAGCGAAAAGCGCACCGCCGCTTAACCAGAAGAGTGGCCACATTCCGGTGAACCAGTTCGCAGCGGTGACAACAAATTCAGACGAGTCAAGGTTTTGAGAGCCCTACGATGGCGGCCGCACCGGTTAACACGACTGATACGACGGCAACAACCGTGATCAATCGTGCCAGCCAACCGAGCGAACGCGATGCCTGTCGCCTTCTTCGGCGGAATGGGGCCGAATCGAGTCCTTGGGTGCCAGCCGTCCCCCGCTTTTGGTGGTCCACATAACGTGTAGTCTCGAGGAGAACTTGCGTCGAATCGTCGGGGAGAGTCGTCGAGGGGCTCGTAAGCCGCTGGACGTGGAGATGGCAGAGCGCAACCATACAGAAAACAAGCCGCTGATGGGCTACGACGCAGAACACCTATTAACGCTCGACACCACAGAACTAGAACCGAAGACTGCGGCCGACGCTATCGCCAAGTGGGCGATGGCCCAAAATTAGCGAAGCGAAGGACCCTACTGTTCGGGTTGCTCGTTCCAGAGGTTCACTAGGTTTCCTCCTTCGAACCTAAGCTCGAAGGGTTTGCCAACAAACTCGACTTCGTCCGACGTCCGCAGACTTCTTGCCGTCGAACTATCGACGATCATCTCTCCAAGATGTAGTGTGTCTCGAATCGATACGAAGCTGGCGCCAGCTTCGAAATTTGAAAACGCCCACCGAATCATGGACTCATCATCTGGCAAACCAAGCTTGGGTTGGGCCCCTTTGACGGACCCACTTGCACGAGCGTTTTCAAACGTCGCTGGCCCTATCTCTTGCGCCAACTTATCGGTCACCGCATCGAGGAGATGGACCCCGACTAGGTTGCCCGCTGTGTCTGGATGGGCGTTTGATGCGCACACCACCCCAATGGGTGTGGTTCCTTTACCGGGTACCCGGCTCGTTCCATCAAGGCGTTTGGAGGTGACGTTCGGATCGGCACTTGTACCCGAAATTGGTTTGCCAACCTGCCACAGGTGGAGTATGTCAATTGAGGGCAATGCACTGGGAAACGTAGGCATCAGACGGTTTGCCAGCGCCAGAAGTTTCGGCTCGCGGGTTGAGAAATCGGCGGCTCGTATCGCTTCGAGCAGATACGTGCCGTGGTTTGGTCCTTCCACAATTGCAAGCCCGCCGAGGACACGACCCGACGCGACGAGCGCTTCCGATCCTCTCTCGATAACCGGGCCAAGGCCCGCCGTTCCCGCAACCGAGTGATACGCAGCCGCGTAGCTCTGTTTGCCAAAGCCTATAAGAAGCATCTTTCGCAGACCGCTTTGGGTTGTTGGCGAGACAACACCTGTATGAGGTTTGATTCGACCAATCGGAAAAATCAAAGTGTCGTCTTGCCAGGAGGTGACTCCGATCCCAATGTTCAGCGAGTCAACGTTAGTAATCTGAACTGTTGTCATGTCACCGATGATCGGAAGGCCAACAGTCTCTTCTGAGATACCGAGCTTCTGTAGGGTTGCGATCTGGCCCTCTTGGGTGGCACCGCCGTGGCTTCCCATCGCTGGGACGATAAAGGGCTGGTAACCCCGGCCCCTAAACGTATCTCCGACGGCCTTTACGATCAGATCGATGTTGGCGATGCCACGAGAACCAACCCCAATCGCAATCTTGGGCGTTGACCTCAAACGTGATCTATCGTCTTTCCGCGGAAACGCATTTTCGATCGTATCCGCGACGACGGAAGGGATCTCTTGCGAAGGAACTGTTGGACTCGCGAGAAGGTTCGGTTGGCGAAGCAGCTGACATGTCGGCGGTTCGTTCATCTCCTAGACGATTTTATAGCATACAAGACTTCAGATTTAGAAATCTCCAACCCCTGTCATGGACTTTCATAAGAAATTGTTCCACCGCCATCGCTGGGTTCGGGTCGGTATAGCTAAGTGTTTCGTTCGACGTTACTTCAATGACTCTGATTTCCTCTCCGACCGGGATGACCTGATCTACAAGGCCCGTCTTGCAGGTCGTGCCGAACCTTGCAATCTCGTCGCCAGTTGGGTCGAGGATCAAGAGGTTTTTACTCCCCTATTTAGCGGTACCTAAGACGACTAAGGCGTGCCCACTTTGGGTTGTAGCGACCATTCTCGCAGGCATCTCGAGCCGTACCGGTAAACCGTTTGGCA
>CAZKEM010000045.1:0-41955 GCA_964551835.1 uncultured Acidimicrobiaceae bacterium | reverse complement strand
CGCAGTCACCGCCGACCCCTCAACACGATCACCCAAAACCTTAGTAATCGCAGCAGTCAACGTCGTCTTACCATGATCAACGTGACCCATCGTACCCACATTCACATGCGGCTTATTCCGAACAAATGTATCTTTAGCCATGGCTTCCTTCCAAGATTGCTACTGGCGTTGTTGGTGCCTAATACTAGTAGCGGAGTTACTGATTGTCTGTGTTCCGGTTAAACCGTGTAGCGACGGTGGGACTTGAACCCACGACCTCTCGATTATGAGTCGAGCACTCTTACCAACTGAGCTACGTCGCCATAGCTGACCTCTGCACCGTGCGGCGCCTAAGTCGAGCCTCCAAGACCGTCATTCGATACCTACCGACATCGTCTGACGCTACTTCAAGGCAAACTAATACTAACCGTTTGACCGGCAGGACCACCCCAACAAACCTTTACGGATCGACGTCGAGTGGCCCTCGAATGAGGCTATCACCATAGAACTCAGCAAACATCGCCATTTCAACGAAGGAAACAATAAAGTGGAGCACGTTCGAGCAGCCTTCTTTTCGTCGGCTGTCATACGTTTACCCCGCAAGGCACTCTACGTAGCAAGTGACTGGTTGACCTAGGGTTATTTGAGTGTGATCGACGAAAGCTTCGACCAATTTTTTAAAGTAGCTGAACCTCGGCTGCGGCATGCCTTGGTGGCTGCTTTTGGGGGCGAACTCGGTCGCTAAGCGACCGTTGTTGCCTTGGGTAACGCATGGCGTGTCTGGGAACGGGTACGCCAAACGGACAACCCGTTTGGTTACGTCTACCGCATTGGCTATAACTTCGCACTAAAGCACGTTTCTGGCGGCAAGGCCGAAGTTACGTTTGCTGATGTGAACCCCGTCGAGCACGACCAAGAGTCATCATACGAACCAGGCCTAGGTGCGGCTTTAGGAATACTCTCTACAAGACAACGACAGGTTGTAGTTCTCGTAAAAGGCTACGGGATGAGCTACCAAGAAACCGCCGACCTATTGAGACTGTCGAAGGCAACAATTCAGACTCATGCCGAACGAGGCATGACCCATTTACGTGAACAGCTGGGCGTGAACCAATGAGCATCGAAAACCAACTCCACGATTTGATAAACAGCCAGGCAAAACCGGTTGCCCTAGACGAAGTCAAAGTCGTTTCGGCTGAACAATCAACCCAACCTTCGACCCGTTCCTTCGAAGCGGAAAAGCCCAAACGCCGCAAGGCTTACAGGAGGCTCGCCATGGTCGCCGCTTGCGTTGGTGTAACAGTTTCCGGGTTATTCCTAACTTCGCACCCAACCTCCGAAGAAACCCAAGATTCGCCGCGTTCCCCTGGCAGTGAAGATCCTCAAACCAATGCCGCACAATGCGCTACCGAGAAAAGGTGCCCAGTATCCGAAGTGAAACAACATGGAACTGGACCACTAGAGCCAAGAACCGACGTAGGCCTAGTGGAGTTACCAGATGGCCGGGTGTCGATTTGGGGAGGAGACCTTGAAGGTCCTACTAACCACCGACGTCCAGAAGTCATTGCGTATTCCGATGGCGCCACCTACGACCCGGCGACGGAGGAATGGGAAATGCTAGCCCCAACAGATCTGTTGGATGGCGAACCGTTTGGATTTACCGACGGGGCCTTGATGGGCGATGAAATTCTTTGGATCCGCGACCACGTAAAAGCCGCTGCATGGAACTGGAAGACAGACGAATGGCGACGTGTGGCAGATCTTCCACCTGGCACGTCCAAGCTATTTTGGAACGGAAAGGTCGTCGTGGCTTCTGGGGCGAACGCAACCTACGACCCTATTAAGGACCAATGGGAACATTTTGCAGCGCCGATCGAAGACAACCGTCAGAGCATATGGAACGACGACCAACTGTACTCGTTGCAAACCTCCGGCCGGATAGTTCGGGTTGGTCTCGATGGTGAGGTGGTCGAGCTAGTCCCCGCTTCCCAAGCACCCTATCGCGAGGCTTATGAGCAGGGCCTCTGGCAACTGTTTACCCTCGGCTGGCACGACGGCAAGCTGGTGGTCGTCCGCGGCATCGAGTGGGAAGTCTGGTTGGTGGACCCTCAATCAGGTGCAGTCGAAGCTCTCCCAAAGGCACCGTTTGAGGAGCTTAAGATGTCGGCTGACGTGATGCCCAGTTCGGGAAACCTCACGTTGATGGACTGGACTGGGGAGACAGCCATCTACCGAGACGGTATGTGGGTTGTTGCGTCAAGCAGTCTCATAGTGGAAACAACCGGCGTCACCACTGTTTGGGACTATGGCCTCGTGTACTCTGAGCAAACCGGTCAGAACGAACCGAGCTTTACCAGCACAACATACTACTAGTAGCCGTTCTTCTTTAGCGGAACTCGTTATGCGCCAACTCCACGATGTACCTCCAGGGCTTACCAAGTGCTCGCGTAGCGATCAAACCTGCAGAACGTGAGCGAGGGTACAGTCTATGGACTTTCAGCCGGCTCGAGAACAACTACCGCAGTTTCGTTCGGGCGAAGGCTAGCGTACGCCTCGAGATCCTTGTCGAGTTGAGCCCAACGGGCCCAGAGGGGTTCCCTTTCTGATCCCAAGGCAATACGTCCAACGAACTGTCTGGGTCCGTCGACCAACTCGACGGAGACTTCGGGCGTCGCCTGCATGTTCAGCCACCACGCGGGTTCTGCCGGGCCCCATCCGTTCATGGCCATGGTGACCAGGTTTGGTCCGTCCTCGAAATAGCCGAGCATGACCTTTCGCTCCAACCCACTCCGCCGTCCAATGGTCGTGACTTGCATCAGCCCGTAGGTGTCCGGCTTCGCGTGGCGAAGACCGAACCGCCCGAAGGTCGCCCGGTAAAGAGACCGGTGGACCCACCACGCAAATCGGATTACCCACCGAGGCGGAAGAAAAGGTTTTTTTGCCATACCCAACACTAACCTCACCAGGAGCCAGCCACCATAGGGTTTCACCCTGAGATGACCCCGAGAACACGGCCCTTCCAGTCGTACCTTTGGCTAGGACCGGAAGCCCTTCGGGGCCGCAGGTACCGTGGTCGTGGATAGTTCCGCTCTCGCCATCGGTATGGTAGTAATGAGAATCATTAACATTGAGGAATCATGGATTTTAAAGGCCACCTTACTTCAACTCAGGTACTTGACTGCACGGGTCAGGTAACTCACACATTGACCCTTTTACCGGACGGAATGGTTGAGGTGATAACACCAGCTGTCACCGCTGTGGTTGACCCGAACACCAAAGTTGTCTTGCGACCACCCGGGGTACGAATGGCTAAACAGGTGTTAGACCAAGCTTCGATGCTCGCCCGTGACGGACTCAGCCTGTGACTCACCTTTAGGCGGAGCGATCAGACCACGATGGGCCCATCCGACCAGGCACAACGAATCGAACTCGCTCGACCAGCTTAACGTAGCGCACCATTTACGCTCGGATGGCAAGGGTGACTGATCTTTTTGGGGCGACCGAGGTACGCTTGAGCAACCATCGGTTAGGCGCGGATATGGTTCAGGCAAAACAAGTGACTGTGAGAATGTGACGGTGGTTCGGAACCTCCCTGTAATCGACGGATTCTCAAACCTAAAGAATCTAGACGCAGGCGGTGCTGGGACCGTCTACTCGGCCACCGACGACCGACACAACCGTCAGGTCGCTATCAAAATACTCACTGGTCAGGTACTTGACCAGGATATGCGCGATAGCTTTGCCCGCGAATTGCAGGCGATGGGAGCCCTCAGCGACCATCCCTATATAACGACGGTCTACCAAAGCGGGTTCACCGAAAACAGCGACGATCCGTATCTCGTGATGCCGCTCTACGAAGGGTCATACAAGGAAAAACTCGAAATCCAGGGCCCCTTAACTGTCGAAGAATTCCATGACACAGCTATCAAAATCCTTTCAGCCCTTGCGACCGCCCATGACCGGGACATTCTCCACCGCGACATCAAACCCGCAAACATCTTCGTAGGTGAATACGGGACGCAACCAAAGCTCGGGGATTTCGGCATCTCCACCCTCGTCGGATCGGGAAAGACGACGACCACATCAATCGCATACACACTCACCTACGCTCCACCAGAACTACTCGATGGCCAACGACAAACCAAATTGTCGGACATCTACACCTTGGGGGCAACCTTCTACACGCTCCTCGCTGGAAAGCCGCCCTACGCGGCGGCCAATACGACGGCCCTCATCGCCAAAATTCTCACTACAGCGCCAAATCCGTTACCAATTCATGTGCCAGCGACAACAGCATCTCTCATCATGGAAATGCTCGACCAAGACCCGACTAAGCGGCCCCAAACCTGCCACGAGGTCGCTGACGCTCTCCAAGCCCAACAAAAACATCCGACCCCTCTGCTAACGACCGAAACCGCAGACCATGCCTCTACGCACTTCGAAGCCCCTTTTACAGAGACGGCCTCTGACCTCGACGACACCGCACCGACAAGAGTCAGCCAACCGAAAACGCAAACACCAAACCAGAACCATCCACCAGAAACTGACAAAAAGTCTCGATGGTTAGCTATTGGGGCCGCAGCGGTCGCCTTAGTCGTTCTCGCTGGCGGCGCGATATTCTATGGCTTCATTAAGCCCTCGCCGACAAACGAACAACAACGAAATCCAGCCAACGGTGCGGACTCTACGCTAAGCACCAGCGCTGGAGATGATGCACAGGTCACCGGCACCTTAAGCGGACATACAAATTCGGTAAGTTCAGTTAGGTGGTCACCCGACGGCAAAACAATCGCAACTGCAAGCTGGGATAACACGGCAAAGCTATGGGATCCAACGACCGGAGAAAACACCCAAACTTTCGAAGGACACACAGACCGAGTGGTGATGGTGGCCTGGTCTCCCGACGGCAAAACTGTCGCAACTGCAAGCTGGGACAACACCGTAAAACTGTGGGATCCAACAACCGGAGAAAACACTCAGAGCCTTGAAGGACACGAAGACTCTCTCGAGGCGGTGGCCTGGTCTCCCGACGGCGAAACAATCGCTACTTCAAGTTGGGACGACGACGTAAAACTGTGGAACCCAACAACCGGAGAGAACACCCAAACCCTCGCGGGGAACGTTGACGGGGTGGTCGTATTGGCATGGGCACCCGACAGCAAGAGACTCGCAGTCACAAGTGATGAACGCAACGTCAAGCTGTGGGACACAACGACCAGTGAGGGGCCCCGAGTTCTGGAAACATATACAACTTTTGTCGGATCGGTGGGGTGGTCTCCAGACGGCGACACGCTCGTAACCGGTGGCAGGGATGGCTCTGAAGACACCATAAAACTGTGGAACCCAACAACCGGAGAAAATACCCAAACCCTAGTGGGGCATACCAATCTGGTGTTGTCAATTGCGTGGTCTCCCGACGGCACAACAATCGCTACTGCAAGCGATGACCAGACAGTCAAGCTATGGGATCCAACAACCGGCAGCAGTATCCAAACCATTGAGACAAACGTCGAAGGCGCCGTTTGGTTGGATTGGTCGCCAGACGGTAAAACACTTGCTAGTTCGGGTAGCGACGACACCGCCAAACTGTGGAGTGTTTCTTAACCTTCCATTTAGCGGAAGATACTCAGCTCAGATGCTCGGTTCGAGTCTGATGCTAGGCTGGTCTGATGGCAAAAATGTTGGGTGTTCTGGTTCTCGCTGTTGTTCTTGCTGGATGCACCTCACCGTCGAACGGCGCTGCTGGCGAGCCAACATCATCGACGGGACCTATAGGTTCTGACAACGAACCGAACCCTGGCGATGAACAGTCGGGCGAGGCCAAGCCGCTCAAACCGCCCAAGGATGAACCCGCCCCTGATAGTGACGGCAACTCGGCCTACATTTCCCGGGTGTCGATGAGCTCGACCAGTATTGAGTTGACATGGTCGGCTTCCGACGGCGCCGTCGAGTATCACATTCACCGCATCCCCCGCATGTCCGACGACAAGCCCGCTCACGAAGAAATGACAGCCGAGAACACTATTCACGTTGCCAGCGAGGATGGCCGTTTTGTCGATGATGAAGTCGAAGAGAACGTTCGCTATTGGTATGGCCTGCGAGCGCTGGCCGCTGACGGTTCGCTGATCGCCCTTGGGCGGCATGCCGCCGATGCCGTTGACGACACCGAACCGCCGTCGCCCCCTGGCAACGTTACAGCATCATTCGGCGACGGCGAAGTTCTCGTCACCTGGACTCAACCTGCTGAGAACTATGAACTCCACGGCTATCAGATCCTGCGCGGGGTAGACGGCCAGGAGCTCGAGGCTCTTGTGTCGACTTGGGACCTTGAGCAGACATCATTCGTCGACGATGACCCACCTGATGCCGACAACGTTACTTACGCTGTCGTTGCCTTCGACTTCCACTGGAACAACTCCGAACCTGCCGAAATCGAAGTCGAACTATCGGGGTGATGTACCCGGGTCACGATTATTTTGCCAAAGGCCGCTGAAGTGAGGAGGAGTCGTCATGACTCCTCCTCTTCTTTGTTTTGACGAGATCACCACTACTTGTGATAGCCAAGTAGTGGTGATAACCTACCACCGTGAGACATAACGAAACGCAGCTTCTGAAAGGAGTTCTATCCATGATGCTCTTGACGATTCTGGCCGAGGAGCAAAACTACGGTTATGCCGTCGTCGTAAGACTCAACGATCTCGGATTTGAAGGCCTGAATGAAGGTTCGGTCTACCCAGCATTGTCTCGACTCGAAAAACGTGGATTACTAAAATCTCGGCTGCAGCCATCGCCAACTGGTCCAGCGCGCAAGTACTACTCGACGACTGCCCAGGGTCAAACATCACTGGCCGAAATGGTCGACGTTTGGCAAGGATTCTCTGGGCGCGTCGAAACGCTAATTCAAGGAGCAAGTAAGAAATGAACAGAGCGGCGAACATCTTCAACAGAATAAGAATTGAGTGGTTGAGTCATCGATATACCCAATGGCTTGAGCTTTTCGGAATGACCAGGCGGGAACGCAAAGCGGCGAGGCTCGAACTTGTTGCGAATATGATTTCAGCCAGCCAAGAACTCGGCTATCGACAAGCTCGAAACAACATTGGCGATCTGCGTATATTCGCAAAGACCCAGGCTGAACCCATCATCAAACGCATGTCATTCGAGCGTGGAATACTATTCGCTACAACTGTGTTTGCCGTCTACGTCATACTCGCGGTGACCGGTATCATCTTCCTAACAGAGACGCTGACCCAACTCCAAGAAGCCGACGCTTTGAAGGACCCAGCGACAGCATCTTTTTTGCTGGCGATGTGACAGCGGGCGAAGATGGAATCACAATGACGGTCCCAATCGCACCCTGGCCCATCGCAGCGTGCTTAATAGCCTTCGTGATCGGATCCAGACCCTGGCGAGCCCTTCAGCGACGAAAAGCCAAGCCAACCCTGGATGCCGTAACAAACCAGGGACCTGACAAACAGGTGTGACCAATGAATCGCCACGGACCTAGCCCTAAACATGGATAACCCTCCACCATCGATATAGTCAGAATAGGAATGATTACCATTAAGGGGACGACGGGATGGAATCGACAGGACACCTCACTCTGCCAAAAAGTGCGCGACGATGCCCGCAACAAACTTAGCCTCTGACAACTAAGACCCTTGCCACTAACAGTAGATAGATTGTCGGTAGCCCGACGCGACAAGCTAGACACCACAAACCTCGTCACAGACGTCAGTTTTAAAGTCCAACCAGGAGAAATTGTTGGGGTCGTCGGACCTTCAGGGAGCGGCAAGACTCTTACCGGTCTCGCGGTCAGCGGTCTTCTACCCTCGGGTCTAGAAGCAGACGGTTCAGTCAAAATTGACGGCGTTCAAGACAATCTGCTCACAACACCGAGCGAACAATGGCGCCACCTAAGAGGGACATCGCTGTCCTACATCGGCCAGAACGCTCTCGGGTGTTTACATCCGGCCTACCGAATCAAGACACAACTCGGTGAAGCCATCACCGTCCACCAGAGCCTACACAAACGTATCGGTTCGAGATCAGAGCGCTCAGATCACGTCGACGAACTTCTGGAGGCCGTTGACCTTCCAACGTCAGTCGGTTCGTTAAGAGCCCACAACCTCTCAGGTGGAATGCGGCAACGAGTCGCTATCGCAATGGCCATCGCGAACAACCCCCGCATCATAATCGCAGACGAAATCACCACCGCCCTCGACCCCACCACCGAAGAGAACATCCTCGGCCTGCTAAGCCAGATCGCCAGCAGCCGTGAAATCGGGCTCGTTCTTATCACCCACAACATCGAGGCCCTTCGCAAGGTGGCCGGCGAAATTGTCGTCTTCGACAACGGCGAAGTGGTCGAGGCAGGCCCAGCACAAACCCTCTTCGACCACCCAATATCGGGAACCTGGACCAAAATGGTCGACACCGGTCGAAACCGCCCAGGTCGTTCGCGTCTCCCGGAAAGCGAACCATTACTTACCGTCGCTAACCTGACCAAATCGTATCGCAATGGACCACGACGCCACCAGACAACTCCGGTTCTTGAAGACATTTCGTTCACCATCAGCGAAGGCGAAACACTTGGACTTGTCGGGACTTCGGGCAGCGGCAAGACAACAATCGCGCGCATCGTGTGCGGACTTTCAACACCAACGTCTGGCACTATTCGTCTCGAAAAATCGACGATCAGCCCAGCGAAGAACGTCGCTCCCCGTCGAGACATACAGCTGGTCTTCCAAGACCCGTTTTCATCATTCAACCCACGAAAACGAATACTCGACCAAGTCGCCGACCCTCTCATCGCTCAAAAAATCGATCGAGATATCGCCCAACAGCGTGCTGAAGCCATCCTTTCCGAAATGGGTATTTCCGAAGAAAAGGCCCGCAGGTTTCCATCGGAGCTGTCGGGCGGTCAACTACAACGAGCCGGGATCGGCCGTGCGCTCATCGTTCAACCAAAACTCGTTGTTCTAGACGAGCCGGTCGCCGCCCTTGACCTGCCGATCCAACAAGACATCCTCGGCCTGTTAATCGAACAACAACTCGAGACCAAGGTCTCCTACCTATTTATCTCACACGACCACAAAGCAGTCGAACAAATCAGCCATCACGTTCTCGAGTTACACGACCATCAACTTCGACAAAAGGAACTCGGTGCCCACGCCATTCTCTAGACCAAAAGAAAGTAGATTTACATGATCAAAAAACTATACGTAGCCATAGTCTTGGCGCTAGCCATGACGGTAAGCGCCTGTTCGTCCGGCTCGGGAAGTGCGTCAACCGATGTCGAAGGTCCAAGTGACTCCACCGGTGCGAACGGTGAACAATCGTCAGACTCACTAACCGTGGCCATGGCATTCGCTCCAGACGCTGGCCTCGCCATCGACACCGACGACGCGTTGACCCTCGCCGACTCTGGAACAGTCGAAGGTCTCGTCAAATCAAACGCCGACGGCGAACCGAAGCCAGCGCTGGCAGAGTCCTGGACCCAAGTCGACGAAACGACTTGGGAATTCAAACTTCGAGGTGACGTCACGTTTCACGATGGAACTTCATTTGAAGCCGACGCGGTTGTCACCGCATTCGAATATCTAGCAAACTCGGCCACCCCGCCCAGAACGGTCAAAGGAATCGGGTTAGCCGCTGAAGCCGTCGATGCTCAAACGGTTAGGGTCACGACAGAAAACGCCGACCCAATTCTTCCGATTCGACTTTCCAGTGCGAACACCGCAATTCTTAGTCCGGCCGCGTATGAGACCGAAACCGCTGATCCTATCGGCCACGGCACCGGCCCCTTCGAAATAGTCGCGTTCGAACCAGACCAGTCCCTTACCGTCAAACGGTATGAGGACTACTGGGGCGAAAAGGCCAAGCTTTCAGAAGCGACACTTCGGTTCCTTCCAGATGCGAGCAGCCGGGCCGCAGCTATTCGATCAGGTGAAGTCGATATCGCCGAAGGCATAGCGTTGGCTGACCTTGAAGCCATCGAGCAGGACGACGCGATTCGACTCGAAACATTTTCGCTTCCTCGCACCACGTCGCTCTACACGAACACGTCTAGTGGGCCAATGAG
Source organism: uncultured Acidimicrobiaceae bacterium (assembly GCA_964551835.1). GTDB lineage: Bacteria > Actinomycetota > Acidimicrobiia > Acidimicrobiales > SZUA-35 > JAHDCC01. The sequence continues at coordinate 31,892 of CAZKEM010000045.1, read as the reverse complement.
CAATCCATCCGTTAGGGAAGCCGTTAACCTCACGGTTGACAAAACTTCGATTGCCGAACAGCTGTTGGAAGGCGAGTTTATCCCTGCGACCAGTTACTTCGGCCCGGAAAACGCATGGCTACCTGGCAACGATGTTCCCAACGACCCTGACCAAGCCAAAAAAGTCCTCGAAGAAGCCGGATTTAGTACCGACGGCTCTGATCCCGGGTTGGCGATTACCCTCTGGACATACCCAGACCGACCCGAACTGGAAGATATCGCAGTCGTAGTTCAGGCCCAGCTAGAAGAGGTCGGGTTCTCTGTCGAACTAACCGTCGGCGAATACTCGGTGTTGGAACCTCAGGTCCTCGAAGGCGGACACGACCTGTTCGTCTTGTCTCGCAGCTACTACCTTGACGTCGCCGATCCTGGGGCCTTTTTGGATAGCGACTTCACGTGTGAGGGTGGATACAACCTGAACGCATATTGCTCCGACGAGTTTGATGCCCTTATGACCGATCTAGCCGAGACAACTGACCTCTCAGAACGAGAGGCCCTATTTGCGTCGGCGGCAACCCTTCTTTCGGAAGAGACTGTTGGGATTCCGATCGCTCATAACCAGGCTCAAGTCGCCGTTAGCGAACAGGTCGAGGGTTACGTTCAGGACCCCTTCGAACGAACACTACTTACCCCAGAACTCTCGTTGGGTTAGCCCCGAAAGTCAGTGACTTCTAACTCGTTAGGTACCCGACTTCTAATGGTCCCGATAGCGCTGGTGCTGACCACCATCGTTATGTTCGCGCTGCCTGACTTACAGGGCGTCGACCAGGCCAGCGCGACATTGCGGGCTCGAACCGATGGTGCCGAATTAGATGAGGCAACACTCGAAGGGTTAGAACAACAACTGGAGTTAGACCGCCCGGTTCACCAACGATACGTCAGCTATCTCGGCCGACTTGTCCAAGGTGATCTGGGCGAGTCGAACATATCGAGACGCCCCGTCCGACCCCAGGTCTTTCAGGCGGCGCGAACATCTGCCGTCCTAGTCGGCTCGGCTATGGCGATTGCAGTCTCGGCGGCGGTAGCGATTGGTGTTACCGCCGCCGCGAGGCCGCTCGGAATGTTCGACCGATATACAACTGCGGTGAGTCGCGTGTGGGTTTCGATTCCCGGTCACGTTTCGGCCCCAATTCTTGTTTACTTCTTTGGCGTCAAACTTCAGTGGCTCCCAACGAGCGGGTGGGGCGACTCTTCACACATGGTCCTTCCCGTTTTTGCTCTGGCCGTTGGCCCGACCGCGCTTTTTTCTCAGGTCGTTCGAGCTGAAACGATCGAAGCTTTAGAACAGCCCTATATAAGGACGGCGACCGCTAAAGGAGTCCGCCGGTGGAGAGTCGTTTGGCTACACGCAGCCAGAATGTCTACCACCGGTGTTTTGGCTTTGGGTGGGATGTTTACAGCCGGACTTTTTGGCGGATCGGTCATCATCGAAGTAGTGTTTGGAATACCGGGAATAGGCCGACTCATCCACGATGCCGTCAAAGCTTCAGATGTACCGATGTTGCAGGCAAGCGGGCTCATCATAGTTTCAGCGGGAATTATTATTGGTGCTCTTTCTGACCAAGCTTCGTCGATGCTATCTCCGCCAACAACGGAGAACCCTTGATGATTCGACCAACTCGGCGATGGCTTTGGGGAATCGGGGCTCTTATTCTTCTTACGGCGATGGCTAGCCGGCTGGACTTTTCCGGAGGTGAGATCGACCTTTCACAGCGTCTGAACGGTCCCAGCTGGGATCATTTTCTCGGGACCGACGGTCTCGGACGCGATCAGCTGAGCAGGTTGATCACCGGAGGTTCTATCAGTATCGGCGTCGCGACATTGTCGCTCATCTCGACCGGCCTGGTTGGCACAGGCCTAGGTGTTTGGGCCGGCTGGCTTGGCGGCCGGGCTTCTAGTTTGTTGACTGCGGTGACCGATACCCTCGTGGCTATTCCTACCGTCGTCGTCGCAATTGTGGTCGTGTCTGTGCTACGGCCCGGCATCTTGGGCATTATTGCAGCTATGACGGTCACGGGCTGGCTGCCGTTTGCTCGCCTTGCCCTTCGTCTCACCGCCCAAGAAGTACAGATGGAATACGTCGAGGCCGCAAGGTTCGCTGAGGCGGGAACCACCCGTGTGCTTGCCAATACGGTCTGGCCGAACATTTCTCGCCCGTTGCTGGCCCACGGCGTACTTCGGTTTCCGACCAAACTGATGACCTTTTCGGGTCTTTCATTTCTCGGCTTAGGCCCACAGCCACCTACACCTGAGTGGGGCGCCATGTTGGCTCAAGGTGTAGCTGAAATTGAGAGGACTCCCCTTCTGGTGATCGCTCCAGGTTCATGTATTGTTCTGTCCGGTTTGGTCGTAGCCGTTTTCGGGCGACGTCTAGAGAACCGAACGGCTAGTCCATCCAAGATCTGATCTGGCAGGCTCCCGACCACAAAACTTGCACTTAATGCAACTTATAGAGTTCGATCATGGATCACGATTCGCCCCGCCAGCAAGCTGCTGAGACTCTAGGCCAGATCGAAACCATCGAGCGCGAAACGTACCTCTCAACCGGCAAAACCGACCCAGTTCCCAAACGCTTCGTCGCAGTTGCCGTGGTGGGAGCCATTATATGTCTGTCCGCTATCTTGTGGATGTTCTCCCAGTCTGAGTGGTGGGCTCTTCCCGTCGGTCTACTTATGGTTGTGGTCTTCGTTGCAGCGGTCACTCGAATGGAAAAGAAGTACCACGGTGTTCGACCGAAAACAATCATGCCTGGCCATGTCCAAAAAGTAGTCCTCAAACAGCATTGGCCCGTGTATCTGTGTATTTTCTTTGGGGTGATGCCACTCGTTCTGATAGTCCAGTCTGAGCCACCACTCGCCGTCATCGTGTTGACGGTGACGGGCTTTATTCTCGCCTCAACCTTCGTTGCATACCTCACCAGAAAGCTGATTAGGTCCAACACCACTCGATGACCAATCAAGAAATACCAGGTGACGCGTCCCCGTTGGCCTGCGACCTCAACCAAATCATCCACTCCCCCAAACGTCTGATGACTATGGCAACTCTGAACACCCTGGCCGAGGCAGAATTCTCATACCTGAGCCAACGACTCGAACTCGCAGATAGCGATGTCTCAAAGCAAATGGCCACCCTCAAAAAGGCAGGATTAATTGTCGTCCGAAAGACCGGCGGAGGACGATCCGGTAAAACGTGGTATTGCCTGAGCCCCACAGGCAAGAAAGCGTTCGCCGAGTATCGAACAACTCTGCGCCAGATCGTCGACCTCGAGAACTGAGCCTTTACGGGTTAGCCTGAGACTCACCTTTTACGATCTACACGGATCCGAAACAGACGTGCTGCCAGTAGCTATGGAGCACCGCCTATGGTTGGAAGTGCAAAGCACGGGTCAGAAACGGCGGAGAAAATGACAACAAAAAGCTACGGCACATACCTGCCAGCGAAAGACGGCACTACTTGCTAGCAACAGGCCGGTACATCTCCTCAATTCGATTAGGAGTACGAAGCGTAACCGGGGCGCCAATTCAATGGTACAAGAAACTCCTGAGCAGACCGGTTACCCAGGCGGTGAACAAACACATCGACTTTCGTCGACCAGTCAACACCGAACAACGAGTAGCGACAGAACTTCGCAAACGCCAGGAAGCGACGATACACCTGTTCGTCGGGGTTAAGGCATTCGGACCGCAACATCAGATGAGGCATCGTCTCGACAAGGACGGCTTGCACAGCGCAGTCGGTTTGTGCGTACTTGTGAACGGAGGGTCAACGAGGAACGCCCTGGCTACATCAAACCGGCGGTTCTCCGAACTGGGAGCCCGCAACGCAGTTTGGAACCACATGTTCGGCGACCTAGCAGCTGGTCAATCACCAATGCTCTCGGGTTCTCGTTCCCGAGCCGTCGCAGAAGACTTTGCCGGACCCGGCGGCCTCGTTGTCGAAACAACCGTGCCAATAAGGCGGACCCTGGACCCAAACGAGGACTGGGTATGGGCCGACACGTCATTCTGCGAAAACCCGCTCCGTCGCCATGAGGAGGTGCAGATCGTCGGTGGGGTGCTACCCGACGAGATCCGGGCTATAGACCCCAGCTCGGCTGGCCAATCCTATGAGCGCGTGAAGTGGTCCGATCTAACCTGGCGGCTCCAGTCATGGTGGATCGGCTGGCGAGACAAGCAACGCCCCGACCTCCATTTTCCCCCAGACCGAAATGAACTGACGGCTGCCTCCAAGTTCACGAACTACAAACCAGCTGACTGGGTTCGTTTGGGGCCGGACAAGGTCCGCCCGATCGTTGCCGCGCACGTCGCCAAATCGGAAATCATCGACGTCATTTTTGCAGCTCGACGAACCCTTGATATCGCAACACACGCACTAGATGACGTCGACTACGAAGTATCGATACGCAACGCAGCTCGTCGAGGTGTCTGCGTGCGAATTCTCTTTAGCGATCCGTCTTATGGCGGGCGGCCCGAATCTGAAGCTAGTGTTTTCCGCGAGCGAATCAACTCCCTCCGCGGTGAGGACAACATCGAAGTGATTTCGTACAACAATGCTCAATTACAACCAGGTACGTCAGCCCATAGGCCTGGACAACACGCCAAGCTAGTTCTCGCCGACACCTCATTAACGACCGCACTCGGCTACATCGGTGACGCCGCCCTCTATACCTGGAAGGAACATTCGTCAGCCGGATACGATTGGCACAACAGCGTAGGTGCCGGGCTTCTCGTCAACGGTCCAACAGTTGGCGAACTTGCACATTTCTTTGATCAACTAGCCGGACAAGAGATACCGCGAACCCGAGCCGGCGGGAACAACCACCTCCAGCTACTGGCGTCTCGCGACGCTGACCATAACATCCGGACTGCGCTAGTCGAAGATATAGCCAACGCCCGCGAGTCAGTAACCGTTCTTCAATACTCGTTCCAGCATGAAGAGATTGTCCAGGCATTACTCAACCTCAAAATAGCGAGACCATCTGTCGACATTCGCGTTTACCTCGGACGTAGGTACCGCAAGAAGAAAGGCGTCTTGTTTCCGTTCAACATGTGGTCTTACCTCCGTCTGCGGTCTGCTGGCATCGATGTTCGCTTCGCCTCTGATGGTCTTTTCGTTCATGGCAAAGCATCATTCGTCGACGATATTTCGCATGTTGGAAGCGCAGACCTAACTGACCGCGGCTTGATGGCAAACGTCGAGGCTAACGTGCGTATCCATTCCAAAGAGGTAACCGACGAGTTCGTTTCACGGATTCGATGTGTACATGAGCAGGGACTAGCGCCCCAAGTCGGGCTCGGTGAACGGATCTGGGTAAACGTGTACCGTATGAGCCACAAACGACTCTTGGCGCTCTATCGATCTACAACAACCAGCCGGACCTCACGGTCCAGCATGTAGCCGACATCGGTTGAAATCTTAGATGGCTACTCGAATTCGAGGAGCAGGTCCTTAGCGTCGATTTGGGTGCCGACGGCAACATGTAGTCGGGCGACCTTGCCATCACGGTCTGCGTTGATGGCGGTCTCCATTTTCATAGCCTCGATGGTCATCAACACGTCACCAACTTCAACCTCTTGCCCGTCAGTTACCGCGAGGGTAACAACCATTCCAGGCATCGGCGCAGCGAGATGGGATTCGTTGCCGTCGTCGGCCTTCGGATGGCTCTTAGTCGTCGCGGTCATGTTCCGATCCGGGACCCGCGCTACACGAGGCTGACCATTGAGTTCGAAGAACACCCGGACCTGGCCGTCATCGTCGGCGTCGCCAATCGCGACGGAACGAATGACCATAGTCTTGCCGGGCTCAAGGTCGACCGCTATCTCGTCACCGGGCTCCATGCCGTAGAAAAAGACTGGCGTAGGTAATGCGGAAACCGGGCCGAATGAGGCTCCGCGATTGGCGTACTCAACAAACACTTTTGGATACATGAGGTAGGAACAAAACTCCTCCTCGGTTATCTCCCGGCCGACCTCACTTTCGGCCTTTGCTCTTAACTCATCCATGTCCGCAGGCTCCATAGTCTCGCCAGGACGCTTCGTCAACGGAGAAATATCTCTCAGTACCTTTTTCTGTAACGCTTCGGGAAAGCCGCCCGGAGGCTGACCAATGTCTCCGCGAAAGAAACCAACGACCGATTCGGGGAAGGCCACTTCTTTAGTTGGGTCTTCAACTTCGGCGCGACTCAATCCGCCCGCCACCATCGACAACGCCATGTCGCCAACGATCTTTGACGACGGTGTTACCTTGATGATGTCACCGAACATCATATTGACCTCTGCGTAGGCTTCGGCTACTTCACGCCAACGACCTTGGAGGCCCATCGAACGAGCCTGCTCTTTCAGGTTCGTAAACTGGCCGCCCGGCATCTCGTGAAGATAGATCTCAGAAGACCCTGACCGCATATCTGACTCAAAAGCCGCATATTGCAGGCGGACCGATTCCCAGTAGTCGGAAATCTCTCGGACCGCTTCCAGGTCGAGGCCGGTCGCACGTTTGTTGTGAACAAGTGCGTTAGCCACAGACCCGAGGTTGGGCTGAGAGGTCGTCCCGGACAGACTGTCCATCGCTAGGTCAACCGCATCCGCCCCCGCTTCAACCGCCGCCAGAACAGAGGCAGCAGCCATCCCACTGGCATCGTGGGTGTGGAAATGCACAGGCATGCCGGTCTCGCGCTTTATCTCCGAAACGAGACGCGCGGCAGCGTCGGGTTTACAAAGCCCAGCCATGTCCTTAATCCCAATAATGTGGGCGCCAGTCGCCTGCAGGTCGCTCGCTAACTTCAGGTAATATTCAAGGCCGTACTTCTTGCGATTGGGGTTAAAGATATCGCCCGTGTAGCAGACGGTTGCTTCGCAGAGCTTGCCGGTCTCGAGCACCGTTTCGATTGAGACCTTCATATTTTCGACCCAATTCAGTGAGTCGAATACTCGGAAGAGGTCGATGCCATTGTCCGCTGCCCGACGGGTGAACGCTTGTAGAACGTTGTCCGGGTAGCTGGTGTAACCGACGCCGTTAGAACCACGGAACAGCATCTGTAGTAACAGGTTGGGCATCGCTTCGCGTAACGCCGTGAGCCGTTCCCAGGGACATTCCTGAAGGAACCGCATCGAGACGTCGAATGTCGCACCTCCCCAACACTCCATGCTGAACATGTTCGGCAGATTCGCAGAATAGCTTTTCGCTACCTCGAGCATGTCATGGCTGCGCACACGCGTTGCAAGCAATGACTGGTGGGCGTCTCGCATCGTCGTGTCTGTGACGAGAACTCGCTCTTGGGCTTTCATCCAATCGGCAAATGCGGCAGGACCGAGCTCATCGAGACGCTGTTTGGTACCAGCAGCGGGATCGACGCTCTTCGGTTCCGGTCCTACAGGCAACGTTGCGTCAGCGGGAGGGCGTCTACGGTCCTTGGCTTCTGGGTGGCCGTTCACGGTAACGTCCGCCAGGTAGGTGAGGAGCCGGGTTGCTCGGTCGCGGCGCGGCGTAAAGTCAAACAGGCTTTCTTCTTCGTCGATGAAGCGAGTCGTGTATTCGAGAGATTTGAACGTTGGATGTGCCAACAGATTTTCGACAAACGCCAAGTTGGTTGCGACGCCACGGATGCGGAATTCCCGCAGAGCGCGGTCCATGCGGGCGATCGCCTCGCCTGGGGTTGGCGCCCAAGCCGTCACCTTTTCTAAGAGACTGTCGTAGTACCGGGTTATGACCGCACCCGAGTATGCGGTCCCGCCGTCCAGGCGAATCCCGAAGCCGGTAGCGCCCCGGTAGGCCGTTATGCGTCCGTAGTCGGGGATGAAGTTGTTGAGCGGGTCTTCGGTTGTGATTCGACACTGAACGGCGTGGCCGTTCAGCTTTATCTCATCCTGGGACGGCACGCCGGTCTCGTCCAGCTCACCAATTCGCCCACCTTCAGCGATACGGATTTGCGCCTTCACGATGTCGATTCCGGTCACCTCTTCGGTGACCGTATGTTCAACCTGGATCCGTGGGTTGACTTCGATGAAGTAAAATGCACCGGTGTCGACGTCCTCTAAGAACTCAACGGTCCCCGCGCACTCATAACCCGCATGACGGGCAATCTTGAGGGCGAGCTCACAAAGCTCAGCTCGTCGTTCGTCATCGAGTTGAGGCGCCGGTGCGCGTTCGACAACCTTCTGGTTACGGCGCTGCACGGAGCAGTCGCGCTCGTACAAATGGACGAGCTGGCCGTACTGGTCGCCAAGAACTTGGACTTCCATATGGCGCGCTCGTTCAATAAGCTTTTCCAAGTAAACGTCGCCTCGGCCGAAGGCCGTTTCGGCCTCGCGTGACCCTGACCGCACATTATCGATGAGGTCTTCGGCTTTGCGGATCGGGCGCATCCCTCGGCCGCCGCCGCCCCAGCTTGCCTTTAACATCACTGGGTAGCCGACCTCTTCAGCTAGTTGCTCCACAGCGCTTGGATCGTCAGGCAAAATGTCGGTCGCCGGGACTACGGGCACACCTGCTTCGATTGCTACGTGACGGGCGCTGACTTTGTCGCCGAGCAGGCGCATCGTTTCTGGCTTAGGGCCAATAAAGGTAATCCCGGCAGCCGCGCAGGCTTCGGCGAGGTCAGGGTTTTCCGACAGTAGCCCATAGCCGGGATGCAGGGCGTCAGCACCAGACTTTTTTGCGATGCGAATAATATCGGCGATATCGAGATACGCCTTAACGGGGCCCATGCCTTCGCCGACTCGGTACGCTTCGTCTGCCTTAAAGCGATGTAGCGACAGCTTGTCTTCCTCGGCGTAGATAGCCACCGTACGCTTGCCAAGCTCGTTAGCGGCGCGCAGCACTCGGATGGCGATCTCGCCTCTGTTCGCTACTAACAATTTCTCGAAGGTCTTCATCTGGACTCCCGTCATCGAGCAATACAAACCCGAGCGAATTTTCATATTCTCTGTAAACAGAACGATAACAAAACTTGGCCAAAGGATACCCCGCTCGTTACCTAACTGACTAGACAAATGCTTACCCTCTCTACGCTCGGCCCGTAGCAAACTTGTACAGCCAAGGAGCGACATGGTCTTTAGTCACCCAACGTTCAATTGAGGGCCCTGCACGCAGCGGGCAGATTCAACTATTTGTCCTCACCTACATGTTTGGCACCGGATTTCGGGTTTTTGTTGAAATTTTTTTCGCGAGTTCAATAAGACCGCCAGGGGTGGGAGCCAGGTATCGCTACCTGGACATTCCCAACCATCCGACACGATTCATTAAGCTTCACGACGTCACTTGGACAGCCAAGGGACTTGCGTGACTGGATTTTGATGAAACAATAGGGGAGGATCAACCACCAACAGGCATCGCGATGTATCGCCGAAAGAAAGTTGACATGACCATGCAGTCCAATAACTGGCGAAGGTTGCGGGTCACTCTTGCTGCCGCACCCCTAGCCGTCCTCTCAATCGGTTTGACCCCCTCCCCCAGTGCGGCTTCGCCACTACCCGTGGGCGTCGACCAAACACCTCAGTGCGACATCACCAGCTTCGCGCAAACAGACATCATCGACGCCGGAGGCTCTAGCGAAGATCCGTCCGAAGTTGCTTCGGATCAGTTGAATGGTGGAGCTGTTGGCGCCACCGACATTTTGGATCTGGACACACCTATCCCAGCCGGAACCGTTTTGGTGAGTGGCACGTCCAATGACCCTGATCACGCTGAAGACTCGTTGGACGGCGACCCAACGTTGACAGAATCCGGCGAAAAAGTCATCGTCCGTTTTGTCGGTGAAGGGGGCGCAACCGTGGGCGAAACCCTACCAACACCTGACCTACCCGACACCGCAACAGGCGCACCGTTTGCTCAGCCAAGCATCGACCTAAGTGGACCGGCGCACGGAGTCCAACTTGTCCACGCCGGTGACGGAACGTCTGCAAACAAGTTCCGGGTGGGATGTCTGAACATCGACCCAATAACCTCTGACAGCCCTCCAAGCGACTTGATCCGGTTCTTAACGTGTACCGACGAAGAGGCCAACTTCGCCCCCGACTTAACGTGCGGGTTTATGGCTGTTCCCGAGGAACGATCCGACCCGGATTCACGTTTCATCAACATAGCGTTCGGGATCGTTTCGGGCGGAGTCTCAACCGCTGAACCTCTCGTGTATCTCGATGGTGGACCTGGAGGTGCACCTCTTTCCGCCAGCAACATTTTGCAGGAACTGGCGTTCAGCGAAGTTGCTGCAGGGCGCGACATGATCTATGTCGATCAGCGAGGTACGGGCTACTCTCAACCTCAACTTGTCTGTGTACAGCTCGAAGATCTAGTTTTTGAGCAACCACCGTTCGAAGACTTGACGGATTCCGACGATATCGAAGGAGCCGAGCCACCTACTGACGAAGAAATAATGGAAGCCATTCGGGAAGAAAGTCAACAATGCAAGGACAGGCTCGTCGAACAACAAATCGACCTTTCGGCCTATACGACTGTCGAGAACGCTGCCGATATAAACGACCTCCGCCTTGGACTTGGCATCGATACATGGAACCTCTTCGGCGGGTCGTACGGAACTGACCTGGCGTTAAGTATCATGCGTGACCACCCTGAGGGCGTCAACAGTGCCATCCTAGATTCGGTCTTCCAGCCCGAAATTTCAGCCGGACCAGATGACCTCATCAGCTACCAAAACAATCTTGACCAGATTGTTGAACGGTGTTTGGCCGATGATGATTGTGGCGCCGCATTCCCTAACCTCGCTGACGACATCAACACCGCTGCGGCCAACGTTGTCAGAGAACCCGTCCCCTATGACGATGAAAACGTTGAATTCATCCTCGGCGACGTGCTGGACATCACCACGTTTGCATCGATAATGGTACTCCTAGAATCGGAGCCGTCACTGCCAGCGTGGATCAACGGGTTAGCTTCAGACGACCCAAATGAGCGAACCCTGGCTGCCCAAAACTACGCTCAAACGTTCCTCGCTTTGATATTCGGAGCGACACCTGCCGACGCAGCAGCGATGATGTCATATCAACAGCTGGGCTTGCCAAGTGTCGCCACGATGTTCTCCGACGGCTTCTTCGCATCTGTAGTCTGTGCTGAAGAGTTCCCGTATCAAAGCCCAACGATCCCCAGGGCTTCAGACATGGTGTGGTCGCCTGCGCTACTGGACGCAGCGACAAACGACTTCTTCCCGGTCTGTGATATCTGGGACGTGCGCCCTGAAGATCCGATTGTGACCGAGGCAGTTACGAGCGACATCCCGACGCTGGTTTATGCAAGCGATACCGACTTTCAAACCTGGCCGGAGTGGAGCAGCAGGGCAGCTGAAACCTTACCCAACTCCACTCTTGTTGAGTTTCCTCAATTGGGTCACGTTGTGACTATTGGGAACGAATGCCCAATCTCGATCGCCACGGCGTTTGTTAACGACCCGGCGGCCAAGCCCGACGCATCATGTGCTGCTCAACTACCACAGATCGACTATGCCGGGTCACTTGTTCCGGCGCCTACCAACGAAGAGATAATCGAAATCGCCGAGGAGGCCGGAGCCGACGGAATAGCGTAGGCCAGTTCTGGTAGATCTGTTTGACGCTACCCCAACTCAATTTCGTTAAAAACGGTGCCAGAACTATTCGGAACTATCTGGTTCTGCAATTGCGACCTCTCCTTCTCAAATGGAAAGTACGTATGTGATTGGACGCCGAGATGAATCAAACCACCACAGAACAACAGCTAGCCCGGCAACTGTTAGCAAAAAAGGACTCATATAGTATCACGAGGCAAAGAGATCGCCTAGCCTACGCCTTGTCCATAGCAGTCGTAGGGCTCTAACCCACCACAGGTAAGATCAACCACAACGCCCCAAAACCCAGAACGGCAACCACCTTCTACTAGGCCCGTATCCTTCCTGTTTACACCCGACGGTCGAGGCTCTTAGAACGAGCGCTATCCATAAATACTCGATACCCCGTCTAGGTCGCTTCGCTCGGTGTCTTCACTTGGTAGATCTTCGCTTAGCTCAGATCGTTCAGACTCGCTGTGGAGCGGATTACTCACATTCCACTCACACGATTGGTGTTGTCGAGGACGGCGACTAGACTGTAAGCCGTTGACCTGGGAATTTAGAGCCTCCTAACAGAATTGAACTGTTGACCTCTTCCTTACCATGCTCCCTGGCGGGCCACAGAGTTAGGCGAGTTTCCGCATGTTTAGAGGATTGGATGACCGTCCGCGTGTTTAGCTGTCAGCCCAAGTCGCGCCTCGATGGCTCCCATTTGGGCTCCCAGTTTTAGTCTTCGTCGAACATGTGCTTGCGAACGTCAACCCGAACGTGCGACACGAACTCGATCAGAACATGATCGTCAGCGATGCTGTAGAAGACCAGATGCGATTTGTACCGGTACCGTCTCAGACCTTGTTTGTATTCATCAGCTGACTGCCCCATTTTTGGAAACTTTGCGAGAAGCTCGAACGCGCTTACAAAGCCAGCAGCGTAGGCATCGGCTTGGTATTGCCCGAAGCTTTCGTGAGTGTAGAGGTAGATCTCCTTGAGAGACTCCCCTACCTGATTTACGAGAATGTATGAAGGGTTAGGCATCTCTAGACGAAACGGAATCACGGGCCTCTTGGAAAACCTCAGCCGCGTCCTTGCTGCTTACTCCGGATGCGGCAGATTCTTCAATAGCTGCCCGCATCGAATCTAGTTGCTCTTCGCGATTCAATGATTCCCACGCCGAAACCTCTTCATCAGAAGGATTCACAGAAGGGCGAATATTGGTCCGCTGAACAGCCATGCGAACCATCGTATCACACGCCGATTCGTTGCAACTTGCCTGCAGGGCTACCACTGCTCAGATCGCCATGTGTAACCGCAATTATGCATCACTTAAGGTTGTACTCGCCGAGTGCTGCGAGCCTCTTGATGATAAGCGAAGGGAAACGTCATTGCTGTAGGGGTCATTCTGCGTCCGAGACTATTCGGTAGGTTCCGTTGGCGTCGGTGAGGGTGAGGGTGAGTCCGAGCTCGCCGGTTGGTGGAATGGGGAATGTTTTGGTTGGGTCGGTGTCGCAGCTGTTGTTGATAGTGAGGGTTGTTCCGTCGGTGCCGGTGGCGGTTAGGGTTCCGGCGAAGTCGCAGTTTTCGAAGCGGAGCTGAAAGCGTTCTCCGATTTCGTTGCCGTTGCTTGAGAGTCGTGCGGTTGGGCATTTCACGTTTTCGCCGTCGCCGTTTCCGTTGTTGTTGGGTCCACCGGTGAAGGAGAACAGTTTCTCAAGCACACAGGGATCTGTAGGCGAGGGATCATTTGAGGTGGTTGTCTCGGTTGTGGTGGTTGTTTGAGGGTTTGGGTTAGGAGCAGGGCCTGGTTCTTTTGATGGTTGCTCGGATTTATTGGGTGATCCATCGTTAGGTGGACCACCATTTGTTGGATCGTTTACCGCAGTTTCGTTCGACTCCTGTGATGGAGTTGAACCTGTGTCTCGGTTGGGTTTTTGGTTCTGGGTTTCTGACGAGTCGAGTTGTTGTGTGCTGGCTGGTTCAGCGGTGTGTGTCCGCCCGGCTTGGTCGTAATTAATAAGGCTGACGCTTCCTAGTCCTGCTACCACAACTGCGGCGGCCCATAACAGGGGGCGAGACCAAGGTGAGTGTTGTTTGTCTGGGGGCCTTTCGGCGTTTGTGTTTGTTTTTTTGGTTTTTTGGGAAGGGGCTTTAGATAAAGCTGTCAGTGTTTCAGTGGTCTTGTTTGATGCCGCGTGGAACTGGGTGAGGTCAATGTTTTCGAGCCAATCATCTGGCCACGGGTTGGACGGGTCCGCTGTGAGCATGTCTTCGATCTCAACCTTTGTTGGGGCGACATCGAGCGGCTTGTTGGAGTCCATTAGATATCCGCCTTTGGATAATGTTGTAGAAATATTCTCATAAACTCTCGCCGGGCTTTGAGGATCTTTTCTCGTATCGTCGAAACCGCGTAGTGGAACTCTTCAGCGATCTTCTGCGGGTCGACCTCATTGATGAAGGCCATGATCAGGTAGTAAGGGCTCGGACCTTTTGTCTCCACTCCTAACCGGTCCTCCGCTTCTTCCTTGTTTTCCTGGTCAGCCCTCATCGTCTCTAGAGTTTGGTCGATCGCCATCCGCATAAGCGCTTGTTTGTAGGGATCCAAGCCCCGTTCTTCGATGAGGGTTTCATCCAGCGGGACATTTTTGGCTGTTTGTTTTAGATGTCTGAGTTGTTCGCGGGTTTGGTCGATCGCTAAGTTCCACGCGACCTTTCTCATCCAGGCACCTAATTGGCCAATCTCTCCTTCGAATTTGTGAAACTTGTTGAATATCCGTTGAAAAACGAGGTAACGGACAGAATCGAAACTTACTTCTCGTGTCGTAAGGCCTCGACGGACCCCAGCGTCTATTGCGTCTCGGTGAGCATTGACTAACGCTCTAAGAGCCTCTACATCACCGGCTCGCGCCTGGACAAGGTAGCGTCTCAGCTTTTCTTTATTGTCTTCTGCGTTGGTCACGGCGGGAACCTTATACACAAAGAGAGAACACGTAAATCCTTAGGCTTCAAGCCTGCAACTAATAAGGACGAACAGTCAAACTGATTCGCGGTGAATTTCTCAAAATAACTTCGACCAGCAGCTAAAGGTCGTCTCTTACAAGCAAGGAACCTACCGGCAGCGGGTACGAGAGAATAAGCCATCCCGAATTTGGAGGAAAGAAGTATGTGGAATGAAGAGACCAGAGTTGTCGCTGGAGGCAACGGAGTTCTATATGGCATTAAGCGTGATGGGTCGCTTGTTTGGTACCGACATCTTGATTGGCGCGGCGGGTCTTCTGGCTTCGATAACAATGGCAACGAGGTAGTCGTATCTGAACATCCACGCCACAGCACCCCAATCGACATCATGGCAGCCGGCGAAGGTGTCATCTATGGGATCATGGCTGACGGTTCGCTCACATGGACCCGGCATTCTCAGTGGGAAACCGGAAGATCCACAGTCGATCAGAGCAAGGTTCTCGTGACTGGTTCGGGTCCGGGTTCTTCGTGGGCGGGCTTTCAGCGAGTGGTATCAGGAGGCGAAGGTGTTCTATATGGCATTAAGCATGATGGGTCACTTGTTTGGTACCGACATCTTGATTGGCGCGGCGGGTCTTCTGGCTTCGATAACAATGGCGACGAAAAGGTTCTCGTGACTGGTTCGGGTCCGGGTTCTTCGTGGGCGGGCTTTCAGCCAATTGGTCAAAACTTCACGTTCAACAGCGACTACTCACTTGAGCAACAAGAAATAGTACTCGAACGGCACCGATTAGCGTACGGTAAGATCAGAGGATGCACTGCTGTTAGCAGCGACAACCAGGCGGAACTCCTCACCAAATACGAAGACGACATCAAACATGACGTCGATACTCGCGATGCTGTGATTGCATCCGCTTATCTGAACGGCGACGAAATCTTCATCAACCTGAACATCTTCTTCGGACTTGGCAGAAACGATCAGAGCCAAACGTTGCTCCACGAGTTCATGCACCTGATTGGAGAATCTCACCCAGACAGGATATTTCCACCTGACAATGACGCCGACGTTCCTTTTGACAATGGCCCATACTACGGCTCGCCACCGCTCCGAGCCGAGCTTTGTATTGCCGGGACACAATCAGATGAGGTGGCGTGTAGAGAGACCGGCGGCAAGTGTAGCGTCTCGTTATGAAACCCCGGCGCTTCCCAGCCGGGGGGTTACCCCTCCATCTGATATGCCGACCCGCAGCCGGTCTGCTGGCAGCGAATGAACCACCGGAGGAAATCTCGTGCCGCCGCAATCGTGTCAAAATCGCTCGTATCTCCCTACGCCCTTCGAGTGTTGGATGTCTCTTCCTCGTCGGTGCTTTAGATTCGCATTTTTAGTCCTTCTTTTATCGGCCTGTGCTGAGGTGCAAGGTACGGAGACACACAAGGTCGGAGCGGGTGACTCGTTGTTAGCGATCGCTATTGAGTATTGTGGGACTGGGGAAGCGGTCTCTTCGATATTTGAGGCGAATCGTGGTGTGCTGCAGGCTAACGGCGCTTCAATGACCGATCCTGACAATATTGAGGTTGGTTGGGAGATCACTATCGACTGTGGCAGCAATCCAGATTTAGCAGTGGATGTACAGGAGTCCGAAAAGCGAGCCGACCAACTAGAGGCACAAGGACAGGCAGCGAGGCAGCGAGTCGAGGAGGTGGCGGCACTTCAGCGGGCGAATGAACTAAGAGCCCAGGAGAAAGCTGCGATAGCAAAGGGTGAGAAGCAGCGGGCCGACGAGCTAGCTAAACAACGAGCAGCTGAAGAACCTGCGCCAGAATACTCTGGCAACTTCCCTAGGCCGTTGGCCGAGAAAAAATCTGAAGCACCTTCACCGAAAGGTGACGGAGGAGGTATCCAAGCTCATCAAGAACCGCTCTCAGCCACGTCCAAAATCGAGAGCGCAGGTGGAGCAGAAAACTGGCCTAAGGTAATCTCAATAGTAAATGACAGCTCAGTTCAAGAGCTTGAAATCAACTCTTGGTACTACTTCGCTCTGGCGCTCCTCCACGAATATGAATCTAGCTTGGAGGTGCGTGGCTACGTCAACTACAACTATATCCAAACTGGTGGTCACGGGGGTTCTCCGAAACTAAGGCAGATGGTCCTGGAGCAACTAGATGAGATTAACTCCTGAGATGGCCAATCAGGAGGCATCAGCGGGGTCAGAAGATTCGGGGGGGGGTTTCCCCAGTGTCGCCGATGAACAGCGGCCCTTCGGGTGCGTCCGTTGATGATCCGGGGTAAAAGTCGAGCGGTGGTTGAGGTCCAGTAGATGCGTTCGGCTGAGCCGCCTTTGCCCACGATGACGGCTTCTCGGTTTTCTATCTGGATGTTTTCGATGTTGAGGCTAAGCAGTTCGTTAGCTCGTGCTGCGGTGTCGTAGGCCATAGCCCAGAACAGTCGGTCACGGAGCCCGTGGCGCCGGTCAGTCCAGATAGCGGTGAGATCCTCGAGCGGGATTGGGCGTTGCTGTTTCTCGGCCTCGACCGAGGTTTTGAGTTTCCGTCGGCGGATTCCCTTGACGGGTGTTTTGATGATGAGCTCGTTTTCTTCGCACCACGCAAACAACGACGAGACCGTCGCTAGATTCCGGTTAAACGTCGCCGCTTTTGTCTTGCCGTATCTGGACGTCAAATGAGCAGACAGGGTTTGGCGATCAATGTCGACCAACGCTACATCGGCGGGTAGGTCTTGTTCGAGGTTTTCCAGCGTGGTTTGATACACCTGCCGGGTGGTCTCCGCTAGGTCGACCGAGGCGAAGAAACCCTCGATCGCTGTCGTTAGCGACGTCCTGGTGGTTTGTGGAGCCTCCTAACAGAATTGAACTGTTGACCTCTTCCTTACCATGGAAGCGCTCTACCGACTGAGCTAAGGAGGCGAAATAGTAAACCCGAAACGGGCTTACTGATTCTGCCACGACTCCAGCCGTCAACCAACACTTCCGGACCAGAATCCCCGACCCGATACAGAGGTGTAAAAGATGGGGCGGTCACCACTAACTGCATGACACCTTGGTCGGCGACGCCTAGAAAGCTACGCTATCGTCCGCGAACAGGTTCGCCGAATCAGACTCCGACGAAACAATCGCCGAGGAGTTCCGAGATGCAACGGGGAATAGACCTCTGGCAAATCCGTTTTGATATCGATTGTCAAGTAGTTTCTCGACGCCAGCTAGAACTGCACCTTGACCGGCTGACGCGCGGCCGGATCATCAAGCTGGAAGAACTCTCTCAAACTGAAGTTACCCATCCCGGCGATGATGTTAGACGGGAACTGTTGGATCCGGTTGTTGTTCTCACGAACGTTCCCATTGTAGAAACGCAGCGCAGCTTGGATTCGGTCTTCGGTATTTGCCAATTCTCGCTGCAGCTCAAGAAAGTTGGTGTTGGCCTTTAAGTCGGGATACGCCTCAAGACGAACCATCAGTTGCCCCAACGACGACTGAAGCAAGCTTTCATCCTGAGCCTGGCTCGAAACCGATCCACGGCTGTCAAATGCACGTTCACGCAACTGCGTCACCTCGTTTAGAAGCTTCTGTTCATGAGACGCGTAGCCCTTAACCGTCTCGATCAGGTTAGGGATCAATTGGTAACGACGCTGAAGCTCGGTATCAACGTTCGACCATGCCTCGTCGCAATGGTTCCGAACCGAAACGAGCCGGTTATACATGACGACAGCTGGGACCACCAGCAACAGTACAACAAGTAGCAGGGTTACTAGGATTGGGATGAGCAATGGAATCTCCTAACGGTGCGTGCCCTATGAGCGAAACATAAACGCAGGCATCAAGTTACTAATATTACTGAGATGTTGAAGTCTTGGTTCGACGCTCGGCAAGTGAAGTTTCGATGTGTGAATGTCGGCAATCCACTGGCCTTCCAACTCGAACGACGTTCCCGGCGACTTGAGCAAGTATTCGATCATGCCTGTGTGGCAAAAATCGTAGGCGAACTTCTTGCTATCCGACTTCACCTCGTAGGCTTTCGAAAATTCAATGGATTCGAAATCGATGTCACTGCCCGTAAAGACGTTTCCAAACCGTCGGAGAAAATTCTCGGGAGCGATAGTTAACTCGGGGAACGACCCGCTGTCGGTAAACTGGACTGCAACGACACTCAGCCAATGGTGGTTGGTTTGTCGCCGGCCTTCAGAATTGGTCGAATACGTTTCGTAATGATATGAAAAAGCTACGATCGGCCGTTCGTTCCAGACACCTTTCATTACGTCCTTGGCATACCTGCGAGAACCCTTACGGAGACGGTTTACGAAACTAAACCAGTCAGCGGTTCCCGAGTCCTTGTCGGGGGAATAGCTCCAACCCCGACTGTTTGCCCAAACCCTCCAGGCTTCCTGACGGGCCTTCTCTTTTTTGTGTAACAGGTAGGCTATTCCGGCACCACAAACAAGGACAACCAAGATAATTAGGGGCACAGCAATAGACACGATCTTCGCTCCTCAGCTACGGGCAGCATCGCCCGGACAATCGCCACTCGAACTAATCCTAGCGCAGAAGCCTTGCATAGTAATGTCGGCGAAGCTCGCCTGTACGGCCCAACCCGGCTGGCTAACCGCTTGGCTATTCAGGTGCTTTCCATTGAAGCTCGAATGACACTTCTTCGGCACCGTCTTCGATCTCGTGTTCAATAACCAGTTCGGCATCAGACGGTATCGTAAATCGTTTATTAGCGATTTGGATCCGGAAGGAATCTCCGGCCTCGATTGAATCGGCCAAGCGTCGAAGCGTTTCAACAAACTGGGCCGAAGGAACATTCTTTTCAACATCACGTTCAGACATACCGGCGAGACTAGACGGAATACGTCGATATCCCGACGCAGGCCAGACAACAGACGACAGCTCCGATGGGAACTGGCAGGGCTATGAACCGGCAGCGCCCTCGACTACAACTTCGTCGGCCGCAGCCACAATATCGCTAAACCGGTCGGCGTTACGCAAATGTGGGAACAGCACAGTCCAAAGCCCTACCACTACCAACGTTCCGACGCCTCCAAACACAACGGCGCCACTAACACCCAGAATCGCTCCAGCCACACCCGACTGAAACGCACCAAGCTCGTTAGACGCACCGATAAACACCGTCTCAACCGACAAGACCCGACCGCGCATCGATTCAGGCGTCGCCAACGGAACAATAGTTGAACGAATGAACACACTGATTGCATCGGCGGCAGACATCAACGTCAATAGCGCTAGCGCTACGCCGTAGCTTCGGGTAAAGCCCAGACCGACCGTTGCTACCCCAAACACAGCGACCGCCCACAAAAGCACGACACCAATGCGTTGTTCAATCGGTTTCCAAGCGATCATCAACGTCATCGCGGCAGCACCAATACCTACGGCGGCCCGCATCCAACCAAGACCAACGGCTCCCACACCCAACCGTTCCTCGGCGATGGCGGGAAGTAACGCTATCGCTCCTCCTAACAACACGGCAAACAAGTCAAGGGTAATGGCGCCATACAACAAGGGGGTTCGACGAATAAACTTGACCCCCTCCAACGCGCTGCGAACCATAGCCTTCGGTCCCAACACGTCATCGGTCTTAGCGATCGTCGACCGCGGTAACAGAACCGTCAGGCCAGCGGCCAACGCCAGCACCACTGCGGCGACCAGAAGCGGAACGGGAACAGCTATAACGTAAAGAAACCCTCCGGCGACCGGCCCAACAATAATGCCGCTCTGCCACGAGGCCGAACGCAGCGCCATAACCCGCGAGAGAACGGCGGGCGGAGACATATCGGCTGGCAACGCCCGCATCGAACCGAACAATAAGCCCTGACCTGCGCCCAACATGGCTACCAACCCAAATATTGGCCCAACCCCGGTCGGGTCAGTCGAAGCATAGACCGCCAATGCGACGGCTGCGGCCGCATTGACTAAAAGTCCGGCCAGTATGAGATATCGCCGGTCAAACCTATCCGACAGTGTTCCGCCCATCGGAGCTAGTATCAGCGTCGGAAGAAACTCGGCCAGACCCAACAGACCGAGATCAAGTTCCCGGCCGGTTATATCGAATACCTGTTTACCAAGCATCGTCGTCAGCCCGACACTAGCCGCCATCGTCAGGAACTGAATTAGGAAAAGAAGGAAGATCGGTTTTGGGATCGTTCCTTTTGTGTTCACCCAGATGACCCTACCCGGGCATCTGCCACTCGCCTAGTCAACTACTACATCGCGACAATTCCTTCGAGCTAAACTGAGGTCATGAAGATTCGTTCAGCCGCCACAGCTGACGCCGAGGCGATGTGTGAAATATACAACCACGAGGTGCTTCAATCGAAAAGCACCCTCGACTTGGTTCCCCGCACACTCGTTGAACAACAGCAATGGATAGCCGACCGTTCAGGCGGTCTACGTGCTGTTGTGGCCGAACTCGACGGACAAGTAGTCGGGTTTGCCAGCCTAAGCTTTTACCGCGACCGTCCCGGATACCGCGGCTCGGTCGAAGACTCCGTCTATGTCGACCAGAGCGCTCATGGAACCGGCGTCGGTTCAGCCTTGTTATCTGAACTGATCGACGCTGCAAACGCCCACGGTTTCCATACGATTATGGCGCGTATCGTCGGGCCTCAAGATGCAAGCGTCAGACTCCATGAGAAGTTCGGATTCGCAATGGTAGGCGTCGAACGCGAAGTCGGCCGAAAGTTCGGACAGTGGCACGATGTTGGCCTAATGCAACTAATGCTCTGAATAGATTCCGTTTGCGCCGATAGGCGGCCACACTGCCCGAGAATGACCGCCTTTTTGCTCTGTTCATTAGGGGAAACTAGTTCGGATCCTCGGCCGCTGTTACCTGCTCAAACACGAGCTCGGCACGGCGGTTGTCTTCTCGTCCCTCCTCAGTGGTGTTGTCACCAACTGGGTCTTCCGCTCCACGCCCCTTTGCCTTCACAAGGTCAGGACTTATCAAACCGTTCTCGATCAAATACTGGGCGACCGCGTTCGCCCGGGCCGTACTCAGCTCGATGTTGTCAGCTTCACTTCCATCAGAGTCTGTATAGCCAACTACAGTTACGGGAACCTTCGCAAAATTCAGGAGCCGTACGATCCCGTCCAGCGCGTCCTTCGTTACCTCGTCGAGTTCGCTCTTGTCTGGCTCGAAATCGATTCCGTAGATGACCCGAGCAGTAAGTGTCTCGTTCTCGATGGTGAAGTCAAATGTTCGAAACGGCTTGAAACTGGCCAAGACCACGTGCAAGTTACTGGTCGGAACTAGCGCAAACGTATCAGGTGCTACCACAATCTCATTTACCACTGCATTGCTCCCAAACAGAACTTCCGCATCCTCCAGCACAATGTCGATAATTTCCTGATTGGGCATTTCGCCCGCCAACACGAGCTTACCTTCATCAAACGATGCGTCGAACGTCATGGTTCGACGATCAACAGTCCTGAACGTCGTGTTAATCTCGATAGCCGAGAATGCTGGATCAGCATTTGCGGCGTTACCTACCGATTCGGCCCAAACATCTCCAAGAATATCTCCGCTGGGAGCGACGCCAGTTGCTTCAAGCAACGAGTCTGTGAGCAACATCTCACCCTCAATCGTTCGGTAGGCTGTGACAAACAACACCTGCACCACTCCACTGTCCGGACTACCAGCCCACGCGGCCTTACCGACTGACGGATCGACCCGAAGATTAACTTCACCATCTGCTCCATAAATCGAGTTAGCGACGAACTCGATACCCTGTCTTTCTTCTTCAGAGGAGACAACTCCTTCCAGCTTAAACCGAAAAGGCTCATGCTTCGTAGCGACCCAAGGGCCGCCGGACGCTTCACCCCTGGCAGCTAGTTCGGAGACATCGAGCTCGTCGGAAGCAGGCCCAGAGGGCTCATCGTCAGTTGCCGTTGCACCACCATCAGTTGGCGGAGGGTTGTCGGCATTTTCTTCGGTCGAGGCTTCGTTGCCGGAGTCGCCGATGATACCGAAATTGACGAGATTCGCTACCAAGAGGACGGCAACACAGATCGAGAGAACGACCGCAGCAACTCGCCACAACTTCGGACTTTCGACAGCTCGACTTACGGCGCCATGCTGCCGATCGGCAGCCTCAAGACGATTGTCTTTAAATGGACGTTGCACACGAAACCCCACAATTCCGGACGGTCGAACTAGGAACTAACCCGCCAAGGGGGGTAATTCCGCCTATTACGTATGATAGTCGTAAAAAACAGGGAACAGTCGAACAAGTCTGGCATTTCCGCCCTACTTGAGATCGGAAATACCTAGACGAACCGGTGCCCCAACAGGCAAGAAGCGACGGTTTGAACTCCTATCGAGGGCCATCCTTGGCCAAGGCCCCACCCGACGGCAACCCGTTAGTGTTTGTGTTCCCAACCTGGCAACTGAGACAGGCGACCCCAAAGCCCGTTCGAGCGGAGGTAGGCGCCAGTGCTACGTAGCGGCCGCCTACCTCTGTTATCTTCCTTCAGATTTGGTTGATAGGTCGGGAACGTTAGGACAGAAACAACTCAGAAACTAGTTGTCGCTTTGTGCTGCCGCTCCTTGTTCAAACACTAATTCGACCCGGCGGTTATCTTCTCGTCCTTCCGCAGTGGAATTATCTCCAACTGGGCTTTCCGAACCGCGGCCCGTAGTGATCACACGCTCGGGACCGATCAGACCCTGTTCGACCCAGTAGTCCTTGACCGCTTTCGCTCGTTCACTACTCAATTCGGCATTGGAGGCTTCACTCCCATCAGAGTCTGTATAGCCAATGACTGAAACCGGCACCTTTGCAAAATTCAGGAACCGCAAGACAGCGTCCAATGAGTCTTTGGTTACCTCATCGAGCTCGCTGGAGCCTGGTGCAAAATCGATGCCGTAGATCACCCGACCAGTAAATGTCTCATTCTCAATGGTGAACTCAAAAGTTCGAAACGGCTTGAAACTAGCCAGAACAACATGCAAGTTGCGGGTCGGAACAACCGCAAAGGTGTCCTCTGCCACGACAAATTCGTTGACCACTGCATCGTTCCCAAACAGAATTGATGCATCCTTTACAATCGCATCGATAAGTTCTTGATCCGGCAACTCGCCGGAAAGCACCAGTTCACCATTGTCGAACTCAGCCTTCAACGTCGAGGTACGAAGCTCCGCCGTCGTGAACGATGTATTGATCTCCAAAGCCGAGAATGCGGGGTCCGCGGATGCGGCATTGCCGAGAGATTCAGCCCAAACTTCGTTTAGGAAAGTTCCGGCTGGAGCGACACCAGTCGCGTCAACTTCCGAGTTGGTGACGAGAATCTCAGCCTCGATCGTTCGATAGGCAGCAACAAAAAGCAGCTGCTCTACTCCACCAGCAGGGTTACCGGCCCACTGTGCTTCGGCCACCGCCGGATCAACCTCGATATTGACGTCACCAATCGAGCCGTAGATACCCTGAGCGACCGCCTCGACGCTCTGCTTTTCCTTTTCGGTCGAAACAACACCTTCCAGTTTGAACCGGAAGGGCTCATTCCTAGCTGCAATCCAAGGGCCGCCGGACTCTTCGCCCTTCGCTACCAATTCGGATATATCTAGCTCGCCAGAAGCAGGTCCAGAGGGCTCATCGCCAGTTCCCGTCGTGCCGCCAGCTGCCTGGGAATCGGCATCTTCTGAGGCCGAGGCTTCCCCATCGGAACCGCCGATAATTCCGAAATTGACGAGATTCGCGACCACGAGAACGGCAACACAAATCGAAAGAACGACGGCAGCAACTCGCCACAACTTCGGACTTTCGACAGCTCGACTTACGGCGCCTTGCTGCTGGTCCTCAGCCTCAAACTGATTATCTGTAAATTTGGATGGACGTTGCACACGAAACCCCACAATTCCGGACGGTCGAAAGGGAAAATGGAATTAGCCCGCCAGAGCAATTCCGCCTATGGGATATGGTAGTCATGAAAAATGAGATCGGTCGAAAAAGATCCAGCATTTCTGCACTAATCGGTGAACGTAGAAGGGCAAACTCAGCACCCGATTAGGGCAGGTTGCGCTATTCAGAAGTCGGTAGAGGGACCTGGATCGGCAGCGACTGACCTTGGCTGATACAGATACCTTGACCAGCCCGATGGTTACCCAGTAGTTCAGGAGCAACGGTGCGAACTCCAAATGCATTTCCGGCTCGACTACCACTCGGCTTTAGGATGATCGCCGCCTCGATAGACAACCGCGAAAACCTGCGACCATCAAAGACGTCGACGGGACCCGACAATACGGTAAATAGATTCTCGACTTGACTCAGAGCACCTAGATCAATATCTTCGTGGAGCCGGTGAGCGTCATCAATAATGAGCACGGTCGATGTGGAGATCGAGCCGCTTAGCTTCGATAGCTCTTCTACGGGGATCGAGTTCGAAATCCACGAGGCGTGGCGATCGAGGTTCGCTAACGGTGACCGACGGTTCGGCGTCGACGCTATAACTTCAAAACCTTGACGTTTCGCCAACGCAGCGATAGCTATCAGCCCGGTACTCTTACCGGACTGGGCTTCACCGGCAACAGCCACCACGGGACCGTCCTCGGCCAAATCCCACCACAACGGCAACCCGGTGGTGTTGTTGATTCCAACCGGCAACGGAGACAGGTAGCCCTCGGGGTTCGAGTCAATTTTGACCTGGTCCATGGGGAACGGCCACGTGACGCTAACCAACGCCGTCGGTATATGTTGCGTTGGCTGAGCCACCAAGTTCAGACGCGAAGGCTCTTCAAGCCGGACCATCTGGGTGAGAAGACCTCGATTGACGTCGACACAACGGTTCTGTGTGTCCAGCTCAACGCTAAGTGATCTTGGCACGCCGTAGCCGACCGGAGAGACATCTGGAGGTAAGGCAAAAACGAAGCGCCGTTCGATCGATGAGCCAAGACGTGTGTCAGCTAGCCGTTGATCGCCGGCGAGTACGATTCGCACGCCAGTGTCGACCGACTCCGAGATGAGTTGAATCAATGCGTTTCTAACGCCAGTCCACTGTTCTTCCTGGCGCGAAGCTAACACGTCAGCATCGGCCACAAACAACCAGATTCGACGATGCGTAAAGCCCGAAGCAGCCTCAAGTTCGTCAATGTTCCTCACTTGGAACCGAAGCATTTCAGACCGACGCAGCGTGGCGATTCCGTAGAGGTGTTCTACAAGCCTGAGTGACAAACCTTCGCTCCGGGTTGCTACCGTGCCGCAATGGCCTAGCTCGGCAAACGACCCCAGTCCGACTCCCCGCGGGTCGATCGCATGAATGTGGGTGTCGTCGGGACTGGTCTGAAAAGCCAAGCTGAGAATCAGCGCCGACACGACCTGTTCGAGACGGGCTCCGCGGCCTCCAACCAAAAGCATCTGCTGATCTTCAGCCGTGAACTGCAACAGGCCTTGAGTCTGTTGCCGGGGCACATCCTGAATGCCGACAACGGGATCGGAACTTACTTGCGCCTGTGCCGCTAACCAATTCTCGTCCGGCTTTTCCAACAACGTCTTGGGCCACGGAATCACTTCACGAGAACCGTTAGAGGCTTGCTTCATTAGTTCGACGAGATGAAACATGTCGGTCTCATTCGCCGGACACTTGTCTTCGCGTCGACCAACATCGAGTTGTGCGAGGATGTCGACGGTGACGGGAACGATCGTACACGAGCTTGCTTGTTGGTCTCCCCCGCGTCGGGGCGCCGCAACTCTTGCCGTCTGAAATTCGGTCAGTTCAACACTGTTAAGCCGGGCGTAGGCACGACCAATCGTCGACTTACTGATCGAGGCTGCAACCCCGGAACCCAACACGATCTTGGAATGGCTCGGCTTGGTAACTCTTAAACAGACCCGCAACCCAGAGTTCGATTCGATATCGCCCGAGAGTTTCCCTTCGAATGTTTGGGTGACCAACAGCAGATGGATTCCCAAGGCACGCCCAATGCGGGTAATTTCGGCCAGGTCCTTTAAGTAAACCCGGCCATCTTCGGACGCCAAAAGTTGACTGAATTCGTCGACAACGACGATCAATCGTGGCAGCGGCGGCAAACTCGGGTCGCTCTGCCGAGCTTTCTGATAGGCGACGATATCACCTGTTCCTGCCAACATCCGCTGCCGTCGTTCCTGCTCAGCTGAGAGAAGGTCCAACGTGCGTTGAAATTGTTGTATCGCAAGGTTTGTCGTCAGGTCAATTACGTGCGGTAACTCTTTGGTGAGGTCGTGGTCGACTCCGCCTTTGAAGTCAACAATCACTATGGCTAAATCGTCGGGGTCATTGTTGAGACATAGCGACGTCAGGTATGTCATCAAGAACTCGGTCTTGCCGGAGCCCGACATTCCACCGACAAGCCCGTGAGGTCCATGGTCGGCGATGTCGATGGCGACGTCGAGATCCGATGAGACGCCGACGACTGCTTTGGTCGCCGGTGACTGTGTCCGCCAACGTTCCGCCAGACTTTCGACGTCGAGGCGCTCCAGGTCGAGCTGCTCGACCAGGTTGATGGACGAAGGAATTGACGAGCCACCCGTGAGCGCGGGGCGTAAAGCTGCTAACGAACGCGCTGTCTCCGTCGCTATCAATTGATTGGCCAGGGCGATTTTCACTCCTTCCAGCCGGGGCTGGTGGACGCTTTCAAATATTGACTTGTCGGGTTCGGTGTCGACGGTGAGTTTGGCGTTTGTTCCCTGCGGTGTTATTGTCGGGTCGGCGACGATGCTACTGACGCCAACATTAGGACCGTTTTGGGAAAGCTCGCTCAGTTCAGCCTCGACGACGAGATCAGCGCTATCAAAGATAGCGATATGCAGGGGTCCCGGAACGACACCTTTTTCTTGGGTTTCGAGCCGGACTTCTAATTGCTGTTTCAGCGACTGAAACAGCACAGCTCGGTCGCGTTCTGAGAACGCTATCGACGAACGCAATCCTTCAGACTGGGTATGCGGTAGCCATTGGGCGAAGTCCCAGTCGTCCGCCCTGGACGGGTCCGAAAATATCCAAATTTGCAGGTCGTTCGGCGAATAGTTGCAGGCCAGGCTGAGGCACAGGCCCCTCAGAGTCTTGGTCGTATTCGCTAGGTCGCCAAGGACACTCAACGACCCGGTCTCGGTGAAGGAGTGTTCGATCGGCACCGCCCAAGAATGCAAGTCTGGCTTTGATTTGACCCGAAGCGCCGTTGGTTTGTCTCCGTAGCCGATCGCTAAGCTTCCGAAATCTGGGTCTACGCTGCGACGTTCCCAAAGACAATGATTCGTATGCAGGGCTGAAAGCCAGCCCATACCGAGTCCGTTGCTTCGGACCCGGGCCTGTTGGGTTTCGTTTGTCAACGCGAGAGTTAACTGGTCGTTCCAATTCTCGAGGTCGACTTTATACGTCTCGACCGCTAGCTCCTGTTT
Organism: uncultured Acidimicrobiaceae bacterium; assembly: GCA_964551835.1. Lineage (GTDB taxonomy): Bacteria > Actinomycetota > Acidimicrobiia > Acidimicrobiales > SZUA-35 > JAHDCC01. The sequence goes on along the minus strand of CAZKEM010000045.1, from coordinate 3,978 downwards.
CTGAACTTTCTTCCGGTTTCTGAAAAATGTAAGTGCTCCATACATGATGGGCGAAAGCGCACCAATCAGGAGGTACAAATAGTTCCGACGTATGACAGCGAAACCGATGCCGGCGACGAGCGGCATCAGTGACTGGAGAACTGACGAGTTACTACTGCCAGGTTCGGCTGGTTCTTTCGGTTCATCCCTGATTAATGGAGGCGATGGTTCAGCAGTACGGAATCGGCAATGAAGTGTTCGATGTGGACCTAGTTGGTCGACCGGGTTTGAGCGTTCCGCCTCCGAGAACGCTTTGAGCAGAATCAGCGAACTTCCGATATGGAGGAACGACCCGACTTCAACCGGCCGTGAGTCGTTTAGGATCGTCTCATTCTCTATTATCGAACCATTACTCGAATGGTCTTCGAACGTTACCCCCCAAGAGCTATCGACCACGAGCGTGGCGTGTCTTCGAGACATGTATGGGTCATCGACTGGGTAATCATTGGCACCGTCGCGTCCCATCGAGAACCGACCTTGCGTGAGTTGGTGGACCCGTCCCGCATCAGGGCCTGATACGGTCACCAGATACAACCCGGATTGCGCCACGTGGGTTTGAACGCCGCTCTGTGGCCCAGCGAATATGGTCTGGCCGTCTTTGAGGCCCGTCTCGCCAAATGTTTGGATCTGGGCAAGATCACGACCTTGAACCGTGAGGGGCTTGGTCGTGATTCCGGCGTGTTCGAACTGGGAGATAAGGTTCGACACCGGGGTGTCAAGCTCAGCGTCGATCAAGACTATGAATGGCTTGCGACCAACCTCTTCGACTTCCACGCGCCAGATCATTGGTTCCAGGATACTCTCGGACGACCGACTTTGGCAGAAGAATCGCTACGCGCTTGTTGCCGCAGCGGCCAAGAGATGTTAGTTGTCTGCCTCGCCTGGAATCGACGGATCGTCGGCCCGAAGCAACGCAAAAGTCGTCGCAATTTTGTCGAACAACCGGGAGAAATCTTTAGCCAGGTCCAGGTTAGGCGTGTTGAACTGTACCGCCGTCAACGACTGGTAGGTTTCGTCGTGAGGTATCAGAAAAGACTGTGCAAAGATCTTATGGACGTTCGCTATGGTCTCAGTGTGTTCGACTAGGTTTTTAAGAACGAGCACTTTACCAACCGGAAGTTCAACAACTTCTGGCGGCTCGATCGCAGTATTTCTTGACCGCTCGTCGACCGCATCTTCAGGCCTGCGATCAAGGGAAAAGACCGTTGCTAGAAGTTCGGGGCGTAGGGACAGATGAGTTCCAAGGGTTTCTTGACTGTGACTCATCATTGTGCAGGTCGCCATGGCAATCACGGTTTCGTCATCTTCACCTTCGACGCCCTCACCCGATGGAAAAGCGTCAGCGAAAACTGATAGTGATGAAATGCCGTGGGCCAACATACCGGCCCGCATCTGAGCGAAACTGACCTCGAGTTTACGTTGCTCAGTTTTCGAGATAGTCAGACCGGCGTCGGCTATGTTCGTTAGAATTTGTTGGTGGTGCCGGTCCAGGTTTTCGCGATCTGGGGTAATCTGCACCCACTGTTCAGGTAAAACGAATCGTAACGAATCGGGTTTAGGTAAAGCGGTTGCCATCAGCTACTTCCTATCACAACTTGGTTTTTATCGTTTATCTCAACATCACCAGACTCGATGTTCTTCTGCTGAATTTCTAAGAAATTGTCCAAAGTCTCCGGCGGTTCTTCGAGATCGATCGGGTCACCTATCACAAACTCGACCCCACCCTTAAAGGTGGAGACATCGGCAAAGGTATCAAGTGCAATGACACCCCCCGACCTGAAGTGGGTTAAGGATCTCAAACCCATCCCGGCCTGTAAGTTCTTTGTGATATCGAGGATGCCTCCAAACTTTACGCCGACCAGTGCACCAGCAACGTTAATGCCGCTCCAGACCACGTCGCTGCCCGAGGCAACCCGGCCCGAGTTAGGGTCTGCTTCCTGAGAAACGTACAACGCTACGGTCGCGGCAAAAGCCGCAACCGCTAGACCCAAAACAATCCACGTCAGCGGCGAACCCGCAATAATCGCCACGATAGCCAGAACCGCCACCAAGCTATCTAAAATGTCTTTCAACGCCCACAGAGCCGCCCAAAGGTCGCCTTCCATCACAGCATTGAAGAGATTTACTAGCTCGTCGAAATTGCCGAGCGTGACTATGTTGGCGTAGAGCACCAAACCATCAACGATGGCTGACCCCACCTTGTCCCAAAAACCTGGGTCTTGAAGTTTTCCTACATCAAGCTCATCAAGTTTTTGTGCGGTCGCGACGTCTAATTTACCTTCACGAATTTTCAGGTCTCGGTGTGATGCGTTGATACTCGTTCGGAAATCTTTTTCAGCGTTATCTTCCCAGGTTTGCAGGTCTTCTAAATCAACGACCTGCCCATCGATCGAGCTCTTCGCATCGTCGTTGCGCTTCTTTGCAGCAACGTAGGTGTTCCAGTTGGTTTGAGCCCTGTTTAGAGCCTCATCAGCCGCAGACTGCAATTCAACCAACTCTGTGTGATGGTTTTCGAAGATCGTCTTAGCCTCGGCGGCGACACCCGGGACCTCTCTAAGTAAACCTAAGACGCCTTCGGTCAGCTCGTTAAACGCATGGGCGGCTTCACCGGTAAAGGTAGCGATCTCACCGTCCTGGTAGTTGTCAAGCCCGGCGACAATGGCATCAATATTGGTTTCGAGCGTGCCATATTGCTGCGACAGCGTTTCGAACGCAGTGGTCGAACCACTGATCGGATGCTCGTCAAAAAAGCGGGTCCAACTAACTTGATCGGTCACGACCCTCCACCATTTTCAGCTGCCTCCGCCAAATCTTTATCACTTTGTTCAAAAGACTCGGCAATCACACGCAATGCGTCGGCGACCGAGTCCAAAGACTCGACCAACGATTTCCGGGTTTCGTCCCACTCGTCCGAAAAATCTTTGTGGCTCTCAGAAACCTTAGGGGAACCGCTGAGATCGACGTCCATAGCATCCCCAACATCCTCTAGATCTACCGACGCCGCCGAAATTTTGGTTCTCAGAGCGTCTAAATCGTCGAGAACAACCTTGATTTCCTCAGCCACGTAACAGACCTCCCCGAAAAGCAGCCAAGTCTCCCTGCGTCATTCGAACCTTACTGTTTCAGCTGGCCAGCGATATCTTGATCGGTCTGTTCGATCGTGTCTGCCGCCGCGTTGAGAAAGTCGCCCAGACCTTCCAAAGCTTCAAGCAGACCTTTGGCCGATGTGTGCCACTCATCGTATTTTTCCTCAAATGCCTTTTGCGACTCGCCCCGAAAACTATCGGTAAGTCCAGATAGTTTCGTCTTCAACGAGTCAAAGTCGGACTGGGTGTCGGTGGCTGAGGTTTTGACGTCTGTTGCCGTTGCCCTTGCATCTTCGGCCTTTAAGAGAATTTCGGACATTGTGTCGTACCTTTCGATTCTTGGTGAGTAATTATTCCCACTCACAGTTATGCAAGATAGCATGACATTGATCGACATAGACGTCGATCCATGGCGTTAACCCCGAGCTAACCGTCTATTTCCTACCGCAGCTTCAGCTGACAACTGATTAAAGGATACCCAAATGGAACACATCGAGGGACTTTCAGGCCTAGAGCTAACCGGCACAGGAGGCTCATCGGCTGTCTACAAGGCGACTAATCAAAACGACGAGATCGTGGCGGTCAAGGTCTTGTCGGGAGTTTGGGACGAAAGCGGCGTCAGGCGGTTTAACCGCGAAGTCGAGGCTATGCAACTGCTCGATGGCGTAAGAGGCGTAGTACCCGTATTACGAACCGGCGTTGTGGACGACGCTTCCCCGTTTTTGGTGATGCCGTACTACGAAAAAGGATCACTCAACGACCACCTCAAAAACCACGGCCCAATCCCATGGGAACAAGCCACCACCATCATCACCCAACTCGCCGAAACCCTCACCCAAACCCACAACCACAA